>NZ_JBFHGK010000009.1:0-105426 GCF_041583155.1 Mariniflexile sp.
ACATCATCTGAAATGTTTTCAATCACATCAATTTTAGAAACAAATATCGAAGTTTCAGCTAAAACAATATCTCCTAAATCTTCAACATCTATTTTAATGTTTGATATTGGTCTTGAATTACAAGATAAAGTGTATCCCAACGCTTTTTCTTCGTTAGTAAGCACTATTTCGTCCTGTACATTATCAACTTCACCTTCAATAACTTTAACAATACAACTTCTACAACGAGCAGATAAACAACTATGCTCTAAAACTAAACCAGCTTGTTTGGCTGCTGACAGAATGGTTGTTTCCGCATCACAATCAAATGTCTTATTATTTCGTAATTGAACTTTAAACATCCCTAGTTTGTAATTTTTTTATATTTGATAAAGCCAATTTTAGACTTTCCGTCCAAGAAGAAATTTCTATTCCTAATTCCCTCTTTATTTTCGATTTATCCATAACACTATATGCAGGTCTCTTTGCTGGTGTTGGATAACTAGTGGTTGGAATAGGATTCAGTTTAATTTGTAGGTTTTCGACCTCAAAAATTGCTTTAGCGAAATCAAACCAACTCGTAACACCTTCATTACTATAGTGATATACTCCATGCTTTTGGGATTCTGTTCTTACGATTAGGAATAAAACCAAAGCCAAATCACCTGCGTAAGTTGGAGTTCCTAATTGATCGTTAATTATCCTAAGCTCTTCTTTTTCCTTTGAAAGCCTTAACATGGTTTTTAAAAAATTAGTACCATGTTCAGAGTACAACCAAGAAGTTCTTATAATAAAGTATTTTTTTAATAACTGCTGTATTTCAATTTCTCCTTTCAGTTTTGTTTCTCCATAAACACTAATTGGATTAACTTCATCCTCTTCTGTATATGGATTTTGCTTTTTCCCATCGAAGACAAAATCTGTTGAAATATGAATTAATGTTGTATCATTCTCTACACACGCCAAAGCCAAATTCTTTGCTCCTAAAACATTAATATTAAAAGCCTTCTCTTGGTCTTTTTCAGCATTATCAACTGCTGTATAAGCAGCACAGTTGATACAATAATGTATTGGACCTTCAGATTGAAAAAATTCTTGGACTTGAGTAAGATTACATATATTCAATTCTTGATAATCTGAATATATTATATTCAGATTTCCATCATCAAGATCCTTGATACAGTTTCCCAATTGTCCATTACTACCTGTAACTAAAACTGTTATCATAATTCTGTATTTTCAAACTTAGGAAGTAGTAAATCTTTTTCAGATATTATAAACTCATCTTCATTTAACTTCCAATCTATATTTAAAGATTCATCGTTATAAATAATGCCTCCTTCAGATTCTTTATTATAAAAATTGTCACACTTGTATGAAAATAATGCAGAATCGCTTAAAACAATAAAACCATGTGCAAAACCACGTGGAACAAATAATTGTTTTTTATTTTCCTCTGATAGTTCTATAGCCACGTATTTTCCAAATGTTTTAGAATCCTTTCTTATATCTACAGCTATATCTAACACTTTTCCTCGAATAACTCGTACTAATTTTGCCTGAGCAGAGGTTCCTTTTTGGTAATGAAGGCCCCGTAATACTCCCTTTGTTGATAGCGATTCGTTATCCTGAACAAACACTATTTCTTTACCAACTACTTTATTAAACGTTTGTTGATTGTAACTTTCTTGAAAATAGCCTCTTTCGTCATAAAATACTTTAGGCTCTAAAATAAAGCACCCTTTTAATTCTGTTTCAGTTATTTTCATTATTTTTTATTCAATAAACCTAATAAACTTTTACCATAACCACTTTTCAATAAAGGCTCTGCTAAAGCTTTAAATTGACTTTCTTTAATATAGCCCATCTCATAAGCTGCGGCTTCAATGGAACCTATTTTAAGTCCTTGACGTTCTTCTAGAACTTCAACGAATTGAGATGCCTGCATTAATGATTGAAACGTGCCTGTATCAAGCCAAGCTGTCCCTCTATCTAAAATACTAACGTTAAGTTTTCCTTTTTTAAGATATTCTCTATTCACATCGGTAATTTCTAGTTCGCCTCTATGACTTGGTTTTATGTTTTTTGCAATATTAACCACTGAATTATCGTAAAAATAAATACCAGGAACGGCATAGTTTGATTTTGGCTCCTTTGGCTTTTCTTCTATGGAAAGAGCTTGTCCATTCTTATCAAATTCCACCACACCATATCGTTCAGGGTCATTAACTCTGTAAGCATATATAACACCGCCATCAGGATTATTGTTGGCTTGTAACAATTTTGCTAATCCTGTACCATAAAAAATATTATCGCCTAAAATTAATGCTACTTTATCTTTTCCTATAAAATCGGCGCCTATAATAAAAGCTTCTGCCAATCCGTTTGGAGCATCTTGAACAGCATATTCAAATCTACATCCATATTTTTTACCATCTCCCAATAAATCTTGAAATAGAGGTAAATCCTTTGGGGTAGATATTATTAAAACTTCCTTAATTCCGGCATACATTAACGTGGAAAGCGGGTAATAAATCATGGGTTTATCATAAATAGGCATTAGCTGCTTACTTACTGATAATGTTAAAGGATGTAATCGCGTACCAGAACCTCCTGCTAATATGATGCCTTTCATGTTTTAATTGTATTGTTTTTGATAGTACTTTTGATAATCTCCGCTTGTAACATTATTCAACCAATCTTCGTTTTCTAAATACCAATCAATAGTTTTATTTAGACCTTCTTCAAAAGTTACTGATGGTTTCCAACCTAATTCTGTATTTATCTTTGATGCATCTATAGCATACCTTAAATCGTGTCCTGGACGGTCTTTTACATAAGTTATTAACTTTTCTGAACTGCCTTTGTCTCTATTTAGCTTTTCATCCATTTGCTGGCATAATAACTTAACTAAATCGATATTTTTCCATTCGTTAAACCCTCCAATATTATAAGTTTCATGATTTTTACCTTTGTGAAAAACCAAATCAATAGCAACAGCATGGTCTTTTACGTACAACCAATCTCTGGTGTAATTGCCATCGCCATATACTGGTAAAGGTTTGTTATTGATAATATTATTAATAAAAAGAGGAATTAACTTTTCCGGAAATTGATTTTGTCCATAATTATTGGAACAATTGGTTATAACATAAGGCATACCGTATGTTTCACCATAGGCCCTTACAAAATGGTCGGAGCTTGCTTTAGATGCTGAATATGGTGAGTTAGGATCGTAAGCCGTTGTTTCGGTAAATAAGCCTGTTTGCCCTAATGTACCATACACCTCATCGGTACTTACATGATAAAACAACTTATCATTAAAATTATCTTTCCAAGTGTTTTTAAAAGCATTTAAAAGTACCATGGTTCCTATAACATTTGTTTTTACAAATGCTAAGGGATCTTCTATAGATCTATCTACATGAGATTCAGCTGCCAAGTGAATAACTCCCTCAAATTTGTATTTTTCAAACAACTCGTTTATAAAAACCTCATTTGTTATATCACCTTTTATAAAACTGTAATTAGGTTTTGATTCAATATCTGTTAAATTTTCTAAATTACCTGCATAGGTTAGTAAATCTAAATTGAAGATTTGATAATCTGGATACTTCTCGACAAATAACCTAACTACATGAGAACCTATAAATCCTGCGCCACCTGTTATTAAAATTTTCATTTATTAGTTTTTATACCTTTCTAGAAATTTAAAAAATTCCAATCCTAATAAAGCAATCAGAGTTAAGAAAATAAGAATTATTACATAATACTTCTTAGCCCCCATAGAATTTCCAAAAAGCACTTTATTTTTATCGATTATTCCACTTTCTTGTTTGCTCGAAATTACTTCAATAACGTATAGTTTATCTGCTTGCTTTCTTCTATTTTCTACAAGCTGTTCTCTTATTTCAAGATCGCTTTTATAAAGTTCAAGTTCTTTAGTTTTATTAACTTCATTTGAGCCCTCTATTGTAATGCTTGTTTGAGGAGCTTTACCTTTATCCAATACATTTTCTAAAACACGTTTATAAGTGCTCTGTAAAGAGTCTGATTGTCTTAATGCTTCCATCAAGGATGATTCTAGATTCTTTAATTCAGCCAAATCTTTTGACTGTTCTCTTTTAAAGAATTCATTAGTATCAATATTCTCAATTATTTTATCAAATACTTTTTTAAAATTATTCCTAGCTTTTGCTTTAATAGCAATTTGCTGATATTGATAAGTGTAGTCTTCCATATTTCTTACAAAACTTTCATAAGTTACGGTTGAAGCAACAGTAGAATCTAATGTTTTAAGATAAGCATCAAATTTTTGAATTTTTTCATTTTCTGTTATCACCGGTTTTATCTCAAAATCCAAAATAGATGCAGCTTCAGATTCATTAATATTAAGCGCTTTTTTTAAAGTTGCAATATCCCTTTGATTCACCAAGTCTTTGTAGTAACCAATAGAGCTGTATAAATTTTCTCCTGTTTGATAATTTTGCTTAATTGTAGCGTAAGATTTATAAACTGGCTCCGATGTTTTATCCAAAATAAAACCTAGAAATATTCCTAGAATACCTGCTATTACTAATTTTAAAACATGTTTTTTTATAAAAAACACAAACCAAACAAAAGCTAAAAACAAATGGTTTAAAATACTGCCTATGAAATTGAAAAATCTATTAAAAGCATTTCCAATAAGTTTAAATAACTGACCTAAATCGACTTCATCAGATTGTTGCGGCTGTGGCAATTCTTTACTCATTTTTATATTATGATTAGTTAAATATTTGTTCTATTATTTTTCTGGTAATTAAATAAGTTGGTTTTACTCCTGTGGTTCCCAAACCACCTGAAGCTAATGTTGCACCTGTTTCCAATGGGTTATCACTTGCGTAATAGGCATATCGTACTTTTACATTCTCACTAATACTGCCTCTTACTTTTGATGCTGCTTGTATGGCCTTTTGATAATGCGCGCCTTCCATTTCTAAACCAATAACACTCCAAGTAGAATTATAAAAGAATTTTAATATGTCTTTATTTTGTAATGAAGTTCCTAAAACAGTAATCATCGTACCTTCGTACACATCGATTCCATTTCCTTCCAAGTCTTTTTTTGATAGTTCGTTTTTAAATGGATAATTATCAGCAGTTCCCTCAAAAATATGTGCCGTAGGTATCATAATGTCTCCTTTACCTCCCTCCAAAATACCTGCTTTCCCCATAATAGATATAGAATCTATATTCATATGAATTTTATTGCCTTTTACTTTGTAAGGTTTTAATAATTCATCAATGGTCTCATATGCTTGCTCTCCAAACGCATAATCCATTACCATTATAACAGGTTTTTTAGATTTTATAAGGTTCTCGTCCACTTGAATGTCCAGTTTCGAAATATCAAGTTTACTGGTATCAAAAATTTGGACGTCAATTTTTGTTCCCGAAGTATCTTCAATATAAATCATGCCATTAAGCAAGGCTTCCTTTGTTATTTTACTTCGCAACTCATTATTTTCTTTTTTGCTTAACGACTCATAAACCGCATAAATATCTTTCGAACCTGTTGTTTTTAAAGCCGCAGGACCATATAAAGTATTCATAACGCTGTGCATATTAGCGCTAATGATATGTAATGGTCTATCTAGTAGGTTATGTTTATAAAGAGTTTCCTTAATGGTATCAGCCCAAATTTCACCATGAATATGATGCCCTAACCGTTCTCTTAAAACAGGACTAAAGGTAACAGTACGTTTGTTATTATTAACTTGTTCTTCAATAGCTAATTTTCCTAACCAATAAACAATGTGAAGTAATCTTTCCGGTTGTTCTGGTGTTGCAAAGTCATTATAAACGGTTCGCAATTCATTAAAAGTACGTCCTAAAATATTTGCGGTATGCGTTATAGCAATTTCGCGTTCTTCTTGGGTGAGTTTCTTTTTTGATAAAACTGCGTTTTCAAGTTTCTTCCAATCTCTGGTGGTAGAACCACATTCGTCTATAATAACCCGATTACTTATTTTGTGCGATTCAATAAAAATAAAGGTAATATGTGTTAAAATATCATAGATTTCTGAACGACCACGTGTAATCTCAATATTCATTTGTTCCGCGTCAATACGGTAACAATTACGCCTTCTTTTTTCAGGAATGATAACCTTAAAATGCGAATTAGCATACCCTTCATCACTAGTTAAATTGATAAAAGTACATTCTTCAATACCAACAGGAAGCCTATCTATTACATAAAGCAGTCCTTCTAATTCAGCCTTTTCTTCACCTATTGACCCATAAATTTCTGGACGTAAAAGCAGTAAAGATTGCCTAAGCGTGTCTCCGGAAATGCCCATTGGCTTATAAAACCCCCTGTTAAACAAGTGGCGCATAGTAATATAAATCCTTTCAATGGCATTAGAACTTTCTTGAGCTCTTGTTCTCTCGTGATATTTTTTATTACCCATATTAAAATTTATCTGGCCAAATATACTATTATTTGGTTTAACTTTTGTGTGGAAAATCCTCCACTATTTTTCGGTCGTTGGATAGCCTTGGCAGTTTATTTTGGCCTCCCAATTTCCCAATAGATTTCATATATTCTTGAAATCCTCCTTTTTTCACTTTTGTTATTTTAAGCGGTTGTAGTACTTTACCTTTAATTAAATCGAAATAATAAATGTTTTGTTGTTGAAGTGATTCGTCTAGTTTTTTAGCTAAATCTGAAAGATTTTCAGGTTCATTTTCAAATTCAATAAACCATTCGTGAAATGGAAGACCTTCTTCGGGGTTAATTTGCGGTGCCACCGTAAACTCTGTAATTTGAATGTTAGTACCTAAAATAGCCTCTTGCATGGCTTGTTCCACCTCTTTCCCTATTACATGCTCACCAAAAGCAGAAATAAAATGCTTAATACGGCCCGAAACAATGATACGGTATGGTTTTGTGGATGTAAATTCTACAGTGTCGCCAATATTATAGGCCCAAAGTCCTGCATTTGTTGATATTATCATTACATAATTAACACCAACTTCCACATCCTTTAAAGTGATACGTTCCGGGTGTTCATTAAAAAATTCATCGGCTTTAATAAACTCGTAAAAAATACCTGAGTTTAACTGAAGCAACATGCCTTTTTCATTTTGTTTATCTTGAAATGCAAAAAAACCTTCGCTAGCAGGATACAATTCTATACTATCAACTTTTCTACCGATTAGATTTTCGAATTTGGCTCGATAAGGCTCATAATTAACGCCTCCAAAAATAAACAGATTGAAGTTTTTAAAAATATCACCTACTTTTTTACCTGTTTTTTGTTGAAGTTTCTCGAAATACATTTGTACCCAAGATGGGATACCAGAAATTATAGTCATGTTTTCCGGCAATGTTTCTTCTACAATAGCATCCACTTTAGTTTCCCAATCTTCAATACAGTTCGTTTCCCATGAAGGTAATCGGTTTTTTTGAAGATATTTAGGAACATAATGCGCCACGATTCCTGAAAGTCGTCCTAATTGCACACCATTTTGTTCTTTAAGAATGGGACTTCCTTGAAGAAAAATCATCTTTCCATCAACAAAACTACTATTACCTGTTTCATTGATATATAATAAAATGGCATTTCTAGCTGCTTCCACATGGAAGGGCATACTTTCTTTCGTTATTGGAATGTATTTAGCGCCCGATGTTGTGCCAGAAGTTTTAGCAAAATATATAGGCTTGCCTTTCCAAAGTATGTCTTCTTCACCAGCAACTACTCGTTCAATATACGGTTTTAGTTCTTCATAATCTCTAATTGGAACACGCTTCACAAAATCGGCATGCGAATTTATACTTATAAAATCGTGGTCTTTACCAAATTGTGTGCTTACCGCTTGAGAAATTAAATTTTGAAAAACTTTTTCTTGCGTTTCAAAAGGCTTTTTTGCCCATTTTTGAATTTTATAATGTACCCGTTTAGCAAAAGGTTTTGCTAAAGCCGATTTTACTGAAATCATTTATTTAAAATCTATAAAGTTAGTAGGGTTTATTGGGTACCCATCGTTCCATAATTCGAAATGTAAATGGGGTCCTGTTGATAATTCACCATTATTGCCAGCAGAAGCAATTACTTCACCCGCTTTAACCAAATCGCCTTGAGATTTTGTTAATGCAGAATTATGTTTGTAAACAGAAATTAAACCATAGCTGTGTTCTAAAATTATAACATAGCCCGTATTTGCAGTCCACTCCGCAAAAATAACAATTCCATCGGCAGTGGCTTTTACAGGTGTTCCTTTAGCAACTACAATATCAACTGCATAATGTTTCTTTTTTATATTGTAACCCTCACTTACAGTACCGTTAACCGGTGGAAATAATACGAAATTTGATGCAGGTGTTGCTGTTTCGAATAAATTATATTTATCTTCATTATCTACTTTTTGCCTTAAAATGGAATCTTCTCTAGAGGCTCTTAAATTCACTTCACTAGCTTCTAACCTTACAGCTTCTATAATTGAATCTCTAGTAACGTTTACAGTGCTAACTTCACCTTGTAAAACCTTTTTTATAGAAGCATAAAAACGGTCGTTCATTTCAATAACCTGCATTAAAGAATCTGTTTTATAGTTAAGTTCAGTTGCTTTTTTCTTTAAAGCTGCAGAAGAATAACCAGGTATATATTCTCGTAAAGAAGTAAATGCAATTAGCATGGTAGTACCTGCGATTAAAAATATGGCAGACAAAGAGCCTAAAACAAATACATTTAAACGGTTTAACTTAATAGACAACCGCTCTTCAAAGGTATGCTCGTTAAGTATAATTAACCGATACTTATCCAGCAGCTTTCGTTTTATCTTTCTTTTTTCAGGTTTCTTTATATCCATAATTAAACAAAATTAATTAAAATAATTGCAAGACAGGTGTATTATGCTAAAGTTATACTCAAAACGATTTTATTAAACTTTAATTATTAACTTTGTGACATAAAATTAATAGTTATGATTGCGATAGATTTATTTTTAGGAGTAATTGGCCCAATGCAAATAGTACTGATTGTGGTGATTGTTTTATTATTGTTCGGAGGGAAAAAAATCCCTGAATTAATGAGAGGACTTGGTAGCGGCATTAAAGAATTTAAAGATGCCAGTAAGGAAGACGAAAAAGAAGATAATAAAAAATAATTCATTTCATTTTAGATATAAAAAAAGAAGACCAACCTATTAAGTTGGTCTTCTTTTTATGTACCAAACAAGTACTAATCTATTTTTACTGTTCTAATTATTGCCTCAAGTTCTAGCATATAATCTCTTTTTTCAACTGAAGGCGCAAAGGCAAATCCTTCAACCACAACCCATCTTTTATTTATTTTGTCTTCAATGGCATAGTTTATAAATGGCCCACCCATAAAATCGGCCTTTAAATCCCAAAGCCCTTTAGTTTCAATGGTTGGTTTATTATTTATTATTGTTTCATGTACGAAAGGCGTGTACATGTTTTCAGTAGTCATGAAAGATTCAATTTTTTCACCATTTGCTTTTATTTCTCCGTCTTGTCTTCCTCTTAAATATTCTTTAGCCACCGAGTCTCTAATTTTAATTATCTGATTTACTAGACTATCATTGCGTTTTATATAATCGTAAGGCACTGTAAAAAGTAATAAATTGGTAGTTCCGGTGGTAATTTCTTTTCTAATCCAGAAGAAATTATCGTTAGATTTTGCAATTCTATAGGCCGAAGGAAACTGAATAGTTAATCCCAACTTTTCCTGAATGGTTTTGTAATTATGAGGAGATTTATTCATTTGACGCATTCTTTCAGCAAGCTCCTCTTTTCTGAAGGTGTCCACAATTTTTGATGCGTTATTGTTTATTATATCAATTATTTCCTGACGACTTTTCCCTGAAATAACAATAACCTTTTGTGGTTGGGCATACACATTATCGGAAATTTTCATTCCCGGTTCTTTATTAATTTCAACCTTTAAAATGGTTCTGTTTTTAGTAACAAATCCTGAAAATACTCCGGGCGGGATTTGACTAATAGAGAACAAAGGTTCATCTTGAGGTAATCCGTAAATAGGAGCCGCTAAAACGCTTCTAATAGCATCGCCAATACTTCCGTCCCACAACTCGTTATCTAATACTACTGAAACATTGTTAATGTTACCCGAGGAATCCATCATGATTTTGTCATCAGAAGATTTCTTGTCTTTACATGATACTAAAACGGTAAGTAGAATTGCTGAGAAAAGTATATTTCGCATAATTTAATTTAGGTTTAAGGAACTTTAAGTTTTTGATATTTTAAGTTTTGTTCCCGGTTTTAACTTACTACCACTAATACCGTTCCAATCTCTAATATTTTGAACAGAAACTCCTGAAAATTTTTGCGATATGCTCCATAATGAGTCTCCACTCCTAACCGTATACGTTTTTGCGTTTGTTGATGTAATTGGTTTTGATGAGTTACTAGCTGTTGAAGCTATGGTTCTTTGTGTATTTTTTGGATAAATAATTAAGCGCTGTCCAATCTTTAAATTGTTACTTCGTAAACCATTCCATTTTTTTATATCACTAACTCGAACAGCATACTTTCTGGCTACAAGTCCTAAAAAATCGCCAGATTTCACTTTATAAGTTATTTTAGAATCTGCATCAAAGAGCTGAGGCATTGGTTTTTCTCGTTTATTAAACTCTGCCTTTGCATATGCATAAATAGAATCTTCGTTACTTACAAAGTCGCCCACAATTCTTCTTGGTAAGCGAAGTGTATAGTTTTCCCCTTTTACGTAAGGAATAATATCAAGTTTATACGATGGGTTTAAAAATTGTAACTCTTCCATTGCAACACCTGTTTGTTCCGAAATTTGATCTAGTGTTATCATTTGTTTTACACGAATGGTATCGGTTTCAAAAAAGGCAACCTCTGGTCTTGGTTTTTTAAAACCATGTTCTTCAGCATATTCAAAAATATACATGGTTGCTAAAAATGCTGGTAAATACCCCGCGGTTTCACGTGGCAAATTATGTCTGATATTCCAATAATTTTGATAACCACCTGAACGACGTATTGCTTTTGTTACATTACCTGGTCCTGAGTTATAGGCTGCCAGCGCTAAGTCCCAATCACCAAAAATTTCGTATAGTTTAGATAAATATTTTGCAGCTGCTTCTGTAGACTTTATAGGGTCGCTACGCTCATCAACATAACTTGTAACATCTAAGCCATACATTTTGCCCGTTGTGTACATAAATTGCCATAAACCTGTAGCTCCTACTCTAGATTTTGCTCTCGGTTTTAACGCGGATTCTACTATGGCTAAATACTTAATTTCAAGAGGTAAATCATAAATATCTAATTCGCGCTCAAATAGTGGGAAGTAAAACGCACTTAAGTCAATAAGTTTCTGGAAAGAGTTTCTTCTATTTTTTAAATATGATTTTATAACACTTTCTAAACCAGGGTTGTATTCTACATTAAATGGTGTTTTAGCACTTAAATCTGCTAATCTGCTTTTTAGCAATTCGGTTGATAGTTCCGGGTAATCCACTTCTTCAAAGGAAATATCAGCAATAGAACTATAAATTGTATCATATAGCGAATTGCTATATAATTCTTCTAGCCATTTTTCTTCCAAATCAGCTGCAAATAAATCAGTTTCTACTTTTTTAATTAAAAGGCTATCCTTTAAAGAGCCTAGTGGTTTTAAACTTAATTTTTTAGTAACAACAGAGGTGCTGTCTTTCATTTGCGACAAGCAAACAGTAACATTGAAAAGTAATAAAATTGTAAAAAATCGAAATAACATAAATCTATTCATTTGGTTATATTGAACGATATCCTTGCTAAATTCGTATTTTTTGGTCTAAAATAAAAACTTTATTTACTTTAAGTAAAAAAAAACTTTCAAAAATTGCGGATAATTTTTATTTTGTCGGATTTATTCCATTATTTAAAAAATAAAAAACCACCAAAGCATAAGTTCAAAACCTAATGCTATTGGTGGTAATATGTATTATAGCGTACTAAAAACTACTCTAAAATAGCAGCTATTCCAGGTAAAACAATGCCTTCTAAACTTTCTAACATGGCCCCTCCACCTGTACTTACGTAACTCACTTTATCTTCAAAACCAAATTGTTTCACAGCTGCAACAGAATCACCTCCACCAACTAGTGAAAACGCTCCGTTTTTAGTCGCCTCAGCTATAGAATTTCCTAATTCAATAGTACCTCCAGCGAAACTTTCCATTTCAAAAACACCAAGTGGTCCGTTCCACAGAATCGTTTTACATTGCATAACAACATCATGAAATTGTTTTCTAGATTTTGGTCCAGCATCTACACCTTCCCAACCATCAGGAATAGCATCAATATCAACAACTTGAGTGTTAGCATCGTTACTAAATGCATCGGCAGCAATAACATCTACAGGAATATGAACTTGTACATTTTTAGCTTTTGCTTGTTTAAGGATATCTAAAGCTAATTCTTGTTTATCGTCTTCACAAATGGAGTTACCTATTTTACCTCCTTGTGCTTTAATAAATGTGAAAGCCATACCACCACCAATAATTAAGTGATCTACAGCATCTAAAATATTTTCTATAATTGTGATTTTTGAGGATACTTTAGCACCTCCAAGTACTGCTAAAACTGGTTTTTCACCATCTTTAAGTACTTTATTAATACTTTCAATTTCTTGAGCTAATAAAAATCCAAAACATTTGTTGTTTGGGAAAAACTCAGCTACAATTGTAGTTGAAGCATGTGCTCTGTGAGCCGTTCCAAAAGCATCATTCACATAAATATCACCTAATTTAGAAAGTTGTTCTGCAAATGTTTTATCACCTGCTTCCTCTTCTTTATGAAAACGTAAATTTTCTAACAATAAAATTTGGCCAGGTTGCAAAGCAGCTGCAGCGGCTTCGGCTTTTTCGCCAACGCAAGCATCTATAAATTTAACTTCAACACCTAAAATATCTTCAACTTTTTTGGCTATGTGACGTAAAGAAAATTGATCTTGAACCCCTTTTGGACGTCCTAAATGCGACATTAAAATACAGCTTCCGCCATCTTCTAAAATTTTTATAATAGTTGGTTTTGCAGATACTATTCTTGTATCATCAGTAACTTCAAAGCTTTCGTTTAAAGGCACATTAAAATCTACACGGATTAATGCTTTTTTGTTTTCGAAATTAAAATCGTTAAGCGTTTTCATAAAAGATATTTATTTGTTTTTTAAGGTTTTATGGAATCGCCATTAAAACAACAATAATTTGTTATCTGTTTTATCTAACAACGATTTCACTTATATATGTGTTGTATTTTAAGTAATTGAATTACAAATGTAACTAATTAAAATATGCTATAAAACCTGTTTTTAAACGAAAACGATATAGCTTGAATTTATTTTTAATTAGCCTTACTTCTTTTTTAGTTGATAGCATAATTAATGTATGCGTTAGGGGTTGCAGTGGAAAGCCCACAGCGAGGGACGAGCGCGGACTTGTAACGAAAAACCCGACCCTTGGGGTAACGCACAAACAGTAAAAAATGTGTTTTAACATGTTATAAAATTTGTGTAGGTTTGTTTGATGCAATTTAAAGATATTCTAGGACAGGAACACCTTAAAAACCACTTAACGCAAAGCGTTGATAATGGTAGAATTCCGCACGCTCAATTGTTTGTAGGACCAGAAGGTTCTGGTACATTACCTATGGCTATTGCCTATGCACAGTATGTTTTGTGTAATAATATTAATGGTGAAAACGGAACGGGTAACGATTCTTGTAACCTAAAATTTAATAATTTCTCGCATCCTGATTTGCATTTTGCATTTCCGGTTACAACCAGCGATAAGGCTAAAAGCCACCCTGTTTCCAGTCATTATTTGGAAGAATGGCGTCAACTTTTAAAGGAACAGCCGTATGGTAATTTATTTGATTGGTACAAAATACTTGGAGTTGATAACAAACAAGGACAGATTGGGGTTGATGAAGCGCAGGATATTGTTAAGGCCTTAGCCCTCAAATCGTATGAAGGCAGTTATAAAGTTATGCTTATTTGGATGGCGGAAAAAATGAATTCCTCTTGTGCCAATAAACTTTTAAAACTTATTGAAGAACCTCCCAATAAAACCATATTTATTTTAATTGCTGAAGACGAAGGACAAATAATTAATACCATACGTTCCCGATGCCAAGTATTACATTTTCCGCCCTTGGCAGAAGAAGTTATAAAAAACGGGTTGATTAATCAATTTAACCTAGAAGCTTCTGTTGCCGCTAAAATAGCCCATCAAGCGAATGGCAATTATAATAAAGCCTGTGATTTGGTGTATCACGACTCTGAAGATTCTCAGTTTGAAACCTGGTTTATATTCTGGATTAGAAGTGCTTTTAAAGCCAAAGGTAATAAAGCAGCTATTCATGATTTAATTACTTGGAGTGAAGATATATCGAAAACTGGTAGGGAAACCCAAAAACAGTTTCTTAATTTTTGTTTAGATTTTTTCAGACAAGCCTTATTACTTAACTACAATGCCACCGATTTGGTGTTTTTTGAGCCTAAAACTGAAAAATTTAAACTTGAGAATTTTGCACCTTTTATACACGGAAACAATATAATGGAGATTAGCGACGAATTACAAGATGCTATTTACCATATAGAACGTAACGGAAATTCTAAGATAATTTTAACCGATTTATCTATAAAATTAACGCGCTTACTTCATAAAAAAGCAGAATAATTAATAAATAAAAAGCCCTGAAAATGTTATATTTCAGGGCTTTTTTTATGTTGTTTTTATTGGAATAATTATTTCTTATATTCTTTATTTAAACCTTCTAAAATGGTTTTGGTTAAATCATTATCCTCAGCACCATACATTACCGTAGCAGCAGCGTCGCTAGTACCTAAAATGTACGTATAACCATTACTCTTTCCGTAGTCTTTAACGTGTTTTTTTACTTTACTAATTACAGAATCAATTTCTGTTTGAAACTCTTGTTGTAATTGTTGTTGCTCCATTTGCATTTTTTGTTGAAGCAATTGTTGCTTTTGCTGTAAACCGCCCATTAATTCTTGCGCTTTTGCTTGAGACGACTTTTGAGCAGTTAATTGCGTTTCCTGAACTTCTAATTGAAAAGCTTTACCAACACTATCAGCTCTTTTTCTGAAAGCTTCTTCCTTAGCTTGGTATTTTGATTCAATATCCTTTTTTTCTTGGTAGTCGTTTATAACAGTTCCATTATCTACAAATCCAATTTTTGATTCACTTTGGCAAGCAGTAAATGCCAACGCTACCACTGCAACATAAAATATATTTTTCATTTGTTTAAATTTTAACACGGACAAAAGTAATAAAGTAAACCATAAATAAAGTAGAATTTTACTCGATTTTGCTATATAGCAAAAATCTATGCTTACTATTTAATTTTATAATAGATTTCTATCAAAAACGAATTCATTAGAAGCCTTTAAATCGATTTTTAAAAAAAGGCTTAGTATTTAGACGTTAAACGCCATGAAACACCCTAAAAACGGCTTAAATTAAATTTTATTGCTTTTTTAACACATAAATTAGCGAAGAAACCTCTTTTGATCGCAATGATTTCAAATTTGACTTTAAACCAATCCAAAATCCTTTTATAAAATTTAATTTCCCATTTTTATACTTTTCCGAAAGCATACTTACGTAAAATGCATCAAAATACATTGGAATGGTTTTTACAACTTCCATGGAAACTTTTGAAAATAATTTTGAAATTGCAGTTTTATTAAAATGCCATAAATGTCTTGGTACATCATAAGCTGCCCAAAATGCATTATAATAAATAGCATCATAACTTTTATGATTTGGCACAGCAATAATTAAAGTTCCTTGAGGCTTTAATAGTTTATTTAAAATTAAAATCTGTTCTTCTAAATTTGGTAAATGCTCTAAAACATGCCACAGGGTAATAACATCAAAAGATTCGTTTTCAAATTGCAAAAGTTTTTCAACATTAAAAACAGCATTATCTGTTTTAATATTTGCAATAGTTCTTGCCTCTTGGTTGGGCTCAATACCAAACACTTTCCAATTATTTAATTTTGCCGTTTGCAAAAAATCGCCCGTACCGCAACCAACATCTAAAAGTATTTTTGTAGAAGATGAATATTTAGTAATCAAACTTAATTTTTGATTAACGGAAATCCGTCTTACTAAATGGTATACTTTTTCAAAAAGATTTCGTTTTGAATTGGTGTGTGAAATATAGTCTTCACTTTTATAATAATCAGATAATTTATCTGGATTGGGTTGCGGAATAGTTTCCAAAAAACCGTATTCCATATTTTCCACCAAATCAAAAACTTCTCCGGAAACGGAATAATCTTTTACTTTAAATCGAATTTCTTTAGCCACAATTCTACCTCTATTTAAATAATATATTGTTTTTTACGCTGGATGTTTTTAGTGTAAAAAACAAATTCCTGCTTACACAGGAATAAAAATGTTTCAATTTTATAATCGTTGTTCCACGTGGAACGTTAATTCTATTTTTAACTATCTACCCATATAAACTAAAAGCACAGAGATATCATTTGGAGAAACGCCACTAATTCTTGAGGCTTGAGACACTGTTGCTGGTTGAATTTTTTTTAGCTTTTCACGCGCTTCAAAACTCATAGATTTTATTTGAGAATAATCAAAATTTGCTGGAATCTTTACATACTCCAACCTGCTTAATTTATCCGCATTATTCTTTTCTTTAGAAATATACCCCGAATATTTAATTTGTATTTCCGCTTGTTCAATTATTTCGTTATCCAAATTATTTTCATTTATATATGCTTCTACTAAACTGAAATTACGCATATCATTAATGGTAATATTAGGCCTAGAAAAGATCTTAAACATTTTATCGGATTGTTTTATTAATGACGAATCCTTAGCTTCTAAAACCGGATTAGCATCCTCAGGTTTCACACTAGTATCTGCAAAAAATTGAACAAATTTCTCAGCCGCTTCATGCTTCTCTTCCATTCTACGTAAACGCTTTTCACTCGCTAATCCAAGTTCAAAACCCTTTGGGGTTAAACGCAAGTCGGCATTATCTTGTCGCAACAAGGTTCTGTATTCAGCACGAGAGGTAAACATTCTATATGGCTCTTCCGTACCTTTAGTTATTAAATCATCAATCAATACTCCAATATAAGCCTCATCTCTTCTTAATGTAAACTCATCCTTTTCTTGAGCTTTTAAACAAGCATTAATGCCCGCCATTAAACCTTGAGAAGCTGCTTCTTCATACCCCGTAGTCCCATTAATCTGACCAGCGAAAAACAAACCCTCAACAAGTTTAGTTTCCAATGTATGTTTTAATTGTGTTGGCGGAAAGTAATCATATTCTATTGCGTATCCCGGCCTGAAGAATTTCACGTTTTCAAAACCAACTACAGAACGCAAAGCCTTAAACTGAACATCCTCTGGTAAGGAAGTAGAAAAACCATTTACATACACCTCACAAGTATTCCAACCCTCCGGTTCTACAAACAATTGATGTCTATCCTTATCAGCAAAACGATTAATTTTATCTTCTATCGAAGGACAATATCGTGGTCCTAAACTTTTAATTCTACCATTGAACATTGGTGATCTATCAAACCCCTCACGAAGCAAATCGTGAACCAACTCACTAGTATAAGTCATATAACATGAACGTTGGTTTTCTAATGGTTTTGTAACATCCAAATATGAGAATTTCTCAGGATTTTCATCGCCAGGTTGCTCAATCATTTTAGAATAATCCAACGATCGACCATCCACCCTAGGTGGTGTCCCTGTTTTCATTCTACCAGATTCAAAACCTAAATCAACCAACTGTTCTGTAATGCCAGTTGCAGCTTTCTCCCCTGCTCTGCCACCTCCAAAATTTTTATCACCAATATGAATCAAACCGTTTAAAAAAGTACCATTTGTAAGCACTACCGTTTTACCTTTAATAACTACTCCTAGTGACGTTTTTACTCCTACAACTTTATGGTTTTCTATAACAAGGCCAGCAACCATTTCCTGGTAGAAATCTAAATTAGGTGTACCCTCTAACATCAAACGCCAATCTTCTGCAAAACGCATACGATCACTTTGCACCCTCGGACTCCACATAGCAGGTCCTTTAGATTTATTTAGCATTTTGAACTGTATTGCAGAAGTATCAGATACGATTCCACTATAACCTCCAAGCGCATCAATTTCACGAACTATCTGCCCCTTAGCAATTCCGCCCATAGCAGGGTTGCAAGACATTTGCGCGATATTTTGAAGATTCATTGTAACAAGCAATGTTTTACTTCCCATATTAGCAGCAGCGGCCGCAGCTTCACTTCCAGCATGACCAGCCCCTACAACAATAACATCATAAACTTCATTAAACATAACCTTGAAATATTGTAATGTTCCACGTGGAACAATTAGTGATTAAAAATTTGAATTTGCAAAGATACAACGATTTAGAGAAATACTAAACTCGTTTGCTAAGATAGAAATCTTCTTTTGCTCGCATTAATTTAGCGTCAGATTCTGTCTTATCCTTATACCCGCAATAATGTAAAACACCATGAACTAACACACGACATAATTCATCATTAAAAGAAACATTGAAGTCTTTAGCATTATCAGCTACTCGTTCTACAGAAATAAAAATATCACCCTGTATGTGTTTGCCAACACAATAATCAAAACTAATTACATCTGTTAAATCATCATGTTGTAGAAACTCTACGTTAATTTTATGAAGATATTCATCATCACAAAAAATATAATTAACCTCCTCCAAAGTGCATCCTTCAGTAGCAATAACTTCCGTTATCCATTTGCTAATACTTGCTTCCGCGGCTAGCAAGAAATCAGTTTCGTAATTAAAATTAATCATTAGTTTGCTTAAAATATTCCTTAACTTTCTTTTTATAAATTTGCTGCAAAGGTAATGTTTGTTTGTTCAATATTTCTGTAATATTAAAATATTGCTTTGCGGTTGGAATTTGGTTGTTTGTTGCATTATTAAATTGATCTTTATTAGCCTTAGATTGGCGCTTATTATCTTCTCCTTGTTGAAAGCTCGCATTCTGCATTTTTAACAATTGATGCTTTAAATCTAACATTTTTTGGAGCGTTTGTTTCGTGAAACCTTTATTTAGCAAGTCCATTTCAATTTCCTCCATCCGTCTAGTTAGCCCATTTGAATTTCCCTTAACACCATCCTTAGCAAGTTTCTCTTCCAAAGCATTTCGTAATTCTTGCTGTTCCTGATATATCTTAAACAAAAGTCCATTCAAATCCTCATTAGAACCTTCTCCTTCACCAGATGATTTACCTCCTTGTTTTTCTCCATTCTTACCTTCTTTACCTTCTTCTCCTTGCTTTTTGCCTTCACCATTATCTTTAGGCTTGCCATGCTCACCCTTTTTTAAACCATCTTCCATCATTTTATTAAGTTGTTCTTGGGTCATAATCATATCTGGTAATTGCATATCTCCTTGCCCTCCTTTACCTTGAGACATACTCAAACTTTCTTGCATATTATCCAAAACGTCACTTAAATAATCTGATAAATTATTGGCTGCAGTAATAGTAAATTGCTGTTTGGAAACACCTTGATAAACCTTGTTATCCGCAAATAAACTTAAAGCATTATCTATGTTATAAAACACATCTGTAATCTCTTTATTTACTTGTTCAGAAAGTTTTGGTTGACGCAATGCTAAAGCAAATAAACTATCATCAACATGTTCAAAATGTTCTCTTAATGTGTTTTGTTTTTTAAGGATAGAAGCAAATTTACTTTGTGATGCATCTGCTGTTTTAAAACGATCCATTAGCGTCTCTTGTTCAAAAGAAAAAATTAATAAATTATCCAATACTTGGCGCAACATTTCGACATCCTCTTGCATCTGTTCTCCACCACTTGCTTGCATGGCACTTTGCATTTGTTCGGCAAGCTTCTTCATTTTCTGAGCTGCATTCTTTTGACTACTCTGAGCGTTCTTAAGTTTATTATTTTTACTTTCTGGATTTTGAGAATTCACTTTTTCGTTTAAAGCTTCAGACGCCTTTTTTTGCTCCTTTTGAATTTCATTTTCTTCCAATTTATCCTGAGGGATTTCAATTGGTTTCTTTAAAGCATTACCTTCCTTTTTCAATTCTTCAAGCTCTTTTCGAAAAGCGTCGAATTCCTTATTTAATGCGTCTTGTTTGTCTTTCGTGTTTTTATCAGCGGCCTCCGTAGCAAGTTTATCCTGCTCTTTAGCCATGTTTAACAAATCATCCTTAAGTTTGTCTAACTTTTTTTCAACGTAAAATCGTTTTGTAAGTTCTAGTAACTGCTCTAAACTTCGCTTCTTATTTTTGTTTTGTTTTGCTAAATCATCCAATTTCTGACTTAACTCATCCTTACTAATTTTGTCCTGTAATTTTTTAAGTTCTTCTAAAAGTTTTTCATCCTTCTGAAGCTGTTCTTCATTTTCTTTTAAACGTTGTTTTAAATCTTCTTTAAAAACATCCTCTTTTTTAGAATCCTTATCAAACGCTTCTAAATTATCTTTTAACTTTTTATTAAAGCTCTTCATCATTTCATCTTGCTGTTTCTGACGCTTTAAAAAGGATTCCAATTTCGCTTTATCATTAAAACTTAATTGCTCTTTCTCCTTTTGTGTTTTAGATAATTCCTGTAATTGCTTATCTTGTTCATCAAACTTTTTAAGTGATTTATTTAAATCTTTAATAGATTCACTTTGTTCATTTAACTGTTTTGTAGTTTCTTCTTCTTTAGTTCGTTTTCTAAAGTAAAAAACATTGCTTTTTGTGCTTTTAAACTTTTTAATAGCATCATTGTCAAATACTTGAAAATACAATTCATAAGGAACACCTGCCTCAATAGGTAAATTATTTGGAAACGCATTAATAAACTCGGAAACATTAGAATTAGATAACCCAATATTTTGAATTTTCTTCTTAGACTCATCATTGGCTGGATAATAAACCAGTTGAAGTTTACTAAATCCATAGTCATCACTTACCTGCCCATGAAAATAAAGCGACTGTAAATCCAGGCTATCTGTTTTAACCTTAACATTAATTACAGGATATTCATCCTTTACCACTTCAATGTTGAAAGCTAAATTTTCATAATTCTTTATACTTTTATTACTAGTACTAATAGCGTAATTAAAATTATTGAAAACACGCTTAGAAGTTTTAAACAAACCCGATTCATCAGAAGAAAATTTGATAGTATCTTTAGAAAATAAACGAACCATGTCGGTTGCTCTGGTACTCAAATTCCATGTAATATTAGTACCTTCAGGAACCACTGCATTGCCTGTGCTCTTTAAAATCTCATCCTTCTTTTTGATGTATTCAGGATAATCCAAAACCATTTCAAAATTCAACATAGTTGGTACTTCCAAAACAGAAATATTATATGGTTTGGAGGTAACATTATTTGCTTTTAATTGAAACCGAACTCCAGATTTTAAACCAGTAAACACATATTCAAACTCACCTACTCCAGTTTGTTTTAAAAAATAGGATTCATCATTATAAACTATTTCAGCGTTATCTGGGATAAGCTCTCCAGCGGTCTTTACAATTAACTTAAAATCCTTATTCTCTACAGCATTTAAATTATCGTTAACAACATAAAACTGAAAAGGTGCCGGTGGTTCATAAGCAGTTTTGTAATGTGTAACACGTTCTAAGCTATTGCTAAACCAATTTGTTTCACCAAACAAAAAAGTAAAAACCAAAATTAACAAAGGAATAGCCGCATATTTTAAATAAGGAATATTCTTTTTAAAATTAATTGCCAACTTAAACGGAATAGGCCTTAACTCCAACGACTTTTGCTCGATGCTTGCTAACAATAACTCCGATTGATTAATGCTGGCATTTAATTGAAGAACATTAAGCAACTTATCATTTACCTCAGGAAAGTGCAAACCAATAATTCTCGAGGCATCCTCATAATTAATTCCTTTCTGAAATTTAAAAAGTTTTGCTAATGGAATAAAAATAAATTTAACCAATAAGGCAAATTCTACACCAATGAATAACCAGAATAAAACGCCGCGTGCTGTTGTATTAAGCCATAACATATGCTCAATAAACAAGGTTAATAAAAAATACAACAAACCAATTGCAACAAACAAAATTGCTCCTTTAAGCAATTCGTTTACATAATAGCGTCTTATAAAGGCCTCTAGCTTTGATTGTATGTTTTTAAAATTACTTTGCATCTCTAATATTTAACCAACTAAACTACAATTTTATTTTTTACAGTGATTATAATAATGTGTTAATTGTATCTTTGCAGTAAATTTATTAAACATGACCAAAAATGTTCGTGTGCGTTTTGCACCAAGCCCAACAGGCCCTTTACATATAGGCGGTGTTCGTACGGCTTTATTCAATTATTTATTTGCTAAAAAACATAATGGCACTTTCGTACTTCGTATTGAAGATACAGACCAAAACCGTTACGTAGAAGGCGCTGAACAATACATAATTGATGCACTAAACTGGTGTGGTATTCCTTATGATGAAGGTATTAATAAAAATGAAAAATTTGGACCATACCGCCAAAGTGAACGTAAACATTTATATAAAGCTTACGCTGAAGAATTAATTGCCAACGGCAAAGCTTATTATGCCTTTGATGCACCAGAAGCCTTAGATTTTCAAAGAGCAGAGCACGAGGCCAAAGGAAAAACTTTTATTTACAACTGGCACAATCGTTTAAAATTAAGTAATTCACTTTCATTAAGCGCTGAAGAAACACAAGCAAAATTAGATGCTGGTGATGAATACGTAATACGATTTAAAAGTCCGCAAGACGAAACCTTACATCTTACAGACATCATTCGTGGTGAAATAAAAATAGACACGAACGTTTTAGATGATAAAGTACTGTTTAAAAGTGATGGAATGCCAACCTACCATTTAGCAAATATTGTAGATGACCATTTAATGGAAATTACACATGTAATTCGTGGTGAAGAATGGTTACCATCATTAGCACTACACTACCAATTGTATGAAGCCTTTGGATGGGAAAAACCAGAATTTGCCCACTTACCATTAATTTTGAAACCAACAGGAAAAGGAAAATTAAGTAAACGTGATGGCGATAAATTAGGCTTTCCAGTTTTTCCTTTAAAATGGACGGACCCCGTTACGGAAGAAATTTCTAGAGGTTACAAGGAAGATGGTTATTTCCCAGAAGCCATGATTAACTTTTTAGCATTTTTAGGATGGAACCCCGGAACGGAACAAGAACTATTCAATCTAGATGAATTAACAAATGCCTTTGAACTGGAACGTGTAAATAAATCGGGAGCACGTTTCGATCCAGATAAAATAAAATGGTTTAACCACCATTACATGCAAGAGCAAAGTAATGATGAACTTGCAGAAATCTTTAAAAGTAAACATGAAGTTCTAGCAAACATTGATGTTAATTATATTGCACTTGTAATTGAACTAATAAAAGAGCGGACCACGTTTGTATCAGATTTTTGGGAATTAAGTTCGTACTTCTTTATAGCACCAAGCACTTTTGATGAAAAAGCTACTAAAAAAGCTTTTAAGGAAAATACCGCAGAAATATTGACCTCTATAAAAGCAGTTATAGAGACGATTGGTGATTTTACAACAGAAACCTTACAAAAAGAAATAAAGGGCTGGATAACGGCTAATAATATAGGTTTCGGGCAAGTTATGATGCCTTTACGCATCTCTTTGGTAGGTTCGTTACAAGGTCCAGATGTTTTCGATATCATGTACTTAATTGGAAAAGCAGAAACTGTTAAACGAATTGATAAAATAATTTCAATACTTTAAAAAATCAAAAAGCCCTAAATTTTAGTTTAGGGCTTTTTTGTTTATTAATGCTTCAAAGGAATTACCATATTCCAGGTGTTTTCAAATTTCCATGCTTCTGGCCCACTACCTACCGCAGCGAATAAATGCGTTGGTTTTCCATCTTCAATTAAAACGAAAGGACGTTCAAAATGATTTTGATGAGATTTGGTACCATCGTCCCATAAAATATTACGACTGTACGCTTTTACTTGCTCGAATAAATGCCATTTCACACCGTCTTTGGACCAAACGTGTATACCGCCACCTTCTTCACCACAAATTTCTCCAGAACGATCTTTAATTACAGCTTCATATTTATCACCAGCCCACCAAATAAATGGATCTTCAACATCTACATGCTCTTTTCCTGGCGTTTCAAATCTAAATACAGGTTCTTCACTTAATCGCTTATATTCACCTTTCGGACTATGGGCCATAGAAACACCCAATAATAAAGGCGGTTTAGAGGTGGCCGATGATTTATACATCAACAAAATTTTTCCAGTCTTTGGGTCTACAGCCGGAGCCGGGTTGGATGTAATAGACGCATCCCAATGCCCAGGACGTGGTTCAATAACAGGTTTATCAACACGTTCCCAAGGTCCGAAAACAGAGTCGCTTATTGCTAATCCTATACGTTTATTCATCCATGCCTCATTCCAATTGCCTGAAGCTAAACCAGGATTTTCCTTTGTTGGTTGCGGAAAATTATAGGTTGTTCCAAAATGATATAACAGATACTTATCTTTATATTTTATAATTCTTGGATTATGAGTACACATACCATCAAAAAATTCCTTTCCACGTACAGGTAAAACCACCTCTTGAAATACATAAGGACCCACAGGTGTATCAGCTACAGCCCGAACAATTTCTGAATTAGTTACCCAACACCCAAATCCAACATCTTTAGACCATCTAGAAGCGAACATATGATATTTACCATCTTCCCCTTTAATCACTGAGGAACCCCAAATCCAATAATTGTCGTCGCGAAAACCACCTCCCACTGGAGCTGGTAATATGCGGTCAATAAAAGCACCTTCTGGTTGCTTATTAAATACAGCGCAAGACCACATACTAGTTGTTGCCAACAAAGCAGAGCCTTTAAGTGTTTTTTCTATAAATGTTCTTCTTTTCATAATAATTCATTAAAATGACACTATTCCACCTAAAACCAACATATTTTGATTCCCTTTAAAACGGGCATCTCCTCCGGATGTATCCAAGCTTTGAGCTTCTAACCTATTCAAAATGTTAGTAAATCCATAAATATATTGTGCTTTCAATTTAAAAACCTTAAACCCTAAAGATGCACCAATGGCACCGTTAAAATTAAATTGAGAAATATCACTAAGGTTTTCAGCAGTTAAGTTTATATAATTATCAACAAAATAATGTTCTTTGGTTTTATCTTCTAATTCCAATTTACTATTATACTGTAGCATGGGACCAAAATCTAAAGTAAAATGATTTGGAATGACTTTAATATGCATCAACATAGCAACCTGCGCAGCGAACAACTTATAGTCAATAAATTCACTATTTTGAACTACTTGTAGTGGTCTTGCTGCAATACCAATGGTGCTTTCAGACAATTGCATACCAAAACTAACATTATACCATTTGTGAGGAATATCAACCGAAGCAATAAAACCTCCTAAAAAGCCATCTCCTTTTTTCGTATTGAAATTATTAGTAGCAATATCCAATTTAGTTAAACCACCCGTAACATTAATTTCATTAGTAATTCTATAATTTCCCCTTTGAGCGAAATTTTTTGTAATAAAACATAGTAAAAGAGCTACTAATAAAGCTACATGTAGTTTTTTCATTGTATATTTAAAGTTGTGTAAACAAATATAACTTTTTTTAGTAATCACCCTTTTTTTAATCATTTTTAATCAAAAATTTTATGAGCTTTTATTTAATTCCCTTTATTTTCGTAGGATTAGTAATTTTATTTTCGTCCTTCTTTACTGTAAAACAACAAACGGCCGCTGTAATTGAGCGTTTCGGAAAGTTTTTAAGCATTCGTCAGTCTGGATTACAATTAAAAATTCCCATTATAGACAAGGTTGCTGGCCGCCTAAGTTTAAAAATTCAGCAATTAGATGTAATTATTGAAACCAAAACATTGGATGATGTGTTTGTGCGCTTAAAAGTATCTGTGCAATACCGCGTATTAAGTGAAAAAGTTTATGATGCATTTTATAAATTAGATTATCCACACGACCAAATAACAAGTTATGTATTTGATGTAGTTCGTGCCGAAGTGCCTAAAATGAAATTGGATGATGTATTTGTTAAAAAAGATGATATTGCTTTGGCCGTAAAAGCAGAATTAAATGATGCTATGCTAGATTATGGATTTGATATTATAAAAACTCTAGTAACCGATATTGATCCGGATCCACAAGTAAAAGAAGCCATGAACCGCATTAATGCCGCCGATAGAGAAAAAACTGCTGCACAATATGAAGGCGATGCTGCGCGCATTTTAATTGTTGAAAAAGCTAAAGCCGAGGCAGAAAGTAAACGTTTACAAGGACAAGGAATTGCAGACCAACGTAGGGAAATTGCACGTGGATTGGAAGAATCTGTACTTGTATTGAATAAAGTTGGAATAAACTCTCAGGAAGCTTCTGCGTTAATAGTAGTTACCCAACATTACGACACCCTGCAATCTATAGGACAACATACCAATAGTAACCTTATTTTAATGCCTAATTCACCGCAAACAGGTAGTAATATGCTTAACGAAATGCTTACAAGCTTTACAGCGAGTAACCAAATTGGAGAAGCCATGAAAGAAGCCAAACTTAATAAGAATAAGGAATAAATTAATTATTTTTAATAAACAAAAGCCTCAAATCTTAATTGAATTGAGGCTTTTTTTATGTCTTAAATGGGTGGCGTTCCTCCCAAGTTTGTTTCGGGTTCATTAAACCAAATATTTGTTTTAAAATAGCATTTAACAACCAATTGGTATGTTTAATATATACTTGCATGGGCTTTGCCTTGGCTCCTACCGAACTTTTGATTTCCATAGCAGTTCTAGCATAAACAACTGTTTTAAATTGATTCCTAATACCAAAATCTAACATACTGTAAAGCATATTTAAATATAACTGATTTTGGTATTGATGTATTTCATCATAACCAAGAAAGTAGGTTTCTAGATTATTATTATTTTCAATTAAAGAGAAAAAACCAACAAGTTCACCTTTTGAATAATATCCAAAAACTCTAAACCTATTAGCAAGCTGAAGCTTTAAATTATAAAAATGATTTTGGGGTAAAATGAAGGTATTAAACTTAGCATTATTTGATACGTTTAAATACAGTTCATATAGTTTATTAGAATTCCTTTGAATGGTCTCTAAATTTAACTCCTCACATACTATAGAACCTAATTTGTTCTTTGCGCGCTTGTATCTGGATTTATATTTCTTGTTTAAAGCGTAAATATATTGGCTCATTGAAGTCCATTCTGGTTGAATAGGTAACACCATATTAGGTTGTACCGTAACTTTGTGTAAATTATTAATTTTGAAAAAATCATCTTCTAGATGAATGCTATCGTCTTCAAAATAATCTTTAAACAAAATAGCACGTATGGTTTTATTTTGTTTCAATTTAATATCGCTTTTAAGAACTTCTAAGGCTTCAAAAACTAAATTTATATAGTCTTGTTGTGAAATCATTTTCTTTTGAAAAAACAACCCGTGTTGCCCGGTATGCATTAGGTTTCCAGCAACCAGTATATTTCCTTTTAATATTTTTGAAATTGCATCGCGAAAAAACTCCTTAACACAGGAAACTTTTATGGTGCGAAACATGTCTTTTAAATACAATTGAACTCTTTGAATAATAGCTATTCCAACTAAACATTCGTTTTTAAAAACACCAACATAAAACCATTGAATATTATTTGGTGAAGCGTCTTGAAGTGCCTTTAAATAGGCTGATTGTAGAAA
The DNA here is from genome assembly GCF_041583155.1 of Mariniflexile sp. Taxonomy (GTDB): domain Bacteria; phylum Bacteroidota; class Bacteroidia; order Flavobacteriales; family Flavobacteriaceae; genus Mariniflexile. The sequence continues at coordinate 27,833 of NZ_JBFHGK010000009.1, forward strand.
AATATCATGTGCAACAAGACCATCCCAATCTGTTGGGAGCGCATTAACACTATGATAAATTTGAAATGATTTCAATATAAAAATAAAAAAGACCGAAGTTAAAACACTTCAGTCTTCCTATATGTTAAAAGTTTACAAATATTATTTCCAAGCGCAAATAATACCACCCATTATACCTAACGTTACAATCCAATAACCACTATTAATAAGGATATATTTGGCGCTTTTACGTTCAAATAATGCGTTAGTACCTAAAATAGGTAAAGCGAAAAATATGCCGGCAATAACACCATGTAGCACCCCGTGTTTAAAGGTTCTAAAATTGTTACCGTAATCCGTCATAAAATCTGAATACGATTGCAGCGCAACTTTAGAATCGCCTCCAGTTAAACTCAATGCGCCAGCCTGATGGATTACCAAATTTTCTAATATAAAACCGAGCATAAAGGCAAATAATAATGCCAATCCAAAAATCTTGGCCATATTACCACCTTTAAGTTGTTCTTCAGATAAACCAGCAGCATCCATCCAAGCGTTGCCAAATACCTTTGGGTTATACCAAATAAAGCCAACAATTAATGCAGAAAAGGCTGCTGCAATAATTGCGTAAATGTTTAAAAAATCCATAATGATGTTAGTTGAAGTTAGATATTAAATATATCAAAAATTATGATATATAACTCATTTATATCTACTTAATAGTTTTCGCTTCTTCAACTAAAATAGTATTAGAATCTTCTAATGCCGTTTCTATAAAATTGTTAATATCTTCATTTCGTTCTAATCCATTTTTCAATAGAACCCCTAAAGTAATCATAGTAGCAACACGAGTTCCTACTTTTTTAGCAGCCGTATTAAACAAAGGTTGTAAATCATCATAACTAACATCATTTGCTAATTTTTGAATTTCTGCTTTTGTTTTTAATTGCTTTTCTTCTGGGAGGTTTGTGTATTTTTTTCCTAGTTGCTGAATTACATCAATTGCTTTTCGTTGCGATTGTTGTCCAGAATTAGATTGCTGTGCGGGTTTATTATCACCTTTATTCACGTCCTCTTGTTTTGCCCAAGTATCTCGCAAACCAACGGTTTTATTAAAAACTAAATTGTTTGAAGTAGCATCGTTATCCACATTAAAATACCCAATACGCTGAAACTGAAACCTATCCCCTACCTTTGCCTCTAATAAACTTGGTTCCACATAAGCCTGAATAATTTTTAAAGATTCTGGGTTTAAAAATTCCATAAAATCTTTATCTTGATAACTGTCTGGTGCTTCATCCATAAATAATCTATCATACTCTCTCACTTCCGCCTTTACAGCATGTTTAATAGAAACCCAATGCAAAGTACCTTTTACTTTTTTTGATGTATCTTCAGAATAAGTGCAATGAATTTCAGTAATTGTTCCTTCAGAATCTTTTACAACACTTTCTCCTTTAATAATATACGCGTTTTTTAAACGCACTTCTTTCCCTAAACTTAAACGGAAATATTTACTATTAGCTTGTTCCTTAAAATCTTCTCTTTCAATATACAACTCTCTAGAGAACGGTACTTTTCTAAAACCAGCACTATCGTCCTCTTGATTATTTTCGGCATCCAACCACTCTTCTTTCCCTTCAGGATAGTTAGTAATTACTAGCTTTACAGGATCTAAAACTGCCATCACACGAGGTGCAATTTTGTTTAGATCTTCACGTATACAGAACTCTAAAAGCGACACATCAATAATATTATCACGTTTAGCAACACCAACAGTTTCTACAAATTTTCTAAGTGAATTTGGAGTATAACCTCTTCGGCGCAGACCAGAAATAGTTGGCATTCTAGGATCATCCCACCCACGAACAATCCCATCTTCAACCAATTTAAGTAACTTTCGCTTACTCATAATGGTATAACTTAGGTTTAAACGAGCAAACTCACGCTGTTTAGGTCTAACTAAATCTTTATCCACTACTTGGTCTAAAAACCAATCGTAAAGCTCTCTATGAGGTTTAAATTCTAAAGAACATAAGGAATGTGAAATTTGTTCGATATAATCACTTTCACCATGCGTCCAATCGTACATTGGGTAAATACACCAGTCATTACCCGTCCTATGGTGATGCTTCTTTAGTATTCGATACATAATCGGATCGCGCATCAACATATTTGGATGTTGCATGTCTATTTTAGCGCGTAAAATGTGAGTACCCTCTTCAAATTCACCGGCTTTCATCCGTTCAAATAAATCCAAATTCTCTGCTACGCTTCTATTTCTATAAGGTCCGTCTATACCTGGTTGGGTTGGTGTCCCTTTTTGTTCTGCCATAGCTTCACTAGATTGTGAATCTACATAGGCTTTTCCTTCTTTAATAAATTGTACTGCCCAATCATAAAGTTGTTGAAAATAATCGGAAGAAAACAATTCCTTATCCCATTTATAGCCTAACCAAGAAACATCTTCCTTAATAGCATCCACGTACTCCTGCTCTTCTTTGGCAGGATTCGTATCGTCAAAACGAAGGTTTACCGGTGCATTATACTTTTCACCTAAACCAAAGCTAATTCCTATGGCTTTAGTATGTCCAATATGTAAATAACCATTTGGCTCTGGTGGGAAACGAAAACGAAGTTTACTTTGTGGCATTCCACCAGCTAAATCTTTCTCTATAATTTGCTCTAAAAAGTTGAGTGATTTTTTTTCTTCAGACATAAAAATGTTTGGCAATAGGTAATTAAACAAAAAATATTGTGCAAAATTAGGTAATTTTACCGACTTAAAACTGCATATGATGGGAATAATAAAAGTTGAAAATATTAGAATATTTGCACACCATGGGTGCTTAAAAGAGGAAACAAAAATTGGAAGCGATTACCTTGTAAGTTTAGAGGTTGAAGCTAACTTACAAAAATCATCGAAAACAGATAAGCTTACTGATACTGTGGATTATGTGTTTTTAAATCGCATTATTAAGGATGAAATGGCTATCCCTTCTCAATTATTAGAAACGGTGGCAAAACGTATTTTAAACAGAATCTTAAAAGAAGATAAAATGGTAAAAAAAGCAACCGTTTGGGTAAGTAAAATAAACCCTCCTATTGGTGGTGATGTTGAAAAAGTAACTATTAAAATGTCTGAAAAGCGTTAATTTTAATTTTATCTATAGAATAGTGTATTTTTTTTTTACATTTGCACTCTCAAATAAGGTGTCGTGGCCGAGTGGCTAGGCTCAGCTCTGCAAAAGCTGCTACAGCGGTTCGAATCCGCTCGACACCTCAAAAAAACCTTCAACATATGTTGGGGGTTTTTTTATGCTTTACAATTTGAAGGAATAATTATATCGCTTAAAACCCTTTATTCAATTACCTGAATTCTTATTCATAGGGCTCATTTTTTCTAGTTTTTCTTTTAATAATTCCTTTTCCTTTGGAAAGAATCCTTGTACTAAAAGTAATAATCCGAAGCCTAAAATAACCAAAGCAATTAGTTTCTTGGTTTTAAAAATGATACGTGGTGTTAATTTACTTTTTAATTTTTTTGCCAATACCATTTTAACTAAATCCACAAGAAAATAAACTATTAAAATGGTACTTAAAAATACAATAACACCATCGGTAGAACTTGTAATGGTATTAGCAATAACAATAAAGGCTACCCAACCTAATAGTACACCTATGTTAATAAAATTAAGTAAAAAACCTTTTAAAAAAAGTTTACCGTAACCTTTCTTTATTTGTATTTTATGGTATTCTCTAACAATATCTCTAAATGATTTTGATGTTTTAATGAAGGAAATAAAACCGTAGGTAACTAATAAAACACCTCCAAAAATTAAAAAACTAGGGTCATCCTTTATAGTTTCAAGAAGTTTGCTAGTACTAAAAAATGCAACAGCTATAAAGATAATATCAGCCAACATTACACCACAATCAAAAATTAAAGCGCTCTTAAAACCTTTTGTCGCACTGGTTTCAAGCAATACAAAAAAAACAGGTCCTATAGTAAAGGCTAAAATAATTCCAAAAGGTATGGCCGCTAAAACATCATCAAACATAAAAAACTCTTCAAATGATACAAAGTAATAAAAATATTTTAAACTTTTTGTTTATTAATTTGCCTCAAGCTTCAAAGTTCACCAATGATAGAATGCCTTAATTAGCCCTAAAAACCATTATTCAACCTTATAGCATCCTGGTATTTGGTTCGCTAAAACAAATAAAAGTTTAACTAAAAACCGCCAAAAAAAATAGCTGTAAAGTATTAGTTATAAAACCGCTTTTTTAATTTCATTACCTTTGAATTTTTAAAACCCTTTACCTTGAAATTTACCTTCAACAAAAAAGAAAAACTAAAAAGTAAAAAACTAATAGACCAATTGTTTACAGAAGGTAAATCAATTTCAGCTTTTCCATTGCGTTTAGTGTATTTACCCACTACCTTTAGTGAAGCTGTTCAAACAAAAACAGGCGTTTCTGTTAGTAAACGTTTTTTTAAAACTGCTGTAGATAGAAATCGTATAAAACGCTTAATGCGAGAATCTTACAGGCTAAACAAATCTGTTTATTTTAACAATTTAACAACATCCTACGCGTTTATGATTTTGTACATTGGCAAAGACAAACCTACATTAACCCAAGTTGAAACCCGAATGAAACTACTTTTTGAAAAATTTTCAAAAAACATTTCTGAAGAAAAATATAAATAGTGATGAAGAAATTATTGAAAAAAAGAGTGATAATACCCGTTATAGCGAGTGCCTTATTTATAACAACAACGGCATTTAGAAACGATTTTTTTGAAATAGCGAAACAAATTGAAATTTTTACCACACTATTTAAGGAACTCAACATGAATTATGTTGATGAAACCAACCCAGGCGATTTAATGGACACAGCCATAAAGAGTATGTTAGCCGATCTAGATCCGTACACAAACTTTATGAATGAACAGGATGTAGAAGCTGCTAGAATTAACAATACAGGCGATTATACAGGTATTGGAGCCAAAGTAAAAACCTTGAAAGATAAACTAATAATCGTTGAACCTTACAAAGATTATCCAGCAGATAAGGCCGGTTTAAAAGCAGGTGACGAAATAATAAAAGTAGGCAACACCCTTATAGAAACTTATAAGGAAGATGCAGGCGAACTATTAAAAGGAGCTACAGATACCTCGGTAGAAGTTACTTATAAACGCCAAGGTAAAACACAAACAGCAAGTATTAAACGTGCAGAGGTGGAAATAAAAGCAGTGCCTCATTTTTCTATGGTAAATGCTAAAACAGGATATATTGTATTAAGTCGTTTTAACAGTAAAGCTTCTTCTGAAACTAATTATGCCTTACGCGATTTAAAAGCACAAGGAGCTGAACGAATTATTTTAGATGTTCGTGGAAACCCAGGTGGATTACTAAATGAAGCCATTAATATTGTGAATTTGTTTGTACCAAAAGGCCAATTAGTAGTTACAACAAAATCTAAAGTTAAAAAATATAACAAAACATATTATACCCAAAACGACCCAATAGATACTAACATTCCGTTAGTTATTTTAATTGATGAAGGCAGTGCTTCGGCAAGCGAAATTGTTTCCGGCGCATTACAAGATTTAGACCGTGCCGTTATTGTTGGTTCTAGAAGTTTTGGAAAAGGGTTAGTACAACGTCCAAAAGAATTGGTATATGGTACGCAAGTTAAAATAACTATTTCACGATATTATACGCCTTCTGGCAGGTGTATTCAAGCACTTGATTATTGGCATAGAAATGATAAAGGAGAAGCCGTTCGTGTAAAACAAGAAAACTACAACGAGTTTAAAACTAAAAATGGTAGAAAAGTTTTTGATGGTGGTGGTGTTTTTCCTGATGTTAATGTTTCTGCTACCAAAAATTCATCTATTATAAATGCTATTGTTAATAACGATTTAGTTTTCAATTACGCAACAAACTACTATTACAACCATGATGTAAAAGATGTTAATAATTTACAACTTAATGATACTGATTTTGTTAATTTCAAAAATTTCTTAAAAACCAATAACTTTTCATTTGTAACTGCTACTGAAAAAGCATTAGCCAAAGCTCTTGAAGCAGCTAAAAATGAAGACTTAGATGATAATATTAAATCTGATTACAACTTACTAATAACTAATTTGAACAAATCGAAATCTACCGTTATCGATGAAAATAAAGCCTATTTATTACAATTATTAACAGAAGAAATTGTTAAACGTTATGTGTACCGTGAAGGTTTGTATGATTATTATAAAATTCATGATCCTGAAATAAAAAAGGCAACTGAAATTCTTACAAATCAAACTACCTATTATAGCTTTCTAAAATAAAAAATAGGCTTTCATCCTGTTGTACAAGTAGTTAATCTTAAATACGCTGTAATTTTATATAAAATACGTATTAAATAGTATATTTATATTCCGTTTCAGTCCCCTACTATGTATAAATTGCTGTTTTTTTTATTAATAACACTTCACTCTGCAACCGTTTTTTCTCAAAAAGAATTAACACATGAAGTTTATTTTGATACTGATAAATACGCCATTCCTTCAACCGAAGAAAGTCGCCTATTATTATTCATTTCTAGCTTAGCTGATGTTGATATCGAATCCATCTCTATTTTTGGTTTTTGTGATGATATTGGTGCCGTTTCCTATAATTTAAGACTATCCCAACAACGTGCTGACGCTATCAAAACCGTATTTTCTAACAATGAAATTAGTGAAGAATTAATAACAAATGTAGACGGTAAAGGCAAAATTTTATTAAAAATTGTTGAAGAAAAAAACATTGTAAAAATTAGAGGATTAAATAGAAAAGTAGAAATTATTGTTAAGCCTAAACCAATAAAAGTTGTAGAAGTTAACACTGAAAAAGAAGTACTTAAGGTTGAAGAACCTAAAAAGAAAGAAATTCAAGAAGTATTAAAAGGAGATTTAAAAGTAGGCGATAAAATTATTTTTGATACCATTTTATTTAAAACTGGTTATAGCCAAGTGATGCCAGAATCTAAAAAAACATTGGAACAAATTGCAAATATTTTAGTGGATAGAAAAGACCTATATTTCACCATTCAGGGTCATGTTTGTTGTACGCAAAATTCCAGAGATGCTGTTGATAGAAAAACAAACTTACGTAACCTTTCTGAAGCTCGTGCCGAATACATTTATAATTATTTCTCTAAAAAAGGAGTTGATAAAAAAAGGATGCGCCATTTAGGTTTGCGTCGAAAATTTCCGTTAGGTGGCGACCCAAAATTTGACCGACGTGTAGAAATTGTTATTACCTATGTGGTTAATTAAAGCATATATAAACAGTTTCTTTTTAATACTTTTTTGTGTTACAATCCATTCACAAAACACAACAATTCCAGACCCGAATTTTGAACAAGCTTTAATAGATTTAGGTTATGATTCTGCTCCTTTAAATGGAGTTGTTCCAACCTCAAATATTAATACAATTATCAATTTAGATGTTGCAAATAAAAATATTTCGGACTTAACAGGTATTGAAAACTTTACTAGTTTAACTATTTTAAATTGCTCTAAAAATTTACTTACTAGCCTAAATATTTCTAATAATACTAAACTATCTCAAATTTACTGTAGTTATAATAATTTAGCTGCTTTAGATGTTTCAAACCTACTGGATTTAAGTATTTTTTGGTGCGATAATAATCAATTATCAACCTTAAATATTACTAAAAATACTAAGCTAATATCACTTGTTTGTAATTCCAATAATCTTACTAATTTAGATGTATCAAAAAACATAAATTTGAATGTTTTCGTATGTAAAAACAATCAAATAACTAACCTAAATATTACTAAAAACACAAAGTTAAATAGATTTGAATGTGGGTTTAATTTAATTTCAAATTTAGATATTTCTAAAATTTCTAGTTTAACAATTTTAACATGTGAGAACAATAACATCTCTTTTCTAAATACAGAAACAAACAACAATTTAATAACTGTAAACTGTAGTAATAATTCAATTTCTGAATTAGATTTTTCTAGAACTAACAACCTTACAAGTCTAGATTGTAGCTCTAATAAATTATGCAAATTGAATCTTAAAAACGGAAATAATAGTAAAGCTACTGTAAATTTTAGTAATAATATTAATCTGAATTGTGTAGTTGTTGATAATCCTTTAAACATACCAACAACATGGGTTCCAAATAAATTTTTAAATTATGTAGATACCCAAAGTGAATGTAATTATTATGTAAATATAGATACCTTAAATAGCGTAATTACAAACACATCTTATATCTTACCTCCTCTTACTTATGGTCGTTATTTTACGGAATCTGGCGGTTTAGGTACTGCTTTAAATGCCGGAGATATCATAAATAAATCTCAAACAATTTATATATATAATACCTCCATTTGTGCTACAAAAGAAAGTAAATTTAAAATCTTAATTATTTCTGAAAACTATTATATTCCTAAATATTTTACACCAAATAATGATGGTACACATGATTTTTGGAAGGTGGAAGATTTTAATAATACTATAAAATCTATAGCTATTTTTAATAGAAATGGTAAGCTTTTAAAATTTTTATCAGCAAATTCAATAGGCTGGAATGGCACCTTTAATGGAAAACCATTAGAAACTAATGATTATTGGTATGCCATTACTTTAAATACAGGTGAAATTATTAAAGGACATTTTACCTTAAAACGTTAAACAAATACTTAAGTTATTATCCTTTTAACATAGCTATATGCGGAATATCATCTTCTAAATAGGTTTCACCATACTCAATAAAACCACAGTTATTATAAAAGGATTTTAAATGCGCCTGAGCAGATATCTTTATCTTTTTTAATTTAAAAATACTTTCAATAGCTTCAATGGAGGCTTTCATAATGTCGTAACCATAGTTATAATTCCGTTCGTTTTGGGCCACCACTACCCTACCAATACTGGCATATTCAAAATAATCACCTGGATTAAACAATCTTGTATAAGCAATAATTTTATTGTTTTTAATCCCTAATACATGTAATGCCTTTTCATCTTTCCCATCAATATCTTGATAAACACAATTTTGTTCTACTACAAATACTTGGCTACGTAATTGTAAAATGCTATATAATTCTTGAATGCTTAATTCTGAAAAGGTTTTTACTTGAGTTTTTAGCATATTTTTAAATTCGTTATTACCAGACTTTTTAGATGATATTAATGAGAATCCCACGTCGTACCTTTTTTAAAAAAGATTTTTAATCCTGAACAATTACTTCTTTGGAATCATTTTTATTGAATTCAGGTTGAATAGTTACATGGTTAATATCATATTGTTCATGTAAAAAGACTTCAATATCCTGTAAAATAGCGTCAAATTCTGTAATTGATACATCTTCAGTTAAATCTAAATGCGCTTCTAAATGCAATTCATTATCACTTAAATTCCAAATATGTACATGGTGCAAACGCTTTACTTTTGGTATTTGATTCACGTTGTTAACAACCTCTTTAATATTTATATGACTTGGTGTAAAAAGCATCAGCATTTTTGTAGAGGTTTTTAGTAAATCGTAACCCATCCAAATTAAATACAATGCTATTAAAAAAGTTAACAAACTATCTACCCAAAATACCTGGTAAAATTTCATTAACAAACCACCAATTAACACCGCCACACTTGCCATCATATCGGTTAACAAATGTAGATAGGCGCTTCGCATATTGATATTGTTTTTAGCATCCTTCTTTAATAACAATACGCTTAAACCGTTAGCAACTATACCTAAAACAGATAACCAAATTACTAAACCTGATTTAATAATTTCCGGATTTTGAAAACGTTTAACAGCTTCAATTATTAATAAAATAGCAACAATTATTAATGTAGAAGCATTTATAAACGCTGCTAAAATTTCGGCCCGTTTATAACCAAAAGTTCGTTGAATAGAGGCTTCTTTTTTAGAAAGCTTATTAGCAACATAACTAACTATTAAAGATAATACATCACTAAAATTATGTAGCGCATCGCTTAATAAAGCTAAACTACCTGAAATGATACCTCCTATAACTTGCGAAGCTGTTATAAGAATGTTTAAAAGTATAGAAATTAAAAGATTCCTACCTTTTAAATCGTTATGATCATGTGCATGGTGATGATGCGAATGGGACATTTAACAAGAAACAGGAATTTTATCGATACGGTTTTGATGACGGCCACCTTCAAATTCTGTATTTAAAAATACATCAACCATTTCTACAGCTTGCTGTATAGCGGTAAAACGCGCCGGAATACATAAAATATTAGCATTGTTATGGCTACGTATTAAATGAACAATTTCTTTATTCCAGCATAAACCTGCACGTATTTTTTGATGCTTATTAGCAGTCATAGCAACACCATTAGCACTACCGCAAATTAAAATACCAAAATCTGCTTTGTTATTAACAACATCTTCAGCAACTGGATGTACAAAATCGGCATAATCAACACTATCATTAGAATCGGTTCCGTAATTATTAACAGTATAACCCTTTGATTCTAAATGTTTTAAAATAGCGAATTTATAATCGGTACCAGCGTGATCGTTTCCTATAGCAATATTCATTTATATAAATTTAATGTAAATCTATACAAAGGTAATAATTATAAACTATGTGTATTATAGTATTGATTACTTGTTAATAAGTGTTGATAATTTTTTAAAATTAAAATATTGAAAATCCATTTAATTTTCCAATCAAAAACCGACATGAATTCTCCAAAAATTTAACTCACTTTTTTTTTTAATGTTATAAGCCATCAAATGATTTATATGAACACCGGTTTTTAAACTATTTATTAATAATTAACAGGGATTTTAAGTTGTTAACAACTGTTTATATAATTTTAAAATTCATTAATAATGAAGCTTTTAAAAGAAATTGCATTGTTAATTACCTATTAATAGAATGTAAATTTAATGTAATCAAAATAAAATTTAAAAAAGTTATACCGCTATTAACATACTATAATAACAATCATTATTTTTTTTAAAATTTTAAAAGAAATATTTAATATAGTATATAATGTGGATAACTTCATTTATAACGTGTATTTCATTTAACTTTATAAATTCAATGTGGTAAAAACTGAAATATATATATAGAAATATAATTTATAGGCATGAAACATTATTACTTTACTGCGTGTTTATTTATAAGTATAACACTTACGGCTCAAAAAACTTATATACCTGATCGTAATTTTGAACAAGCCTTAATTGATTTAGGGTATGATACGGTTTTGGACAAGTTTGTGCTAACAGAAAATATTAAGTCTATTGTAAATTTAAATATTTCTTATAAAGGTATTAGTTCTTTAACTGGCATTAGTTCTTTTGAAAGTTTAGAAGTATTAATTTGTTCTAACAATAATATATCGAGCTTAAACTTAAGTTCCAACCCAGCTTTAAAATATTTAGATTGTAGTGGAAGTAACATAACGAGCTTAAATCTAAACTCCAATACGGCATTAGAAACATTGTATTGTTCTGAAAATAATATAACGAGCTTAAAATTAAGCTCCAACCCAGCTTTAATTAATTTATACTGTTCTTACAATAATATAACAAGCTTAGACTTAAGCTCTAGCTTATCTTTAGAATCATTGTATTGCTCTAAAAACAATATAACAAACTTAAATTTAAGATCTAATGTAGCTTTATTAAGATTGGATTGTGCTTACAATGATTTAACGAGTTTAGATTTAAGCTCCAACCAAGCTTTAAAAGTGTTAATTTGCTCTTTTAATAATAATTTAACAAGCTTAGACTTAAAATCTAATCCTGCTTTAGAAGGACTGTATTGCTGGAGTAATAATATGTTGAGCCTAAATTTAAGTTCCAATCCTGTATTAAAATATTTGGAATGCCCATCCAATAATTTAACGAGTTTAGATTTAAGCTCTAACCCGTATTTAGAATCATTGAATTGTGTCCAAAATAATATAACAAATTTAGACTTAAGCTCCAATCCATCTTTAAAAAGATTGTATTGCTTAAGAAATAATATAACAAGTTTAAATTTAGGTTCCAATTCAGTTTTAATAGAATTACATTGCGGTTTCAATAAAATAACGAGTCTAGATTTAAATTCTACACCGTTTTTAGAAAGACTGACGTGTAGTAACAATGAATTAGAGACTTTAAATGTAAAGAATGGTAATAACACTAAACTTTATACATTTTACGTCTTAAACAATCCAAACTTAACCTGTATAGAGGTAGATAATGTTACCTATAGTAGTACGTATTGGCTAGACAAAGATGCTACGGCTAGTTTTAGTACATCATGTTCAGAGCTATCCATAACTGATTTAGATTTTGATAGTTTCCAATTATACCCCAACCCTGTTTCAGATGTGTTAAACATAAATTTAAATAAAGGTTTTGAGTTAAAACAAGTTAATATTTATAACATTCAAAGTCAATATTTGTATTCAACAAAAGCATTAAAAATTGATACTAAAAACTTATCATCCGGTACGTACTTTATAGAAGTAGAGACCAATAAAGGAAAATCCGCTAAAAAAATTGTCGTTGAGTAAAAAAAATATGGGTATTACGAAGGGTTTCTATTTAATGGGAAACCCTTTCTTTTTATAAAGTTAACTTTAACAAAACACCATTAAAAATTTAAATCGTAGCTTTGTATAAAATAAATAGCAAATCTTCTCCTAAACCAACGCTATTTAATAACAGAATTTCCACTATCTTAGGAAACGACTATGAATTACAAAAAATAAATGACAAAAAAGAAAAAAGGGAAATCCAAAAGTAAAGGTATTTCCAACCTTACAAATACGATTCTAAGTATATTAAAAAAAGATAGAAATCAATCTTACAATTACAAACAAATTGCTGCTAAACTAGGCGTAAATGATGCCAGTAGCCGCAACCAGATAATAAAAAAATTACGCGATTTACAAGGTAAAAAAGAAATTGAAGAAGTAGAACGTGGCAAGTTTAAAGCAGTTATTAACACCGAATACCATACTGGTAAACTAGATTTAGCTTCAAAAGGAAACGGTTATATTATTTCCGATGATTTTGAAGATGATGTATTTGTAGCCTCAAACAACATAAACAAAGCTTTAAATGGCGATGAAGTAGAATTTTATGTTTACAAACGCCGTCATCGTGGTAAGTTAGAAGGCGAAATAACGCAAGTTTTAAAACGTGATAAAAGTGAGTATGTTGGTACCATTCAAATTCATGAGAAAAAGAATTTTGCCTTTGTAGTTGCCGATAGTAATAAAATGTACAAAGATATTTTTGTACCTATCAACAAAATTAATAAAGCCGAAGATGGCGATAAGGTATTAGTAAAACTAGAAGATTGGCCAGAGAACGCCGATTCGCCTTATGGCTCAGTAGTTCAAGTACTTGGTAAACCAGGAGACCATAATACCGAAATTCATTCTATTTTAGCCGAGTATGGTTTGCCTCACGAATTTCCACACGAAGTTGAAGAGTTTGCAAATAAAATAGATACCTCTATAACCCAAGAAGAAATTTCGAAACGCCGCGATATGCGTGAAGATTTAACTTTCACCATCGATCCAAAAGATGCCAAAGATTTTGATGATGCCCTTTCGTTTAAAGTGTTGAAAAATGGTTTGTATGAAATAGGAATTCATATTGCAGATGTATCGCATTATTTACAAGAAGGTACTGTTTTGGATGATGAAGCTTACGAACGCGCTACCTCTATTTATTTGGTAGATCGTGTGGTTCCCATGCTTCCGGAAGTATTATCAAATAACGCTTGTTCATTACGTCCGCATGAAGAAAAGTTAACCTTTTCTGCGGTGTTTCAAATGAATGATAAATGTGAAATTAAAAACGAATGGTTTGGTAGAACCGTAACCTATAGCGATGCCCGTTTTGCTTATGAAGAAGCGCAAGCAATTATAGAATCGAAATCTAATACAATTCCTAAAGACGTATCTCTTACGGGAGAAACTTATAACACCTCAGAAGACATTGCTACAGCCATCCTAAAAATGGATGAACTTGCTAAAATTATGCGTGCAAAACGCATGAGTTCTGGAGCTATTTCTTTTGATAAAGTTGAAGTAAAATTCGATTTAGATGAACATGCAAACCCTGTTGGTGTATTTTTTAAAACCAGTAAAGATGCTAATAAATTAATTGAAGAATTTATGTTGTTAGCAAACCGAAAAGTATCAGAATTTGTTGGAAAAAAAGAACCAAAACGCACCTTTGTATACCGTGTACATGATGAACCAGATGATAGTAAACTAGCTAATTTACAAGGTATTGTATCTAAATTTGGTTATAAATTAAATTTTAAAGATCGTAAAACAACATCGGCCTCACTTAACTTTTTATTGAAGGAAGTAAATGGTAAAAAAGAACAAAATTTAGTAGATACTTTGGCAATTAGAAGTATGAGTAAAGCCGAATATTCTACACATAATATTGGTCATTATGGTTTGGCGTTTAATTATTACAGTCATTTTACCTCCCCTATCCGTCGTTATCCTGATGTGATGGCGCATCGATTACTTCAGCATTATTTAGATGGTGGAAAATCGGCTAACGAAGATGTTTACGAAGATAAATGTAACCATTCCAGTAATATGGAAAATTTAGCTACCAAAGCAGAACGCGATTCTATAAAATACATGCAAATTAAATTCATGCAAGATCATAAAGATGAAAATTTTGTAGGTGTTATTTCTGGTGTAACCGATTGGGGTATTTATGTTGAAATTATTTCGAATAAATGTGAAGGTATGGTTAGTGTTCGCGATATGAAAGACGATCATTACGCATTCGATCAAGATTTGTATGCTATGGTTGGTAGAAATACAAAAACCATGTATCAACTTGGTGATGAAGTGGTTGTGAAAGTAAAGAACACCGATTTAGTTAAAAAACACCTCGATTTCAATTTAATTGGTAAGCACGAAGATCAGGTTTAAATATATTTAACATGTTGCCATAGCTGTACAACTAATGTATAGCTATGGTAATATATTATTGCGCTCATTTTTTATAAATTGTTCTTAATCAACCACCTTCTGGTTAATAAAATTTAGCGCTTTAATTTTCAGTATCTATAAAATTTTAGCTGTTAATTTCTTAAAATATATTTTAAAATTAAATATTCTAAATTAAAAGACTTAGCTAAAAATACTTCATAAATTTGAAGCTTAATTTAATTTATGATTAATAATTTAATTAGGTATTTTAAGAGTATCCATTTTATTAAAGCATTTGTAATTGCTTTAGCCATGGCTATTCCTGTGTTAATATCTATTTATTTTTTTGATAGACTAGATATTGGCTTTAGTATTGCCTTAGGAACCATTTTGTGCGCACCATCCGATATTCCTGGTAGTTTAAAACATAAGTTTTATGGCATTTTAACTTCAATAATTTTAGCTTTTTCAATAACGCTGTTAATAAGATATTTTAGTAGTAGTTTCTACATCCTTATTCCCTTATTAATAATTTTAGTTTTTTTAGTTTCTTATATTTCAGTATTTGGCTTTAGGGCATCTTTAATTTCATTAACAGGTTTATTGTCCTTTGTTTTAGCTTTTACACAGCAAAGTGCAGAAATATCAATTTTAGAACATGCATTATTTATTGCATTAGGTGGTATTTGGTATTTGTTTCTCAATATTTTAGCTCAATTTGCTTTACCTAAAGCACAAGTAGATTTTTTGTTTGTTGAATTAATTGAAAAAACAGCTCAATTTGTAAAAATCCGAGGAAAACTTTTGGTTGAAAGTGATGATAGAACTAATCTTTTAGAACAGCTTTTTAAGCTTCAAACAGAGATTAATGAACTTCATGAAACCATAAGAGAAGTTATTTTAGAAAAAAGATTAAGCTCTGGTTTTAGTAACAGAACCAGAAGACAGCAACTCATTTTTTCTAAAATTATGGAAATCTATGAGTTTGCTATTTCCAATACTGTAGATTATGAAAAGTTTGATGCCTTATTTAAAAATCATCCCGAAAAAGTAGATGAATTTAAATTATTAATTTTTGAAATATCAGAACGACTACATCATGTTTCTAAAGTTATTTTAAAAGAAGAAAAGCTTTCATTTTCTAATAATTTTAAAGTTTTATTAAAAAAAATAGATAACCATATTGAAATTTATAAAGTTAGTATTGGTTTACCGGAATCTAGAGAAGGTGTTATTTTTTTATTGAATTATAAAGCCTACCAGGAAAAACAAATAGATAACCTGAATGATATTTTTAGAATTTTAGATAATTATTCAAAAAACGATAAAATTAGGTCTATAAAAGATGCCGAACAGTTTATCACACCTCAAGATTATGATATTAGAAAGCTGAGTGTAAATTTTAGTTTTAAATCTCCTATTTTCAGGCATTCGCTAAGGTTAACCTTAACGATGTTGATTGGTTTTATTATCGGTCATGTTATTGAAATGCAGCAATCGTACTGGATTTTGTTAACAATAGTGGTTATTATGAGGCCTAGTTATGGCTTAACCAAAGAAAGAACCAAACAACGTGTTGTAGGTACATTAATTGGTGCTGCAATTGGTGTTGGTATTGTGTTGTTAACACAAAATGTAATTATTTACGCTTTAATTGCTGTGGTATCATTTATAATTGGTTTTTCTTTAGTAAAAAACAACTACCGAAATGCAGCGGCATTCATTACCATGTATGTTATTTTTATGTTTGCTTTAATGACGCCAAATATATTAACAGTTATAAAATTTAGGGTGTTTGATACCTTAATAGGTTCTTCCCTAGCCTTTTTAGGAAATTACTTTTTTTGGCCAGCTTGGGAATCTAAAAACATCAAGGAATATTTTTCCAATTCAATTCAAGCCTTTTCAGATTTTTTTAAAGAGATAGATACGTTGTATCATGTAAAAGGCGAGGTTTCTACAGCCTATAGTTTAGCTAGAAAAGAGGCTTTTTTACAAGTAGGTAATTTAAATGCCGCTTATCAAAGATTAATTCAAGACCCAAAATCAAAACAAGAAAATGCTGCTTTAATTTATGAGCTTATTTCAATTTTTAATACCTATTTGTCGTCGCTTTCAGCATTAGGAATGTTTATTAGAACCAACGAAACCGGTAAGGTACCCGAACAATTTGAAGTTTATGTAAAGTATATTTTATTTAATTTAGATGAAGCATTATGTATTTTAAATAATGAAGCGATAAAAGGCATTCCTTTAGATAGAGAAGCATTAGCTTTGGCTTCAAAAAATTATGAAGATTATTTTCAAAATTTAGCTGCAGTGCGAGACAAAGAAATTGAAAAAGGTTTACCAATTTCTAAAAAAATGAGACAACAACTACACGAAACCCAATTAGTTTCTGAACAAGTTAGATGGTTATTTAACCTATCGGAAAGTTTAGTTAAGAAATTAAGAAAAATTTAATTTTAAAAACCTGCACTGGAGACTATTGAATTAGAATCTGCCAATTTTTTCCCAAAATAAATCATCAACGGAATAATTATTGATTAATCACGTTGTATAAAAAAAATAAACAATGAAACGAATTATCTTATTAACATTAGCAACAATCTTAACATCTGGAGCTACAATAGCACAAGCCCAAATTGAAAAATCTATTGGAGATTTTAAAGAACTTAAAGTTTATGACTTAATAGAAGTAGAATTAGTAAAATCCAATGAGAATAAAGCTATCATTACCGGAAATAATATGGAAGATGTGGTAATAAACAATAAAAATGGTACACTAAAAATTAGAATGTCTATTGGGAAAATTTTCGATGGTACAAATACAAAAGTAAAATTACATTATACAAGTTTAGATCTTATTGATGCTAATGAAGGCGCTAAAGTTTCAGGAACAGATCCTATTAAGCAATTTGAGATAGATTTAAGAGCTCAAGAAGGTGGAAGTATTGAAATACCTTTAGAGGTTACTTATACTATAATTAAAGCCGTTACGGGTGGTAAAATTATAACCACTGGAAAATCGACCTCTCAAAAAGTGACAATTTTTACTGGAGGTTTTTATGATGGTGAAAAATTAGAAACAACCAAGTCCGATGTTTCTATAAATGCTGCAGGTGAAGCACATGTAAAAGCATCTAAAACAGTAGATGCAAAAATTAGAGCAGGTGGCGAAGTGTATGTTTACGGGAAACCTGAAACTATAAATGAAAATATTGCCTTAGGTGGGAGCGTAAAACGCATGTAAAACCTAACTATTTCAGAATATATAAAAAAGCAATACTTACTACTAGGTATTGCTTTTTTTCATTTTAAAAATGTATTAGAACGATTTAATTAGACAATAGTATTCTAATGCTTTATATTTATTATATTAGTATTTAAACTTTCCCTTTCTAACGAAATGCCAACTAAACTACTACCAGTATTATTATTTTTATTTTGTTGTTTTATTTTAAAAGCACAAGAGCATCCACCTGTACAGGTTTATTCACCAAATGATTATGGCTCAGAAAATCAAAATTGGGCGATTTCTCAGTCTAATAAAAAAATTATTTACGTAGCAAATAATAAGGGCTTATTGGAGTTTAATGGTGCTAAATGGCAATTTTATAATTCTCCTAATGAAACTATTATTAGGTCGGTTAAAGTAATTAATGATGTAATTTATACAGGTTGCTACCAAGAATTTGGTTATTGGAAAAAAAACAATTTAGGTCTGTTACATTATACTTCATTATCAACAAAACTTAAAATTACTTTTTTAGAAGATGAAGAAATTTGGAATATTCTAGATGTTGATAATTTTATTTTATTTCAATCGCTAAAGCGAATTTATATTTTCAATAAAAATAACGATTCTTATTCGGTTATAAATTCAGATGCGGTTATCTACAAACTTTTTAAAATTAATGAAGGTGTTTATTTTCAAAAGGAAAAAGTAGGTGTTTTCGAAATTGTAAACGGCAAAGCTAAACTTGTAACCAACCACCCTATTGCTAAAGAAAATTTATTAGTAAATATATTTAACCATCAAGGAAATTTATTATTTCACACAGAAGATAATGGTTTATTCATTTTTAAAAATAAGGAATTTACCAAATGGAATATTACTGCAAATTCTGTGCTTTTAAAAGACCGAATATATCGTAGTATTAAGTTAAAAGACAATAGTTTTATTTTTGGAACAATCTCTAATGGTATTTTTCATATTGCTCCCAATGGTGATATTAAATATCATATAAACCAAAATAATGGTTTAAGTAATAATACCATACTTTCAGTTTTTGAAGATGTTGATAATAACGTTTGGTTAGGTTTAGAAAATGGTATTGATTGTGTAAATATACAATCGCCATTTAGTATTTACAACGATCAAATTGGTAAAATAGGATCGGTAAATGCATCGGTAATATTCAATAATAAATTGTATTTAGGTACCAACCAAGGACTTTTTTATAAAGACCTTAAATCAAATTCCCAATTTGAGCTAATACCTGGTACACAAGGTGCTGTTTGGTGTTTAACTAATATTAATGATACCTTATTTTGTGGTCATAACTCAGGAACATTTATAATTAATGGTACTCAGGCTCAGTTAATTTCGGATATTGGAGGTACATGGGATATTAAACCAATTTCTAATAACAATAATTTATTACTGCAAGGCAATTATACGGGTTTGTGTATCATTGAAAATAAGCAAGGTAAATGGGTGTTTAGAAATAAAATTGAAGATTTCAATATTTCAAGCCGATTTTTTGAACTACTTGATGATAGTAACGTATTTGTAAGCCATGAGTACAAAGGTGTTTTCAAAATAAAGTTAGATGCTAATTACACTAAAGCTATTTCTGTACAAGAAGAAACTTCGGTAGATAAAGGTTTCAACAGTAGTTTAACAAAGTTTAAAGATCAAATATTATATACCAAAAAAGAAGGGGTATTCAAGTATCATCCTGTCAAAAACAAGTTCGTAAAAGACTCTATATTAAGTGGTTTGTTTAAACAACATGAATATACATCTGGAAAATTAGTTTTTAATAAAGAAACTAACACACTTTGGTCTTTTTCTTCTCAAGGTTTTAGTTATTTAACGCCAATTAAGCTTAGTAATAGTTATAAAATTAAAAAAATTCCCTTCCCAATTTCGTTACGAAATGATATTTCAAATTATGAAAACATAGCGTATTTAAACAATAATAAATTCCTGTATGGAAACACTTTAGGGTTTATTGTTATAGATTTAGATAAGCTAAATTACAAATCGCATAAAATTAGTATAGATCTTATTTCTAGTAAAAATTATAAAAACGGATTTAAAACCAAATTTTTAGATATTTCCACGAATGGCAATTTTAAGAATAACGAAAATAACATAGAATTTAGTTACAGTGTACCCGAATACGATAAATATTTAGAAGCAGAATATCAATATAAATTAGATGGTATTTATAATTCATGGAGTAATTGGTCTACAAGTTCAAGTGTGTTTTTTGAAAATTTACCTTACGGTGAATATACTTTTTATGTAAAATCTAGAATTGGCAACGATCTTTCCGAGAATATAGAAACCTATCGTTTCACTATTGAGGCGCCATGGTATTTAACCAATGTAATGCTGGTAATCTATTTTCTTTTATTTGCATTATTTTCTTTTTTCATGCACACAATTCATAAACGTTATTATAGAAAACAACGCGAAAAAATACTTCTTAAAAATCAACGTGAATTAGAATTAAAAGAATTGGAAAATAAGCAACAACTCATGCGTTTTAATAACGATAACCTAAGACAAGATATTGAAAATAAAAACAGAGAATTAGGAATCTCTACCATGAGTTTAATTAAGAAAAATGAATTTTTAAATAGTATTAAAACCGAATTACAAAAAGCCCAAGACCCTAAGAATATTAAAAGAGTTATAAAAATTATTGATAATAATTTAAATAATACAGATGATTGGCATGCCTTTGAAGAAGCCTTTAATAATGCCGATAAAGACTTTCTTAAAAAGATTAAATCCTTACATCCATCACTTACTTCTAATGATTTAAGACTTTGCGCTTATTTAAGGTTAAATTTATCTTCAAAAGAAATAGCTCCACTACTTAATATATCTGCAAGAAGTGTAGAAGTAAAGCGTTATAGATTACGTAAAAAAATGGATTTACAGCACGAGTCTAGCTTAACAGATTATATTTTAGAAATATAACAGCACAACAACCTCTATTTTTACCTATACAACACCACAACATTTGATGTTTTAATACCTATACCGCTAGGTATTACACAATGTGAAATTCTTATTATTTAGCTTTAAAATTGTGGTTTTATTAATTATTTGAGTATTTTATTATGATGTATATTTTTTGTTGCGGTCAAAAATTATAATATCTCAATCTTCAAGAGTAATTTTATAGAAACTAAATAATCTAAATTAATATGAGACATTATCTCTTTAAAATTCTAGCATTAATGTTTATTACATATTCTGGGGCACAGAATATAAACATTAGCGGAAATGTACAAGACAATTCGGGGTTTCCTATTCCCGGTGTTAACGTTATTGTAAAGAATACAACTAAAGGTGCAGTTACAGATTTTGATGGTAATTTTACCATTGCCGATGTAAAAACGGGCACAACTTTAATCTTTAGTTATATTGGTTATGTAACTAAGGAAGTTGTTGTAACAAATACTTCTAAATTAAACATTCAATTACAAGAAGACTTAGCAAAACTTGATGAAGTTGTTGTTATTGGATATGGTACACAAACTAAAAAGGAAATTACTGGTGCGGTAAGTGTAGTAGGTGCAGAAACGATTGATGCACTTAAGCCTACACGTATTGAGCAGGCATTACAAGGGCAAGTTGCCGGTGTTAATATTACATCGCAGTCTGGTACTCCTGGTGGTGGTTCTACCATAAGCATTAGAGGTGTATCCACAAATGGTGATAGCAGACCATTAATTTTGGTTGATGGTAACGTTATTGAAGATTTAAGCGTTGTTAACCCTAATGATATTGAAAGTATGAACATCCTTAAGGATGCTACCGCAGGTATATATGGGGTAAGAGCGGCAAATGGGGTTATATTAATTACTACCAAAACAGGACGCAAAGAAATGCCTTTAACCATTGAGTATTCTTCCTTTGGAGGCTTTCAAACTACCACCAGAAAAATTCCTGTTTTAAACGCTACCGAATACGCTTTATTATTAAACGAAGCATCTGCAGCTGCTGGATCATCAATTCCTTATACGGATGTAACATCTTTAGGTGCTGGCACCGATTGGCAAGATGAAGTTTTTAAAAATGCTTTTATGATGAACCACAACATCCTTTTTAAAGGTGGTGGTAAAAAATCGTCTTATTCTTATAGTGGATCGTTCTTAACTCAAGATGGTATTGTTGGCGGAAGTAATTCAAACTTTACGCGTTTTACTAACAATGCTAGTTATAATTTGGACTTTTTAGATAATTTCAAATTTACTTCAGGGCTTACCTTAATGAGGACTAGTAAACGTAATCTTGCGGAAAACTCTAATGCATCTGTACTTTTTAATGCCATAAACATGTCACCTATAATGACGGTGTTTGATGCTAACGGTGATTACACAAAAGCAGAAGGTTTGGGTGCAGAGGTTATTAACCCTATAGCCCAAATTGATGATACTTATGATAGAACCAAGGTTACTAAATTAAGCGGTAATGCAGGTTTATCATACAATTTCTTAGATCATTTTACAGCACAATCGAATATCCAATTTAACTATTCAGAAGTATCTTCTAAAGTTTTCAATCCTATCGCCAATTTTGGTAGTGGAAAAGTATTTAATGTGGATAGAAGTAGTGTTTTTGAAGGCTTAAACTATTTTAGAGATTATACTTTTGATGCCTTCATTAAATATGAAAATAAAATTAACGACATTCATAATATTAACGTGCTTCTTGGTACCTCTGTTTTTAAAACAACGGGTGAATTTACTGGCGCAACTGGTTTTGATATTGTTGATAATGATATATTAAATGCCAATTTAGATCAAACAACAGATATAGAAAACATCAACAGATTTACTGGTTATAATCCAGAGTTCGATTCTAGATTATTATCCTATTTTACAAGATTGCAATATGATTATAAAGGTAAATATTTGATTTCGGCAGTTGTAAGACGTGATGGTTCTACAAAATTTGGTCCAAATAACAGATTTGGTATTTTCCCTTCAGCATCTCTTGGTTGGGTAGCTTCCGATGAAGATTTTCTTAAAGATAATGAACTTTTTGATTTGATAAAAGTAAGAGCTTCTTATGGTGTTCTTGGTAATGATAGAATTGGTGATTACAGATATATCTCTCTTTTAAGCAGAGGAAGTAACTATTATTTTAATGATGTTGAAGTTATTGGAACCGCTAGTGGCGGAATTGCCAACCCAGAAATTAAGTGGGAAAAACAAAAAACCTTAGATATAGGTTTAGATTTAAGGTTATTAGATAATAAAGTTGATATTACAACCGATTACTTTAAAAGAAGAACCGAAGATTTATTAGTGGCTCCTGAAGTATCAGGGTTATTAGGTGTAGGTGGATCTCCTGTTGTAAATGGTGGTGTAGTAGAAAATACCGGACTTGAATTTGCTATTGGGTATTCAGATAGATTATCAGACGATTTTAAATTTAGTGTAAAATACAATGTAACTTATATTAAAAACGAAGTTAAATCTGTAAATACCGATACTGGTGTTTTGACAGGAGGCTCTTTTGGTATCGGTCAACCAGCACCTTCTAGAATGGAAGCTGGTTTTCCAATAGGTTATTTCTACGGATATCAAACAGCAGGTGTTTTTCAAAATCAAGCTGAAATTAACTCATCAGCAGTGGGCGATACAACACCACAACCAGGCGATTTAAAGTTTGTTGACCAACTTACGGTAGACACAAATAATGATGGTATTCCAGATCAGGCTGATGGCGTAATCAATTTAGATGATAAAGTAAATATTGGTAGCCCGTTACCAGATGCTACTATGGGTATAAATTTATCATTAGATTATAAAAACTTTGATTTTGCAGCCTATGCGTTTGCTTCAGTTGGAAATGAAATTGTTCGTAATTATGAAAACAATAATATATTAACTAACAGCACTATTTATCGATTAAATCGTTGGACAGGTGAAGGTACCTCAAATGATTCACCAAGAGTAACTGGTGGTGCAACTTCTAACACATTATTTTCAGATTTCTATGTAGAAGATGGTTCTTTTATTCGTCTTCAAAATGTGCAATTAGGGTACACATTTTCTGAGAGTGCACTTGAAGGTTCTAAGATTGACAAATTACGATTATATGTTTCAGCAAGTAATTTATTAACCCTAACCAAGTATAGTGGTTTCGACCCTGCCGCTTCTTCTGGATCTCCATTAGGTGGTGGTATAGATCAAGGTTTCTACCCAAGTGCCAAAACATTTTTATTAGGGCTAAACGTAAAATTTTAATTAGAAATTATGAAAAACTTAAAAATAAAAAGTAGTCTTTTTTTATTGATATTAATAACGTTGTTTTCATGTGCAGACGATTTTATTGATGTTAAATCTCAAGATGAAAATTCAGAAGATTTTTTTAATTCTGAAGCCGATTATCAGTCTGCTTTAATTGCAGCTTACGATATGTTACAAGCAACAGCAGAACAATTTCAAACAGCTGAAATTGCTTCAGATAACGCCTTGTGTGGCGGACAAGATGCTAACGATACTCCTGGAAAACAGGAAATTGACGATATGATCCATACCCCCGTTAATGCACAATTACGTAATATTTGGACATGGATGTACACCGGTGTAAACCGCGCTAATTATATTATGGAGTTTCAAAATAATTTGGAATTTGCAGGTAAAACAAGTGTGCTTGCACAAGCACGTTTTTTAAGAGCTTTCTATTATTCAGAACTAGTAAAATGGTTTGGCGATGTACCATTAGCAGTTGATAAACGCATTCAGTTTGGCGATCAATTTACTATTGATAGAACCTCCAAAGCTGATGTTTATGCTCAAATTGAGCTAGATTTAATTTATGCAGCTGATAATTTACCATACGTTCAAAGCGAAACAGGAAGAATAACCAAGGGTGCAGCCCAAGCGCTTTTAGGTAAAGTGTATTTATACCAAGAAAAATTTACAGAGGCTGCTGTTGTTCTAGAAGATTTAATAGCAAAAGGGCCTTACGACTTGTTATCAACTGCCGAAGCAATAAATATGTTTGAAAACGATTATGAAAACAATATTGAGTCGGTTTTTGAAATCCAATATTCTGATAATAAAGGAGGAAGCTACGATTGTTTTTATTGCTTAGATGGCAATTATGCAGTAGGCTTTAATGGTGTTAGAGATTATGTAGGCCCATTATTTGATTTTGGTTACAGTTTTAATGTTCCAGTTCAAGATGCTGTTGATGCTTTTGAAGATGGCGATATCCGTTTAGAATATACCATTTTAGACATTGTAAAATGGACAGAAGAAAATAAAGATTGGGTAAACACCAGTGATGGCTCTACAGGCGTAAAATCTAGCCAAGGTTACGAGCATACAGGATATTTTAATAGAAAATACATTGCTCGTAAAGGAGATTTAAACTTACCTGATGCGGCACTTACAAACCCTAATAACTTTCGTGTTATCCGTTTCGCAGATGTATTGTTAATGGCAGCCGAAGCTTTAAATAGAGGTAATATAAGTGATGATAGAGCTAAAATTTATTTGAATAGAGTACGTAACAGAGCGAATTTACCTAGTGTAAACACTTCAGGTACTAACTTAACAAATGACATCTATAAAGAGCGTCGTGTTGAGTTAATGGGCGAAGGACTTCGTTTCTTCGATTTAGTTAGAACCAACAAAGCAGAAGGCACCATACCAGGCTTCTCTAAGGCTAAAGGACATGAATTATTTCCTATTCCTATTCAAGAAATTGAATTAGCAGGAAATAGATGGTCTCAAAACCCTGGATACTAAAACTAAAACTAAAGAATTATGAAAAACATTAAATATATATTAAGCTATTGCTTGTCGTTATTAATACTTTTTAGTTGTAATAAGGATGATGATAATTTTGATTATTTGGATAGCGCGGCAGCACCAGCAAATGTGTCGGCTTCTTTTCAAATAACTCAAGATAATACAGGACTAGTAACTATCATACCAAATGCAGAAGGAGCTGTTTCTTATAATATAACTTATGGAGACGGATCAGCAGAACCAGTTGTAGTTAAACAAGGAGGGAATACACAGCACGTATATGCGGAAGGTTCTTATTCAGTAAAAATTGAAGCTATTGGTATTACCGGTCTTAAAACCGAAGTAACCAAAGACCTTATGGTGTCGTTTAGAGCACCAGAAAATTTGGAAGTTAAGGCTGAAATAGACAGTTCAAACCCTTTTGTATTAAATGTGTCTGCTACAGCAGATTATGCAACTTATTTCCTTGTATATTTTGATACATCAAATCCAGATGAAGAACCAACAGCCTTAGATATGGGTGGAACGGTTAGTTTTGAATACCCAGCAGTAGGCGATTACACTATTAAAGTGGTTGCCTTAAGTGGTGGTGTTGAAACAACAGAAATAACACAAGAAATAACTATTTCTAAACCTACTGAATTACCTATAACTTTTGAAATTTTTGATGCAACGGCATTTATAGGGTTTGGTGGTGCTTCGGCAGCTGTTGTAGATAATCCGGATATTAATGGAAACGTGTCTTCTAAAGTTGGAAAAATAGTAAAAGGAGGTCCAGAAATTTGGGCTGGAAATGTTATTACAACATCGGCTCCTATCGATTTTTCTACTAAGAAATTTATTAAAATGAAAGTTTGGTCTCCAAGAGCTGGTGGAAAAATGATTTTGAAATTGGAGAATTTAACGGATGCAAACATTAACAAGGAGGTTGAAGTAACCACTGTTGGAAATGGAGCTTGGGAAGAAGTAATATTTGATTTAAGCACTATTGATGTAAGTAAAACATACCAAAAACTTGTCATGTTTTTTGATTTTGGAACTGTAGGAACAGGTGGTGCAAATTGGACATTCTATATTGATGACATTAAACAAGTTGAAAATGTATCAGGACCGTCAGTTTTACCAATTAATTTTGAAGCTTCATATCAATTAAGCTCTTTTGATGGCGGTGCTATTTCTGTAGTTGCTAATCCGGATACTGCGGGTAATACTTCAAGCATGGTTGCTAAAATGGTTAAAGGAGCCGGTCAAGTTTGGGCAGGTTCTAAAATTACTGTAGAGACTCCTTTTTCAATAGACAACAGTACTACTATTACCGCTAAAGTTTGGTCTCCAAGAGTTGGGTTGAAGTTACTTATGAAATATGAAGATGCAACCGGTTGGCCCAACACTAAAGCAACAGATGAAATTATTGCTACTACAACTAAAGCAAATGCCTGGGAAGAATTATCATTTACTTTAACTGGTGTTGATGCAGCTGTTGATTATGTTAACCTAGTACTAATAATGGACAATGGTACTGCCGGTGATGGCTCTGCAAATTATACCATTTACATTGATGACATTTCAGTGGTTTCATTTTTAGATTTCGAACCAGAACAAGCTTTGAGTAGCTTTGATGGTGGTGAAATTTCTGTAGTTGCAAATCCTGATTCAGCGGGAAATGCTTCAAGCATGGTAGCTAAAATGGTTAAAGGAGCTGGTCAAGTTTGGGCAGGTTCTAAAATTACAGTAAACACTCCTTTTCCAATAGATAATAGCACGACTATAACAGCAAAAGTTTGGTCGCCAAGAGCAGGCTTAAAACTACTAATGAAGTTTGAAGATGCTACCGGATGGCCTAATACTAAAGCGACAGATGAGATTATTGCTACTACAACCAAAGCTAATGCATGGGAGGAATTATCATTCACTTTAACCGGGGTAGATGCAACTGTTGATTATGTAAATCTTGTATTAATAATGGACAATGGTACTGCCGGTGATGGCTCTGCAAATTATACCATTTACATTGATGACATTCAAAATTAAAAAAAGAAAAACATGAAAAACTTAAAATATATAATAGGAGTATTCCTTACGTTTTTGATGCTATTTACTAGCTGTCAAGATGATAATGTGGAATTTGGAGATTTAATTGCCCCTTCAAATATTCAACTAACGGTTGATATTGTGGGAGCTGATGCTACAAACCCTAACGGAGATGGTAGTGGTACCGTAAATTTTACAGCCACTGCAGATAATGTTACTACAATACACTTTGTGGTTCAAAATATTACAAAATTGGCTTCAGGCGGATCTATTTCTCATGATTTTACACAACTAGGCCTGGTAACTTATCCAGTAACGGTAATTGCATTTGGTACTGGTGGGGTTTCATCTAGTAAAACATTTGAGGTAGAAGTATTATCTACTTACGAACCACCAGCCGATTTACTAACCATGTTAACAGCTAACAGTTCAAGAACATGGAAAGTAGCAGGTACTTTACCACAGCATTTTGGATTAGGTCCAGTTGGTGGTAGTAGTTTTGGTGAGTATTACCCGGGTGTTTCAGACCAAACAAATGCAAAAGCAGGAGCCGGAGTATATGACGACAGATACATTTTTGATGTAGATGGAACCTTCACTCACATAACAAACGGAACTGTTTTTGGTCGTGAAGTTTTAATAAACGAATTAGGAGGTTCAGGAGGAACTGTAAATGGTGCCGATATTGAAAACTATGTATTCGGTGACTATACGGCACAATGGAGCTTAACAGCACCAGGAGGTGTTGAAACCTTAAGTTTAACAGGTATTGGCTTTATTGGTTACTACGTTGGTGGAAATCATAAATATGAAATTTTTAGTAGATCGGCAAATGAAATGGTTTTAAGAACAACCGATGGAAATGGTGATTTTGATTGGTGGTTTAAATTAATACCTGAATAGAAAAAAGGGTAATTAATAGCGAGGAGAAGGGAGGTTTTAACATCTCCCTCTTTTTTAAAAATGAATTTTTAATACGGAAAACATGTTTAATAAGGTCTTTTATATTTTTCAAATAGTATTTGTAATGTTAATATCATGCTCAGGTTCGAGTGATGATACTATTGTAGAAGTACCTAAAAATATCATTCCTAGTAACTTAGTGTTACAAATAAATATTTCTGGTTCTAGTAGTAGTAATCCTAATGGTGATGGGTCTGGTGTCATTACTTGTAATGCTAGTGCAACTAATGCCATTTCTTTTGGCTTTAAAGTTGGTACTGAAGCAGAGGTAAAAAATACAACAGGCATTTTTAATTATACATGTACAAAAGAAGGTGTAAACGATTATTTAGTAACTGTTTTTGCTTATTCCAGCACAAATGATGTAATAAGCGATTTTAAAAAAGTAACTGTTTTTGTTGCCGAAAAAGAACCACAACTTATTTGGTCTGATGAATTTAATACTAATGGAGCACCTGATATTACCAAATGGGGTTATGATATAGGTACGGGTAACAATGGATGGGGTAACGGAGAAAAACAGTTTTACACGCAAAGAACCGATAACGTAAAAGTTGAAGATGGTGTATTAAAAATAATTGTTAAGAAAGAAAATTATCAAAATTCAGAATACACATCAGCAAGGCTATTAACTAAAGGTAAATTCGATTTTACTTATGGAAGAGTCGATGTAAAAGCTAAATTACCAACAGGTTATGGTACTTGGCCGGCAATTTGGATGTTGGGCGCTAACATTGATACCGTAGGATGGCCAGCATGTGGAGAAATTGATATTATGGAGCATTGGGGTTATAATCCAACTATAATTTCTAGTGCTACGCATACACCATCTTGTTCTGGTGGCTGTATCAACACAAGTGTAGGAGAAACTACAATCACAGATTATAATACGGCATTCCATGTTTATAGTTTAGAATGGTCTGAAAACGAACTGAAGTTTTTTATAGACAACGTTTATAAATATAGTTATAAACCATCCGTAAAGACTAATAGTACCTGGCCTTTTTA
Organism: Mariniflexile sp.; assembly: GCF_041583155.1. Classification (GTDB taxonomy): domain Bacteria; phylum Bacteroidota; class Bacteroidia; order Flavobacteriales; family Flavobacteriaceae; genus Mariniflexile. Next base: position 57,821 of record NZ_JBFHGK010000009.1, read on the forward strand.
TGCACCTCAATTTTTAATATTAAATGTAGCTATTGGTGGATCTTGGTTTACCATCGATCCTAATTTTACAGAATCTGTAATGGAAATAGATTACGTAAGAGTATATCAATAATTATTTCAAATTTAATATAAAGTGTATTGGACATTGATTTATCAATAACCAAAATACTAATAGTAAAACATATATAAAACAGTATCAATAATGAATCAGACTATTTTTACAACTGAAAAAAACGTTTCTAATGAAACAAATTCTATAAAAGGCGAATTGGTAATTTTCGATAACGAAAGCTATTATAAAATTTCCAATAGCAATACCATGCGTCCGTTTTTTATGAGTATTGTAAGCGACTCGAACCATTGGATGTTTATTTCAAGCAACGGAGGTCTTACAGCAGGAAGAAAAAACAGCGAATCTTCTTTATTTCCTTATTATACTGATGATAAAATAACAGAATCTGCCGACATAACAGGAAGTAAAACCATCTTTCAAATTCATATTAAAGGAAAAGCCTATATATGGGAACCTTTTTCTGAGAGGCAAACTGGCTTATATCAAATAACCAGAAATGTTTATAAAAACAGTTATGGTAATAAGGTGGTTTTTGAAGAAATTAATAAAGACCTGGGCCTAACTTTTAGGTATCAGTGGAATTCAAGTAATCAGTTTGGGTTTGTAAAAAAATCGACTGTAATTAATAACGCTAAAAGAACCGTAAAACTGACTTGTTTAGATGGTTTGCAAAATATTTTACCATCGGGTGTAGAAACTGATTTACAAAACAGTCGCAGTAATCTAGTAGATGCCTACAAGAAAAATGAGTTACTGCCAGAAGTTGGTCTGGGTATTTACGCACTAAGCGCCATAATTGTTGATAAGGCCGAACCTAGTGAAGCTTTAAAATCAAACATTGTTTGGTCTGTTGGTGTAAAAAACCCAACGTATTTAGTGTCTTCTTTACAACTCGATAATTTTAGAAAAGGTGAAGTTGTACACCAAGAAACTGATATAAAAGCAGAAAAAGGTGCGTATTTTATTGCTACGGATATAGAACTCGAAGATAACGCAGCGGAACATTGGATGTTTGTAGCTAACGTTAATCAAACAATTTCTGGAGTTGTTCAAATTTCAGAAATGATTAAAAATGATGCCAATGTAGTTGAGCAAATTCAAAAAGATATCGATGCAGGTACCGAAAACTTAATTAAATTAACGGGGGCTTCAGATGGTTTACAACTTACAGCAGATCCATTAACTAACACCAGACATTTTGCAAATACCATGTTTAACATTATGCGTGGTGGTATATTTGATAATGACTATACTATTGAAAAACAAGATTTTATAAAATATATTTCAAAAGCCAACAACGAGGTTTTCCAAAAAAAGGAAGATGTTTTAAATAAACTTCCTAACATTTTCAGCTTAAATGATATTAAAAATATTGCCGAAAAAGATGAAGACAAAAACTTCAAACGTCTGTGTTTTGAATATTTACCATTAAAATTTAGTAGAAGACATGGCGACCCAAGTAGACCTTGGAACAGATTTTCTATTAACACACAAAGTGAAGTTGATGGTTCTAAAATTTTAGATTACGAAGGCAACTGGCGCGATATTTTCCAAAACTGGGAAGCCCTGGCACATTCGTATCCAGAGTTTATTGAAAGCATGATTCATAAGTTTTTAAATGCCACAACATTTGAAGGCTATAACCCATACCGTGTAACAAAAGATGGTTTTGATTGGGAAATTATTGAAGAAAACGACCCATGGTCGTACATAGGTTATTGGGGCGATCATCAAATAATTTACCTTCTTAAATTCTTAGAATTTATTGAAGATTATTATCCGAATCAATTAGAAAAACGTTTTTCAGAATCTGTTTTTGTTTATGCCAATGTACCTTATAAAATTAAAAGCTACGAAGACATTCTTAAAAACCCAAAAGATACCATTGATTTTGACCATAAACTCGATTCAAAAATCAATGAAATTAAGCAGACTATTGGAGCAGATGGTGCTTTATTAAGAGATAAAAATAAGTCCATTTACAAAGTAAATCTTATTGAAAAATTATTGGCTACCGTATTGGCAAAAGTGTCAAACTTTATTCCAGAAGGGGGTATTTGGTTAAACACCCAGCGCCCAGAATGGAACGACGCTAATAACGCCCTGGTTGGTAACGGTGTTTCTATGGTAACGCTTTACTATTTAAACCGATTTTTAAATTTCTTTGAAAATGTAGTTTCAAAATCTAAAACATCTGAAGTTGAAATTTCATCGGAATTAACTACGTTTTTTAATGGGGTAGTTGCTACACTTCAAAATAATAAAAACATCCTTTCCGGAAGTATTTCTGATAAAGACAGAAAAACAGTTTTAGATGGATTAGGACAAGCCGCAAGCAACTTCAGAAGTGGGATTTACAAGGATGGTTTTTCTGCTGAAAAATCAACTTTAAGTAAATCGGAACTTTTAGAGTTTCTTCAAATTGTAAAATTGTATTTGCAACACACTATCGATGCTAATAAACGTACCGATAATATGTACCATGCTTATAACTTAATGACGATTGAAAATGATAGTGAAGTTTCTATATCGTATTTACCTGAAATGCTTGAAGGGCAAGTGGCTGTTTTAAGTTCGGGGTATTTATCGCCAAAAGAAGCGTTAAGTTTATTAGATGGTTTAAAAAGCAGTGCGCTGTTTAGAGAAGACCAGTACAGTTATATCTTGTATCCAAATAAGGAATTACCAAGGTTTGATAAAAAGAACAACATCCCTTCGGAAAAGGTAGAACAATCGGATTTGTTAAAGCAACTGCTTAAGGATGGTAACGTTCAAATTATTGAAAAAGATGTTTTAGGTAACTATCACTTTAATGGTAATTTCAACAATGCTAACAGCTTAAAAACAGCTTTAAAAAACTTACCCCAAACACAATATAAAACCCTGATTGAAAAGGATACAAAGATGCTTCTAGATATTTTTGAAAGCATTTTTGACCATAAATCTTTCACAGGTCGTTCAGGTACCTTCTTTGGTTACGAGGGCTTAGGGTCTATTTATTGGCATATGGTTTCTAAATTATTATTGGCTGTTCAAGAAAACTGTCTGTTAGCTATTAAAAACAACGAAAGTGATGCCCTTGTTGGTAAACTTTTGGACCATTATTATGAAATTGAAGCAGGTATCGGGGTACATAAATCGCCAGAATTATACGGCGCATTCCCAACCGATCCGTATTCGCATACACCCGCTACCAAAGGAGCACAACAACCTGGAATGACGGGGCAAGTTAAAGAAGATGTACTAAGCAGATTTGGTGAACTTGGTGTTTTTGTAGAAGAAGGATGCCTTAGGTTTAACCCACGTTTGTTAAGACATAACGAGTTTTTAAATACCTCGAAAACATTCCGATTTACAAACATCAATAAAGCCGAAGAAGCCATTTCATTGGAAGCTGGTTCCTTGTGTTTCACCTACTGTCAAATTCCAGTGATTTATAAGTTATCTGAAACCGAAAATTTAAAAGTGGTGTTTAGCAATCAGGAAACATTAGAATATGCCGAGTTAAAAATAGATAAAGCAACTTCTAACAAAATTTTTAAACGTAGCGGAGAAATCAGTCAAATTATAGTTTCTATTAAGAAATAATGATGTTTAATAAATAGGGTTTTGGAAACTGTATATCATGAAAACAAGTTTAAAATATATACTGTTAGTCTCATTTTCAATTATTGTGATGGGATGTGCAAATAAATCCAAAAAAGATAGTAATAACGTGACGAAAGAAAAGCAAATAACTGCAGCAGATATTTTAGGAAATCCTGATTATTTAGCCATTTCTTATGGAGGTTATAGGTTAAAATCTAGAGATAGTCAACCTAGTATTGCAGAATTAAAAGAGGATTTAAAAATTCTTTCAGCCATGGGTATTAAAATTGTGCGTACCTATAATGTTCAACCTAAATTACCGCATGCATCAAATGTTCTCGAAGCCATTCATCAATTAAAAAGCGAAGATAATAACTTCGAAATGTATGTCATGCTGGGTGCGTGGATGGATTGTTTAAATGCTTGGACGGAGCTAGAACCAAATCACGATATAGAAAGTCCTCAAAATGCGGGCGAAATTGATAGGGCAGTGGCTTTGGCTAACAAATATCCGGACATTGTTAAAATAATTGCCGTTGGTAATGAAGCCATGGTAAAATGGGCTACTAGTTATTACGTGCAACCCAATGTAATTTTAAAATGGGTTAATCATTTACAAAATCTTAAAAAAGAAGGAAAACTTTCTAAAGAAGTATGGATTACAAGTTCGGATGATTTTGCTTCTTGGGGTGGTGGCGATTCGCTTTATCATGTTGAAGATTTAGAAAACTTGATTAAAGCTGTAGATTATATTTCAATGCATACTTATCCATATCACAATTCGCATTACAGTCCAGAGTTTTGGAGAGTTCCAGAAAACGAAATCAACCTATCCGATACCGAAAAGGTAGAGGCAGCAATGAAGCGTGCTTTACAGTTTGCCCAAAAGCAATACGATAGTGTTTCTAATTATATGAAAAGTTTAGGAGTTAATAAACCGATTCATATAGGTGAAACAGGCTGGGCTTCTACTTCAGATGGACTTTATGGGCCAAATGGCTCGCGAGCTACAGACGAATATAAACAAGGCCTATACTACAAGCATTTGCGTGAATGGACCAATAAAGCTGGTATTTCTTGTTTTTATTTTGAAGCTTTTGATGAGCAATGGAAAGACGCAGGAAATCCATCAGGTTCTGAAAACCATTTTGGGTTGTTTAAACTAAATGGCGAAGCAAAATATCCGCTTTGGGATTTGGTAGATAAAGGTGTTTTTAATGGACTATCAAGAGGAGGAAAGCCTATAACAAAAACCTTCAATGGTAATAAAAATGAATTAATGAAAACTGTATTAACACCTCCAACTACAATTGAAGTAGGTGCAACCAACTAAATCTATTATAAAATGAAAACGTATGTCTATTGTCTTTTAATATTAATTATGAGCTGTAATCAATCTGAAAATGTATTACAAGTAGAGGTATTCGAAACGTCTGAAAGCGGAAACCAGTTAACAAAATTAACCGAGTTTAGCGCAGCAGAAAACGCGTCTATCATAAAACTAAACCCAGAAGAAAAATTTCAAACCATCACAGGTTTTGGTGGTGCTTTTACAGAATCATCCGCCTATTTATTAAACAAGTTAAGTAAAGCAAATCGCGATAGCATTATCAAAGCCTATTTCGCTAAAGATGGTGCCAATTATTCATTAACAAGAACCCATATGAATTCTTGCGATTTTTCTTTAACCAACTATTCCTATACTCCAATTCCAGATGATGTAAACCTGGAACATTTCACGATTGAAGAAGATATGGACGATTTAATTCCGATGATTAAAGATGCTTTAGCTGTTTCAGAAGATGGATTTAAAATATTTGCATCGCCTTGGACTGCGGCACCTTGGATGAAAGATAATAACGAATGGGTAGGCGGTAAATTGCTTCCTAAATATTATGATACTTGGGCATTATTCTTTTCAAAATATATTGATGCTTATAAAGCGCAAGGTATTGAAATTTGGGGCTTTACTGTTGAAAACGAACCTCATGGAAACGGAAATAATTGGGAAAGCATGCACTTTTCACCAAAAGAAATGACCGATTTTGTGGAATTTCATTTAGGTCCAAAATTAGAAGCAGATGGTTATGGCGATAAAATCATTTTAGGTTACGACCAAAATCGCGCTGGCTTAAAAGAATGGGTAGACGAAATGTACAGAAGCGAATCGTCTTCAAAATATTTTGATGGAACCGCCATTCACTGGTATGAAAGTACCTATGATTATTTTCCTGAAGCCTTACAATATGCACATAATAAAGCACCTAATAAATTATTAATAGAAACGGAAGGTTGTATCGATTCCCAAATACCTGTTTGGAAAGACGATGCTTGGTATTGGAAAAAAGAAGCAACCGATTGGGGTTACGATTGGGCTCCAGAAGATCAAAAATATTTGCATCCAAAATATGCCCCTGTAAATCGTTATGCCACCGATATTATTGGTTGCCTGAACAACTGGGTAGATGGTTGGGTAGATTGGAATATGGTTTTAGATAAACAAGGTGGGCCAAACTGGTTTGAAAATTGGTGTGTTGCTCCCGTAATTGTAGACCCAGATACCGATGAGGTTTACTTTACTCCGCTCTATTATACCATGGCACATTTTAGTAAATATATCAGACCGGGTGCCACCGTTATTGGTGTTGATAATTCAGATAAAAGCCTAATGGTTACGGCTGCTAAAAATCCTGATGGTACAATTGCCGTAGTTATTTTTAATGAAGATAAAGAAGCTAAAAGTTTCAAAATTGCATTAAATGAAAGTACGGTAGATGTTCAAATTAGCGCTCAAGCTATTCAAACGATACTTATTCCAAGTAAATCAACAAAATAGAATCACTTTAAACCGAATATCATGTCAAAATACATAGTTCTCTTTTTAACAATGGTTGCTTTCACTGCATGTAAAAGTCAAAATAATACGGATGTTGTTTCTGTTAAAGAGCGTCAAATCTATGTAAATGATGCACGCTATCTTATTAAGGGTATTTGTTATCATCCTGTTCCTAAAGGAAGTACACAGAGAAACTTTGATAGTTTGGATCAGGATTTAGCTTTAATGGTTGAAGCGGGTATTAACACCATTCGTGTATATGCTCCAATTGATGATAAAACGGTTCTTGATAAAATTCATGAAGCTGGTTTAAAGGTTATTATTGGTTTTGGTTATAAACAAGATGGACATTTCGATATTTATTCGGGTTCCTTTATAAACTATGTAAATACTTATAAAAACCATAACGCCATATTAATGTGGGAATTGGGTAATGAATATAACTATCACCCAGAATGGTTTGAAAATGATATTAAAAATTGGTATTCAGCTATGAATAATGCGGCCGATTTAATTCATAAAAATGATGCGAATCATCCAACAACGACTGCTCATGGCGATTTACCCGATGCATTAGCCCTTTCCATGAGTCCGAATATTGATGTTTGGGGTATGAATGTATACCGTTGGGACAATCCAAGTACAATTTTTCCGGAGTGGCAGGCTATTAGTAATAAACCAATGTATTTGGCTGAAGCTGGAGGCGATAGTTATATGACTATTTCCAAAGATGGTTATGAGGCTGGTGTAAATGAAAAAGCCCAAGCTGATGCTAACAAACATATTCTGGAAGCCATTTTTAAGGCAACCGATATTTGCTCAGGTGTAACTTTGTTTGCTTTTGAGGATGGTTGGTGGAAAGCTGGGAATCCAGATAAGCAAGATCCTGGAGGTTGGGCTCCTAATAGCAGTGGTGTACCCTATGATGGTTCTCCAAACGAGGAATATTGGGGTATTGTAGATATCGATAGAAATAAAAAGCAAACCTTTCAAATTGTAAAAGATTTTTATACCAACCAATAAATAAAAATTAACAACTAAATAACCATAAGATATGTCTAATTACAAAACAGTTGCAAAGAATCAAGTCCCGATAGGTCAAAAAATTGCTTTCGGAGTTGGTATGTTTGCTAATCAAATGTTTCCTGCGGCCATGGGAATTTTTATGGTGGTTCTTGTGCAAGACTTGGGCTTTCCGGGTTGGATGTGGGGTGTCATTTTCTTTTTACCTAGAATATTTGATTCTATCACCGATCCCATTATGGGCTTCATATCAGATAATACAAAATCCAAATGGGGCCGACGCAGACAGTATGTTTTAATTGGTGCCATTTTAATGGGGTTTTCATTTTCAATTCTTTGGCAATTACACAGAGAAAGTGGTATAGAATATAATTTTATTTATTTCATGATATGGTCCTTCGTTTTCTATTTAGGACTCACCATTTTTAGTGTGCCTTATGTAGCTATGGGCTACGAAATGAGTGATGATTTTCACGAACGAACCAATATTATGGCTATTGCACAATGGATAGGGCAATGGGCATGGGTAATAGCACCTTGGTTTTGGGTAATAATGTATGATAAAGGATGGTTTGATTCTGCTGATGTTGCCACAAGAAGCATCGCGGTTTGGGTTGGGCTTATTTGTATGATTTGTGCCATCATACCTGCCATTTTTATTAAAAGTAAATCTACTATAAATCATGATTATGAACCCTTAAATATTAAGAATATAGGAAATAGTTTTAAAGGTATTATAGCAGGGTTTAAAGAGGCATTTAAAAATGAACCTTTTAGAAAATTATGTATCGCTACTTTTTTAGTTTTTAATGCATTTAATAGCGTAGCAGCTTTTACGTTTTTTATTGTGGTTTATTATTTATTTAATGGTGATGCTGCTGCTGCTGGCATTTGGCCTACGCTTTTTGGTAGCCTTGGTGCAGTAGCAACTACTTTTTTAGTGATTCCAATTGTTGCGAAAATGTCTCAGGTAATGGGTAAAAAGAATGCCTTTTTAGCTTCTCAGGGTATATCAATTTTCGGATATATTTTACTTTGGTTTCTATTCATTCCAGGTAAGCCATACATGTTTATTATTGCATTACCATTTTTTTCATTCGGTATAGGAAGTTTATTCACGCTTATGATGTCTATGACCGCTGATGTAATAGACTTGGATGAATTAAATACAGGTAAGCGCAGAGAGGGTATTTTTGGTGCTATTTATTGGTGGATGGTGAAATTCGGATTCGCCATTGCAGGGCTTTTAAGTGGTTTAATCCTATCATTTATTGGGTTTGATGCCGAGGCTACTACACAGTCGGAAGAAACCATTATAGGTTTACGCCTGTTCTTTTCTGGCTTACCTATTTTAGGAACATTTATTGCTATTCTAGTTATGCGTAAGTATGATGTTACAGAAGCTCGCGCCATGGAAATTCGTGCAGATTTAGATATGCGAAATAATAGAGTAGAACCAAAGTCATCTTCCTTTTATGAAACGGATAAACTATTATCGCTAAAAGGAATTGATTTAAAGATAGATTCATCTAGCGACATCGATTTTTCATCCAAATCTTCTTCAGAAATAAAACAATTATTTTCTAAAACCCTTCAAGACGGACTTCATGGTTTATGCTTTAGTCCTTATTCTGAAAGCCAAAATATTGGTGATTTGCTATCCAAAAAACAAATAGATGATCGCATGGATATTATAGTGCCACATACCAAATGGGTACGATCTTTTTCGTGTACTGATGGTAATGAATATATTCCTATCTCAGCCAGAAATAACGGTTTAAAAACAATGGTAGGCGCCTGGATTGATACCGATAAGGCTAAAAATGCTAGAGAAGTTAAAGCGTTAATAAAATTAGCGAAAGAAGGTCATGTTGATATTGCTGTTGTTGGTAATGAAGTGTTACTTCGAAATGAATTGACTGAACAAGACATATTAAACTATATTACCGAAGTTAAAAAGGCTTTACCTAATGTACTTGTGGGTTATGTTGATGCTTATTTTCAATTTATGGATCGTCCAAATCTTGTTAAGGCTTGCGATGTCATTTTAGTCAATTGTTATCCATTTTGGGAAGGTTGCCACATCGATGAAGCTTCTACCTATTTAAAACAAATGTATGAGGTTGCCAAAAAAGCTGCAAATGGCAAACCGGTAATGATTACAGAAACAGGATGGCCTAATAAGGGAACAAATACTAATAAAGCTGAGCCTTCTGAAATTAATGCCATTAAATACTTTATTAATGCTACTAATTGGGCAAATCAAAATGGTGTTGAAATGTATTACTTCTCTTCATTTGATGAGTCATGGAAAGTACATCATGAAGGCGATGTGGGGCAACGTTGGGGCCTTTGGGATAAAAATGAAAATCTAAAATACAGTTAAATATGTCGTTTAGAGCAGACAAAATTAAATCGTTAACCGGCGGGAATCTGGATAATAAAACAAAAAAAGGATTAAATAATTTATTTAAAAGACTTTTAAAAAATGGCATGCATGGGTTGTGTTTTAGTCCTTATGAAGAAGGGCAGAAACCAGGAACTCACATAACCGAAGCACAAATTAGAAGGCGCATGCAAATAATTAAACCACACACAAAATGGACACGCTCTTTTTCATGTACTGAAGGTAATGAACTTATACCTCGAATAGCAAAAGAATACGGTATTAAAACCCTTGTAGGGGCATGGTTGGGGTGCGACGATGAAATTAATCAGAAGGAAATTGCTGGTCTTATTGGATTAGCGAAAGAAGGCCTTGTAGATATTGCTGCTGTAGGTAATGAAGTTATGTACAGAAAAGATCTTACAGAAGTTGAACTTTTAAAATTTATGACCCAAGTGAAGAAAGCCATTCCAAACATCCCTATGGGTTATGTAGATGCGTATTATGAATTTAGGGACAGACCAAAAATAACAGATGCATGCGATGTTATTTTGGCCAATTGTTACCCGTTTTGGGAAGGTTGTACACAAGAATATTCATTAATATATATGAAGGATATGTATAACCAAGCTGTTAAATCCGCCAATGGAAAAAAAGTAATTATCACTGAAACTGGTTGGCCATCTTTTGGAGAGGTATTAGATGGTGCTGAACCATCGTATGATAATGCTTTGAAGTATTTTATTAATTCACAGATATGGTCCAATGATGAAAATATTGAAATGTTTTATTTTTCATCTTTTGATGAATCTTGGAAAGTAGGAGTAGAAGGGGTTGTTGGTGCATATTGGGGACTTTGGGATAAAGATGAAAAGCTGAAGTTTTAAGTAAAGTATTTATAATCAAACCGAATTTTAACTAAAGAAGTTCCTAAATCGGGTTAAGTTTAAAAAATGATAATAATAAAAAAGCCGTCTGAATATTTTAGTATTCAAACGGCTTTTGTGTATTATATTATATTCTTTAATTTAAAAATTAATTTTTAATTCGTTTTTACTTGTTTCAACTTAACTTTTTCGTAGTATTTTTTTCGAAGCCAGAAGGATACTCTAACTAATAAAATTAGTGCAGGTACTTCTACTAATGGACCAATAACACCTGTAAAGGCTTGGCCCGAGTTAAGACCAAACACGGCTATAGCAACGGCTATGGCTAACTCAAAATTGTTGCCAGCCGCAGTAAATGCTACAGCTGTAGTTTTATCGTAATCTGCACCTGCTGCTTTGGTAAAGAAAAAACCAATAAGGAACATAATGGTAAAATAGATAAGCAATGGTACGGCAATAATTAAAACGTCCATTGGTATTTGAACTATTAATTCACCTTTTAATGAAAACATCACAATGATAGTAAATAACAATGCTATTAAAGTCATTGGCGAAATGGTGGGAATAAATTTATTCGTGTACCAATCTTCGCCTTTTAATTTTACTAAAATAATGCGACTTAAAAGCCCCATTAAAAACGGAACTCCCAAATAAATAGCCACACTTTCAGCTATGGTACCTATAGAAATATCAACAATAGCACCTTCAAACCCGAAATACGGAGGTAGTACGGTTATAAATATCCAAGCATAAAAACTATAAGCAAACACTTGGAAAATACTATTTAGTGCCACTAAACCTGCGCCATATTCGCTACTGCCTTCTGCTAAATCGTTCCAAACCAATACCATGGCAATGCAACGTGCCAACCCTATCAAAATTAATCCCACCATATATTCTGGGTAATCTTGCAAAAAAATAATGGCCAAAAAGAACATTAAAACCGGACCAATTATCCAGTTTAAAATGAGTGATATAGTTACAATTTTAGTGTTTTTAAACACTTTAGGTAATAGTTTGTAATTCACTTTTGCTAATGGCGGATACATCATTAAAATTAACCCGATAGCAATAGGGATGTTTGTTGTACCCGAGTTAAATGAATTGATGATGTTTGGAAAAGAGGGTATAAAATACCCCAAACCAACGCCTAGTGCCATGGCAATAAAAATCCAAAGCGTAAGGTTTTTATCTAGAAAACTTAATTTTTTTGCTGCCATATTATGCTTTTAATTGTGAGAATACATAAAAAAGTTCGGTTGCAATTTGTAAACTTCTTTCGTTATATTTTTCTAGTTGCAGAGGTGTGCCATCAAAGGCTTTAGGATCTTCAAATGTAATTGGAATTCTTTTTTCGGCACCAGGAACAAATGGACATGCTTCATTGGCAGAATCGCAGGTCATGATGGCTGCAAATTCCGATTTCGGATTAAAATCATCATCCAATTTTTTAGAAAAACCAATGATAGGATGTGCATTTTCAGCATATTTAATGGCGTAAATTGGGTTTTTACCTTCTGAAATAGTTAATACTTGAAAACCTGAATTTTGCAAAGTTTTAGCCGCTACAGGAAACAATGCTGTAGCTTCGGTGCCACCAGAATAACAAAACACATTTTTTATATTGAAGTGAAAGGCCATGGTTTGAGCCCAAACCTGTGATAAATGACTTCGGCGTGAATTGTGTGTACAAATAAAATTAATGCGAATGGCTTCATTATTTGAGATTTTCGTTTGAATGAAATCAGCTAATGGTTGTAACACTGCTTTACGTTCTGCTGTGATGGTGTCAGGGTTTAAAACTTTAATTATGTTTTGAATTCCTGTAAATAGGGTTGATATCATATTCTTTTTAGAGTTTCAAAGTTGCAAAGTCGTTAAGAGTCAAATAATGATGTTTATAAACGAAGTAAAATAGGGCACCTTAGCGGCTTTGCGTGTTAATAATTTTTTAGCAACAGTTTCCGTCTGGTGAGCAACAAGGTTGTTCAGATAAGTCTGCTAATTTCACTTTTGGTTTTTCTGCAGGAATGCCGCAGTTGTCTTTTGCTAAACAGTCTGTTTTTTTAGTAGTTAATAAGAAATATTCTCCGTTAAAATCAAGTCCGAATTTTTCAATTGTATGTCCTTGATATTCCACTTCAATCTCTTTATCTTCTATGTTTAATAGGTTTTCTGAAAGCTCAATAATGCTTAAGAGTTTTTCAGGATGCAGTCTGTGGTCGTAATCGTTCGCATTCCACAGTTGAAAATTCACAACAGATTCTTCACGAAGTGTACCACCGCAATCGATGAATTTTTTGGTGATTTTTCCAATCTCTGTTACATGAAAATGATTAGGAACTAGAGTTCCGTTTGGTAATTGAAACCCAATTTGTTTCAATTGTTTTAATGCTGATTTAACTTCTGATAGTATCATAATTTTATATTTGTTTATTGCGATTATACGATGAACGAATGAAAATTTTTTAACAGCAATCTGTTTTTTTAAGGTCTTGATCTAAAAATTTAAGCATGACTTCTTTCATTTTAGTCCAATTTTCGGCGTTGATACAATAACAAACGCTTGTACCTTCCACATTGCCTTTAATTAATCCTAAATTTTTTAACTCCTTTAAGTGCTGAGAAATGGTGGGTTGTGCTAACCCAATTTCGGTTACTAAATCGCCACAAACACAGGTATCTAATTTAAATAGATATTCTAAAATGGCTACTCTAGCGGGATGACCAAACACTTTAGCAAATAATGCTATTTCGTTTTGTACATCGGTAAACATTTCTGTTTTAGCTAATCCCATAATTGCTTTATTATTATATTGCAATATTACGATTAATAGTTGAATTGACAACTATTTTTATATTTTTTATTCGCTGGTGTAGGTTCCAAGTCCATTTTTTAAGCTGTAAAGCAGCATTTTAGAATTTGAATTTTTAATAATTTCAATAGCCTGTTTACTTCGAATTCCGGACTTACAATACACTAAAAGCGGTTTGTTTTTTGGTACTTCATTTAACCTGTTCTCTAATTCATTTAAAGGTATATGAATACCACCAATATGAAAGTTACTTCTTTCTAAATAGGATCTTACATCTAATAAGTTATAGGTTTCTTTGTGCTTATTAAACTCTTTAAAATCAATTTCTACCACAGCTTCTGAAAATCCACAAAACACCTCGTAATTGTCTTCTAATTTTGATATTTCATTTGACATATTTTTAGCAAAGTTTAGTTTTGTTTGTTGCATGCCTAAAGCATCATAAATTAAAAGTTGTCCAGAAAGAACACATCCAATATTGCAGATTATTTTAATCACTTCCGTGGCTTGAATAGATCCAATAATTGCTGGTAGAACGCCTAAAACACCAATTTCCGAACAATTAGGAACATCGGTTGGCTTAGGAGGATTGGGGTATAAGCACCTGTATGTAGGCCCATTATTATAATTAAACACCGAAACCTGTCCTTCAAACTTAAAGATGGAACCGAAAACAACGGGTTTATTAGTGATTACTGAAGCATCATTTACCAAATAACGTGTCGAGAAATTATCGCTGCCGTCTACAATAATATCATATTTTTTGAATAATTCTAACACGTTTTCTGTGTTTAAACGATTGTAATACGTCTCAAATTTTACAAAAGGATTTAACCTTGAAAGCTTCGCTGCAGCCATTGCCACTTTCGGTTTACCAATATCATCTACGGTAAATAAAATTTGACGTTGTAAGTTACTTTGTTCAATAATATCATCATCAATAATACCAATTTTACCTACTCCTGCAGCGGTTAAATATTGTAAAATAGGGCAACCCAAACCACCAGCTCCAATAACCAAAACTTTGGCTTTTTTTAGTTTTAGTTGTCCTTCTTCACCAATAGTATTTAAAATGAGATGTCGGTTATACTGTTTCTTTTCTTCTTGTGTTAATATCATTTTATTGCCAGTTTTGTTGCCAATCTTTCCATACAGGTTCTAAGCCATTGTCTTGTAACATTTTCGATATGAGTTCAGTTGAGCGTTCATCTGAAATTTCAAATTGCTCTAGTGATTGTGGTTCTACAGCATAACCACCAGGATTGGTTTTAGATTCGGCACTTATAGAAGTAATTCCTAAGTGTACAATATGGTTTCTGAAGGTTTCGTTTTCGCGAGTGCTCATAGAAAGTTCTACGTCCTCATCAAATAGCCGGAATGCACAAATGGTTTGTACCAAGTCGCTATCGGTCATTTCTACTTTAGGTTCTAATCCACCACTATGAGGTCTTAACCGTGGAAATGAAATGGAATATTTGGTTTTCCAATAGGTTTTTTGAAGGTATTTTAAATGTAATGCGGTAAAAAAACTATCAGCACGCCAATCTTCCAAACCAAATAATGCACCTAACCCTATTTTATGAATTCCAGCTCTTCCTAACCGGTCGGGAGTCTCTAAACGGTAATCAAAATTTGATTTTTTTCCTTTTGGGTGATGTTTTTTATATTCGGCTCTGTTATAAGTTTCCTGATATACCAAAACAGCATACAAATGAGCATCAATTAATGATTCGTATTCATTTTGATTTAATGGTTGAACTTCTATGGTAATATTTGAAAATTGGTCTTTGATTAATTCTATGGCATGCTTTATATAAGAAACACCAACGGTTTTATTTGCTTCACCAGTAACAAGTAGAATATGATCGTATCCTTTAGATTTCAAGAATGAAACTTCTTTTAAAATTTCGGAATCAGTTAAAGTTCTACGTGGAATTTTATTGGTCATACTAAAACCACAATAGGTACAAATGTTTTGGCATTCATTTGACAAATACATGGGCACATACATCTGTATTGTATTTCCAAACCGTTTTTTAGTTATGGTTTTACTCTGCTGTGCCATTTGTTCTAAATAAGGTTTAGCAGCTGGTGAGATTAATGCCTTGAAATCTTCTAAATTGCGCTTATCTTTTAACAGAGCAAACTCAACATCTCGAGAGGTTTTAGCATGAATACTTGCTAAAGTATCGGCCCAATTATAAGTATCGAAAATATCTTGAAACGATTTCATAATATATTTAGTTTAAAAAACTAGTTAGGGGACTGCTCGCTTCGGCGTGTTGTTTTACTGTGGCCAGTTTTGCTAAGTATGCCATTCTACCCGCTTCAACAGCAAGTTTAAAAGCCTTTGCCATAGCCACTGGGTTTTGAGACACTGCAATTGCCGTGTTTACCAATACAGCATCGGCACCTAATTCCATGGCATAGGCAGCATGCGATGGACTTCCAATGCCTGCGTCTACAATAACGGGTACATTGCTTTGTTCTATAATAATTTCTAAAAAATCTATGGTTTTAAGACCTTTATTTGTCCCAATTGGCGCACCCAAAGGCATTACACATTGGGTGCCCACATCTTCTAATCGTTTACATAAAACGGGGTCGGCGTGAATATATGGCATCACTATAAACCCTAGTTTAACAAGCGCTTCTGCAGCTTTAAAAGTTTCAATAGGGTCTGGTAATAAATATTTTGGGTCTGGATGAATTTCCAATTTAATCCAATTGGTTTCTAAAGCTTCACGAGCTAATTGAGCTGCAAAAATGGCTTCTTTAGCATTACGAACTCCGGAAGTATTTGGCAACAGATTTATTTCTGGACGCATGATGTTTTTCAGCATATTGTCTTGTTCATTATTAACATCTACTCGTTTTAAAGCAACCGTTATTAGTTCACTTTCACTGGCAATTAAAGCTTCCGCCATTAATTTGTTAGAGCTGAATTTTCCTGTGCCTGTAAATAGCCTAGATTTAAAAGTTTTGTCTGAAATTTTAAGTATGTCGTTCATTTTTAAAATGTGTGTCTTTGTTCAAATAACGCCGTTGCGTTGATTAATTTATTGAATACAGGAATTTTGTTGAAATTCTGAGTAATCTCCCCCGACATTGCAATACCATATACTCCAATAGCCATAAGCGGGTTAATTTCATTTTCAAGAATACCTCCAATGGCAATGATTGGTGTTTCTGTTTTTAATTCATTTAGGATGTTTTGATAGCCTTTTAGTCCTAAAATAGGACTTAAATTGTCTTTGGTTTTAGTGAATTTAAAAGGACCTAAACCTATGTAATTCACGTTTTTTGAAATTAAATTTTCACAATCCTGAAGTGTATTGGCCGTGCCACCAATAAGGTAACTTGTTCCTAAATATTCGCGGGCTATTAATGGACAAGTATCTGTTTTTCCCAAATGGACGCCATCGGCATTTACAGCTTTTACAATTTTGTAATAATCGTTAATAATTAATTGTGTTTTATAGTGGCTTGTAATGGCTCTAGCCTTTTCAGCGGTTTTTAAAATGCTAATTTCATCTGTATTTTTAAGACGTAATTGCACCAATTCAGCGCCATTCATGCAAGCATTTTGAATGTTTTTTAGATGCGCTTCTGGTGATTGTCCTTGCGATATGTAATGTAGTTTAGCTATGTTCATATTTTAGTTTTTGAATGGATAATTGTGACTTCCAAGTAAGCTTTTGTTTGAATTTAAATACTTTTCGGTGTAATATTTAGCAAGTTTACAAGCGTCTTCTAAAGAAATTTCTAAGGTTAAATTGGCTGCTATAGCGGAAGAAAGCACACAACCACTACCATGTTTTTCAAAAATGCTTTCGGCTACTGGAGGGATGTTCACCATTACAATTCCGCTGTGGTATAATTCATCCCAACCTTTTTTGTCTTCTCTATGCCCACCTTTTAAATAAATATTAGTAAAACCAGAAATATGTTCAATGGTTTCTTGTGGGTTTAATTTTGAGTATAAACTTTTAATTTCATCGTAATTAGGTGTAATAAGGTAGCATTGTTTCCAAATGGTATTTAATAATTCCTGGCTTTCCTTTAGATGAAAATCGAACCCTGAACTCGATTTAAAAATAGGATCTAAGATAATTTTGATGCTTGAGTTTAATGATTTAAGCTTGTTTAAAATTAGAATAAGCACCTGCCAAGATTCAACAATTCCAATTTTAACAACAGAAACTTCAAAACGCTCAAACAAGGTTTCTATTTGTGCTAAAATAATTTCTGGCTTCGTCCAAATACATTGTTTAAAGTCCACATCATTTTGAATGGTAATTGCCGTACAAACCGATAAACCATACAGGTTATGTGCTTCAAATGTTTTAATATCGGATGTAATGCCAGCACCACTACAGGGATCGAAACCAGCAACTGATAGTATGTATTTATGTGTGTTCAAATCAAATTTTTACTTTTAAAGAAATGTTTCTGCATGATTTTAAAACGTTCTAAAGGTGTTTCAGAATGCCAAATACTACCTAAAACGGCTACACCTTTATAACCAAGTTTATCAAATTCAAAAAGGTTTTTATAAGTTGCTCCTCCCAAACCAATTATGGTTTTATTGGTAATATGATTAACATTAAAACCCTGACCTTGGTAACCCTGCTTTGAAATGGATGAAAACACGGGACTAAGCAAATGGTAATCAAAATTAAATTTACAGGCCATCAATTCTTGTGGTGAATGAAACGAACTACTAATACTTATTAGGTTATTTGTTTTAATGTTGGTTAACATTTCTAAAGTACTTTCTCGTCTTTTTGCCTCTTGAAAATGTATGCCTTTTAAGTTGAAATTGTTTATAAGCTCATGAAAATGATGGGTTATAATTCTATTGTGATATTTAGAATCTATTTGATTTAAATAATCGCAATGTGCCTGATAGTTCTTGTATGGTTTTCTTAAATGAAAATGAGTTAAACCGGCTTCAAAAAGCCGATTCAAGATACTTATCTCGTTATTTACATCCTTTTCAGGAGCTATTAAAACAATCATTTTATCTTTTTTATAGGTATACTTCAGATCCCTTTTCTTTAAATTCAAGAGATTTTTCTTCCATACCTTTTTTAATAACTTCGTTTTCTACAATATCATTTTGTTTAGCAAAGTCCCGAACTTCTTGGGAGATTTTCATGGAACAAAATTTAGGTCCGCACATAGAACAGAAATGAGCAATTTTAGCACCTTCTGCAGGTAAGGTTTCATCGTGGTATTCACGGGCACGTTCAGGATCTAAACCAAGATTAAACTGATCTTCCCAACGGAACTCAAATCGTGCCATACTTAAGGCATTATCACGATGTTGTGCACCAGGATGTCCTTTGGCTAAATCGGCAGCATGAGCAGCTAATTTATAAGTTACCACACCTACACGTACATCTTCTTTATTGGGTAAACCAAGATGCTCTTTAGGAGTTACATAACATAGCATAGCACATCCATACCAACCAATCATGGCCGCACCTATACCCGATGTAATATGGTCGTAACCTGGAGCAATGTCGGTTGTTAAAGGTCCTAAGGTGTAAAAGGGAGCTTCATCACAAACCTCAATTTGTCTTTCCATATTTTCTTTAATCATGTGCATTGGGACGTGACCTGGACCTTCAATAAAACATTGAACTTCGTGCTTACGAGCAATTTTTGTTAGTTCTCCTAAGGTTTGTAATTCGGCAAATTGAGCTTCATCATTGGCGTCGGCAATCGAACCCGGGCGCAAGCCATCTCCTAAAGAAAATGCTACGTCATATTGTTTTAAAATTTCACAAATTTCTTCAAAATGGGTGTATAGGAAACTTTCTTTGTGATGTGCCAAACACCACTTTGCCATAATAGATCCGCCACGAGAAACAATGCCTGTTACACGTTTGGCAGTCATTGGAATATAACGTAACAAAACACCCGCGTGAATAGTGAAATAATCTACTCCTTGTTCTGCTTGTTCTATTAAGGTGTCTCGAAAAATTTCCCAAGTTAAATTTTCTGCTACCCCATTTACTTTTTCTAAAGCTTGATAAATGGGTACTGTTCCCACGGGAACTGGAGAGTTTCGAATAATCCACTCGCGGGTTTCATGAATATTTTGTCCTGTAGATAAATCCATAATATTATCTGCTCCCCATCTACAGGCCCAAACAGCTTTTTCTACCTCTTCTTCTATGGAAGAAGTAGTAGCAGAGTTACCAACATTGGCATTTATTTTCACCAAGAAATTTCTACCTAAAATCATAGGTTCCGCTTCTGGATGATTGATGTTTGATGGAATTACCGCACGACCTCTTGCTACCTCATCCCGAACAAATTCTGGTGTTATCTTATTAGGAATGGCGGCGCCAAAATGCTCTCCGGAATGTTGTTTTCTAATTTCGGTCATTTCATCAATACGCTGATTTTCTCGGATGGCGATGTATTCCATTTCTGGAGTTATAATCCCTTGTTTTGCGTAATGTAATTGGGTTACATTTCTGCCTTTTTTAGCTCTTAATGGTTTTTTAAGATGGGCAAAACGCATATGATCTAATTGGGTATCGTTTAAGCGTTCATTACAATATTCGGAAGAAAATGAGCTTAATTGTTCTACATCTCCACGGTTTAAAATCCATGGTTCTCGGATTCGTTCAATACCATTATGAACATTAATTTCTTTATTAGGGTCGGTATATGGTCCGGAGGTATCATAAACCGTAACAGGTTCGTTAGGTGCTAATTTTCCTGTTAAGGAATCTTTAGTTGGGCTTAAGGAAATTTCTCGCATCGCTACTTTAATTTGAGGATGTATTTTTCCTGGTATGTAAACCTTCTTGGAGTTAGGAAATGGATTTCTTGTAATATTTCCTTGTTTTGGTGCAGTGTCTTTATTTTTCATAGATTGTAGTTTTCGTAATTTATTATCCGCCTTGGGTTGCCTGAATTATTAAGATAGTATCGCCATCCTGGAGTTTTTGTGCACTCCAATTTGATTTTGAAATAATTTGTTGATTAATGGCTACGGCAATTCCTATGTTAGGAATATTTTCCTGTTCTAGTAGTTGTGAAATATTGATGCTTTTATCAATATTTAATGACTGTTCGTTAAGATGAATAGTTATCATTTACAATATGGTTTTATATTGTAAACTTTATAGGAACAATGTTTTGAAAAGAAGACACTTCAAATTAAGAAGTGTTTTTATGAAAAGATGTGCTAGCCAATATTGCAATTAGCTATTCAACTTTTCCCTTCGGCGGTACTAACCGCATCAGGTTCAAAGGGTATGTCTCAGTTCTAATAAGTAGAACACCCCTAAAGTTTACAGGACTAATTTATTAAAAAAATAAGAATTGACACGATTATTTTGGAAATAAGTTGATGAGCATAAATAAAATAAGCTTCTTTTTAACTAAAGAAGCTTATAAATTGGAATTAGAAAGAATGTTTATTTTTTACTTTTTATTATTTCCTTTATTAATATCTGCCATTAAATTCTTAGGGTCTATTTCTACATTTTTTACGGTATTTTTAGTGGTAAATGTATAAGTGGGGTACGCCCAAGCCCAATCGTTTATTAGGGTTGCTGTTGTTGGCTTTTCACCGCGCATCATTTGTAATGGGATGTAAAAATCTTCAGTTTTCCCATCCGCATAAGTTACAGTTATATCAAGAGGCATTGGCATTAAGCCAATGCGCTCTAAGGTAATGCTATTCCCCTCTATGGTTTTTACGCCATAATCGATGGTATTGGTGGTTTGTGCAAAATCTGTTAAATACCAATTTAGTTGCAATCCAGAAACTTTTTCGGCAGTGCGGATAATATCGTTTGGTGTAGGATGTTTAAAAGCAAAGTCGTTAAAATATTTTTTGATGGTTTGTTTTAAATTGTCTTCACCTATAACATAGCCTAATTGAGCTAAAAACACTTCGCCTTTGCTGTATGCCGATGCGCCGTAAGTACTATTAAAATTATATCTGTCTGCATGCGTGGTAAGAGGCTGTTCTTTTCCGGATTTTGCTAAAGCAATATATGATTTATAGGCACCTTCAGCTGGATTGCTGTTACCTTCATTCATAATTTCGTTCATAGCATAATCACTTATATAACTGGTAAAGCCTTCGTCCATCCATTCGTGCTTAGATTCGTTTGTGGCTAGTAAAAATTGAAACCAAGTATGTGCTAATTCATGAGCCGTTACACCTACCAAGCTACCGTAACGTCTTTGGCCAGTAATTAAGGTACACATGGCATATTCCATGCCTCCATCGCCGCCTTGAATAACCGAATATTGATCGTAAGGATATTTACCAACCTGCTCACTAAAATATTGCATTAATTCAACCGTTTTTGGTTGCATTTTTTTCCAATTGGTTTTGTGTTCTTCGGAGAGTGTGCTTTTGTAGAAGAAATGAAGCAGAGGCCCGTTAGGCACTTGCATGGTATCATGAATATAATCGGGGTCTGCAGCCCAAGTAAAATCATGCACTTTTGGCGCTACAAAATGCCAAGTTAATTTTTTGCCTTTTTGTTTTTTTACTTCTGTGTTTTGGTAACCATAGCCTATGTCGTTAGGGTTTTGTAAATAGCCTGTTCCTCCTAAAATGTAATCTTTATCGATGGTTATTTTTACATCAAAATTACCCCAAACACCATGAAATTCACGACCAATATACGGGTCGGCGTGCCAACCTTCAAAATCGTATTCTGCTAATTTTGGGTACCACTGCGTCATGGATAGTGCTACACCCTCTTTATTATTTCTACCGGAGCGACGAATTTGAATTGGAACCTGACCATCAAAATCCATTTCGAAGGTAACGCTTTCACCTGGCTGTATAGGTTGTGCCAAAGCAACTTCTAAAATCGTTCCTACCGTTTGATGCTTTAAGGTAACACCATTTTGTTTTAATGAATTTACCTTAATATAACCTATTTCATTTGGTTGTAACTTGCTTATTCTATCGCCAACTCTAGAGTCTGGATCTGCAATGGTACGTGATCGTACATCCATTTCGCTGCCTGGTTGGAAAGCATTAAAATACAAATGGTAAAAAACAGTATTTAAAATATCGGGTGAATTATTGGTATAAACCAGAGTTTGTTTTCCCTTATATTGATAGGTTTTTACATCCATATCAATAGCCATTTTATAATCTACATGTTGTTGCCAGTAACCCGAAGTTGCTGTATTTTTTGTTGAAGAAGTAGCCATAGTTTGGGCCGTGCTAGTATTCCAGAACACCGAAACACAAAGAATGGAAAGAATGATTTGTTTCATTTGTTTTTATAAGTTGTTTAGAAATAATAAAAAAACAGATTCTGGAATAACTCCAGAATCTGTTTTTATGACATTATATTTTAAAGAAACTAAAATATTTTTAAAATTTAGTTAGCCATTTTTGCAGCCATAATAAAAGCATTGTAGGCATTAACAATACGACCAGATTTAGATAAATCGGCAAAAGGTTTTACATTATTAGTATCGCCACCAACAACTACTTTAGTTTTAATTGCTAAGCCAGAATCCATAATAATTTGTTTCACCTGTGCAGCGGTTAACTTTGGAAAATAGGAACGGATTAATGCCGCAACACCTGCAACCGCTGGAGCCGCCATAGATGTTCCTCCTTTAGTATCATATTCATTTTCTGGTGTAGTAGAATATACTTTAGCACCTGGTGCAAATACATCTACATTTTGCTTACCGTAATTAGAAAAACTAGCCACCAAATTAGAACCATATTTAGGTTCTAAAGCGCCAACTCTAATGTATGAATTTGAAAGTTCAACACCATTCACATTATCATCTGGGAAGTTGGATTCTACATCTACATTATTACTGTCATTTCCTGCTGCATGCACAAAAACTACGTCGTTATCACTTGCATATTTAATCGCATCGTGTACCCATTCGGTATGTGGAGAAAAACTTTTTCCGAAACTACCGTTAATTACTTTAGCTCCATTATCTACAGCATAACGAATGGCTAAAGCTACATCTTTATCGTACTCATCACCATTTGGAACGGTTCTAATCGACATGATTTTTACGTTGTTAGCAACACCGTTTGCGCCTTTACCATTATTGCGTTCTGCAGCAATAATGCCTGCAACGTGTGTACCGTGGCTTTCGCTTTTCTTAACAGGTTTTACGTTGCCATTACCATAAAATTTGTTGTTCATGCTCTCCGGGTCATCACCATTCACACGACCATTAAAATTTTTATTTAAGTGGTAGTTTAAACGTTCGTTAAAACTTTCTAAGCCCTGATTAATTTCTTTTTTAGCATCGGCCAAAGAGTCCATACCATTACTATACATGTATTTTGCAATTGATATGGCTTTATTTAAATTGGCATCTTCTGTTTTTATGGCATTAACTTCGTCTTTAGTATAATCTGTTTTACCTAAATGGGTTGCTAAAGCACTATCAGCATCATTAATTTGTTGTAAAATTTGATCGTAATTGGTTTTTAGGCCTAAGTACTTTTGGTATTCTTTTTCGTATAAAGCTTGAGCTTTAGCATAGTCCGGGTGCGTAGCATCTCCTTTAGCGAGAATACGAACGTATTCTAACTGTTCATCGTAGCCGTCACCTAAAAAGTTCCAACCATGTACGTCGTCTATGTAACCATTGTTATCATCATCTTTGCCATTATTTGGTATTTCACCTTTATTTACCCAAAGGACATCATTTAAATCTTCATGGTCAATATCAATTCCAGAATCAATAACAGCCACAATAACGCTGCTTCCTTTTTTGTTTTTAATTAGTTCGCTATAGGTTTTGTCCACACTCATTCCAGGAATAGTGTCTTTTGCCAAGTCTAAATGCCCCCAATTTTCTTTTTCTGCCTTAGTTAATTCGGCGACTTTTAAAGGGGAACTGTCTATATTTTCAATTGGTGTTGAAATAATACTGGCTGTACCTCCACAGCCATAAAGTAATAAGGCTGTAAAAGCCGAAAGCATTAATGGTTTAATTATTTTCATTTGTTTGTATTTGAATTAGTCACTTTTTTATTGAAAAATATCTTGAGAAGTATAAATAGTATTTAAACGCACACCTCTTTCGGCATGCTGTACTGTAATAATTTCGTTGTAAGCATCATGCTGTAAAAATAGATAGAAATTTTCTGAAGCTGCTTGATTTAAAAATTTATCTTTTTCATCTAAGGTTAATAGCGGCCTAGTATCATAACCCATAACGTAAGGAATTGGGATATGCCCTATGGTAGGGAGTAAGTCGGCCATGAAAGCGATGGTTTTGTTTTTGTATTTAATTAGCGGAATCATTTGCTTTTCGGTATGGCCATTAGCAAAAAAGATATCGAAACCAAGATCTGAATTTTTTAATAAATCGCCCGTAGGTAATGAGGTGAACTTAAGTTGTCCAGATTCTTGTATGGGCAATATGTTTTCTTTTAAAAAAGAAGCTTTTTCTCGTTTATTGGGTTGAACAGCCCATTGCCAATGGGATTCATTACTCCAAAAATGAGCATTTTTAAAAGCCGATTCGTACCCTGTTTTATCATGATTCCATTGAATACAACCACCACAATGATCAAAATGCAAATGTGTTAAAAATACATCGGTAATATCATCGCGATGAAACCCATGTTTTTTAAGTGAGCTATCCAATGAGTGATCTCCCCAAAAATAATAGTAGCCAAAAAACTTACTAGATTGCTTAGCTCCCATACCTGTGTCAATTAATATAAGCCGATTACCATCTTCAATCAATAAACAACGTGCGGCTATATCAATCATATTATTCGCATCGGCCGGATTTGTTTTTTGCCATATCGATTTTGGTACAACGCCAAACATAGCACCTCCATCTAGTTTAAAATTTCCTGTTTCTATTGAATATAGCTGCATTGGGGAAGACTAAATAAAAATTGACTTGCAAATTAGTAAAAAGGTGGCTTATAAGTTGAAAATCCTTAATTTTATTAGTGTTTTTTAACATTTATTTAGAAAAGTTAAATTAATCATCCTTTGAATCTTTTAAAAATTCAATTAGCTTTATAAAAATAATTTTTCAGATGCCAATTAAAAACATTATCGAAGCGCCGTTGAAAATAAAAAAAATGAAATTATTACGGTTTGGGCGCGATTTTAAACCAGATGAAGAGGTTATTCTAAGAGATTACCTTGCTATTGAGCGCACTAGATTAGCAAATGAGCGCACCTTACTATCGTACATTCGGTCTTCACTTTATTTATTATTAGGCGGTATTGCTTTTTTTCAACTAGAAATTTTTCCAAACTTTAAGTATTTAGCGTTTGTATCGCTTTTTTTTAGTGTTCTTTTTTTTGTGATAGGAATATACCGATTTACCTTATTAAAAAAGAGCCTAAAAAGATTATACTATTTATCGGAGGCTAAAGAGGATACTCCTAATTAATTGTTTAGTTTAATTTTAAACCGTTATTGCGATTATAAGTTTGCAAACTTGTTGGAAATGGAGGCTTTAATCAATTTTTTTTAGTGTGGTTTATTCACCTTTTTATTATAATCAATTACGTTTTTTTTAATTTAACAACCAAATAACGAGTCTTTTTAGCTCTTTTTTGTTGCTAAAATGATATTATACTTACCAGTAAAATACAAAAAATAGGATAAATATAGTTTGTAGATTATAATACTTAAAAAGGCACTTTAGGTGTAGGTATTTCCCTTTTAAATAGAATAAAAATTAGTATTTTACACCAAAATTTAACGCATGATAGAACTAGCAGGCATTATTATTTTAGGCATTTTGGCACAGTGGGTTGCATGGAAATTTAAAATTCCAGCCATTTTACCTTTAATATTAATTGGATTATTAGTTGGTCCTATTGCCTCGGCTTATATAAACGAAGATGGTAGCAAATGGATTGAACCCATTTGGAATGGCTCTAAAGGCCTATTTCCTGGTGATGGGTTATTTTATTTCGTATCATTAGCCATTAGTATCATTCTTTTTGAAGGGGGACTAACCCTTAAGCGTTCTGAAATTAAAAATGTTGGGCCTGTTATTACCAAACTAATAACACTTGGTTCTACAATCACCTTTTTTTCAGCGGGAATTACAGCACATTTATTATTTGATTTAAGTTTAGATTTGTCATTTTTATTTGCTGGATTAATTATAGTAACAGGACCAACGGTTATAACACCAATTTTAAGGAATATTCCACTTAAAAAAGATGTTTCGGCAGTTTTAAAATGGGAAAGTATTTTAATAGATCCTATCGGAGCCTTGGTGGCTGTATTAGTGTTTGAATTTATTAGTGTTGAAGGTGATAGTGGTTTTACAAGAACAGCTCTTGTTGAGTTTGGGAAAATCGTTCTTTTTGGAACAACCTTTGGCTTTACCTTTGCGCATGCTTTAGCATTTGCCATCAATAAAAACTTTATTCCTCATTACCTTTTAAACGTAGTTTCTTTATCAACTGTATTACTGGTTTTTGTTGAATCTGAAGTTTTTGCACATGAGTCGGGTTTACTAGCTGTTGTGGTTATGGGTATGGTTTTAGGAAATGGGAAACTAGATAATATTAAGGAATTACTCTATTTTAAAGAATCACTCAGTGTTTTATTAATATCCATCCTGTTTATTCTACTCGCTGCAAATATTAATATGGAAGACTTAATGTTGCTTTATACATGGAAAACAGTAGCTCTTTTCTCAATTGTTGTATTTGTAATAAGACCGATAAGCGTCTTTTTATGTACCATTGGTTCCAACTTAAAATTTAATGAACGAATTTTTATTAGTTGGGTGGGACCAAGAGGAATTGTAGCTGCAGGTATTGCCTCTCTTTTTGGTAGTAAATTAATTAAACAAGGTGTTCCAGGAGCCGAATTTATTACGCCTTTAGTGTTTATGATTGTTTTAGGAACCGTACTTCTAAATGCTACAACAGCGCGTCCCTTATCAAAATTAATAGGTGTTTTTCTAAAACGTTCTGAAGGTATTTTAATGGTTGGGGCTTCCCAATTTTCAAGATTAATTGCACGGTATTTAGAAGATAATGGCAGGCATGTGGTTTTAATAGACAGCAACCAAAACAATATACAACTGGCGCAAGAAGAAGGGTTGGAAGCCATTAATACTGATATTTATTCAGATCAATTACAAGATAATATTGAATTAAATGATGTTGGTTTCTTAATGGCACTTACGGGTAGTGAAGATATAAATGAATATGCCATTAATAAGTTTTCGGAACAGTTTGGTGAAACTGGTTTTTATAGGCTTATAACAATTGATGAAATGTATAACCCAGATAATTGCCCTCGAGAAGGGTTATTTTCACATACAGACAACTTTATATCCTTAACTGAGGTGGCTCGTAAATATCCTGAAATTCATGAAATTGAATTAAAAAGCAAAGGGCATTATGATGAATTAATAGAAATTACAAATCATGATGAAGACATAATTCCGTTGCTTATAAAAGATAAGCGAGGAGTTTTAGAAATCATTTCGTCATATAATAAGGCTATTGATAAAATAGAAAAAGGCTACCAATTAGTATATCTTGGTAAGCCTTTTTCTAATAATAAACCGAAACGTGGTTTGTAATAATTTTAAGCTGTAATATGTAGCTCGGTAAACTCTTTGCTTATAACAATGGTATTTTCGCCACTAAATTTCGCATCTTTAAATAACACTACTTCGTTATCAATTTGAATTTTGTTTATTTTGAATGGTAACCCATGAAACTTAATTTTTAAAGTTTCATAAGATGTGGTGTATTTACCAGATTTAAATTGTTGAATAATCAAAGATGTTTCTTTACCAAGTAGTTTCAGGTTTCTTAGGCTGTATCTGCCCTTAATATAGTCATATCCATCTTGTGCATCTTCAAATACTTGTGAAGTTTCTTCACCTAATTTAAAATAAACATCTAAAACAAGTTCATCAATATTTTTTTCACCAACGTATTGTTGAATTGGGTATTTAGGAATAATAGCACCTGCAGCAACAAATATTGGCATACTGTCTAAATCGGCATCAACCCATAGTTCTTGGCCACCTTCAATAAGTTCGTCGTCCCAGTAATTATACCAATCCCCAAAAGGAAAATACATACGTCTTCCTTTGGCATTAGGTTCTGTAATTGGGCAGGCTAATATTTTTTCACCAAAAATAAACTCATCGTTTCTGTAATGTGTGTGTGCGTCTGATTGATCGTATAAAACAAGCGACTTTAAAATTGGTACGCCTTCCATGGCATATCTCCAAAAAGCAGTGTACAAGTACGGTAATAATTGGTATCTTAATTCAATAAACTTTTTAACAATACTAGTTATGTTTGAACCAAAAGCCCAAGGTTCTTGGTCGCCGTGGTCTCCAGAGGAGTGGGTTCTACAAAATGGATGGAAAATACCTAACTGTATCCATCTTGCATACAATTCGCCGTTAGGTTGCTCTGCAAATCCACCAATATCTGATCCGATAAATGAAAATCCAGACAAACACATGCGCTGTGCTTGAAGGTTAGCTATGGTTAAATGTTCCCAACTAGCAACGTTGTCACCAGTCCAGCTAGACGTGTAACGTTGTGTGCCTGAATAGGCGGCTCTTGTAATTACAAAAGGCCTTTTTGGATATGCGAATTTTTTAAGTCCTTGATAGGTTGCTCTTGCCATCTGCATTCCGTAGATGTTATGAGCTTTTTGATGACTACATTGGTTGCCATCATAATCATGTCTTACATCATCAGGGAAGCTTTTACCTGGCACATCCATTACTGCAGGTTCGTTCATGTCGTTCCAAACACCTTTTACGCCTATATCTTCCACAAGTTCTTTGAATAAATTGGACCACCATTCACGCACTTCTGGATTTGTAAAATCTGGGAAGTAACATTCTCCAGGCCATACTTTACCTTTCATATAAGGGCCATTGGCACGCTTACAGAAATAATCTTTTTCCATACCTTCTTGGAAAACAGAGTATTCTCTATCTATTTTAATGCCTGGATCGATTATAACGATGGTTTTAAAACCATCATCTGCTAATTCTTTCACCATCCGTTTTGGATTAGGAAAGTATTCCTTGCTCCAGGTAAAACATCTGAACCCATCCATGTAGTCAATATCTAAATAAATTGCATCACAAGGAATTTGTAGTTCTCTAAACTTGCTTGTAATTTCTTTTACTTTCGATTCTGGATAATAACTCCACTTACATTGGTGGTAACCTAAAGTCCATAAAGCAGGTAATTCATGTGGTTTTCCTGTTAAATCGGTGTAATAAGCCACCACGTCGGACATTTTAGGACCGTAAATGAAATAATAATTCATTTCACCACCTTGCGCCCAGAAACTTGTGATATTTCTTCGTTCGTTACAGAAGTCGAAAAAAGTACGGAAGGTATTATCAAAAAAGATTCCATAAGATTTTTTATGATGTAATCCGGTATAAAACGGAATGGCTTTATAAATAGGATCGGTATTTTTTCCGTATGCGTATGAATCTGTTACCCAGTTTTCAAAACGTTTACCTTTTAAATTATTATCAACAGGTTTGTCACCTAGACCATAATAACTTTCGCCCTCTTGCGCGGATTTAGACATTTTAACGATATCTCCACCAAGCTCATAACTTTCTTCCCAATGGAAACCTAATTCGTCTTCACATATTAAAACATTGTCTTTAGCATCAAATAGGGATGTACGCATTCCTAATTTTGCTACATGGCAAATAATTTTTGAAGTGGTGATGATGTATTTTTCTGCATCTTCTGTTACTTCAAGAAAATTATAACCTTTACTTGCATATTTTGTGATGGCATAAGAAAAATCTTTTTCAAAAATGCCGGTAGTTGTATATCTAAATCTTAAAATACTGTCTCTTTGAACAGTAATTTGCAGCACCACATTGTTATCGGTGGTGAATGATAAGGTGTCTAAATTTTTTTGATAAGAAATTATTTTCGAAGGAAATAAATTTCCTTTGTATTCTAATTCAGTATTTAATATCATGAAATATTGCTATTAATTAATTTTGGCCAAAATAATAAATTATAAGCATGTAATTGGTCTGTTTTTACTAAAAAGCAACCTGTAATATTACATTATAAGTAAAATTACAGGTTGCTAATTTAATAAATCTCAATTAGTTTCCTATTTAAATTGAAAAACAGTAACTGCTAAAGGTGCTAAAGTTATTTGAGCAGAAAAGTCTTTACCATTCCATGAATCTTTTTTAATTGTTATAGCTTTTTTGTTGGAAACGTTGCTACCACCAAATTCTTTGGAGTCGCTATTAAAGATTTCTACCAGTTTTCCTTCAACTGGAAGTCCTATCTTGTATTTTTTTCTAACGGCTGGTGTTAAATTACATACTACAACAACATTGTTTTCTGGAGAATATCCTTTTCTTATGTATGATATCACACAGTTTTCATGATCATCGTAGCTTATCCATTCAAAACCTTCACCTGAGAATCCTTTTTCAAATAATGCAGGTGTTGACCTATAGAAAGTGTTTAAAGCTTTAAAATAGTGTTGAAAGTTTCTATGCGGTTCAAAATCTAATAAATTCCAGTCTAAGCTCTCTTGAAAATTCCATTCGTTATATTGTCCAAATTCGGCTCCCATAAATGCTAGTTTTGTGCCAGGGTGGGTAAACATATAACCAAATAATAGACGAAGATTTGCAAAACGCTGCCACTCATCACCAGGCATTCTTCCTAAAATGGAGTTTTTGCCGTAAACAACTTCATCATGTGATAATGGTAGCATGAAATTTTCAGAAAATGCATACGCCAAACTAAAGGTAATATCGTTTTGATGATATTTCCTATAAATAGGGTCTTTAGAAAAATAATCGAGTGTATCGTGCATCCAGCCCATCATCCATTTCATTCCAAAACCTAAACCTCCTAAAAATACAGGTTTTGAAACTCCTGGGAATGCGGTTGATTCTTCCGCAATGGTTTGAGTGTCTGGAAACGAAGCATACACTTCTTTGTTTAATTCTTTTAGAAACTCAATGGCTGCTAGGTTTTCTCTTCCACCATAGATGTTTGGTTCCCATTCACCGTCTTCTCTGGAATAATCTAAAAACAACATGGAAGCAACGGCATCAACACGTAATGCATCGGCATGGTATTGTTCCATCCAAAAAAGCGCATTACTTATTAAAAACGATTTAACTTCGTTACGTTCGTAATTAAAAATTAAACTTTTCCAGTCTTGATGGTAGCCTTTGCGTTTATCGGGATGCTCGTACAGGCACGATCCGTCAAAAAAGCCTAAACCATGTGCGTCTTCTGGGAAATGTGAAGGTACCCAGTCTAAAATTATACCTATATCATTTTGATGTAATTTATCAACTAAATACTTAAATTCTTCAGGGTACCCAAAACGAGAAGTTGGAGCAAAATAACCTGTTAGCTGATACCCCCAAGATGGGTCGTAAGGGTATTCCATAATAGGCATGAGTTCTACATGTGTAAAATTCATTTCTTTTACATAGTTAACCAAATCGTCTGCCAACTCAAAATAAGACATAAAACGGTCTTCTTCAATTTGACGTTTCCAAGAGCCTAAATGTACTTCGTAAACAGAATATGGGGCATCCAAAGCATTGTGTTTTTTACGCTTTTTCATCCAATCGGCATCTTTCCATCTATAAGAGTCATCCCAAATTATGGAAGCTGTTTTTGGAGGATGTTCACAACGACGTGCATATGGGTCTGCTTTTTCTGTTTTTATTCCTTGATTATGACTTTCAATTTTATATTTGTATAAATTGCCTTTACCTACTAACGGTATGAACCCTTCCCAAATTCCACTACTATCCCAGCGTACATTTAGTTGGTGTTCGCCTTCGGTCCAAAAATTAAAATCGCCAATTACGGAAACCTGTTTTGCGCTAGGAGCCCATACCGCGAAATATGTACCTTCTATACCATCAACAGTTACCAAATGTGATCCAAATTTTTCATAAAGCCTATAGTGTTTACCTGCTTTAAAAAGGTTAATATCGAAGTCTGTAAAAAGACTATAAACTTTTACTTGTGCCATATTTTATATTACAAATCCGTTAGGGATGATTGCTCCTTTTTTAATTACTACAATACCATCTTTAATAGCATAAGTTTCTGTTTCTGTGTCTTCTAAGTGGGGTCCGCCGTTAATTTTAACATCATCCCCAATTCTACAATTCTTATCTAATATGGCATTTGAAACAACACAACGTTCACCAATGCCCATTAAAATATCTATTTTCTTTTCATCAATTTCAAGAAGGGTTTCATAATAATCGCTACCCATCATATAGGTTCTTGTAACTATAGAGCCTTTGCCAATTCTTGAACGCACACCGATAACGGATTGTTCAATTTTTGAAGCTGCAATTAAACAACCTTCTGCAATAACTGTTTTTTCTAAAGTTGTTCCAGCTAGTTTCGTGGTAGGAAGCATCCTAGCACGGGTGTAGATGCGTTTCGTTTTATCGTATAAATCGAATTTAGGGATATCATCTGTTAAGCCAATATTTGCTTCAAAAAATGAATCGATATTACCGATATCGGTCCAGTAGCCTTCGTATTGGAAACTTAATGTTTTATGTTTATTAATTGATTGAGGAATAATTTCTTTTCCAAAATCGATGGTTGACGGGTTATTCATTAATTCTACCAATAGGTCTCTATTAAAGATATAAATACCCATAGAAGCTAAATAGTTACGTTCTTCTTTTTTCATTTCCGGACTTACCTCTGAGGTCCATTCAGGTAAGAGGCTAGAATCTGGTTTTTCTATAAACGAAGTTACTATGTTTTCATCATTAGCTTTTAAAATACCAAAAGATGTGGCGTCTTTTGCGTTTACAGGAATCGTTGCAATAGAAATTTTAGCTCCGGCAGCTTCGTGAGCTTCAATCATTTTATCATAATCCATTTGATAAAGCTGATCACCCGATAGTATTAAAGCATACTCAAACTCGTGTCTTAAAAAGTGATGCATACTTTGGCGTACGGCATCGGCAGTTCCTTGAAACCAACCTTTATTGCCAGGTGTTTGTTCAGCCGCAAGCACATCTACAAAGGCACTACTAAAAAAACTAAAATGATAAGTATCTTTAATGTGGCGATTTAAAGACGCTGAATTAAACTGAGTTAATACAAACATACGTTTAATATCTGCATTAATACAATTGGAAATAGGAATGTCCACTAACCTATATTTTCCGGCTATTGGTACAGCTGGTTTAGAACGCTCTTCTGTTAATGGATGTAGTCTAGAACCTTGACCACCACCTAAAATGATGGATAATACCTTATTGTTAATCATAATTAGTTAGTTTATTGAGTTATATAAATTTAAGTATTCCTGTGCCGAAACATGCCATGAGTGGTCTATGCCCATGATATAACTTCGTGTTTTTTTGTATTCTGATGGTTTATTATAAAGAGCAACACCTCGGTTAATGGCGTTGGTAATTTCCAAAACAGTAACGTTATTATGACAAATACCAAATCCGTTTTCTTTTGAAATATCTATAACAGTATCTTTTAAGCCACCAATACTTCTTACTATTGGAATGGTACCATATCTTAAGGCGTACATCTGGTTTAAACCACAAGGTTCAACACGTGATGGCATTAATAAAAAATCGGCACCAGCATAAATAATATGCGATAATTTTTCGTCGTAACCTATAAAGGCATTATACGTACCAATATAGTCATTTTTTAGTTTTTTCAGTTGATCCTCAACAAAAGGATTTCCAGAACCAAGTAATAAAATGTTAAGGTTATTATTTTCAAGGGCTTGTTTAAATACTTCAGGAAATAAATCGGAACCTTTTTCATCAACCAACCTGCCAATAAAGGCAAAAAGAGGTTTGTCAAAATCTAAGTCGAATGTTTCACATAAATATTTTTTATTGGCTTCGGCCCCTTGCTTTACGGTTTTTACATTATAATTTTTAACTATATAATGGTCGGTTTCCGGATTCCACACTTCGGTATCAATTCCGTTTAAAATACCTATACATTTATCACTTTCAGCACTCAATAAACTTTCAAGTCCGTTGGCAGCAAGTTTTAATTCTTCCATATAACTAGGAGATACCGTTGTAACGCGCCAGGCACATTTAATAGCTGCTGCTAAAGGATTTATGGTGCCACCCCAATCTAATAACCCAACATGGTTAAAATTAAAAGGTGGTATTAGGCCAACTTTAATATGAGAAAACCATCCTTGGTATTGGGCATTATGTATGGTTATGATATTCGGAATTTTTCTAAAAGCATCATACCTATAGCTTTCCTGAAGCATAAACGGAATTAAACCTGTGTGGTGGTCATGGCAATGTATTATATCTGGTTGATATTCCCAAGATGTCATCCAATCCAAAACTGCTATCTGAAAAGCAATGAAACGTTCGGTGTCATCGTGTGAGTATACATAATTTTTGAATAAAAACTCTGGGATATCTACAAAATAGATATCAAAATCTAAGGATTTTTGCTTTAAAGTTAATACTTCAAAGGCTACGAGTGTGCCACCAAAAAGAATTTCATCGGAGTGTACAGAATAAAATTCATGTTCTTGAGTAAACTTGTTATCATAAAACGGCATGATAACAAGTGAAGACACGTTTTCACTATTTTGATACTTCGGTAAAGCCCCTACAACGTCGGCGAGTCCTCCAACTTTAGCAACAGGGTAGCATTCTGCACTTATATGGGTAATTGTCATTGAATAATTTTTGCTTTGTTTATAAACTTACAAAAATATTATGCAACAATTTTAACTAAAATTATTTTTGAAGAAATTATTAAGGAATGCTTATTACGCGAGATAATCAATAATAAAATTTAAAAAAAAGCTTAAAATCATAATAATATTGCAATAAAATTCTTCCATTAATTACCATTATAAGCTTTTTTTTAAATTTCGTAGAGTTTTATTTTTAATAAAACCTTTAAGATGGCAGAAATTTGTTAATCATTCAATTTTAAAACCGCCATAAATGCTTGTTGAGGTATTTCAACGTTACCTACTTGTCGCATTCGTTTTTTACCTTTTTTCTGTTTTTCTAAAAGTTTACGTTTACGAGAAATATCACCACCATAACATTTGGCTGTAACATCTTTTCGAAGCGCTTTTATTGTTTCTCGAGAAATAATTTTTGCACCAATAGCTGCTTGAATAGGAATATCAAATTGCTGACGCGGGATTAATTCTTTCAATTTCTCGCACATTTTTTTACCAATGTTTTGGGCATTGTCGGCATGAATTAAAGCCGAAAGGGCATCAACTGGTTGTGCGTTTAATAAAATATCTAATCGAACTAATTTGGACGTTTTCATACCTATTGGATGATAATCAAACGATGCATAACCTTTGGAAACCGTTTTCAAACGATCATAAAAATCGAAAACTATTTCTGCTAATGGCATTTCAAAGGTTAATTCAACACGTTCTGGTGTTAAATAGGTTTGATTAGTAACAATGCCTCGTTTTTCAATACATAAAGACATGACGTTACCAATAAAATCTGATTTCGTGATAATGGTTGCTTTTATATATGGTTCTTCAACACGGTTTACGGTTGAAGGGTCTGGCAGGTCTGAAGGGTTGTTTACAATAAAAGCCTCGTCCGGGTTTTTGTTTGTAAATGCGTGATACGATACGTTGGGAACCGTTGTGATAACCGTCATGTCAAACTCGCGCTCTAAACGTTCTTGGATAATTTCCATGTGAAGCATACCTAAGAATCCACAACGGAATCCAAAACCTAATGCGGCAGAACTTTCTGGAACAAACACTAAAGAGGCATCGTTTAATTGCAGCTTTTCCATCGAACTACGAAGTTCTTCATAATCTTCAGTATCAACAGGGTAAATACCTGCAAAAACCATTGGTTTAACATCTTCAAAACCTTCAACGATATTTGTCGTTGGGTTGGCAAAATCGGTAATAGTATCACCTACCTTTACTTCTTTAGCGGTTTTAATACCTGTAATTAAATAACCAACATCACCTGTTTTTACAGATTGTTTAGCTACTTGTGTTAATTTTAGGGTACCCACTTCATCCGCATAATATTCTTTATCTGTAGCTACAAATTTGATTTTTTGACCCTTTTTAATCTCGCCATTAAAAACCCTAAAATAGGTTTCAATACCTCTAAAAGTATTGTAAACTGAATCAAAAATTAATGCTTGTAGTGGTGCATTTGGATCTCCTTTTGGAGCAGGAATACGTTCTATTACTGCAGCCAATATATTATCCACACCAAAACCTGTTTTCCCGCTGGCGTGAATAACATCTTCTGGATTGCAGCCTAATAAATCAACAATGTCATCGGTAACCTCTTCCGGATTTGCACTTGGTAAATCTACTTTATTTAAAACTGGAATAATTTCCAGGTCGTTTTCTAGAGCTAAATATAAATTAGAAATGGTTTGTGCCTGTATACTTTGGGCAGCATCTACAATAAGTAAAGCGCCTTCACATGCAGCGATGGAACGAGATACTTCATATGAGAAATCTACGTGACCCGGCGTGTCAATAAGGTTTAAAATATATTGTTCACCTTTATATGTATAATCCATTTGTATTGCGTGCGACTTAATGGTAATACCACGTTCGCGCTCTAAATCCATGTTATCTAATAACTGGTTTTGCTTTTCACGCTCAGTCACCGACCCAGTGAAATCTAACAAACGGTCTGCAAGCGTACTCTTACCGTGATCAATATGTGCAATAATGCAAAAGTTTCTAATATTCTTCATAAAGGAATTTATATCCTAATTTAATTTGCAAATATAGCTGTTTTATATGACGCTGAAAGATAAATTGCATTATCTGATGAAAGTATCGCTTATAAAAGTATTTTTTTAGTCTAAATTACCAATTTAATAAAAGTGAACTTGTAATATTATTATGATATTTTATATAAGAAATTAAACTTTTAGTTAGATTTAAAGTCTAAAAACCTAGTTAGTATGCATCCAACTAATTTTTACACCGCCTGATTTTATGATTAATTTTTTAAATGATAGAATGCGCCACCTGCTTAGTAGTTTTTTTATAGTGATTATGGCAACTGCCTGGTTAAATGCTCAAAATGGTATCTCAGTTCCCGACATTGAAAAAATTTATATTCATACCGATAGAACAACTTATACCTTAGGAGAAAGCTTATGGTATAAAGCTTATTCTGTATATGCCTACAATAACCTTCTCTATAATAAAAGTAATATTTTATATGTGGAATTGATTTCGCCCGATTCTAAAATAGTTAAGCAAAATAAAACAAGGTTAGAAGCGGGGATGGGGCATGGCGATTTTCATTTATCCGATTCTATTGGTATTAAAGCGGGTACCTATCAGTTAAGAGCTTACACAAATTACAGTCGAAATTTTGGAACCGACTTTATTTTCAAAAAAGAGATTAAAATTATTGATGTTTTTGATAAGCTAGATACGAATAACAATATTTCAAATAAGCAGGAATCTATAGGTAGTAATGGGGTTGAAAATTCGGAATATACCTATAAAGTGCAATTTTTTCCAGAAGGAGGTTCACTTGTAAATGACGTTGAGAGTATTGTTGCCTTTAAAGCGGAATATACCAATGGCATGCCAATAGAAGTAAAAGGGAAAATTTACGACTCTGATGGTAACTTAATAACCTTATTCATAACAAGTCATGATGGTATGGGTAAGTTTCCTTTTAAGCCAGTAAAGGGCAAAAATTATCATGCAAAAATCACTGATGCTAACAATGTTATAAAAGAAGAGCAGCTTCCAAAAGCATTAGAAACCGGTTATTTATTAGGTTATAAAAAAGTTAATGGGAATGATTTTATAACCGTAAAAACAAATCAGGAAACGTTATCTAGTAACCTTAACGCTCCACTAACATTAATTTGTGCTACAAGAGGCGTTTCATATCTTGAAGGAACTCAGGCCTTGGTAAAAACGACTTTATCGTTTCAGTTGGCAAAAAATGATTTTCCAGAAGGAATCAGCCAAATTACCTTATATGATGCAAATTCCCGACCGCAAAGTGAACGTTTGATTTTTATTGAGAAAGAAAATGACTTAGACATCATTCTTGAAACCGACAAAAAAACCTACCAACCAAAAGAAAAGGTAACTTTAAAAGTGTTGTCTAAAACAGAAACTGGAAATCCTGTTCCAGCTAGTTATTCACTAAGTTGTACCGATACAAATGGCGATTTAACCCATAAAAATTATGGCACAAACATCGCATCTTATTTTTTAATGGAATCGGATATTAAGGGAGCGGTAAATAACCCAAGTTATTATTTTGATATTAATAACCCCAAACGATTTGAACACCTGGACTTATTGCTATTAACCCAAGGGTGGCGCGATTTTTTATGGAAAACAATACCAACACCAAAAAGCAATATACACTACAGTCATGAAAATGATTTTCTTATAGCAGGCCATGTTAAACAGGTTTCAGGCACGAAACCAATGGCAAATAATAGTGTTACTTTAGCTTTAATTAATAAAAATGGTTTGAATTTACAGGAAACTGTAACAGACTCCTTAGGTAGATTTAAGTTTGAAAAGTTGGCGTTTTACGGGCCAACCACCATGGTTTTGAATTCTAAAAATGAAAAGGGTAAAGGTAAAGGAGAGGTTTTGGTGTATCCTATTCAAAAAGCACCGATGGAAGTAGATTTTGAAAAAAAAGATGAGTTTTTTCCTTTAGAAACAACCACCATTAAAGATAATATTTATAAAAAGTATATCATGTATGGGGTTGCGCCAGAGAACGTGCTCGATGAAGTTGAAATTATAGCTAAAAAGAAAACAGTGCCCAATATCTATGGCACACCAGATTTTAGCTATGTTATGGGAGATGATACGCCTAGTTTTAGTGATATTTACCAACTTATTCGGTTTAAAGTACCAGGTGTTATGGTCGATCCGGATAGTATAAGGTTTATGAGGTACAACGGTCCTGCACATATAATTTTAGACGGCGTTCCAATTTACGATATCTCTATATTAAGCTCCATATTACCGGATAATGTGGATAAAATAGATGTTTTAAAAGGTGCCAGCGCCGCAATATTTGGCTCGGATGCGGCCAATGGTGTATTAGCTATTTATACCAAAGATCCAACAGCAAATTCACCCTCGCAAACCAAATATTATAATATTAACCAAAAAATAGAAGGTTTCTATAATGCTCGCGTATTTTACACTACCAACTTAGAGGAACCTGATTTTGAATATGATGCTAAAATTGCCGTTCGTAATACGCTCTTTTGGGATCCTTATATGTTCCCTAATGCATCAACTGGTGTCTCGGAGAAAACATATTATAATAGCGATGTTACTACTACTGTGAAAGTAAGTTTAGAAGGTATTACACAAACGGGC
Organism: Mariniflexile sp.; assembly: GCF_041583155.1. Classification (GTDB taxonomy): domain Bacteria; phylum Bacteroidota; class Bacteroidia; order Flavobacteriales; family Flavobacteriaceae; genus Mariniflexile. The sequence goes on from NZ_JBFHGK010000009.1 coordinate 97,821, forward strand.
ATTCCTGTAGTGTTACAAACTAATTATGTTATTGAAAAATAGCTAGTAAATAAACGCTTACAACTAAATTAAAAACCACCAATTTAAATGATTAATTATTTTAAAAAAACCTTTAAAAACCAACTTCGTAGCATTTTAATAAGTGTTATGGTAATAAACATGTTGCAAGCACAAGAAAAAAAAGCAATTCCAACTATAGAAAAAATATATGTGCATACTGATAGAACGACTTATACCTTAGGCGAATCTTTATGGTATAAAGCCTATACAGTTTTTGCATATAACAATATTTTATTCAATGAAAGTAAAGTGCTATATGTTGAATTGATTTCATCCGACTCTAAGATAATTGTACAAAATAAAACGCAATTAGAGGACGGGTTGGGTCATGGTGATTTCAAATTAACAGATTCTTTAGGTGTTAAAGCAGGTGCATACCAATTGAGAGCTTATACTAATTACAGTCGGAATTTTAACAGCGATTTTGTGTTCAAAAAGAATATAACCATCATTGATGCTTTTAACATAAAAGCGAAAGAATCTGCCGGTAAAATAGCAGCTAAGGGAACTACAACAAAATCCATTAAAGCAGGAAAAAGTAATTTTAACGTTCAGTTTTTTCCAGAAGGAGGGTCACTTTTAAATGATATTGAAAGTGTTGTGGCTTTTAAGGCAGTTGATGCTAATGGGATGCCCATTAGGATACAGGGTCAGGTTCTAGATTCTAAAGGTGAGATAGTAAGTTTTTTTGGAAGCCTTCACGACGGTATGGGAAAATTTCAATTAAAACCAATTAAAGGTGAAGCTTATCTTGCTAAAGTTTCAGTGTCTGATGGTACTGAAATAGAGGTACCTCTTCCTAAAGTTATTGAAAATGGCTATTTGCTAAGTCTGAAAAAAATAAATAATATAGATGTTGTAACCATAAAAACGAACGAGGAAACCTTACTACAACAACCAGATGCTTCAGTTACTTTAATTTGTACCACAAGAGGCGTTAGGTATTTTGAAGGCACACAATTGCTAAAGGAAACAACCTTATCTTTTGAATTACCTAAAACTGAATTCCCAGAGGGTATCAGCCAATTAACATTATATGATGGGAATCTAAAACCGCAAAGCGAACGTTTGGTATACATTGAAAACGAAAAAAATCTTGAAGTAACCTTAACAACCGATAAAAAGCAGTACCAGCCATTAGAAAAAGTAACTGTTAGCGTATCTTCTAAAACCAAAACAGGTGAAGCGGCAGCAGCTAGTTTTTCTTTAAGTTGTACCGATTTAAATGGTGTAAAAAACGATAAAGTTTATGGTTCAACAATTAGTTCGTATTTTTTAATGGAATCTGATATTAGAGGAGAAGTTTATAACCCAAGCTATTATTTTGATGCAAAAAACCCAAAACGCTTAGAGTATCTCGATTTATTGCTTTTAACCCAAGGTTGGCGCGATTTCTTATGGAAAAAGCTTCCAAAAGTAAATGATAATTCTAAACATGACGTAGAAAAAGGATTTACAGTTTCGGGAAAGGTAAGCGCCCTTTTTGGCGATAATTCAAAACCAGAAAATACGGTTTCATTAACATTATTCACTAAAAACGGCTTACAAGCTTTTAATACGATTACCGATTCTGAAGGAAAATTTAAGTTTGATAATTTGCTTTTTGTAGGTAAGGCAACCATGCATTTAAATTCAAAAAATGAAAGAGGGAAAAGTAATGGCATGATTGTGTTAGACACTTTGAAAGATATTTCAATACCGGTTGATTTCAAAAAAATAATTACGATAGATACAACACAAATTAGTGTTATAAAAGACCAGGTTTACAAAAAGTATGTACTTAATGGTATAGCAGCAGAAAACATATTGGACGAAGTGGAAGTTATTGCAAAAAAGAAAAACTATTTTAGTGAATACGGGTTGGTAGATTTAACCTATGAAGCTGGCGATGAGGACGAATTGCCATATAATGATATTTACCAAATGATAGTAGCTACTATTCCAGGTGTGGATAATAGAATGGATTCCGATGGCAACCAAAGACTCGCTTTCCCTAGGTTTAGTGGCTATGCCCTTATTATGATAGACGGTATTCCGCGAGACGACCCAAATGATTTAAGTTTTATTAGACCAATTGATGTGGCTAAAATAAATGCTTACAAAACATCAACAACCATGTTTGGAACGGAAGGTGCCAATGGTGTTATTGCTATTTATTTAAAAGAACCAGGTACTTACGACACGTCAAAAAAAGTATTTCATTCTTTAAAACAGGAAATAGAAGGTTTTTATGATGCTCGTGAGTTTTATTCCTACAATCCTGAAAAGCCCTTTTTGGAGTTTGATAATAAAGAAACCGTTCGAAACACCTTGTTTTGGAATCCTTATATGCATCCAGACAAAACAGGCGAGGTACAATCAAGTTTTTTCAATAACAAGGTAGAAACTAATATAAAAGTAAGTTTAGAGGGTATAACGGCTACAGGTATTCCTGTAGTAGTGCACACTACTTACAGTGTTCAAAATAATTAATTCTGCAGACACATAAAATAACACCGAATCTAATTATCGGTTGATTTTGATTAAATCTTAATTTTATATTTTTGGTTTTCTCAATAAATTGCTAATTATGAAAAACTTAATATTTATTTCTGTTTTTGCTTTAAGCATATTGGAGGTTTGTGGACAAATAAAAAATGTTGCTGAAAAATTTGCCTTACCTAATACGCTAAGTGAATCTTCAGGAGCTATATTTTTTAATGGTAAATTAATTACGCACAACGATTCTGGTGGTGAAAACAAACTTTATGAGGTGGATACCTTATCTGGAATAGTTACAAGAGAAGTGCTTATTACAAATGCCACAAATATAGATTGGGAAGATTTAACTCAAGATGAAACAAGTATTTATATTGGCGATATAGGTAATAATGCTAGCGGAAACCGAACCGATTTAAAAATCTATAAAATAAATAAAAATGATTATTTGGGAAGTACTTCGGTTTCTGCAGAAACTATCGCATTTAGTTATACCAATCAAACAGATTTTACAGCGGTTAGTGCAAATACGACCGAATGGGATGCAGAAGCCTTGGTGTCGTTTGATGCAAGTAGTTTAATGGTTTTTAGTAAAAATTGGGAAGACGGAACAACCCTTGGGTATTTAGTGCCTAAAACACCAGGAACCTACCCATTAAGCCCAATGTCAAAGACTTTAAACAGTGGAGGTTTAATAACGGGAGGTACTTATAACTCGTTAACCGGAAAACTTTTTTTAGTAGGTTATACCAAAACTTTGCAGGCTTTTATTTGGGAGTGTAGTAACTTTTTAGGGAGCAATGTGTTTTCAGGAACAAATACTCAAACCATGCTGTCTTCATTAAGTTTTGAGCAGGCAGAAGCCATAACCTTTGTGAATGAGAATAGGTATTTTGTTACTTCCGAATCATTTTCGCAGTCGTTTAATGGTTTTGTGTTTTCAGATTACGCAAAATTAATTTCCTTTTCAACTAATGATACCACCTTGTCTTGGAATGAAAAAGAGATAGCTAAAGACAGTTTATTATACCCAAATCCAGTTACAAATCGTTTAACTATTCAAAACAAATCGGTTAGTTTGGTGGAGGTTTATGATGCCAAACTAACCCAAATTTATGTTGGTGCTAAAAAAATTATAGATATGAGTAATTTTCCTAAAGGCATTTATTTCCTTAAAATAACTTCAAATAATGGCGAGGTAACACTAAAAAAGATTGTCAAAAAATAGTCTGCGTTTGTTTAAACATTTGTATCATACATTAGTGTAGTTGTAAGGTTTAACCAAAAAACACTAATTTTGCATCAAAATATTCAACGTGGTAAAAATAGACAACATAGAACTTCCAGATTTTCCATTGCTGCTAGCACCAATGGAAGATGTTAGCGATCCGCCATTCCGTGCCTTATGTAAAGAGCAGGGTGCCGATGTGGTGTATACCGAGTTTGTTTCTAGTGAAGGATTAATTCGTAACGCCGCTAAAAGTGTAATGAAGTTGGATATTTATGAAAAAGAACGTCCTGTAGGCATTCAAATATTTGGAGCTAATTTGGAAAGCATGCTGCAAACCATTGATATTGTGGCAGAATCAAAACCAGATATCATCGATATCAATTTTGGTTGCCCCGTAAAAAAGGTAGTAAGTAAAGGTGCTGGTGCCGGCATTTTAAAGGATGTTTGTTTAATGGAGCAACTTACGGCTGAAATGGTAAAACGCACCAACATTCCTATAACTGTAAAAACCCGTTTAGGTTGGGACCACGATTCTATAAGAATTTTGGAAGTTGCAGAACGTCTGCAAGATGTTGGCTGTAAAGCCATTGCTATTCATGGGCGTACGCGAGCGCAAATGTATAAAGGTAATGCCGATTGGAAACCCATTGCCGAAGTAAAAAACAATCCGCGTATGCACATTCCTGTATTTGGAAATGGCGATGTAGATACACCCGAAAAAGCCATGGAAATGCGCGATAGTTATGGGCTTGATGGCTGTATGATTGGGCGTGCCAGTATTGGTAACCCTTGGTTTTTTAAACAGGTAAAACACTTTTTTGCAACCGGCGAACATTTAGCACCCATTACCATTGAAGAACGTGTGGAAGCAGCGCGTCGCCACCTGCAAATGGCTATCGATTGGAAAGGTGAAACTTTGGGGGTTTTTGAAACCCGTCGTCATTATACCAATTACTTTAAAAATATTCCGCATTTTAAAGAATTAAGAACAAAAATGGTTACAAGCGATAAACCGGACGATGTTTTTGCGGCTTTTGATGAGGTTTTGGAACAGTTTGCAGATTTCCAGTTTACAGAGTAAACTCCTCTATTTTAATTACTGGAATTTAGAATTTCTTAGACGTTTTATGGCAAATGGTAGGCCACCGCGCTATACGTTATAGTTTTGGCTCGATGAGCGCCTCGCCAAAAGCTGCCACTACTATCGCTTTTGCAGCGTTCTGTTATGGTTGTTTTTAAGGGGCAATGTTATTTCAATTTTTAGAAAATCAAAATTTTGGTTTAATACAATAACTGAGCAGATTTACCCCGCAAGAAAGATTGAGGCATTGTTGGAGCTCCTCAAAGAGAGCGACTTTCGAAATATTTATATTCACAAATACATTATTCACAAATAAAAATTAATGAGTAAAGCCTGTTTGCCATTTTTTATGGCAACTCACCCAATTTAATGGGCCTCTACTAAGGCTTTATTTATGCGAACCGATGCTATTTTTGAGGCTATAATTCCTAAAACAGAAATAGTTAAAAACACAAGAAGCAGGTTTTCAATTTTAATAGTTACCGGGTATGGCAGCGAAGGTGTTATCATTACCAATGAAAATGTTTTTTGAAGTAAAATAATGATTAGGCTTATAATTAAACCTATAAATCCACCAACAATACTCATTAAGCTACCTTGGTAAAAGAATATCCTACGTATTTCTTTAACGGTAACACCAATATTAAAAAGTGTATTGAGGCTACGTTTTTTGTCCAACATCATCATAATAAGCGAACCAATAACATTAAAAAATGCAATAATTAGAATAAGTGTAAAAATGAGGTATACCACCAAATTTTCAGTATTTAACATTTTGTAAAGCGCATCGTTAAGCTGAGCTCTATTTTTTATAATGACTTTATCTCCTAAAATTGCTTGGATGCGTTGTTTTGCTAGGGTTTCATCAACGCCCTCTTTCAGTTTAAATTCTAAGGCTGTTATTTGGTTGGTTTGGTAATTTAAAAGATTTTGAGCCAAATCTATGGGCGCAAAGACATAGGTGTCGTTTAGTTTTTCATTCACAAAAAATACTCCAACGCTAATGGCATTAATGCTATTAAAGGCATTGTTTATGGATGTAATTTGTCCGTTACCAGGTTTTGGAACATAAATATTTATGGGGTTGGTATAGTCTAAAACACCAAGAGATAGGTTGTTTGAAATACCCCAGCCAACAACAATTTGTCTTGATTTTTGTTCTAGCCAACCACCTCTTTCAATAACAGAATCGAAATCCACTACTTGTTGATAGTGTTCATCAACCCCTTTGATTATGGCAAAAGTGTGTTTATCTTGTGAAGCAATGAAAATACGTTCTTCTACAATTTTGGAGTAGCTAGCAATATCTTCTAACCTATTTAGTTCAGAAATGTGGTTTTCCGTTAAAATAAACGATTTGCCCTGGCTGGTTTCGGCTTTTAAGTCGGGATCCACTACACTTGAGAATTGAAGTGTAAATTCCTTCAAACCAGCAAAGCCAGAGAGTACAATAAAAAGTGATGCCGAACCAAGAATGACACCTACAATAGCAATAATGGTAATAAAATTAATAGCATTATTGCTGCTTTTTGATCGTAAATATCGTTTGGCTATGTATAGGGAAACATTCATAAACTGTACTGTTATGAAATTAAAAGTTTAAATGAATGTTAGTTCCAACCATATAAAAATAAGGTTATTGGGTTAAAAAAATAATTACGATTTTTTTCTTTTGTCGAGAATGCTCGGGTCTTTAATTGGATTTTCTTCACCTTTTAAAGACTTATCAATTTGGTCGATATACTCTAAAGAATCATCAATAAAGAATTCTAGGTTAGGCATTCTACGAAGTTGATGTTTTGTGCGTTGCGCTAATTCATGTCTAATTAATGGTGTGTTGGATTTAATGCCAGCAAGTAACTCTTTACCCTTATCATTAGGAAAAATACTTAAATATACTTTGGCAACACCCAAATCGACTGTTACCTTAACTTTTGAAACTGAAATGATGATGCCATGCATACCGCCTTGTGTTGCAGCACCTTGAAGCACTTCAACTAAATCGCGCTGTAAAACTGAACCTATTTTTTTTTGTCTTTGACTTTCCTCTACGTTACTCATTATTATACCTTTTAAAGGTTTAGGATGCAAAAATAGCGGTTATTTAAAGATAATCTTGCTTTTAGTTTTACAAATTTTGTAACTTAAGGTAATTGACGACACCCTTGGTGAAGGAAATGAAGAGCGTATTCTGTATTATTAATGAAATGGAGTAGATAGGAATTGCGGTAGAAAACCTCTAATAAACTAAATTTCCCTAAAATTTTTCTAGTTACCAAGTTTTTATAATTGAAGTGGATAAGGGGAAGTTGAGAGTTTTTTGTATTAATAAAATGGAAGAAAGTACACATTACACGGTTCTAGTACTGAAAATTTAGTAGTATTCTTAAAAAAGTATAACCTAGGAAGGGTTTGTTGTTTTAATTAAACACCTCAAAAAGATGTTGATAATTAGCTAGTTATTTTCTTAAAACCAATAAGAACCTTTGGTAGGTTAATAGAACTTTGCTAAGAAATAATTTTAAAAGAATAATTTTCTTGTAGAGTTTTAAAATTAGTATTAAATTCGCAGCCAATTTCGGAATGAAGCTGTATTTAATGCAGTAACATATACGATCGGTCCTATAGCTCAGTTGGTTAGAGCACCTGACTCATAATCAGGTGGTCCCTGGTTCGAGCCCAGGTGGGACCACGTCAACAAAGACAAGCCTTTCAAGAGATTGAAAGGTTTTCTTTTTTTACACCAGTACAACATC
>NZ_JBFHGK010000010.1:0-97552 GCF_041583155.1 Mariniflexile sp.
CCAATTACATGTTGACTCCCAATCAAATGCACAAACAAAATAGTATCAAAAGAAAAAAATATAAAACTAAAAAAGGCAGTGACATAAAATCACTACCTTTAAATTATTAATTCTGTATCCCTATTTCAGGACGTCACAAATATTACAATAATATTTCTAAATATTATTTGTTACCTTTTTGATAATCTAATAAAAACTGAGCTAAACCACTATCCGTTAATGGGTGTTTTAATAAGCCTTTTATAGCTGATAATGGCCCAGTCATAACATCAGATCCCAATTTAGCACAATCAATGATGTGCATAGTGTGACGTACTGATGCTGCTAAAATTTGTGTTTGGAATCCGTAATTATCATAAATCATTCTGATTTCAGAGATAAGATTTAATCCATCGGTAGAAATATCATCTAAACGACCAATAAATGGAGACACATAAGTAGCTCCTGCCTTGGCTGCCAATAATGCCTGACCTGGAGAGAACACCAACGTTACATTAGTTCTAATACCTTTATCTGAAAAGTACTTGCAAGCTTTAATACCATCGGCAATTAGAGGTAATTTAACCACTATTTGTGGGTGTAAGGCCGCTAAAGCCTCACCTTCTTTCACCATACCTTCAAAGTCGGTTGCAATAACTTCTGCACTTACATCTCCTTCTACTAAATCACATATTTTTTTGTAGTGCTCTAGAATATTTTCGGCACCTGTAATACCTTCTTTAGCCATTAATGATGGGTTAGTTGTAACACCATCTAAAACACCTAAAGCTTGAGCTTCTGCTATATCACTTAGGTTTGCTGTATCAATAAAAAATTTCATCCGTTATGTTTTTAGTTTTGTTGTGTTTTTAAATACGCTAATACTTGTTGACTTACTTTTTCGCCTGTGAAACCGAATTTCTCATCCAATACATTTGCTGGTGCAGAATAACCGAAATGATCTAATCCGAAAACTTTTCCGTTATCACCTACTAAACCTTCTAAATTTATTGGTAAGCCTGCTGTTAAGCCAAATAATGGTTTATTTTTTGGAATAACAGAATCCTGATAGTCTTCAGACTGTAACCTGAATACGCCTTCTGAGATTACGGAAGCGATGTTTACTTTTAGTCCGTTTTCAGATTCTAAAATTTCAGCTGCAGCAAACAATGTTGCAACTTCCGAACCGTTGGCTATTAAAACCACATCTGGATTTTCAACTTCTTTCACTAAATAACCACCTTTTTCCGCAGCTAATGCTTCTTGGTATCTTGAAGTTCCTTTTGCAGGAATATCTTTGATGTTTTGTCTAGAAAGAATTAAACCCGTTGGGGTGTTTTTATTTTCTAAGGCCATTTTCCATGCAACGCTTGTTTCGGCAGAATCTGCGGGACGTAAGGCTAAGAAACTTGGGTTACCACTGTGGTTTTTTAATTTTTCTAACAAACGAATTTGTGCTTCTTGCTCTACTGGCTGGTGTGTTGGTCCGTCCTCACCTACTCTAAAGGCATCGTGTGTCCAAACATATTTCACGCCTAATTCTTGAATACCACTTAAACGAATGGCTGGTTTCATATAATCTGAAAACACAAAGAATGTAGCTACCACAGGGATAATTCCACCATGTAAGGCTAAACCGTTAGCAATACATGCCATCGTTAATTCAGCAACACCGGCTTGTAAAAACGAACCGCTGAAGTCTCCTTTTTTAAGTGCCTGTGTTTTCTTTAAGAAACCATCAGTTTTATCGGAGTTTGATAAATCGGCAGAAGACACAATCATGTTTTCTACGTTTTCAGCTAAATAGCCTAATACACCTGAAGATGCTGCTCTAGAAGCTAAACCTGCTTTATGCTCTATAGATTCAAAATCCAATGCTGGCAATTCACCAGATAGGAAGAAATCTAATTTATCTGCCAATGCTTTGTTTGATGCTCTCCAAGTTGCAATTTCTGCTTTCTTATCCGCAGCTTTGGCTGTTTTTGCTTTTAAAATATCTTTATATAAGGCTGCCACTTCTGGGTAAATATCAAATGGATTTTCAGTATTAGCACCTAAGTTTTCTAAAGTTTTTGCATAATCTGCACCTGTATGACCAATTGGTTGTCCATGCAATTCGCAGTGACCTTCAAACATACTACCATCTGCAGCTACAGCACCTTTACCCATAATAGTTTTACCTATTATTAAGGTTGGCTTTTCTGTTTCGTTATTGGCATCAGTTAATGCTTTTCTAATTTCATCGTGGTTATGTCCATCAATAGTTACTACCTTCCAACCCCATGCTTCGTATTTCATGGCTGTATCTTCAGAAGTTACTTCTTCTGTTCCCGTAGATAATTGAATATCATTCGAATCGAAGAACATAATAAAATTATTCAGTCCTAAATGACCAGCAATCCTACCTGCTCCTTGCGAAATTTCTTCTTGGATTCCACCATCAGAAATAAAACCATAAATCTTATGGTTCATCCAATCTCCAAATTTAGCTTGTAAAAATTTAGCACCAATGGCAGCACCAACACCCATGGTATGTCCTTGCCCTAATGGTCCAGATGTATTTTCTATTCCTCTTTTTACATCAACTTCTGGATGCCCTGGCGTTATAGAACCCCATTGTCTAAAATTAGCAACATCATCCTTTTTATAGTTTCCTAAAAGATAATACTGAGCATACATTAAGGTAGATAAGTGACCTGCATCCATGAAAAAACGGTCTCTGAAAGGCCATTCCATATCTGTTGGGTCAAAATTGAAGAACTCAGAATATAAAATGTGCATAAAATCGGCACCACCCATTGGGCCTCCTGGATGTCCTGAATTCGCTTTTTCTACCATCGCTACAGCTAATGCTCGAATATTATCTGCGGCTTGTTGATCTAATTTTTTGTTCATTTTTTGTATGTTAATTTTTAAAAGCTAATAACTTAGTTGGTTTCCACTTAAATTAATTTTGCAAAAATAGCAAAACATTTCACCTAACACCAATTTTAAAGACAATAGAGGTATTTATTTATCATTAAATATGAACATAATTGCGGCTTTTAAGAAAAAACTAACTAAAACCATTTTTCATATTGAATATCAATAATATAGATTTCAATTTATGCATTTACTTATGAAAAAATGTTTAGAGGTTTAAGAACTACTAGATAAAAATAATTGAATCATTTTTTCTTTTTTATCATATTTAAGTTAACCTTTGTCATAGAAATTTTCGACTTTGCATTTACTTAAAACTCAATAATTTCTTAAATAATAGAAGATAAAACCGTAACTTACATTACGATTAAATTCTTTCATAATTTTCCAAAAAACCGACATCATAAATTGATGAAAAAGAAGACAACTATCTATGATATTGCTGAAAAACTAAATATAACTGCAGCAACTGTATCTAGAGCTTTAAATGGCAACCCTAAAATAAGCGAAAGCACTCGTGAATTAGTAAATAATACTGCGAAAGAACTTAATTACGAACAAAATAAACTTGCTCTTGCTCTTAAAAGTGGCAAAAGTTTTAATGTTGGCGTAATCGTTCCCCGAATAGACAACAATTTTTTTGCTTCTGTAATCCGTGGTATTGAAGAAGAATTACACCCGCAGGGATATCATGTTATTATTTGCCAAACTCACGATCAGGAAAATTTGGAAGTTGAAAAAATAAACTCGCTGCTGAACATACAAGTTGATGGCATTTTGATGTCTATTTGTAATGTGAGTTTAGAGCCTGAAAAACATTTTCAAAAAATTTTAAAAAAAGGGATTCCATTAATATTTTTCGATAGAAAAAGAGACATGGAAGGTGTGAGTTCTATAACCATTAATGACTTTAAAGGTGCTTATGAGGCGACTCAACATTTAATTAATCAGGGTTGCAAACGCATTGCTCATTTATCCAATAATTGTGAAATGGAAATTTTTAAAAACCGTTATTTGGGCTATAAACAAGCTATTTTAGACAATGGCTTGGAATTGGATGACAGTTTGGTTATAGAGTCTATTAGTAAAGTTGCGGAAGGTAGAAAAAAAACCAAACTACTTTTAGCAAATCCAAATCCTCCTGATGCTATTTTTTCGTCTAGTGATTTTACAGCGTTAGGTGCTATTGAAGAAATAAAAGCACAAGGATTAAGAATACCAGAAGACATTTGTGTTGTTGGTTTTAGTAATGAACCTTTTACACGTTTTTTAGAACTTTCTATCACTTCCGTGGATCAATCTCCAGTAGAAATGGGCAGAATTTGCGCCCAGGTTTTCCTAGAAGAAGCCAAAAACAAAAAAGTTAAAACAGAGAAAAAAATTGTTTTAACACCCGAGTTAATTATAAGAGACTCTTCTTTAAAAACAAAAGCATTAGCCAATTCATAAAATAAAACCTGTTGCACTATTTACAAAACAGAACAACAGGTTTAAAAACAATTTTATTATTTGCTAATTCTTACTATGCGTTAGCATTACATATTTTATTTGCACCACAACAGCATCTTCAGTTCCTTTACTGTTATTGAAGTAATTACCAATTCTAAATAAATTTTGAGAAAACTCGGTATCCCTAAATTCGGCAATTGGAAAATTCTTTTTATCCACATCCGAATCTTTACAGTAGATTGACAAGCTAACTCTACCATCAATCATTTTCAAGGCAATATCGAACATATTATTATCAACTTTGGCTATTCTTGTTTGTTTATATTGCCCATCTCCAGATTCATTACTATTTACGTCGGCGAAAATATACCCGTCTGTCCAAAGAATTCGAATTTTATCATAACTCGCTCCATTTTTATCTATACCTATAATTCGAGCTATACAAGTTTCAGGCGAACCTTTTACTTTATAAGCTTTCATTCTAGACTCTAGAATATGTCTGCCAGAATTAGTCCAATATTCTTTATAGTCACTTTTTTTATCATAAAATACTTCTACTAATTCACTAGATGAATAATTTAGTTTTTTATTCCCAAAGGCATCCTTACCAGTAGCCCCTAGATAACTAGACAAAAGCTCAATGGTACTGTTCGAATTCTCCTTAAAGTATTCTCTATATTCACCACTTGAAAGTGCTTTTTTAATATCTTTTCCTTCAATTATTTTAGAAATACCGTCCACAGGAATATCTACTTTCCAGCTTTTCCAATCGATATCTCCAGCTTCCTTTTGAGCAGTAGCAATTAATGATACGGGTATTAATAATAAGGTTAATAGGTAGGGTCTAATTTTAGATTTTGAGGTGATACTTAACATCTTTTTAATTATTAAATAATGATTATACTTATTTTTATTTCATAAATATACAAAGTTCACAAATAATTTAACACAAAATTTATTTTTTAAGAAATTGATTATCTGTTTTTTATCATTTCCATATAAACCCATCACTAAAGGGCTGGTTATATGAGCACAAAATAAAAACTTACAGCCTCTCCTCTAGGAACTTAAAAATTCTATACCGATTATTTATTAAACTCTAAACTTTATAATAAAAAAAATCACAGTTTATTTTCTAGAAAACAAACTGTGATTTTAATACTTATAGAATAATTTATTATTTCTCTATCAAATTCAAATTTTCATCTAAAGGCGTCATTTTCGGCATTAATAAATGCACTAAGCCAAGAACAATTAAGTAACATGAACCCGCTATTAAAAAGGCCCAAAAGAAACCTTCTTTACCAGCAGAATCTAGTGCTTGCCCTAATAAAAACGATGTAACGATTCCTGCAACTGCACCAGACATTCCTCCAATTCCTGTAACTGAAGCCACGGCCTTTTTAGGAAATACGTCAGAAGCCAATGTAAAGATATTACAAGACCATGCTTGATGGCCCGCTGCACCTAACCCAATTAAGAAAATAGCTAACCATTTACTTTCCGTAATAGCCACAAGTGCAACTGGTAATATAATTAACGCACAACTTAATAGTGTGATTTTTCTAGCTTTATTGATTGACCAACCTTTTTTAATAAAAAATCCAGAAAGATAACCACCAAAAATACTTCCGAAATCGGCCATCGCATAAATAACAAAGAAAGGCACACCTATATTTTTAACATCAACACCAAAAGTGAAGGATAAGTATTTTGCCCCCCAGAAAAGATAAAACCACCAAACAGCATCTGTAGTTTTTGCTAATGCGAAAGCCCAAGTTTGTCGTTTATCAAATACACTCTTCCAAGGTAATTTATCTTCGTTTTCAACTTCAGAATCGCTTTGAATGTATTCTAATTCTGCTTTTGATAAACTTGGATGAACTTCCGGTTTTTTATAAACTCGAAACCATAAAAACACCCAAATAGCACTTAAAGCACCAGTAATTAAAAAAGGTATTTGCCAGTTCTTTCCATTTTCATGTACTACCCATCCAATAACAAATGGCGCTAAAATTGCCCCAATACTTGTTGCTGCATTGTACAAACCGGTAGCATAAGCTCTGTCTTTTTTAGGAAACCATTCCGCAACTGTTTTTTGAGCTGCCGGAAAGTTTCCAGATTCACCAATACCCAAACCAAAACGGGCAATTGAGAATCCTAAAATACTAAACGAAGCTGGTACCACGGCGTGTAACATACCAAAAATACTCCAGGTACCAATCGCTAAAGTGTAGCCCTTTTTTGTACCTAATCTATCAATAACACCTCCCATTAAAAGCATCCCTATTGCATATGCTACTTGAAACCATATTATTATTCCGGCGTAATCTGCGTTAGTCCATCCAAATAATTTTTGTAGGGTTGGAGCTAAAACACCAATAATACTTCTGTCAAAATAATTAATGGTTGTAGCAAACATTAAGAGTGCTAAAATTCTGTAACGATAGTTACCTATCTTTGCTGTTTCATTCATAATTACTGGTTTAATTGGCTTTAAATATACACCTATCTTAGGTGTTTATTTTAACTTGTTTTTTTAAAATTTACTTTTTTATATCTTAAAATATTCTTTAGCGTTGTTATAACTAATATCAGAGACTATTTTTCCTATCCACTCCATTTCATTAGGCAATTCACCTCTTTTAATTTCATCCCCAATAAGATTACATAATATACGTCTGAAATACTCATGCCTTGGAAAAGACAAGAAACTTCTAGAATCGGTAAGCATCCCAATAAAACAACTTATTAAACTCATATTGGAAAGGGTGTTTAATTGTTTCGTCATACCTTCTTTTTGGTCTTGAAACCACCAACCAGATCCCCATTGTACTTTACCCTTTACGCTGCCATCATTAAAATTACCTATCATCGTAGCCATAACTTCGTTATCGGCAGGATTTAAGTTGTAAATAATGGTTTTAGTTAGTTTATCTTTACTATCTAAAGCGTTTAAAAAAGCGGAAAGATTTTGTGCTTGAGGATAATCGCCAATAGAATCCCAACCTGTATCTGGTCCTAAAAGACGATGCATACGCGCATTGTTGTTTCTTAGTGCCCCAATATGAAATTGCTGTACCCAACCAAATTCATGGTAGGTTTCACATAAAAATAATAAAATAGCACTCTTGAATTTTAAAGCTTCTTCACTTGAAATGGTATTTCCTTCTCGTTTTTTAGCAAAAATGGACTTTATTTCACTTTCTGTATAGTTTTCAAAATATATTTGAGCTAAACCATAATCACAAATTCGGCAACCATTGGCATTAAAATATTCTATTCGTTTTCTTAGTGAAGTTAATAAGTCATCATAAGAATTTATAGTTACTTCCGAAGCCTCAGCAAGCGTATCTAAATATAAGTTATAGCCATCTGCATCAATTAAAATAACTTTATCTGGTCTAAAAGCCGTACCAACTTTTACGTTATAATCGCTTTTAGCTAATTGTTGGTGATATTGTAAATTATCAATCGGATCTTCTGTTGTACACACATATTCGGCGTTAACTTTTTGAAGTAGTTTACGACAACTATAATCACCAGACGTTAATTTATCTTGAGTTTCCTCCCAAATTTTTTCGGCAGATTTCTCATTTAACAAATCATAAATATCAAAATATCTAGCTAATTCTAAATGCGTCCAATGATATAACGGGTTACGCATAGCGTAAGGCACCGTTTTCGCCCAACTTAAAAACTTATCTTTATCAGAAGCATCTCCCGTTATAAACCTTTCATTAATTCCTAGAGTACGCATGGCTCGCCACTTGTAATGGTCGCCATTTATCCAAACATCCGTAATGTTTGCAAAGGTTTTATCTTCCGCTATTTGTTGGGGAGGTAAATGATTATGGTAATCTATAATAGGCTGATTTTTAGAATAATTATGAAATAATTCTTCAGCATATTTATTCTCTAACAAAAAATTATCGTGAATAAATTTATTACTCATTGTTGATGATTATCTTTTTTTTAATTTTCATTTGAAGGCTTACCTATTGTAGCCAAAATACCGCCATCTACATAAACAACATGTCCATTTACAAAATCGCTAGCTTTTGAACTTAAAAAGATAGCGGCTCCTTGTAAATCTTCTGGATCACCCCAACGTGCCGCTGGCGTTCTGTTTATAATAAAATCGTTAAATGGATGACCATCTACACGTATTGGAGCTGTTTGACTGGTTGCAAAATAACCAGGACCAATACCATTAGTTTGGATATTATATCTAGCCCATTCTGTAGCCATACTTCTAGTTAACATTTTAAGACCTCCTTTTGCTGCTGCATAAGCACTTACAGAATCTCTACCCAATTCACTCATCATCGAGCAGATATTAATAATTTTTCCACCGCCACGTTTTATCATGCCTTTAGCTACATGCTTAGACACAATAAAAGGCCCTACTAAGTCAATTTTTATTACCAATTCAAAATCTGGAACTTCCATATCAATAATTGGCGTTCTTTTTATAATGCCCGCATTATTTATTAAAATATCTATTGGCCCTACTTCAGATTCAATTTTCGCAATAGATTCTATCACTGCTTTTTCATCCGTTACATCAAACACATAACCATACGCTTTAAATCCAGAAGCTCTATATTCTTCCACTGCAGCATCCAAAGCATCTGCTGTATTATTATTTACCACTATGGTAGCACCTGCATTTCCTAATCCTTTTGCCATAGCCATTCCTAAGCCATGTACTGCACCTGTTACTAATGCAACTTTCCCCGTTAAATCGAATAAGTTAATTGACATAATTTTTAATTTAATTCCTATTTTATATTTAGTTAAGTAATTTTAAACAAACGTTTTATTTGTGTTCATTTTAGGTTACAAAAAACATGGTAGATGCGCTTTCTTCTATTTACCTATTTAAATAATGGCACAACCAATTTGATAACCAAAAAAGAAACACTTAATATGTTAAGTGCTTCAACATAAAAAAATCACAAAATATCATTATTCTGTAATCGATTACCCAAATGTAATAAAATTATTTTAAAATGCTAATTATATTAAACTGTATTGAATCTAAATTAAATGATTTTCAATTACAAAGGAATGAAGTGCAGCTTGAAACCATTTCAAACCCATGCTTGTAAATGTAACCTGATTAGATTAAGATGTTATGACTTAAGGATTGTTGAAGATTGTGATAAAAAACAAAAAAGCCGAATTTTTCAATTCGGCTTTTCCTTTATTAAGTGCGGGCGGGGAGACTCGAACTCCCACACCTCGCGGCACCAGATCCTAAGTCTGGCGTGTCTACCAATTCCACCACGCCCGCTAAAGGTCTGCAAATATAAACAAGATTTTTAAATTGCAAACTTCTAAAGGCTAAAAACATTCTTTTTTTATATTTTTAAAAAGATTTTGCCACTTAAACTATCAATCACTTGAAAATCTTAACTATTATAGATAGAAAAATATATATAACAATCCTGATTTTAGGTATTGGAAATATTCTTTTTTCGCAATCAACTGAAGAAGCAATAACATTAGTTACCAAAACGGGAAACATTCAAGGCACACTTTTGGTCGCTGATTCTTCTAAAAAAACACCTATTGTTTTAATTATTACTGGCTCTGGGCCTACCGATAGAAATGGCAACAACCCCATAATGACTAACAATGCTATAAAAATGCTTGCTGAGGGCTTAACGGAAAATGGAATCTCTTCATTACGTTTTGATAAACGTGGTATAGCAGAAAGCCAGTCTGCCAGCACTAATGAATTAGATTTACGATTTGAAACTTATATCAATGATGTTATTGAATGGTGCGCAGTATTAAAAAAAGATAGTAGATTCAACCATTTAATAATTTTAGGACACAGTGAAGGATCTTTAATTGGCATAATGGCTTGTAAAGAAGCAAACGCCGATAAATTTATTTCTGTAGCTGGTGCAGGATATCCTGCCAGTACTATTTTAAGAAAACAACTTAAGGAGCAACCTGGCCTTATCTTTCCTCTATCCATCCCCATCATTGAATCCTTAGAAAAGGGAAAAACCGTTAATAATCCACCAGAAATGCTAAACGCTCTATTCCGTCCTAGCGTGCAACCATACCTAATTTCTTGGTTTAAATACAATCCGCAATTTGAAATCGCTAGTTTAAACATCCCTATTTTAATAGTTCAAGGAACCACCGATATTCAGGTTAGCATAGAGGATGCTGAAATGCTTTCTAACTCCAATAAAAATGCGCAAATAGTTATTATCGAAAACATGAATCATGTTTTAAAGGAAGTTGAGGCAGATATAGCCAAAAACATAGCAACTTATAAAAATCCAAAATTACCACTAGCGGAGCTTCTAATTCCATCTATAGCGGGTTTTATTAAACAAGATTAAACGGCAGACTTAAACAAAACTATATCTTTTTTGTACTTTTGAAGTAACATTAAAAATACTTCATGAACAACATACAATCTTACATTACAGAACACAAAGATCGCTTTATTAACGAGCTTATAGAATTACTTAAAATACCTTCCATAAGTGCAGATTCCGCATACAAAAACGATGTTTTAAAAACAGCAGAAGCCGTTAAAATTAGTTTAGAAAAAGCAGGTTGCGATACCGTTGAAATTTGCCCTACCCAAGGTCACCCAATTGTATACGGCGAAAAAATAATAGATAAAAAATTACCAACAATATTAGTTTACGGCCATTATGATGTACAGCCGGCAGACCCAATAAATTTATGGGATTCACCACCTTTTGAACCTGTAATTAAAAAAACAGACTTACATCCCGACGGTGCCATTTTTGCACGTGGTGCCTGCGATGATAAAGGACAAATGTACATGCACGTAAAAGCCATGGAGTTTATGACGGCTACAAACCAACTACCATGCAACGTAAAATTCATGATTGAAGGCGAAGAGGAAATTGGCAGTGTACATTTAGCATCCTATGTAAAAACCAACCAAGACAAACTTAAAAATGATGTAATTCTAATTTCCGATACCGGTATGATTGCCAACAATGTGCCATCCATCACCACCGGATTACGTGGCTTAAGCTATGTTGAAGTTGAAGTTACAGGTCCAAACCGCGATTTACATTCCGGCTTGTATGGTGGCGCTGTAGCCAACCCAATTAACATTTTGGCAAAAATGATAGCGACTCTTCACGATGAAAATAACCACATAACTATTCCAGGCTTTTACGATAAGGTTGAAGAACTTAGCCCAGAAGAACGTGCAGAGATGGCAAAAGCACCATTCAATTTAAACGATTATAAAAAAGCCCTAAACATAGAAGCCGTTTACGGCGAATCTGGCTACACCACCAACGAACGCAACTCCATACGCCCAACCTTAGATGTTAACGGCATTTGGGGTGGCTACACGGGCGAAGGCGCAAAAACCGTTATTGCAAGTAAAGCCTATGCTAAAATTTCAATGAGATTGGTGCCAAATCAAGATTGGGAAGAAATCACCCAGCTTTTCAAATCTCATTTTGAAAATATTGCCCCCAAAGGCGTTACCGTAAATGTGAAACCGCATCATGGTGGACAAGGATATGTAACACCTATAGATAGTGTTGGTTATCAGGCAGCAAGTAAAGCCTACCAAGATACTTTTGGTAAAACCCCTATTCCACAACGTAGCGGTGGCAGCATACCAATCGTTTCCTTATTCGAGCAAGAACTAAAAAGCAAAACCATTTTGATGGGATTTGGCTTGGATAGTGATGCCATACACTCACCAAACGAACATTTCGGTATTTTCAACTATTTAAAGGGTATTGAAACCATTCCATTATTTTACAAACACTTTACCGAGCTTTCTAAATAATTTTTTTTGGCGTAACCCCCGATGAAAAATCGGGGGTCGCGCTTTACGTTACAATCTTTTGCAAAAAAGCAAAAGGATTTTCACTTCAATCGCTTACACAGAAGGCTAACTTCAAATGAAAAACCAACATTCCAACCACCTTATTCAACTTACATTGGCAACATTATTTGTAAGTACATCAGGTGCTTTAGGCAAGTTTATTGATATGCCAACACCAATCATTATTTGGTGGCGTAGTGCATTAGGCGGCTTATTTCTGTTGGCATTTATCATGTACAAAAAGTACAACCACAAAATACATTCAAAAAAAGATTTTACAACTATTTTTATAAGTGCCATTTTATTGGGTAGCCATTGGATAACCTATTTTTACGCCTTAAAACTCACCAATGTGGCCATCGGGATGCTCTCCCTCTTTGTATATCCCATCATAACAGCTCTTTTAGAACCGCTGTTTATAAAAGTAAAATTCGATCCCGTTTACATCATTTTAGGGCTTATGGTACTATTAGGCATTTACATTCTAGCCCCAGAATTTAATTTGGAAAGCACCTATATGCAAGGTATCTTATTAGGATTACTATCGGCCTCATTGTATTCCTTACGTCTTATCCTATCAAAAAAACTAACGGCTGTTTATAATGGTACCAGTATCATGTTTTATCAAATAGCGGTGCTCGCTATTATGTTAGCACCTATATTATTTTTTATGGATACCTCAGCAATAAGTACCCAATTCCCTTATGTGCTAACATTAGCACTGCTAACTACAGCCATTGGGCATACCATGTTAGTAAATAGTTTAAAACATTTCACCGTAAGTACCGCTAGCATCATAAGTAGTTCACAACCTATTTTCGGAATTATTATAGCGTTTTTCTTTTTAAATGAAATACCAACCTTAAATACTTTTTTAGGCGGTTCACTCATTCTTGCTACGGTTATTATTGAAAGTGTGCGGTCCAGAAACACTTGATTTCCATTCTTTTTAATATTTTTTTGTAACAAAATAGCAACTTTAACGTTCTAATAGTCAACCATCAATCAAAATCAATCATTATGCTAAAGCAATTCTTCATTATTTGCTCGGGTTCCGATACCGATATTTATTTAAACGCCTGCTCCAAAGGCGAACAAAATAAATATGCCGGAATTGGAACTACGATTTTCTTTACTGCAATAATAGCTACAATTGCCGCTAATTATGCTCTATTTACGGTTTTCGATAATTAATATTCTGCAATACTTTTTGGCTTAATTTGGGGATTACTCATTTTTAATTTAGATCGCTATATCGTTTCAACCATTAAAAAAAATGGCCATTTTACAGATGAATTAATTCAAGCCGCACCAAGAATAATTTTAGCACTAATTAATGCCATAGTGATCGCGAAACCTCTTAGAACTTAAAATTTTTGAAAAAGAGATTAATCAAGTGTTATTGGAAGAGAAAAATGCGCTGACTTTAAGTAACAAAAATCAAATAGCCGAACAATTCTCTCCCAAAATTGAAGCTTTAAACCGTAATATTGATTCATTACAAAGTCACATAAACCGCAAGTAAAGCCTACCAACAAAACTTCGGAAAAACCCAAAAACCTCAACGTAGCGGCGGCTGCACACCTATTGTATTGCTTTTCGTGAAAGAACTAAAAAGTGAAACCATTTTAACGGGCTTTGGGTTAAACAGCGACGCCATACACTCGCCTAACGAGCATTTTGGATTTTAATTCAAAAGACAGTTTTCATGTCTTAATTTTTTTACTTCTTAATTTAATTTTGTGATATTTTTCAACCGCACTCATTTGGCAATCGATAAACTTCATTAAAATGGAAGCTGATCTTAACGTTATCGACAGACAAAAGAAAAGTTAGGTCTCAAGAGTAATCACAAACAAAAAATAGAATTTTCCTTTACAGGATCCACAACAAATGAGCTTTGTATTTTTGCAATACCATCAACAACAGATAGTTTTTCATTGATAAAATGATGAAATTCAGAAATATTCCCTACCACAACTTTTAATAGAAAATCAAAATTTCCTGAAACATGATGACACTCCATTATTTCAGAAAGCAAGCAACTTTGCTCTTTAAAGTTATCTAATAGTTCTTTTTGATGCTTCAGTAAAGAAACTTGGCAATATGCCAAAACATGTTTTCCAATTTTATCTCTATCGAGAAGAACGACATGAGATTTTATAACCTGTTGTTGTTCTAATTTCCTAATCCTCTCATAGGTTGGTGTAACGCTTAATCCAACTTTACTGGCAATTTCCTTAGTGTTTTGTTTAGCATTCTTTTGAAGCTCCATTAATATTCTTCTGTCGATTTTATCCATACAAGATTATTTTTCTGAATTCATACAGTCCTAAAATACAAAATAGTTCGAATTTACTGTATTTTTCAAATATATAAATATATTTTCTGTATTCATATAAAAAATAGATTTTAAAACTAATTGACACTAATTTTACAGCTTTAACAACACAAAGAAGAAGACTCAAAATAAGCTTTGAATTTTATTTTTGGATACCATTAAATTATACATTAAAGAAAATAAACAACGGTTTTTAGAGGAGCTTATTGAACTTCTTAAATCGCCCTAAATAAGTGCAGATTTAGCTTAACAAAAATGATGTTTTAAAAACCACAAATACCATGCTTTAAAAGGCTTGTATACAATTAATCACTAAGAATCCTATATGAGAAAAAGATACACCTCTAGTCTTGCAACGCTTTTATTCGCTGCACTTTTAATTAGTACTTCTGGGTCTTTAGGTAAATTCATAAACCTACCTATACCTGTTATAACTTGGTGGCGTTCATCATTGAGTGCCCTATTTCTTTTTCTTTTTTGTAAAATAAAAAAAATTGATTTAAAGATTAAATCCAGGAGAGACCTTATCACAATCCTTTTAAGCACTATATTTTTAGGCATTAGTTGGATATCTTATTTCTATGCCTTAAAACTCTCTAATGTTGCTTTGGGAATGTTATCTCTATTTACATTTCCGGTTATTACTGCATTTTTAGAACCCCTATTCAGCAAAACCAAGCTCAGCTCAACACATGTTATTCTCGGAATCATAGTACTAGCTGGAATTTACATTTTAGCACCAGATTTTGATTTTAAAAACACTTATGTGAAAGGCATTCTTTTTGGCGTTTTTTCGGCAGTTTGTTATGCTCTTAGAAATTTAATGTTAAAACCATATGTTTCAAATTATCATGGTTCGGCCTTAATGACCTATCAGACCCTATTTCTAACCATTCTTCTCATTCCAGTAATTTTCTTGATGGATACTGTGAACACTACAGAACAGCTTCCACACTTGATAATTCTGGCTCTTATTACAACGGCTATTGGCCACACATTATTTGTAATGAGTTTAAAACATTTTTCTGTTAGTACAGCAAGCATTATTGGAACAGCTCAACCCATTTTTGGGATTATAATTGCTTTTTTATTCTTAAATGAATCACCATCAATCAACACCTATACTGGCGGAACACTCATCCTTGGAACGGTGATTATAGAAAGTATTCGGTCTAAAACAAAGTGATTTTTTCCTGAATATTGTAACAAAACACCAGCTTTAACGTTCTAATAATCAATCAATCAAAAAACGAATATATTATGTTAAAGCAATTCTTCATCATTTGCTCTGGCGCAGATACCGATATTTTAGAACAATGTTCTAAAGGCGAACAAAATAAATATGCGGGTATAGGCGCCACCGTTTTCTTTACAGCTGTTATGGCTTTTATAGCCGGAAGTTACGCTCTTTACACAGTGTTTGACAATTTATACACATCTATATTATTTGGATTAATTTGGGGATTACTCATTTTTAATTTAGATCGATACATTGTGTCAACCATTAAAAAAACAGGAAACGTTTTAGATGAACTTGTACAAGCAACTCCTAGAATTTTACTAGCCCTTATCATTGCCATCGTCATTTCAAAACCATTGGAACTTAAAATTTTTGAAAAAGAAATCAATCAGGTATTGTTGGAACAGAAAAACGAATTAACGCTTGCCAATAAAAACCAAATAGCAAAACAATTCAACCCTAATATTGAGGCCTTAAATAAAGACATCACCACCTTACAACAAGAAATAGCCAATAAAGAAGCTGAAGTCAATGCGCTATACAACGCGTATATTGCCGAAGCCGAAGGAACTGCCGGTACCAAACTATTGGGAAAAGGTCCTGTTTACAAAGAAAAACGCGACAAACACGATGCCCTATTAGCCGAATTGCAATTACTTAAAGAAGAAAACAAAGCCAAAATTACTGCTACAGAATCTCAAATAGCTAAACTGCAAAACGATTTTGAAACCCAAGTTACCTCTACACAACCCATTATCAATAATTTTGATGGCTTGATGGCTCGCGTAAATGCCTTAGGCAAATTGCCTTGGTTACCTTCATTTTTTATTTTCTTATTGTTTTTAGCTATTGAAACGTCTCCAATTATAGCCAAATTACTATCACCAAAAGGCGCATACGATTACAAGTTGGAAGATGAAGAAACCGGCATAAAATCGAACGTTCTTCAAAATAAAAACCAACGAGAAGCGATGCTAAAAGCAGATTTTGCTATTAACGACCGCATTTATTCTAATTTAGAAAAAGAAGATGAACTTTACGATTATAAGCATACAAAAGCGAGGGAACTTATGCAGCTTCAAGCTGATACTTTTTACAAACAACAGAAAAATATGCTATAATTTATGCAGCAATTTCAGTTTTAAAATGATTGTATAAATCTTTACAACCGAAGCCAATAATAGACAATCTTTTATTGTGCTTAACAGCCTCTTTATGAAGTTCTGTTAAAGCATTTACCCCAAAACGATCCATATTTGTAACTTCTTCTATTGAGATGGTTAAAGAATTTACGTGGTCAAAAATATTATTGAACTCGCTTTGAAAGATTACTAAAGTGTTTTTGTCTAGACTGCCTTTAATTTTAAAAAAATTGTTGCAGCTTGTAATTTTTAAATCCATAATTAGTTAGTTTTAGTTGGTTTAATAATAAATCCGGGCTATTAGTTAGTTTAGTATATAGTAAATATAACAATCACAAACCAATTAACCTTATTTATTCGATAAATAGATTTTAACTTTAGTTTAACAAAATCTATATGCAAAATTTATCGACGAGTTGCAAGTACGAGATAAAGAATTAGCTATTTTTACCGACAAGAAAAACTAAACGCTTTAGCTAGATGAAAGGTATAATACTATTATTTTGCTTTATTTTTACATATAACACCTTTGCGCAAACCTCTGAAAAGGAGGATAAAGACGCAATTCAAGCTGTTTTAAAAGCGCAACGAATTGCATGGTCCAAGCATGACATGGAAGGCTACATGGAAGGCTACTGGAAAAGTGATTCTCTAATGTTTTATGGTGCAAATGGCATAACACAAGGCTGGGAAAACACCCTTATTCGTTATGAAAAAGCCTATCCTACCGAGGCTCACACTGGTAAATTAAGTTTCAAAATAAATGATATCACTAAAATTAGCGATGATGCATATTTTGTATTAGGAGAGTATCATATAAAACGTGAAGTTGGTAATGCCGATGGTATTTTTATGCTTGTTTTTAAACGTATTAATGGCGCTTGGAAAATTGTAGCCGACACATCCTGTTGAAAACACAAATTAGGTTTTCTTAACGTATTTAGTAATAATTACTATTTGCTGCCCATCAACTTTACCTTCAATATATTCGGCATTTTCATGATCTAATCGAATGTTTCTAACGGCCGTACCTTGTTTAGCAACCATACTAGAGCCTTTTACTTTTAAGTCTTTCACCAAAACTACCGAATCACCAGCTTCTAAAATAACACCATTTATATCGCGATGAATAATTTTATTTGCTTCGTCCTCGTGTTCACCGGTTGCTCTTGCCAAGGCTAAAGCTTCGTCATCCAGATACATCATATCCAACAAATCTTTCGGCCATCCCTCATTTCTTAACCTTTGAAGCATTCTCCAAGCCATAATTTGAACCGCAACAAACTCGCTCCACATGCTATCGTTTAAACAACGCCAGTGGTTAGCATCCATCTCAGCGTTTCCTTCAATTTGATCTAAACACGAACCACAAACCAATAAACTATTATCTACGCTTTCATTTAATGACGGCGGGATGGTATACTGTTTTAAATTAGTTTTTGAAGTACAAAGTTCGCAAGTAGTATTACTTCTTTCTTGCAGTTTTTCTATTACGCTCATGTTGATTTACGATTGACGATTTTTTGATTTACAAATGTAGAGTGATATGCATTTAGCGCTGCAAATATACCATATTATTAAAGAGTATCCCGCAATTTTTTGGGCATTCCTTTTACTACCATTTCATAAGAGTGATCTATAAGTTCCAAAACGAATTTAGGCTGTAAATCTCCATTGTGAAGCTGAACTGTATTCCAATGTTTTTTACTCATATGATACCCTGGTTGGATACAGCTATATTCTGCCCGAAGTTCTTCGGCATAATCGGGATTGCATTTTAGATTGATAGCTTTTTCGCCCGATTCCCATTTTTTTAACCCGATTAAAGCAAACATTTTTCCTAATACTTTGAACACAAGCGTATCTTCATCAAAAGGAAAATCTTCTGTGACAGCTTTCTTTTTAAGGCAGTATTCGCGGATTTGTTCTATGTTCATAAAATGGTGTTTAGTTTCTTAATTTACCTAAATATGCATTTTAAAATCATCAAGACAAACGAAACCTTAGCATAATATGCTATTAAAATTTGCATATAAAAAATTAAAAAAAATATTTTTATCACACTACAAAATTTTATACAACACAGGCTTACTGGGTGTTGCATCATTTTCAAAAGGCGCTATTTGGAGATTTAATATATAGCTGCCATCATCAATTTTATTGGAAACATAAATAAGTTCTGTTATGGTACAATCCAAGCGCTGGTTATCTTCGTAGTCCCAAAACGCTTTATGCGCCAACAAAGTTCCTCCATCGCGTTCTCTATCCACGCTTGGCAAATCAATTAGAACATGTTTAATGCCTTTTTCGCGAATAAACACCATGGCTTCTTCGGTAATGTACGTCCAGTTGGTGTGCGAGTAATGTCGCTTTTTTTTCTCTTTAGTATTAGGCATGGTTCTAATAACCAAAGCTTCGGGAGTATTGTTCTTTAAAAGTAATTCAATTTGTTTTTTTGAAATGATAGTATCTTTCATATACTTCTCTCCTGCCACCGAAATTACTTCGGCAGTAAAAAAAAACTGTTTTAAATTTTTATTTACAGAATGAAACGCCTTTGTAATATGACCGATACATTCGGTGTGGGTGCCATGCGCATGGGGGTTAAAATAAATATTATTAAAATTTACAGCAGCTCCAGCTTTTACACTACCAACCCAATCTTCATTTATTACAGGTTCAATTTTAGGATCGTCCAAATACCATGCGTTTACATTAGTATCTGAAGCGCGCATTGGCATTGAAATATCAAGAGGTTTAGATAAATCTATTCTAATTTTTTTTGATTTATGTTGAATCGTTGCAATCAATACAAATTAATTTTAAACAAGTCTGAGGCGATGCCATCACTTAAAAACTTAGCCTTTTTTGTGACTAGCAATTTACCTTCATCAATATACAAAAAATCATTTTTTAAATGCGAATCGGCTTGCTCTAAAAGATAGTCTTTATACATTTTTCCGAAATCCTGCTCAATTTTCTCTAAAGAAACACCCCAAACGGTTCGTAAACCCGTCATAACATACTCATTGTATTTATCTGTAACAGAAAGTACTTCAATTTCTATTGGAAGTATATTTTGGGCTAAAGAAGCTATATATTTTGAATTATTTCGAACATTCCAACTACGCTCATAACCATTAAAGGAATGTGCTGAAGGGCCAATGCCCAAATACGGTTTCCCTTGCCAATATGCTGAATTGTTCTTACTAAAATAATTGGGTTTTCCGAAGTTCGATACTTCATATTGAACGAAACCAGACGCTTCTAATTTTTCAATTAACAAATGAAATTGTTCTTGAGCCAAATCATCATCCACATTTTTTATAACGCCTTTTTTTATAAAGGAATCTAAAGCTGTTTTAGGCTCTACGGTTAAGGCATAACTTGAAATGTGTGGTATATTAAAGCTTAAAACCGTCTCTATATTTTTTAGCCAATTTGCGTTTGTTAAACCTGGAATGCCATAAATTAAATCGATGGAAATATTATCGAAATGTTTGGTCGCTTCTAGCAAACACGCTTTTGCTTCATCAGCATTGTGAGCCCGATTCATGAGTTTTAAATCGGTTTCGAAGAAAGATTGAATCCCGATGCTTAATCTGTTTATTCCAATTTTTAGGTAATCTTCAAAAATAGTTCTCGACTGGGCTCGAACCGACACTAAATCATCCGGATTAGCTTCTAAGGTAATTTCAGGGTTTTCTTTAACTTTATAATGTTTGTAAACCGTATTTATTACTAATTCTAATTCATCAATAGTTAATAAAGAAGGGGTTCCGCCACCAAAATAAATGGTTTCCACCGGTTGGTTTTTGAATTCGTCTTTCCGAAGTTTTAACTCTTTAACCAAGGCAGTAACCAATTCACTTTTCTTTTTTAATGATGTTGAAAAATGAAAATCGCAGTAATAACATGCTTGTTTGCAAAATGGGATATGAATATAAATTCCTGCCATTATTTCTTTACCCTAGCTTCATTCTGTTTCACAAAAGCATCCCAACCCGAATAACTTTTACCAACCTCAATTCTGCCTTCATTATAAAAATGACATACGGCTGCTGCCAAACCATCGGTAGCATCAAGGTTTTTAGGCAAGGTTTTTAAACCTAACAAACTTTGAAGCATTTTGGCAACTTGTTCCTTACTGGCATTTCCATTTCCGGTAATTGCCATTTTTATTTTTTTAGGTGAATATTCTGTAATTGGCACTTCCCTACTTAATCCTGCAGCCATAGCAACCCCTTGCGCACGCCCAAGCTTCAACATACTTTGCACGTTTTTACCAAAAAATGGTGCTTCTATGGCAATTTCATCGGGGTGATGCGTATCAATTAATTCGATAGTGCGTTCAAAAATAAGTTTTAACTTTAAGTAATGGTCGTCGTACTTTTTTAAATCAAGTTCATTCAATTGCAAAAAACTCATGGTTTTTCCAACAACTTTAATAAGTCCGAACCCCATTATGGTTGTTCCTGGATCTATTCCTAATATAATTTTTTCTTTACTCATTTTTCAAAGCAACTTTAAAACCAATATAAACCTCCGAACAAATGATATGATATTATAATATTAGTTTAATTTGCATTTTAAGTTTATGCTATACCAGTTGCCATACAAAACTAATCAATTCTTTTTTGTGCTTATTAAAATAAGCATTGTTGTTCTGGCTTTTTATTTTATCTACATCAAACTGACTACTAATAGCGATTTAGAATTTTCAAATTTCACGGAATTTCTAAGCAAAAACAACCTTATTTCATTAAAAAACATCATTGTTTTATTGCTTTTAAGCAGTTGCAATTGGTTATTTGAAATATTAAAATGGCAAAAATTAGTATCCTCCATAAAAGTCATTTCCTTTAAAAATGCTTTAGAACAAACTTTGGGCTCGCTAACAGCTTCGTTATTTACACCAAACCGTATTGGCGAATATGGTGTAAAAGCCATGTATTACACCAAAGACCTCAGAAAACGTATTATGCTAATTAACCTTATTAGTAACTTACAGCAAATGAGTATAACAAGTGTTATAGGCAGCATAGGATGCTATTTATTTATTACTAAATATCAAATAACTATCAATTATTTCAACTTATTAAATACGGCTATCTTAAGTTTAATGATAGTTGGAGTTTTGGTGTTCCTAATTCGAAAAACAAAAGTTACAAAAGGCATTTTTGCAAGCAAGATTCAACGGTTTATTACGGAGTTTCCAAAAAACATAATGGTATTTGGTATTTTGTTATCCTTTTTAAGATACTTGGTTTTTTCATTTCAATTTTACTATTTACTAAACCTTTTCGGAATAGAAATCGCCTACTTTCATGCCATGACACTTATTACTACCATGTATTTATTAGCCTCTATTATCCCATCCATTTTTATTTTTGATGTGGTAATAAAAGGTGGTTTGGCTGTTTATTTATTTAGTTTTATTGGCATGAACACCATAACCATTTTAAGCATAGTCTCAATTATGTGGCTTTTTAATTTTGTAGTTCCAAGTATTTTTGGAAGCTATTTTGTATTAAAATTTAACCTTCCTGAAGTCAGCGCATGATATTAACCAGTATTATAATTACCATTTGTTATCTTATTTTAATTGGAAGCTTTGCCTTTGGGTTTGATAAAATAAAGGTTTTTAAATTAGAAGATATCCCTGCCAAAACAAAATTTTCAATTATTATTCCTTTTAGAAATGAAGCCGAAAATTTGCCCGCTTTGTTGAAATCTATCCTTGCTTTAAATTATCAAAAGGCATTGTTTGAAGTTATTTTTGTGGATGATGACTCTGAAGATAATTCGGTTGAAATTATTGAAAACTATATAAATGAAAGGCCCTTCAACCAGGCTGATGGTGACATTCGTATTATTTCCAATGAGCGCAAAACGAATTCACCAAAAAAAGACGCCATTACTACCGCTATTGCACAGGCCAAATATGAATGGATTATCACCACCGATTCCGATTGTTTATTACCCAACTATTGGCTGGATAGTTTTGATGAATTCATTCAGAAGAACGATGTAAACTGCATTGCAGCTCCAGTTACTTATCTTGAGAAAGCTAACTTTTTGAATAAGTTTCAAGTATTAGACCTCTTGAGTTTGCAAGGTACGACCATTGGCGGTTTTGGCATTAAAAAACCGTTTTTATGTAATGGTGCCAATTTCGCTTACAAAAAATTGTTGTTTATAGCATTAAATGGATTTGAAGGCAATACAAATACAGCCAGTGGCGACGATATTTTTCTACTAGAAAAAGCTGCTAAATTGTATCCAGAACAACTTCATTATTTAAAATGTGAACATGCTATTGTTTTAACCCACGCACAGCCCAAATTAGAATCGCTAATAAGCCAACGTGTACGTTGGGCAGCTAAAACAGGGAATTACAACAATTGGTTTGGAAAATTAACAGGCTTAATTGTTTTATTGGAAAATGCACTTATAATCGCTTTGTTGCTGCTTACAGTTATAGGTAATTTTAACCTAAAAGCATTTTTATATATTCTGATAATTAAAATTAATATCGATTTCTTTTTAATTTACAAATCGGCCATATTCTTTAATCAGAAAGGAGTCTTAAGAAGTTTTATATTGGCCTTTTTAGCCTATCCATTTTTTACAATGTATGTGGTGTTCACATCATTATTTTCAAGTTACAAATGGAAAGGACGCCATTTTAAAAAATAGCTTAATTAGCTTGAATAATAACAGGCAATTCAAATTCTGTTTTAACTTGTTGGCCACGTTTTATAGCAGGAAACACTTTGGGTAGAGAATCTAAACTTGAATGAATTAAGGCCTCTAGATTCGGTATTTCTTTAGTAATTGTACTATCCACTTCAATTTTTAAAAGAGATAAAACACCCGTTTCAGACACTTGAAATTTTAAATGAATTGTATCTGAAACATCGCGGGTTACCACGATCGATTTACTTTGTAAATGATCTAAAATATGTGTGGTTAACTTATTAGTAAAACACAAGGTTTTTTCCTCTTTACGTTCAATAGAATCGCAATCGGAAAATGAAGGATATTCATCCACATCATTCCAATTAAAGGTTTTTAATTCCTCAGTTAGAATGGCTTCAGATGATGTTTTTTTCACATTAAAATATTCGCAAGATACAAGCGACAAGACAACTATTATAACGTAAATTTGCTTCATATTAGAAAACTATGGCCGAAAAATACGATTTTTTTGGTTTTTGGTCATGAACTATTTTTAAAAATTGTTTTTTACATCAGATACTGAACAAAAAGAAGAAACCCTATGGGTCTCTCACCTCCATAGGGTTTATGTAAATTGCTATTATCAACAAAAAAATTGAGGGATTACAAATTTTTAGAAGTGTTGACGTAACAAAGATAGGCAATCTTAATCCAATTGAATTACGGGTTTCCCGTAACAGATTTACGGGTTAAATAGCAATTGCAGTTATAGCAAGGCTTTCCGAGGGTCGGAAAATTGAAAAAAAACAAAATTAAAGTTCCAAAAATACGTAAGCTCTTACTTTATTAAACAAATCCTTTATTTCTTGCGATACTTACAAGTGTTTCATCTTGACCGTCTTGTACCTCAAAAATATCTCTTAGCTGCTTTTTTCGTTTTTCAATAGCACTTAAAGACAGATCTAAATGTGATGCTAAATTTTTGGTTTTCACTCCTTGTGATAACAGATGAAGTATCCTTCTATTCTTTTCGTCTATAACAATATCACTGGTAATTGCTTTTCTTATAAAACTATTTACAGTTCCACTATAAAATGGTGGATTATTAAGTACGGCTTGAAATGCACTTGCTAATTCGCTTGAAGTTAAATCACTTTTAATTAAAAAACCTTCCGGATCGATGGTTTTAATAATGTTATGAATTCTGAAGGATTCATTAAACATAGTTAATATTATAATTTTGGCTTTGGGCAATATTTTACGAGCATAAGATGCAAGATCTTCACCTGAAGTCATTAAACCATCAGTTGATGGTGGTAAACTAATATCAACAAATAAGACATTGTAAGGAATTTGTCTTTCTACAGATTTGTCCATAAACGCAATGGCTTCATCGCAATTATTTGCAATATCTATTTCTAAAATCTGACTTTCTTTTTTGGTAAACTGCAATGTGTTTTGATAACCCTCAATAATCATTGGATGGTCATCAATCATTAAAATTTTAATTTTTTGGTTCATACTAGAGATTATATAATTGGGACTTGAATAGTAACCGTTGTACCAGCATCCTTTTCAGATTTTATACTTATTATGCCATTTATTTCCTTTATTCTGGAGTTCATGTTTTTTAAACCAATACCGGACTTGGCTTTATTTACATCGAAACCAGAGCCATTATCCGTTAATGTAAGCCAAATTACATTATTTTTTAATTTAAAACTAATATTAACCTGTGTAGCATTGGCATGTTTATAGATATTATGTAAGGATTCTTGAATAATTCGATATATATGTATTTTCTTCTTATTTGAAACTTCATCCCAACTTATAGAGTCATCTCTATCTAAATTACATTGAAAGTTATAGATTACGCTTTGTGTTTCAACCAATGTTTTAATAATATCGATAAACCCAGAACCTGAAACAAAATCGGTATTTAATTCATGAGATACTTTTCTAATATCATCTTCAATAGTTTTAAGCTCAACAATATATTGTTCTCTTGTTTTTATGGCTTCTGCCGAACTACTCATGTTTAAACTATCTAAACTCAGTCTGGTTCCGAAAAGGCGGCCTAAAACACCATCATGAAGCTCTTCTGAAATGCGCTTTTTCTCTAAAGTTCGGGCCTCTTCAACTCTTTCATTTTGAGAAAGCATTAAGTTGTAAATTTCTTCGTTAGTTTCTTGCTGCTGCTGAATAAACTTCAACTCCTTATTTTTATTTCTCTGATTAATAACTATATACAATAAAAACGATGCAAAAATAATCACCACAGAAATAATCAAAAGCCATAAACGCTCTTTCGCAATTTGCACATTTTCTTGTTCTATTTGGTTTGTTTCAAAACGAATTCTGGCAAACTTATTCCTTATCGCACGTTCATTTTTTTGTAAACTATCATTTAAACGAATGTATGCCTTTAAATGCTCAACGGCTTTATCGCCTTGCTCTATTTTTGAAAGCAATAACAGCGATTTCAATAAATCATCGTTATGATATTTCTCAGAAATATTTTTAGCCACATATGCATAATATTTGGCCAGATCTTTATTATTCTTATCATTAAAATATTCTGCTAAATGTTGATTAATTATTATGGAATTATAACCTCTATAATCGATACTATCACTAATTTTTAAGGCTTTAAAATACAATTCTGGTAGTTCTTTGTGGTTTCCGGAAAGGTATAGGGTGTGTGCATAATTATCCAAAACCAGTGCGTACATCCTTTGGTGATCCTTTATGAAATCAGTATCCGATAAAATTTGATTGTAGTAGTTTATTGCTAAATCAAATTGCTTGGCATTCTTATAGGTATTACCAATATTATTTTTTGAAACGTTTATAGTTTCCTGATTATCACCTTTTAAACTTTCTTTTAATTTTAAAGCCCTTTTATGATATTTAACCGATTCATCATATTGTTCCAATTCTTTAAAAACAATACCTAAATTATTATAAATAAAAGACTTATAAACCGAAACTTCCTTTGTTTCATACAACGATTCTAAAATGGATAGAGCCTCTACCGAAGATACTTCACTACCAATAAAATCTTTTTCATTTTTTTGTATAACTGCAATTCCGTACAAGGTTAATGCTAACTCGTATTTAGAATTTAATTTTTTAAATATTTTTTCTGCCTTGTGGTAATAATAAAAAGCACTGTCGGCATATGGAGTTGCTTTTCTGTAAAATTCGGCAATGGTGTAGTTTGCTCCCGCTATTGCCGTAGAATCTTGCTCTGCATCATTAACAATTGTTAATCTTAATGAATCTATTTTTTTAAAAGTATAATTTTCCTGACCAAAGGAATAACTAGAAAAGTATAAAATTGTTACTATATAAAATACTTTAAATTTCAATAGGGGAATAATTAAGGATTCCCTCAAAAGTATTTATAATTTTGTTATAAAAAAAGCTCTTTACATTTCAGTAAAGAGCTTTTGTAAGGTAAAAACATTCTATTTTTTTTTATTCATCAATATCACCACCTGTAAAAAGAACATTTTCAGTTTCTGGAGATTGTAAAACATCGTCCTCGTTTAAATCTTGTTTAGTACAAGAAGTGAATGATGCGAAAATAACTGCTACAATTAGTGTAATTTTTAGGGCTTTCATAATTATTTGATTTTAGGGTTGAATTATTATTTTTTACTTTTTACTATTAAATACAAAACGATAACGAAGATTTTGTAAATCCAAAACCTGTGTTAGAGGGAAAAAAATGGATAATTAACTAAAATCGAATGCATAAAAAAACGCACAGACTTTTAAAAATACTTAATTGAGGGAATATGACTTTTCAGTCGAAAAATGGATTAATTCTCCTTAATATGCCGAGGGAATTTATGGCTTATTAGGAGCAGCTAAAATATTATAAAAACGCATATAAACAAAGTAAAACGCTAAAATACTTCATTTATTCGACAAAATACACTATTTTGTAAACCAAATCTGAATTTATGGTTGAAATTACCTTAAAGTTGACTTGTTTTTAATTAATGTTGTTTTAACTATTTTAGTTTTAACATCTATTTCAACCGATTTATTTTGAAGCCTATTAATAAGCATTTGCGCAGCATTTGCACCAATTTCTTTTGCATGCTGGCGAATGGTTGTAAGTTGTGGAATGGTATGATAGGAATCCGACTTACTGGCATAACCAATAACCGAAATATTTTTTGGCACTTTTAAACCTAGCTTTAATGCTGTATTTATAGCAATAATTCCCGAGGAACTATCGGCAGCAATAACACCATCAATCGTTGGATTTTTCTTGAAGAAAGACATGATTTTTTTTTGGTGATCATCCTTTTTCTTAATTTTCAAAATTAAAGGTTCTCCTCCCGAGGTATCAAAAATAGCCTTTTTATAACCGCGTTCTCTTAGTTTGCCTACACTCAAGCCATCCAAAGTAGTTATAAAAGCAATTTTTGCTCTTTTTTCTTGAAACAGTGTTTTCGTTGCGTTATAAGTTGCATCAAAATCATCTACAATTACCTTATCACATAGCACATCGTGTGCCACACGATCAAACATTACAATAGGCAACCCTTGACTTATAGTTCTTTTAAAATGATCAATTTCATTTTTAACTTGAGTTTCTTCTGCCAACGATAAAATAAACCCATCAACACTACCATTTGCCAAAAAACGCAAACTTTCCTTTTCCTGTTCTAACGATTCATTAGAAATACAAGTAATAATATTATAACCATACTTAGAAGCCTCTCTTTCTATACCAAAAAGCACCTTGGCCAAAAAATGATTTAAAATATCCGGAATTATAACACCAATAGTTTTAGTCGCATTTTGTTTCAAACTAAGCGCTACTTTATTGGGTTTGTAATGATATAACTCGGCAAGTTCTTTAACACGCTTAATGGTTTCCTCACCAATTTCCTCGCTATTATTTAAAGCTTTAGAAACTGTAGAAATTGAAACATTTAACTCTTTTGCTAATTGCTTTAAGGTAACCATACTTTGCTGATGTGTGAATTTAATTTTTACGCAATTTACAAAAATAGATGCATCAAAATAATAGTAAAGAAAATATAGACCACTTTTTTCATGAAAAACAAATAGATTACATTAAACTAACATATATTAAATTTTAGAATAGTATTTTTGTACATCAATTTTCTGTATGAATTTTTCAAAAATAAAATTAGTAGTTTCCGATATGGATGGCACTTTGCTTAACCCAAAAAGCGAAGTTAGCTTTCGGTTTTTTAATCAATTTAGCGAGCTAAAAAAACGAAATATTCATTTTGTTGCCGCGAGTGGGCGTCAATACCAAAGTATTATAGAAAAATTAAACCCTATAAAGGATGAGATTTCTATTATTGCAGAAAATGGTGGCATGATGAAACATGGTAATAAAGAACATGTTTTGTTAACTCTAACTCGAGAAAATAGATTAAAAGCTATAGATATACTTCGATCAATATCAAATGCTTACATTGTTTTGTGTGGAAGAAAATCGGCTTATATTGAGACCACTGATATTGACTTTGTTTCAAAATTCAACAACTATTATTCTGAATACACTGTAGTTGAAGACTTAACAAAAGTTGAAGACGATGAATTTTTAAAAATTGCTGTTTACCATTTTGAAAGTTCAGAACAACATATTTTACCACATATAAATGGGTTAAAACAAAGTATGCAAGTTATTGTATCTGGCAAAAATTGGTTAGATATTTCGCATACAGATTCCAATAAAGCTTATGCGCTTAGCATGCTTCAAAAACAAATGGGAGTTACTAAAGAAGAAACTATGGTTTTTGGAGATTATAATAACGATTTACAAATGCTGGAATTAGCAGATTTTAGCTTTGCAATGGAAAACGCCCATGAAGACGTAAAAAAAATAGCGCGTTATAAAACTAAAAGTAACGCAGAAGAAGGCGTTGAGTTGATATTAGACCAACTTATTAACTACAAAATATAATAAAGCACAAGTTTTTTTATACAAAATCAAAACCTGTGCTTTATTAAAAAATCAACTAGACTTATAAGATTATTTACCTAAAATTCTAAACATTCCAGTACCGCAAGTTGGGCATTTGCCTTTCATTGCTTTTCTTCCGTTTTTCATAGTAACTTCAGCTGCATCTTTTATTTCTTTTTTGTCTTTACACTTTACGCAATATCCTTCCATGATTAATTGGTTTTATATTTTTAAATAATTATTTATAAATGTAAGTTTTATTCCAAGTGCGTGCAAGTAAAAAATCAAGATTATCCATATTTTTTTTAAAAATTCCCTCTTAACTTTGATTTTATAAGCACAAAGGCTCAAATTACAGCAATAGCAAGCATTTTACAGGCGATTTTAGGGTAAAAAACAGCAATGAGTAAAAACTTTATTTCCTTTATAAAAAACTACAAAATTAAAGAAATTCCCCAGCAAAAGCTTACATGCATTTTTTTAACACTGGCGTTTTAGGAACCTTGTTTACTTCAGAATTAACGGTAATTACTTCATGAAACTTTTCAATAGTTAAAGACTTATTTATAAAACCTGAACATAATGAATACGACTTAGCTTTATTCAAATCTTTTAAAGACAAGGAGGATGACAGCATATATATTTTTAAATTTTTAGTCTCTACAGAATTCATTTTACTTAACTTATCCAAAAATTCAAAACCATTACACTCTGGCATATTAATATCTAGAAACAGAACGTTGGGTCTAGTTAAGTGGTTTAAATTATTTTTCCGTAGAGAAATTTGGAGATACTCCAAAGCAGACAACGGATTTTGATAATAAATCACTCTCAGATTCTCATCATATTTTTCTATTATTTTTTTTGAGACAAATAAATCAATTTTATTGTCGTCCACTAACATTACATTTTTAATTGGTATCATGCTGTTTTTACGTATTTAGTTTTATTTAATTTAATTTTGAAACAAGTTCCCTCATTTACTTTACTATTAACTCTAATTACTCCTTTTAAATCTTCAACTATATTTTTTACAATGTATAGCCCTAGCCCAAACCCAGGCGTTTCTTCAATATTTTCTCTATAGTATAAGTTGAATATTTTTGATAAATTCTTTTTTAAAACACCTATACCATTATCGCAAATTTCAATTTTTATGGTATTTTGACTCTCTTTAACCTGGATTGAAATTTTAGGTTTTCGTGAATAATTATTGGGAACTCGGTATTTAATGGCATTTTGTATTAGGTTTAAAAACAAAGACTTTATTAACTCTGGGCTGGAATAATACTCAATAGCATCTTCTACAGCTATTTCAAAATCTATAGCACAATAACTTTCAAAGACATTTAATGATTTTAAAACATCGGAAACAATTTCAGTAAAATTGATAGCTACAACATTTTTTTTTCTTTCTGAAATTTCAGATGCTAATATTAAACTATCTACTAAACCTTTTCCTCTAATTAATGTTAGGTCGAGCATTGAAGTTAAATTAAGCACCTCATCATTCACTTCTTCCTGTTTTATAAGATTTAACAATCCTTCTGCGGATGATAATGGTGCTTTTAAGTCGTGTGACGATTTATACAAAAACAACTCTAACTCCTTTGTTTTGCTCTTCAATTTGCTTTCTAACTTCTTTTGTTTGGTAATATCTTGCATCATGGCACAATAAAAAACAGCGCCATCATTTTCCCATTTACTAAGCCTGCATTCTACGATGCATTCGGATCCGTTTTTTTTCAATCCCTTCATTTCAATCATCTCGCTGCTTGCAAAATCCTCAAGGTCTTTTACCGCATTAAACATTTTAATAAGGCTCGTTTTTTTGTTTGGGTTTGCTATTAATTTTGTTAGATACTCTCCCATCACTTCTTTTTCAGAATAACCAAAAACACGTTCTGCACAATGGTTCCATTCGGTAATTCTCCCTGCTTCATTTACCACTACAAGAATACCAGCGTTCATGTTTTTAAAAAGGGCATGATACTTTGCTTCCCGTTCCATTAAATTTTTATTAACCTTACTTAAATCCCTAACTTCCTGGGTTGATATGGTGGCAGAAACCACAACCCCTCTATTATTGATTACTGGACCGATTTGTGATACAAAAATGGTATTTACACCTTCCGAGCTCACTCCTACAGTTTCGAATTGATCTGGCTTACCTGTCTCAAAAACATCTTTTATAATATGCTTAACCATATCATGAAAAATGGGCGTAATGAAACTATAAAAACTATAACCTTCCACCTCAGCGGGACTTAAATTGCGAAACCCTTGACTAGAGTATGTTATTTCTCCAAAAGAATTGATTGTAAAAGCAGACTTTGCAATGCTATTGGGATAAGATTCAGATTTGACTTCATTACTATTAATATTAGCAAAAACATCGGATTTAGGCTCTACATCAAAATAAAACCCAATGAACCTATCAATGTCTCCTTTACTGTTCTTTCCAGGCAAAATGGTTACTTCCAACTTATACAACTTACCAGAATTTATAACACCTGAAAGCAAACCTTTCCAAATTTTACCACTTCTAATAGTCTTCCACATCTCTTTGTAAACGGGGTTAGCATGGTGTTCAGACATAAAAATGGGGTTTAATTCACCACAAATTCGTTTTTCAGCAATTTCAACAAGATCGCAAAATTTATTATTCGCATATATAACTCTACCCATAGTATCGGTAATAGCCATACTAGCCTGATTTTCTAGAAAATCATTTAAAATGTTTTCTGAATTATCTCTCCAAACCCGCTGCTTAATTAATTTCATTTACTCTAAAAATTGATGTTAAAAAAACGTCTTTATTGCCTGATAATCTTTGATTTAAATCATATTTAGACAAACTAGACAAAAAAATATTTACCAATACTATTTATGTTCGCTTTACTTTTAAATACTCCTCTAAAGGACTAACTAACTTTGTTAAGTTAATTCAATGTTCAGTTCCGACACATCTACATACATGGATACAAAACTTTCTATTTTTCCTTTGCTATCTTTTATAGGTATTATTGTTGTTTGTAAACTAAACATTTCGCCTGTTTTAGATTTATTTTTAATCACACCACTCCAAACAAATCCATTTTTTATGGTTTCCCATAAATTTTTATAAAAACTATCTTTATGCCTTTTTAATGAAAACAAACTATTTATAACCCCTAAAAGTTCCTGTTCTTCATAACCAGTAATTTTACAGAAGTGATTGTTAGCATACACAATGCGTCCGTAGGAATCCGATACCGAAATAGGTAAATTTGTATTTATAAATTGTGAAATAGCCAACTCAGATTTAGCACGCCACTTAAAATCTTTTTTTGAATCCATTTTATTGATGTTTTATTTTTGCGGCATATTCCGAAGCCTCGTTATAATTCTCGAAAATTTTGAATGGTTTAATAGGTTCATAAATCCTTTTGTAAGTAGCAATTAACAATTTCATCTTTAAAGAGTTTACCAAAAAGACTTCACACAAACAGGCTTTTTTATGAACCTCACTATTAGACAATTTAATGGCAGCTGCTCGCAAAAAAGTACCCTTGGTATTTCTAAAATCTATTAGAAAGGGCATACTTTTACCTTTACACAAATCATTAATAACCTTTAAATAAGTGTCAATTGTACTCTCTTCCAAGTATTTGTTTTCATCAGGATTGTAAATTTCACAAAACAAAACATCGTCTTCTATCCAAAACTTAGACTGTTCTATTTCTATAATATCGCTTTTATCAGTCATTATTGTTCTGAATTAAATATGTAATTAGTTTTTAAAGAATAATGAACTGCTTTTTCGAAAGAACAAAATATTCTATTAGGTATTATAGGGTCGGGAATGAGGTTAAAAATGGCTAAACCAAATTTTGTAGCGAATGAACTTACCACAAAAGATTTAGACAGCACTATTGTTTTAAGCTCCAAATTCCTGGAAAGTTTTTTTACTACGGAAAACACATAACCATCACCAAGATTTCTGAGATCTATTACTAATGGATAATACCGCCCATTTGATAATTTGTCAATTACACTGAAGTAATCTTTTAAATTTTCCGTATTAAAATTATTAACAGACTCTTTTTGCATGAACCGGCAAAAAACCACTCCACTGTCTAGCCAAAATTCTGCATTCCCACATTTAACTTTTTTGCTCATAACTATTTGAATTACAAACTAAAAGACAATTGATGTGCCAAAGTATGCCAAACACAAAAGAAACAATTTCAAGTGTCTGATTTTCAGTTATATATGTTTTTTAAGCAAAAACACAGACATAAAAAAAGTCACGGTATATCGTGACTTTTTTTGATGTAAAATTTTGAAATAACGGTATTCCGTGAGTGTTACTTCCTAATAATCAGTACATTTCAAAATAAAATTATAAAGCTTCATTAGAAAATAATCCAAAAAAAAAGCTACCCTTTATAGGACAGCTTATATTATAATTTTACTTTTCTAATTCTAGTTAAAAAATTGGGTTTCCTTAATTGCTATAAAATGTAATTTAAAATACCATATAAAATCTAAATTCATTAGTATTAGTAAAATTACGACAAGAAAGATAGTTATATTTACTTTCAATAAAATACAACTAGCAACACCCTATTAGCAGGTTTCATTTGGAATTATAATATTATAATTTGCTATTTGGCATACTCCGTTCTACTACCATCACTATCAATTTCATAATGAAAATCAATTTCCAACAAAGCAACATAGTCGTTAAAAGTATCACTAGCATTTGTAGTATACCTATAAAGCCTACACATTAACATACTAGAAATTTCTTTACCAGTACCATCAATGGCCCCTAAAGGAGTGATAGCATGCTCATACGCACTAACCGAACCTCCATTTGAAGGCACCAAAGTACTTCCGCTTACAGTTGTAGTATTTGGAAACACAGCACCAACATTAGTCCATGTATACTCTAAAGCCCAAACAACAGTATTTGACCCGACATCCGACTTGGAGGACCAATGCACATGCGGATAAATGGTTGATCCTTCTTTCCACCCATGAGGCAATTGAACACTAAAAACCACGGAAGGCTCTTTATTGTAAGGAAAAAATAGCGCGGCGGTATTATCTTTAAACACGTCGTATTCAACATCGGTAATATCTGTTTTCTTTATTTGAACCGTATTTACTGGTACTTTTAAATCATCAAACCTTGTAGCAGTACCTTCAAAACTCAAAGACCCATCACTTCCTATATAAGTATTATTAGTACCGTCTCCAAATCTGGTATTTCCTGCGTCGTCAATTGTCATTCGTTCACTACCGTTCGTAGTGAAGCGTATTTTATCATCATCGGGCGTTTTTTCAACTTCAATTCTTGTATCACCTTCTTCGTTTACCATTTTATCTGGTGCGTTATCAGATAGCTCTGTCCAACTAGTTTTATAGAACCAAAAACTTTGCGTAGTGGTATCAAAAACTAACAAACCTGTTACCGGACTCGCAATGGCCATTCTTTGAGTTGAATCCATTCTAGGAATAAGAATTCCTTTTGAAGAAGACTGAATATCTAGCATAGATGAACTATCCGGGCTATTTGTACCAATACCCACTTGTGATTTAACGGAATAAGTGATAAAAAAACAAGCGATTAGTGCGCATTTGAAAATTAAAGTATAAATGCTTTTCATTTTAATAATTTTTTAATTGGCTATTTTAAAGGTTTTGCTTCCCTCGTTTGAATGTACTACAACTAAATACACACCTTGAGAATGCTGTAATGGAATTTCAATTTGTTCTTTATTTAATACTTCATTTTTAAGTTCAACAACATACTGACCTAACATATTGTATACCAACACATTATTTAACCTTAAAAGCTTTTTATTGTTTACTACTATCGTATTATCTTTATAATAAACTTGTATATTTTCTTCTATACTCGATTTTATGCTCAGCGCATGTTCTGGAATAAACACCAATTCAAAACGACCATTATAAACTCCTGATGGCAGGCTAAGTTCAAGGCTCGCATCTTTTAAATTATAGGTTTTATTTAACACATTATCCTTAATGTAAACGGGATCTGGAAAATTCTCTACCGCGTCTAGCATGATTGTATGAATTCCTGATTCTTTAATTATTAAACTCAAAGGAAACTTATATGAAGCGTCATAACTTCCAACGCCTTGAATTATATATTTTTTCGAAAAATCATTATCTATTATAAAGAACAAATCATTATCTCGTGTAGTGGAAGGAATCGCATCATAACCTAGGTTAACACCTAAATCTGCCGTTGTTCCTGGCAAAAATCCCAGCAATAGTTGCCTATGATAGCCTTCAGGACTATTATAACCAATTCTTATATATTTTTTATCTGTATCCGCAACCTTTTCATTTTTTTGGCCAGTAGTTTTATAAAAACTTGAAATAACACCGTCTTCTGTTTTAAATACGCGTTGCGAATTACTAAAAACAACATTTCCATTAGAAATAGCGTCAATAAAAAACCCTTGAGCAACTGCAATATAGCGTTTGGGAATCACCCCTGAAGAGGTACCCAGCCCTGATATTGTACTAATTAATGATGGCGCCACACCTCCAGTTAAATTATAAACAGCATACCCACCTTGGTAATCGGCCAAATAATGCGAAGTTGAACCGCCATCAACCCAAAATTGTATATTATCAAAAACACTAAGATTATCTGCTATTAATTTATTAGCATCAATAGCCGAAGGATATGGGTTACCAAATAATGCACTTTGCCCTGATAGTATTGGAAATGTTATATCACCATTATTAGGAACACCTTTAAAAACATAATTTTGACCAACTACACCAGACCCTTTTATTGAAAATCCATATCCAGGATTAATAGCTGTGCTGCTCGTAATTTGTTTCCACCCATAGTAACTATTACTATTTTGCGGGAACATATATAACCATCTAGTATTTACTGTAAGAGGTGTAACTACGTTACCACTGCCATTTAAAACAGATGATGCACCATTGTAAGGCGAACCAGAATTAAATAAAATTTGTTGGGGTGAAAATGGACTTAAACCTGCATCTGTACCATCATACAAGCCACCATATAATGAAAAAGTACCAGTATTATTAGTAGTTGGAGACGACATATAATTATAAGCATAACCGTTTG
The DNA here is from genome assembly GCF_041583155.1 of Mariniflexile sp. Lineage (GTDB taxonomy): Bacteria > Bacteroidota > Bacteroidia > Flavobacteriales > Flavobacteriaceae > Mariniflexile. The sequence goes on from NZ_JBFHGK010000010.1 coordinate 36,707, forward strand.
AAGTTCCTTGTTGATCTTTTAATAAACTTCCTGAAATAACCGTATTTGTATTGGCCCCTATCTGTTTTTGAACTAATTGAGAATTGCCTGCTAAACGCAAATCTCCATTTACCAAATTTAAATTTTTGGTTACTACAACACCTATATTATCTGCTACATAAACCCCTTTTTTAGACGCTCCATAAACATCAACTTCTAAATTATAAAACTGAATACTATCGCGTGTCCCACTTATATTTAAAACGTCATTTGCCAAACTTTTAAAATAGGTTGTTCCAGAAGCAGAGGACGCCACACCATTATTAACAAAATTGTCATTAAAATATAGATCTACATCATTTACATGAATCCCTGTTGATTGATTTACATATGCATTTTCAAAATACACCGAAGTTGATGGTGATATTTTTAAAGTTCCTTCGTTTACAATTTGCGCAAAAGTAGAATTCGAGATTACTAAGCAAAGGCAATAAAACGCCAAAATTTTTATATTCATAACCAATACCCTATTTGGTTGTTGCTACATATAAAGTTAAAATTCCGGACGGGTTATTTACATGACATTTATCATGTTTGACTATATATTGTGTTTTTTACCCAAGTAAAATGTATTTTATCGATTATTTAATACTATAAACGCTTGAGTATGTTTTTTTCGTACAATATATTTAGGTCTAGAAGTTTCTTAATAACTTGGCAGTAAATCCATCGCTGTTAACATTCTGACTTTCCGAATTAATAATAGGAAAACAGAAAAAGAAGGTACTCCCTTTTCCTATAGCTGAATCAATCCAGATATTACCATCCAATAGCTTAACCAACTTCTTAACTATTGTAAGCCCGATACCTAAACCTTCATGTAGTCTGTTATAAGAATTATTAACCTGCGTGAAGCCTTTAAAAATTAAATCGTAATGCGCTTCTTCAATACCAATTCCTGTGTCAGAAACAAAAAATGTAATATAAACTTTACCATCTTCCTGACACACGTTGAACCCTAAGTTTACATCACCATTTTCTGAAAATTTAAACGCATTTTTTAAGAGGTTTATTAAAATGTGTTTTAGTTTCAACTCATCAATATAAATGGTAATATGTTTATATTCTGAAGGAATTTTTAGATTAAATTTTATATGGTTTTTTCCTATTGTATTTTGATAGTCTTTCATTAGCAAATAAACATCATCAAACAAATCAGCTAAACCAATTTTTTTATTATGAATTTTCACTTTGCCCGATTCAATTAAGGAAATATTAAATAAGTCTTCAATAAGTTTAAGTAAATGTTCCCCATTTTTATGAATAATTTGGTTGTATTCCAAAATCTCATTCATAGGCGAATCGGCATCTATAAGTCCAGATAATCCTATTATAGCATTAAGGGGTGTTCTAAGTTCGTGAGACATAGTTGCCAAAAACTCCGACTTTAATTTATCCGATTCTCTGCCTTTTTCTATAGCTGCTTCAAGTTCTGCTATATATTTAATCCTTTTAGAAATATCATGTTGAATTCCCAAATACCCAATAACGTTATTGCCACTATCCAAGATAGGATCTATAGTACTTTCCAAGTCAATTAAACTACCATCCTTCCTTTTGTTTTGATAATGGGACATTTTAAAACTTTTCTTGTTTTTAAGGGTTTGCCAAAGCAACTTAAAACGATCGTCATCGTTGCATCCCTTTAAAACTCGAGGGGTAAACCGTCCTATAACTTCACAAGCAGTATAACCGTAGGTTTTTGTGAATTGCGGGTTCACGTAGGTTATGATGCCATCAGGATCTGTCATTATAACGATGTCGTTTGAATTTTTCATTGCCAAATCCAATTTTCTCAACAAAAATTCATTAGACTTGCGTTCCGTTATATCCCTAATCCCAAAAACAAAATAGGTATTACCTCTTAACTGCCAATCAGAAAAAGAAAGTTCTACAGGAATTTCTTTACCATCTTTTCGTATGGCTAATAATTCAAAGTTTTTTGCAATATGTTTGCGGTGCCCTTGAGTAAAATAACCTTGTAGAATTTGGCGTTTTATTTCAAACTTATTTGATATAATTTCAAATATACTTTTACCTACAATTTCGTTGGATTGAAACCCCAACATTCTTTCCGCAGCCGGATTCCATGACAAAATAAAACCATCATAATCAACACTAACCATTGCATCCGTTGCATTTTCAACTATAGCCTCATTTAGTTTTTCAGACTTAAGTACTTTTTCTTTAAGTATTTTATTCTCTGCCAAAAGCATTTCAATAGTTTCCTTGTCATTTTTCTCCATCTTTTACTAAATTTTAATTCTACTAAACTTAATGACAAAAAAAACACACGTTACTATTGGGTTAAAAACGTTATCCTTAGGCAATAGAAACTTCAATTAACAAACACAATACGTTTTGCTCACCTTTCGTCATCATTAATTTATAATTTCATCTGACAAAATAACAGCGTTATTAATTGATAGGCATTGACAATTGTCATATTACAGTTTAAATACAATACAGACATGAATTAAAGAAAAGAAAAGCCAATATAAACATTGTTTTTTAACACTAATTAACTCATTAAGCCTCCCACAAATAAAAAAAGCGACCCTTTTACAGACCGCTAATTTTGCTATTAATTAAAAATAATTGAGATATAATTTCGCTATTTACTAAAACCCATACGGGACCAAATTTAAGAACCATAAATGACGGTATTTAACAAAGCATTAATCCGGATATTTCGATTCTTAAAAAACATACCGACAATTGCTTTATTAAATAGTTTAAGGCTTTTATATTTATCCTATTATTTAAAGTCACTCAACAATGTAGTATTGTTTACGTGACTATCAATAACTTGGCATTCCGTGTTCACAACAGGAAAAGAGAAAAAGAAGGTACTTCCATTACCTAATTTTGATTCTATCCAGATATTTCCATCCAATAGTTTCAACAGCTTTTTCACTATAGTTAGCCCAACGCCTATGCCATCATAAATCCTATTATACGAATTATTGACTTGCGTAAAGCCTTTAAAAATTAAATCGTAATGTTCTTGATCTATACCTATTCCTGTGTCATTCACAAAAAAAGTAACAAACTCCTCACCAGCGGTTTCGCGCACATTAAATCCAAAATTAACATCGCCATTTTCCGAAAATTTAAAACCATTTTTTATCAAGTTTATTAAAATATGTTTCAATTTAAAATCATCAGCATATATACGCATATGCTTATATTCATCAGGAATTTTTAAATTGAAATTTATATGAGTCTTCCCTAATTTTTTCTGATGTTCCTTCATTAAAATATAAACTTCATCAAATAAATTAGCCAACTCAAAATGTCTTTTATACACCTTCACTTTACCCGATTCAATTAAGGAAATATTAAATAAGTCTTCAATAAGCTTAAGTAAATGTTCCCCATTTTTATGAATAATTTGGTTGTATTCCAAAATCTCATTCAATGGCGAGTCGGCATCTATAAGTCCAGATAATCCTATTATAGCATTAAGTGGTGTTCTGAGTTCGTGAGACATGGTTGCCAGAAACTCCGATTTTATTCTGTCCGATTCTTTTTCCTTTTCTATAGCTTCCTCTAGTTTAGCCACATATTTAATTCTGCTACTAATATCATGCTGAATCCCCAAATATCCAATAACCTCACCTTCGTCATTAAGAATAGGGTCGATAGTACTCTCTAAATCTATGAAACTGCCATCCTTTTTTCTATTTTGGTAATGGCCCATTTTAAAACTTTTCTTCTCTTTAAGGGTTGCCCAAAGGCTTTCAAACCAATCTGAACCACCAGAAACTTTAAGAATTCTAGGAGTATGCTTCCCGATTACCTCATGAGGTTGGTAACCATAAATTTGCGTAAATTTAGGATTAACATAAGTAATTATTCCATCAAGATTCGTCATTAAAACAATGTCGTTGGAGTTTTTTATTGCCAGATCTAGTTTTTTAATCAAGAAATCATTAGCCTTTCGCTCACTGATATCCCTAAAACCGAAAACAAAATTTCTATTACCATCAAATTGCCAATCTGAAAAAGAAAGTTCTACCGGAAACTCTTCACCGCCTTTTCGAATGGCCATTAATTCAAAGTTTTTTTTGGCAATTTGCTGACCTAAAAGCTGATGTTTTATTTCACTTTTATCGGATATTATTTCATAAATACTTTTATTAATAATTTCACTAGCACTAAATCCAAAAATTCTTTCGGCAGCAGGATTCCAAGACAAAATAACCCCAAGGTGATCCACACTTACCATGGCATCGGTAGAATTTTCAACTATTAATTCATTTAGTCTATTGGACTGAATGGCTTTTTCTTTAAGCGTTTCTATCTCCGCTAAAAGCATTTGCATTGTTTTAAAATCTTCAATCATAATCCGATTTTCTCGCTATAACACATAACTCACTATAACTAATAACTCCATACCGCTGAAATCTGTTTTAGAGCTTCTCTTCAGAAACATCTTTATACATGGACACGAAGCTTTCTACATTGCCTTCACTATTTTTAATTGGTACGATAGTGGTTTCCAAACAAAATAGCTCACCTGATTTTGCCTTGTTAGTTAGTACACCACACCAAACAAAGCCATTTTTTATAGTTTCCCATAAATTTTTATAAAACTCATCATTTTGAAGATTTAAAGAAAACAAGCTATTTACCACTCCTAAAAGTTCATTTTCCTGATATCCGGTTATCTCACAAAATATATTATTAACATAAACAATACGGCCGTAATTGTCGGATACCGATATAGCCATATTTGTTCCAATAAATTGAGATGCGACAAGTTCTGATTTTTCGCACCAATTAAAATCTTTATTCGACATCTTTTTGCTGTTCTTTCACATTCTGCACATATTCCAGAGCATCATTGTAATTATTAAATATTTCAAAGGGAGTAATTGGTTCGTAAATTCTTTTGTAGGACATTATTAGCAATCTTACTTTTAAAGAGTCCACAACAAATGCCTGAGCCAGACACAACTGAATAAGCTTAGTATCGCTAGATAATTTTTTAGCGCCTGATGTTAAAAAAGTACCATGTGTATTTCTTAAATCTATTAAAAATGGCTTTTTTTGACCTTCACATAAATCTATTACAGCTTGCAAATGCTTATCAACTGTTTCTTCACTTAAATTTATGTTCTCATCAGGGTTTCTAATTTTACAAAATAAAACACCAGTTTCGGTCCAAAATTCGGAGCGTTCGAGTTCTATAAAATCATCTTTATTGGTCATATTGATTTTTGGGTATTGAAAACACAATTGGTTTCTAAAGAATACTTTATAGCATTTTCAAGGTTAGTAAATACTTTATTGGGGATAACTGAGTCTTGATTCATGATAAACAAGATTACATTCAGTTTCATAATACAAGAACTCACTACGAATGATTTTGAAAGAATAAAAGAGTTGAGTTCAGGATTTTCAGATAATAATTCAATGGCTAATAATGCGCATTTGTTTTTAAGAGCTCTTAGATCGATAACCAATGGAAAATGGCCATCCTTGGACAAGGTACTTATTGCTTCTAAAAAATCATCTAAAAAATGTACACTAAAATGATCATCGGCTTCATGAGGTATAAATTCACAGAATAGCACCCCTTCATTAAACCAAAATTTAGCTTTTCTACACAGTATCTGTTCACTCATAATTGTAATTCATTTTAAAATTGAATGACAATTGGTGTGCCAAAGCACAACTATGCGCTACACATAATACTTATCTAATTGATTTTTAAATATTTAAGTTTTAATGAGAAAATACAGTGAATTACAGAACTCACGGGATACCGTTATTTTAAACCCTTAATTGACCTAAATTAACGGAATACCGTTATTTTATGAAGGTTTTACTATGTTTAATTTGGTCATTTTATCCCGCAATGTACTTGGTTTTAATTCTAGTAAAACAGCTGCGCCTTTAGGACCACTAATTTTCCAATCGCATTGTTTTAACACCTGAATAATATGATTGCGTTGGGCCGTGTCTAGGGATAAGTTTTTGGTATGACTTGTTATTTTAGTTTTTTGAGATTCGGACTCAAAACCAGGAATTACAAGTGTTTCATTAACCGATAAGATTACAGCTCTTTCTATTAAATTCTCTAATTCTCTAATATTTCCTGGCCAATTATATTCTTTTAACTGGTGCATAGCATCATCAGAAATGAACTTAATATGTTTGGCGTAGGCCTTATTAAATTTATCAACAAAATGTTCTACCAATAGTGGTATATCATCTTTTCGATCTTTCAGTGGAGGTACAACTATAGGAAATACGTTTAATCTAAAATACAAATCTTCCCGAAACCTGTTGTTTTCAATTTCCTTTTTTAAGTTCCTGTTTGTTGCTGCAATAACCCTAACATCCAACTTTTTAGAGATCGAACCTCCAACTACCTCAATTTCACCTTCTTGCAAAAACCGTAAGATTTTTGGCTGCATATCTAATGGCAATTCACCTATTTCATCTAAGAATAAGGTTCCGCCGTCTGCTAATTCAAATTTCCCAATTTTATCACTAAAAGCACCTGTGAACGAACCCTTTTTATGTCCGAATAACTCACTTTCAATTAATTCTCTTGGAATAGCCGAACAGTTAACCTTTATTAACGGCTTGTTATTTCTTAGGCTTATATTATGCACCGCCCTAGCTAACAACTCTTTACCTGTTCCAGATTCACCCAACAACAAAACAGTAGCAGTAGTGGGCGCTACCTTCTCAACCTCGGTAAGTACTTTGCTAAATTGTACACTGCCGTAAACCATTTCTTCGTAGTTAAAGGCTAAATCGATTTCATTTCTTAGATATACATTTTCCTCTTCTAATTGGCTACGAAGAATGTTCAACTCGTTATTAGCTTTCTTTAATTCTTCGTTTGCTTTTGCTATTTCATTTTCTGATAATTTACGAGAGGTTATATCCTGAATGGTACCATAGAAATTTACAGGTATCCCTTCTTTAAAAACAACTTCTCCTAAACCGTGTATCCATTTTAATTCGTTATGGTCTTTAGTAATAATTCGGAACTCTAAATCATATTTTCCTCCGGTTTCTATACACCATTTTAGTGCCTTTTCACTAGCCAGCAAATCATCAGGATGTGTAATTGTCTTCCAAATATCAAATGTAAATTCAGTATTAATCTCAATACCAACAATTTCTTTGAATGAAGTTGAAGTTTCGGCAACTTTAGTTGTTAAATCCAAATTATAACTTCCCACTTTAGCAATACGCTGCGCTTCCGTTAATGATTTTTCACTCTTCAATAACTTCTGTTCAGCCAACCGTTTTTGCGTAACGTCTCTAATAATACAAATTAAATATTTGTCGCCATCATCATCAATAAATCTGGTTTTTTTTGTTGAAATATAAAGGGTTTTACCACCTTTAATGGTAAGGGTTTCTTCGTTTATGTTTTCAACTCCAGTGGCAAGCACTTGTCTATCAATAAACATAAAAGCGTCCTGCTCTTCCGGCGCTACGTCTTCAGCTAGCGTTCTACCAATTATTTGGTCTTTGGTAGCTCCAAACAACTTACAAAAAGCATCATTTACCAACACCATTCGGCTTTCTTCATCTTTTACAAAAAAGGGGTCGCCAATATTATTAAGAAAGCTATCTAATGATTTTTCACTTTTAATTAATAGCTCTTCATTCTTTTTTCGTTCGGTTATATCATCAATAGTTGAAAAGAAGATTTTTGTTTTACCCTTTTTATTTTTTATTACAGAAGTTGTAATCTCAACTGGGAATTTTTCTCCATTTTTACGAACATACACAAACTGATACACCCCTACTTCACCCTTTAACGTAAGTTTAAGAGCGATTTCTAATTTATCGAATGATTCTGGTGCCCAATAAGGAAATGGCGCTTTCAGCCCTATTAATTCTTTTCGTTTATAGCCAAGCATTTTGCATAGCCCAGGATTTACGTCTATAATTTCACCTTTACCGTTAATTACTGTTATTCCTTGGCGCAAGGATTTAATCAGGTTTTCCGCATATATCTTCCCTTCTTTAACCTGTTTTTGAGCCCTAATTCTTTCGGTTACATCATGAAAAAATACTGAAACTCCATCACTAGTAGGTATAATACGATTTTCAAACCAGCAATCCCAGGGCTCATAATATTCCTCTAAAACAAAACTTTGTTGCGTTTCTATAGATTTATAACAATTATTATAAAATGGTTTTCCAACAATGGCTGGAAACTCTGTCCAAATATGTTTGCCTATTAATTCCTCTGGTTTACGCCCTAGCATATTGGCCGCTTTTTTATTCACGTAAGTATAAACCCATTGCTTGTTTAGAGATACAAAACCATCCGTCATATCCTCAATAGAATTAACAATAAAGTTTTGCGCTTTAAAAAGAGCCTCTGTATTTTTTATTAATGCTAACTCTTGTTGCTCTTGGTAATCTGGTAATTTATCTATGTTGTTAATGGAACTTAAAACAAAATCTTCATTATCAACAGAAATTACATACATGGTTAATAAAACATGTATTTCCGTGCCATTTTTAACTCGGATGAAATTTTCATAAGAGACTAACTCCTGTTCGGTTAATAACTTCTCTCTTAGATGTTGCACGCTTTCTTGGCTCATTAAATTAAGCTCCAAAGTTGTTTTACCAAAAACTTCTTCTTGAGAAAAGCCAGTAAACTCTTCCCATGCAGGATTTACGAAGGCATACTTTTTTGTTGTTAAGCTTGAAATTGATTTAGGAATAGGGCTGTTCTGAAACAAATTTGTAAATAAATTTATTTTTTCAAATTTGGAGATGAGGGCATTTGGTTGTTCCATTTTAAACTTAAATTCTAATCTTTCGTAAGATTTATCTAATATAATATTTTTAATTGTAAGAAGAAGAAATAATACAAACAGACGTGCTTTTTTAACTAAAATCTCCAAAAAAAAATAGGAACCATTTTAGCAAAACGATTATTCAATTTTTCAAACTTTTTTCAGCCTTATTGTCAAAAATCTAAACAATTTTATAATTAAAATATGACGGATATCATTAGTAATTATTCACAAAAAAAGCTTTCCAATTTTCTTAAATAAAAAAAGGAAAGCTTCCAATAAACAAGAATTACAAATTGTTTTTATAATATTTTCAATTTACATCAAATAAGCAGAATTAAAATAGCTTTTTATAATAATCATCCGCCATTCTATGCGACGTGAATTCCGGAATCACATCATCCATTGCCGTAAATACAATATCTTGCCAAACCTCGGGTTGGTCGTAAAAAGTGGGAATTACCTTAGTTTCCAAAATATGGTATAAGTTATCCGTGTCAATTTGATCCTGATCCCATATTGGCATATTATGATCTAAAGCAGGTAATACAAAACAGTTTTTGGTGTCTTTTTGAAATTCTGGAATCCAGCCATCGTTGGTAGACACATTAACCGAACCATTCATAGCTGCCGCCATCCCACTGGTTCCAGAGGCTTCACGGGTAATTCGAGGTGTATTCAGCCAAACATCAGAACCACATTTAAGTTTCTTTGACAACTCAATTTCATAACCAATTAAGACCGCCAAATTTGGTTCGTTTTTACATTGATATACTAAGTGATTAAACAAATCGATAGCGCCATAATCAAAAGGATATGGTTTTCCTGCCCAAATTATTTGAACAGGGTATTTTTCGTTGGAAATTAAACGTTTAAAACGATCAAAATCACGCAAAAGTAAATCGGCCCTTTTGTAGCCTGCAAAACGTCGAGCCCAAACTATGGTTAATACATTAGGATCGAACACCTTACCTGTTTGAGAATAAACCTCAGCCGCAAGGTTACTTTTTAAATCGGACTTACGCTTCTTATATGCTTCAGTATCTTTAGCAATCCAAGCATTTTTTATACTTTCGTCTTGCCAAAATTTTTGATTCTGGGCATTTGTGATTGGAATTATTTCACATATTCCTGGATAGTCTTTCCACATATCATTAGCTACAATAGCGTGCAATTTAGAAACTCCATTGGCTTTTTTTGCCATTCGTAATGCGGAAACTGTATAATTAATCATGCCCCCATTAACCATTTCTTTTTGAAGCTCTTCATCCGAAAGTCTTCGGCCAAAAAAACCACATCTATTTAAATGTCTCGCTTCCCGTTCTTCATTCCCTGCCTTTTCAGGTGTATGGGTTGTAAACACCATTTGGTTTTTACCAACACCTCTGTCTCTTAAATAATAAAAAGCCGGCAATGCATGCCCCTCATTTAAATGATAAGTGTCTGCACCTCCTAACGCTTCAACTACCTTGGCTCCACCAATTCCAAGCACAATACTTTGTGAAACCCTAGTAACTTGATTATTATCGTATAGATGATTTGTAATTGTTCTGGACAAATGGTCATTGCCTTCCACATCGGTGGTTAAAAAATACATAGGTACCGTTCCAAAAATTTCAGGTTTTAAAACATAGGCCCTTACCTTCACATGCGGATTATCATGAAGCGTAATCTCAACCTCAATACCTGTATCTTCCAGGAAATCAAAATGTTTTACATTAAAATCGGACCACAATGTTTGGTCTTGGTTTCTTGCCTGATCATAATAACCATATTTCCAAAGCATCCCAATGCCTATCATGTTTTGTTTTAGTTCCAATCCAGAACGCATATGGGAACCTGCAAGAAATCCCAATCCACCCGAATAAATATTGAAAGATTGGTCTATTCCAAATTCCATACTAAAATAAGCCACCTTTTTTTTGTATTCCTTAGCAGGGGTATAAGGATGATACCATTTACTATATATATTTTCCATAGTTGTTTTTATAATTAATAAAAACTAAATGTAGTAAAAATGGTTTTTCTTTAAATGAAATTCTCACAAATTATATCACCTTTTCAATGTTATTTATAATGGTTATAAACATAACTTAAGATTCTGAGAATAAAAAACATACTAGTAATAGCTAAAGGATAACATTTAAAAGGTAAGAACCCCTTAAAACAAAAAAGCATCCCAATCTTCTAGAAAGAAAAAAGGAAAGCTTCTCATTGGAATACCAAATTACTCTGGTAAACTACTCCCTAGATTACTCTAGGAACAACACAACTTCTTATAAGTGCCAAAAAAAGCCCTAATCTCTTAGAGCTTCTTTAGCAATTTTTGCGGTCTGGACGGGACTCGAACCCGCGACCTTCGCCGTGACAGGGCGACATTCTAACCAACTGAACTACCAGACCGTTGCTTTATTGCGGTTGCAAATATACACGCCTTTTTTAATATCTCAAACCTTTTTTTTGATTTTTTTTATATTATTTTTTAATGCGCTTATTTATAGCTAGATAAGTAATAAAAATATTAAACCATGGTTACCACACTTTATTTCAAGTTTAATAAACTTAAACAAATTTTTTACGCTCCACCATATAAGCGGTTAAGATGTTGTTAAAGCCTTTATTTATATCTGCTTCAACATATTTTATCTTGTATTGCAAACATTTCAATTTTAAAGCTTCAAAATAATTAAACACCGTATTTTTATAGCTTTCCTTAATACTATCGGCATATAGGTTAATATAATCTCCGGTTTCAACATCAATAAATCGTCTTGGTTTGTTATCAAAGTCAAAAATCAGCTCTTTTTGCTTATCAAAAACATGAAATAAAATAACTTCGTGTTTATTGTATTTCAAATGCCGAAGTGCTTCAAACAACTTCGTTTCATCTTCACTTGTTTGAAACATATCAGTAAACAAAAAAATCATGGATCGCTTATGTATTTTTTCAGCAATTTCATGCAAATACTTATAGGTTTCTGTTTGCTTACTTTTATGTTTTGAAACAACAGCCTCACTTAAATGACTCAACAGCATTTCATGATGCCGTTCACTTCCCTTTTCAGGTGCATAGTAATCATAGGCGTCACTATAAATACTTAAACCTACAGCATCGCGTTGCTTTTTCAAAATTTGCATTAATGAAGCGGCTGCTAAGGCTGAAAATGCAATCTTATTAAGGTTTTCTATGGAAAAAGAGCGCATGTCTGGGTAATGCATTGAACTACTATTATCCAGAATGATATGACAGCGCAAATTGGTCTCGTCATCATATCGCTTTGTATATAGCTTTTCTGTTTTTGCATACAGTTTCCAGTCTATATGCCTGGTACTTTCTCCTTTGTTATAAATTTTATGTTCTGCAAACTCTGCTGAAAATCCGTGAAACGGACTTTTATGCATGCCGGCAATAAATCCCTCTACCACTTGTTTTGCAAGTAGTTCAAGATTTTTAAATCCTTCGGCTTTATTAAGTTCGTTCTGTAAATTCATAATAGGCCCACATACCCTCCCAGAAGGGAGGAATAAACATGTGGTAAAATTATATCTTAAAAATTTGGTTACATACCCCTAACTTGTTTAGCAAATAACCTAAAGCAAGGGTATAATTTAATGGGTTAGATTATGCCATCTACAATGCCATATTCAACTGATTCTTGAGCACCCATCCAATGGTCGCGGTTGAAATCCTTCATCACTTTTTCAAATGATTGTCCGCAGTTATCAGCTAAAATTTGTGCACTTAATTCTTTGGTAAGGATTATTTCTTTTGCAGTAATTTCAATATCACTTGCTTGACCACGAGCACCACCACTTGGCTGATGAATCATGACACGTGCATGTGGCTGAATAAAACGTTTTCCCTTGGCTCCAGCAGATAGTATGATTGATCCCATAGAAGCTGCAAAACCTGTACATATGGTAGATACTGGGCTACTTAAAGATTTAATACAATCGTAAATTGCAAAACCTGAAGTTACATAACCTCCCGGACTATTAATGTATAAGTGAATATCATCAGTACCCAACGAATCTAGATAAATTAATCTATCTATAACATGTTTTGCAGAGGCATCATCTACCTGTCCCCACAAAAACACCTTACGCTGTTCTAATAATTTGCTATCAATAGCATCTTGAACTTTTGTTTTATTACTCATCTCTTAATTTAATTTTCATCTAAAATAAAAAAAGGTTTACCATAATGGCAAACCTTTTAAGTTTTCTTTTTTATATTGACTATAAAAGTGCATCAATAGCTTCAGTGTAAGTGTTTTTTGGCGCTACACCAACTTGTCTTTCTACAACTTCACCATTTTGAAACAATAAAACCGTAGGTATGTTACGCACACCATATTTTGCAGCAAATTCTTGATTTGCATCTACATCAACCTTACCAACAACTGCTTTTCCGTCGTATTCTTCACTAATTTGTTCGATGATTGGTCCTACCATTCTACATGGTCCACACCAAGCAGCCCAAAAATCAACCAATACTGGTTTACTGCTTTTTAATACTGTTTCTTCAAAAGTTGCATCTGTTATTTCTAGTGCCATAATATTTATATTTTAATTCGTAATTTACTTTAATACTGCAAAATTAGTCAAAATTTCCACTAAAGCTGACAAGGTAACAATTTGTTTTCTTTATACTAACATTGTTTTGTACTATCATTAATTTTGAAGATCAAAAAAAGTTAAACTATTTACTTAAAACTTTTACTCATCAAAAAAAAATGAAGCTTCAGGTATGAAATATAAAGCATTTCAATTTTGAACACTAAATATAAGAATTATACTTGCTACAATTCAGGATATTTACAAAAAAATAACTAAAATTAATTCAATTTAAATAAGACATCCTGATTTTGTAATTCGTTAAGTAATTCTTGAGAAACTTTTACTTTATGTTTTCTGCTTGGCATGGATAATTTTAACATTTCCTTGTTGTCATACACCACAAAATTAAGCGACTGATTTCCTGGATGTGAATGAACTAACTCCTTTAATGCGGCAATTTTACGTTCATTTAAATCTCTAATATCCAATTGTATAGATAATTTTTTAGCATAGTTCTCCATAACATCGTGCAGCAACTGAAAACTATTGAACTGCAATCGAGGTTCACTCTTTTTACCTGTATCTTTATTTACCCAACCTTCTCTAACAAATGATTTCACAAAAACAAAATTGCTTTTCATTAAAAAATGCCTAAACTTTAAGTATTCTTCACCAAAAATGCGAAACTCAAAACTATCGGTATAATCTTCAACTGTAAACATAGCCCATCCTTTACCTTGCTTACTTACACGGTGTTGCACATCGGTAACTACACCACCAAAAACCAATTCTCTGTTCACATAAGGTTCTAAATCTTTAAAGAATGCCAAATTAGCGTTACAAAAGGTGTTCATCTCAATTTTAAAATCGTCTAACGGATGCCCAGAAATATAGATTCCTACCACTTCTTTTTCACGTGCTAATTTCTCCATAGTTCCCCACTCTTCACATGGTGGCACTTCGGGTTCGGCGATTTGCACATTACTGGCATCCCCAAACAAACTTACTTGCGCAGAATTTTCATTTTCCTGATGTTTATTACCATAACGAATCGCTTTTTCTAAAAAAGTAATACCATCACCTTCATCATGAAAATATTGTGCACGATGGGTTGAACTAAAACCATCAAAGCCACCTGCCAACGCTAAATTCTCGAACGCTTTTTTATTAGCTGCACGTAAATCAATCCGCTTTGCAAAATCAAAAATTGTTTTATAAGGCCCGTCTTTCTTTCTGTTTTCAACAATTGTTAGTACGGCACCATGACCCACACCCTTTATGGCTCCCATTCCAAAACGAACTGCGTTATTTTTATTTACTGAAAATTTATAGAATGATTCGTTTACATCTGGCCCTAAAACTTCCAGTTTCATACGCTTACATTCTTCCATAAAGAAAGTAACCTGTTTGATATCGTTCATGTTATTGGAAAGCACCGCCGCCATATATTCTGCTGGGTAATGCGCTTTTAAATAGGCTGTTTGGTAGGCTATCCATGCATAACAAGTAGAGTGCGATTTATTGAAAGCATAACTTGCAAAAGCCTCCCAGTCTTTCCAAACTTTTTCCAACACTTTTGCATCATGGCCATTTGCACTCGCCTGTTCTACAAATTTAGGTTTCATTTTATCCAGTACCGCAATTTGCTTCTTACCCATTGCCTTTCTTAGTACATCGGCTTCACCTTTAGTAAATCCAGCAAGTTTTTGAGACAGTAACATTACTTGCTCCTGATAAACGGTAATACCATAAGTTTCCTTTAGGTATTCTTCCATGGCATCTAAATCGTACTCAATTGGCTCTTCACCATGTTTGCGTCGTGTAAAACTTGGAATATACTCCATAGGCCCCGGACGATACAAGGCATTCATTGCAATTAAATCTTCAAAAACGGTTGGTTTTAATTCCTTAAGGTGTTTTTGCATTCCGGGTGACTCGTATTGGAATACACCGACCGTTTCTCCCCGTTGGAACAACTCATAAGTTTTAACATCATCTAACGGAAAATTATCCGGATCGAGTAAAATATCATGTCTTGCCTTTACAATTTTAACGGTGTCCTTAATTAAGGTTAATGTTTTTAACCCCAAGAAATCCATTTTTAATAATCCAGCTTCCTCAACAACCGAGTTATCAAATTGGGTAACATATAAATCGGAATCTTTTGCCGTGGAGACGGGAACGAATTTGGTAATATCATCTGGCGTAATTATAACGCCACAAGCATGAATTCCCGTATTTCTTACGGATCCTTCAAGGGTTCTAGCTAAGTTTATCGTTTCCGCTTCTAAATCATCACCTTCGGAAATATTTAAAAGCTGATTCACCTTTTCTAAATCTTCCGCCCTAAACTTACTCGCTAATTCCTTCTCGCTTAAACCAAAGATTTTATTCAGTTTAGACATGGTTGGAATTAATTTAGCAATTCTATCGGCATCAAACAATGGTAAATCAAGCACACGAGCCGTATCACGAATGGACGACTTTGCAGCCATAGTACCATAAGTAATAATTTGAGCCACCTGATTACTTCCGTATTTATTGATAACGTAATCCATCACCCGGCTTCTGCCTTCATCATCAAAATCGATATCAATATCGGGCATACTTACACGATCGGGATTCAAGAAGCGCTCAAAAAGCAAATCGTACTTAAGTGGATCTATATTAGTAATCCATAAACAATAGGCTACCACCGATCCTGCCGCCGAACCACGACCCGGACCCACCGATACATCCATTTTTCGAGCTTCTCGAATAAAATCTTCAACAATTAAAAAGTAACCAGGATATCCTGTATTTTGAATAACATCGAGCTCAAAGTCTAAACGCTCTATAACTTCCTCCGAAAGTTCTTCTCCATAGCGTTTCTTAGCTCCTTCATAGGTTAAATACCGCAAATAGGCATTTTCACCTCGTTTCCCTCCATCGATTAAATCTTCTTCATTTTTAAAAGAGTCTGGAATATCGAATGCCGGTAACAACACCTCTCGGGCCAACTCGTAGGCTTCTACTTTATCTACAACTTCTTGAATGTTACTAATAGCCTCAGGTACATCCTTAAAAATCTGCTTCATTTCTTCTGCAGACTTAAAATAATATTCCTGATTGGGTAATCCGTAGCGATAACCTCGACCACGACCTATAGGTGTTGCCTGCTTTTCTCCATCCTTTACGCACAATAAAATATCATGTGCATTGGCATCTTCCTTTTTACAATAATAGGTATTATTAGTGGCAACCAACTTAACCTCGTGTTTCTTGGCGAGCGAAATAAGTACTGGATTCACACGATTTTCATCTTCTTGATTGTGACGCATTAACTCCACATACAGATCGTCTCCAAATTGTTCTTTCCACCAAATTAAGGCTTCTTCAGCTTGATTTTCTCCTACATTTAAGATTTTACTTGGCACTTCACCATACAAATTTCCGGTAAGCACCATGAGGTCATCTTTATACTTCTCTATTAAATTCTTATCTATTCTTGGCAGGTAATAAAAACCATCCACAAAGGCGTGCGACGATAATTTTGCCAGATTATGATACCCATTTTTATTCTTGGCAAGTAGCACGATTTGATAACCATTATCTTTTCTAGTTTTGTCGGTATGGTCTTCGCAAACAAAAAACTCGCACCCAATTATGGGTTTAATTTCTTTAGCTTTAGGGGTTTCACCTCTTTCAATAGCGGCTGCATTTTTTGCTTTAACACCTTTATTATGATTGCTAACTGCTTTCACAAAGTGAAAAGCCCCCATCATATTGGCATGGTCGGTTAAAGCAACCGCAGGCATGTTATGCTCGGCAGCTACTGCAACCAAATCTGCAACACTGATAGTAGACTGCAAAACCGAAAACTGTGAATGATTATGAAGGTGAACAAAATCAACTTCCTTTAATTCGGAAATGTTTTGTTTAATGACTTCCGTAGAAATGGTATTTCCTTCAACTTTTTTTATACCCTCCCTTATTTTAGCACTTTCTTGTTTTAGGTTAATATGCTTTAAGCCAATAAGCTGAATCTCCATAGGATTAGCTTCTTTAAACCTATCAAAATAATCGGGCTGAACATCTAGCTGTTCTACTGTATATTCTTCTAACCGAATTAATTCAAAAAAGCAACGCGTAGTTGCTTCCACATCGGCAGTCGCATTATGCGCTTCAGAAAAAGGCACTTTAAATAAATATTCGTGTAATTCAGTAAGCGTGGGTAATTTGAATTTCCCATATCGCCCACCTGGAATTTGACATAAACTAGCTGTGTGTTCGGTACAAGTATCTAAAACTGGTAATTCTTGTAATGTGTTTGCAACATCTGCCCGCACAAATTCAGCCCCCATAATATTAAGGTCGAATTTCAGGTTTTGTCCTACTACAAATTTTGTTTTGCTTAAAGCTATATTAAATTTCTCCAAAACTTCAGTTAACGGAACACCTTGTTCTTGCGCTAACTCTGTTGAAATACCATGAATTTTCTCAGCATCATACGGAATATTAAACCCATCTGGTTGCACCAAATAATCTTGATGATCGACACAATTCCCCATTTCATCATGTAATTGCCATGCAATTTGAATACACCTTGGCCAATTATCAGTATCTGTAATTGGTGCATCCCAACGTTTAGGCAATCCGGTAGTTTCAGTATCGAAAATTAAGTACATTTTTAAATATAGATGTTTGTTTTTAAGTCGTTTAGAAATTTCAAACGCAGTTTATAAAATTACAGAATTATATCGCCTTATTAACCGAAAGTTATAAAGAGTTTTAAACAAAATAGCACAACAACACTTAAGTATTGTTCATGCAAAAACCTTATTTTTGAAATCTTATATTCCAACTCCATGAAAATTAAACTCTTATTTTTAGTGCTTTTAATAGTAACTGCAACTAGTAATGCCCAAAACGTAGCAATGTACGTTGGCACCTATACCAAAGGCACAAGTGAAGGTATTTATAAATTACAATTCAATACAAAAACTGGCGAACTTAGCGAATTACAATTAGCTATTACCACCGAAAATCCATCATTTATAGCCTATTCACCAAACAAGAGATTTTTATATGCTGTAAGTGAAAGTCTTGGTGGCTCGGTATCTTCATTTAAGATTCAAGAAAATGGCCTGCTAAAGTTTATAAACAAAGTAAGCAGTAACGGTAAAGGACCTTGCCATATAGCCTTAAACAAACAAGGAACCAAAGCAGTTGTGTCAAATTATGTTGGAGGTAGCGCATCTATTTATCCTATTTCTAGAGACGGAAAGCTAAATGATGCCTCCCAAATTTTTAATTACAACTTAACAGACGAAGTTTCGCATGCACATTCTGCTCAGTTTTTTAGAGACGACTTATATATCGCAGACTTAGGAATGAATGCTGTTTATCAATATAAATTAAAAAATGATAGTTATGAATTGGAGACACCTTCAATCTTCCAAACCTCAGAAAATCCAGGACCAAGACATTTCGCCATAACAAGAAATGGTCAATTCATCTATATCATTAATGAATATGGTGGCTCCATAACTTCGATTGAAAAAACAGACAGTGGTTTTAAACAAATTGACTACGACTCTACATTGGAAGACACCTACGAAGGAAAAAATTCCTGTGCCGATATTCATTTATCCAAAAACGAGCTATTTTTATACGGTTCTAATAGAGGTGAAAATTCTATTGCTGTGTTTAAAAGAAACAAATTAGATGGCACGATTGAAAAAATTCAAACCATGCCTGTCCATGGGGATTGGCCTAGAAATTTCACTATAGATCCCACTGGAAAATTTTTATTAGTTGCAAACCAAAAAAGTGAAAACATCTCTGTTTTTAGCATTGATGCATCTACCGGAAAACTAAGTTTTTTGAACGACGCAAAAGTCCCAACACCAGTATGTTTGCTCTTTTAAAAAAAAATAACTCCAACACTAAATAAAGTATTGATTATTAGGATTAAAAGATTATCTTTGCGCCCTCATTAATAACCGAGGTCGAGAACCTCAAATAATTAATTATTATGCCAGTAAAAATTAGATTACAAAGACATGGTAAAAAAGGGAAACCTTTTTACTGGATTGTTGCAGCTGATGTACGATCAAAAAGAGATGGTAAATACCTTGAAAAATTAGGAACTTACAATCCAAACACAAACCCAGCAAGTATCGATTTAAATGTTGATAGTGCTGTACAATGGTTGCAAAACGGTGCACAACCAACCGACACGGCTAAAGCTATTTTATCTTACAAAGGTGCTTTACTAAAAAATCACCTAGTAGGTGGAGTTAGAAAAGGTGCTTTAACAGAAGAACAAGCCGAAGCTAAATTTACAGCTTGGTTAGAAGAAAAAGCAGGTAAAGTTGGCGCTAAAACAGATGGTTTAGCAAAAGCACAAGCTGAAGCAAAAGCGAAAGCATTAGAAGCTGAAAAAGCAGCTAACGAAGCGCGTATTGCAGCAGCAGCAGCTGTTGAAGAAGCAGCTGAAGCAGAAGCTGTTGCTGAGGAAGCAACCGAGGAAGAAGCTAAAACAGAAGAATAAAAAAATTATTTTTTATACTTTTAAACTCCGATACGTGTATCGGAGTTTTTTTTATCAAAAATGTCACATCAACTACAGTCGAGCCATTAGTAATTTAATATTTATTAGCTTTACACTGTTATTGCACAAACCCATTTCTCATGAAAAAAGAAGATTGTTTTTACTTAGGCAAAATTGTAACAAAATATAGTTTTAAAGGTGAACTTTTAATAAAATTAGACACCGATGAACCTGAGTTATACACCAACTTAGATGCCATGTTTATTGATGTGCGCAACTCCCTCATCCCTTTCTTTGTTGAAAGTTCGCAACTTCATAAATCTGATCTTTTACGCGTACAATTTGAAGATGTTAATAGTGAAGGCGATGCCGATGCTTTGATTAAAAGTGATGTATATTTACCTCTAGAATTCCTACCAAAATTAGAAGGTAACAAATTTTATTTTCATGAAGTTATAGGCTTCAACATGGAAGACATAAATTACGGTAAAGTTGGCACAATCGTTGGAATTAACGATTCTACAGCGCAGGCTTTATTCGAAGTTGAAAATAATGGAAACGAAATACTAATACCAATGAATGATGAATTTATTGTAAAAGTTGATAGAAAAACAAAAACCATCATAGTTAATACACCAGATGGTTTGATTGATTTGTATATTTAGTTTATTTAGGAAGCTCTTTTCTCTGCAAAGAAATCTTTATAAACTTCAATACCATATAACGATTTCACAATGGTGTCTTGTTGATCTTCCAACAACTCTTCATCGGAATCTGAAAATTCAAAATAATTAAGGATTTTTTGATATTTTTCAATATCTGAAACTTGAACTCTACCTGCTTCGGTTAATATAAACTGCTCATTTTGCGAAGCTATTGCTTTTATTAAATTTGAATTTTTAATATACTCTTCCACTAATGAGGTGTCATGATATGTAGGCGTAGCACCTTTTTCTCGAATACTAGCATCTATTGCTTTAATAAATCTGTTTCTTTCATAGCCAGCCACACTAAAGAAATTCTTTAATATCTTACCTTCAACTTGGTCTAGTGCATAAAAAAACAACTTTTCAGTCTCACAGTTTAGAATTAGTAATCTATTTAAAGTGCTAACAATTTGTTCATGGTTTTTCATAATTAAAATAGGTTTTTATTTGGGGGTTAAAAACAAAAATAACGCTAAAAAGACATTTAATTCGATTAAAAACAAAAAACACTGTCGTTTTATCTTACTTTATGCCGCAATGTAGCGAAAAAGCTTAACCCAACCCAAAATCCATTCAAGTTTTCGATGAACGGTATATTCTTTATAAGATACGGAAATTTTATTTAATTAAAATAGATGCGCCAAGAAGCTCGATATTTTTACAGAGCTTCTTGGCGCAAAACTTATAAAATTTAAATTGGATTTTTAAACAAGCATTAATTACACAACAAACTCTTCTTGTCGTTTCATGGCATTCATATTACTATAAATGCTATCACGTTGTTTTACCAGCATTTTACACGTAGATAATGGCAAATTGATTTGCATCAATAATTCATTATATCCATCAATACATAATGATTTAAGTTTAAAAACCTCTGTCATTAAATCGTCCTCGTTATTTATTAAAAGGTGGTTTTTGAATTTCGTTTCAAAGTTTTTTAAATCACCCTTAACCTTACCTAACTGTATAGGTTCCCCTTTCAATTTATTTATTTCTGTTCTTAATTGTCTACTAAATTCATTTCTCTCAAAAGCACGTTCTGTAAAAAACGCTTTTAAATTATCATTAGTAGCCAAATCAAGTGCACCTAAATAAATTTTTTCAACTTCATAATTCATTACCAATAAATTATTGAGCTTCTTTAAAATTTTTTCTGCAGACTTCATACAATTTATTTTTAGTTTAGCACTTTCAATACCTTATTTAAAGATGGGTATTAATTATACATCTATCATACAAAATTAATAACGTATTTAACAAGAAAATATTTTTTAACAGAGTTTAATATTTTTCAAGGCTTTTTGATCCTTTTTTCAAAATTCAATCTTAAATTTTTAACATTCAGCTATGGCTTCCTCTCCTTTTTCTTTCAAACAATTCACAATAAACCAAAATAAATGTGCCATGAAAGTTGGAACGGACGGGGTTTTATTAGGGGCTTGGGCATCTATCAAAACAAATCCCTTTGCAGTTCTAGATATTGGAGCTGGCACCGGAATACTTTCGTTAATGCTTGCACAACGTAGCTTCGCTGAAATAATTGATGCCATTGAAATAGATGATGATGCTTACGAACAATGTGTTGAAAATTTTGAAGCATCCCCGTGGGCAGACCGATTGTTTTGCTACCATGCCTCACTTGAAGAATTTACTGATGAGATTGAAGATAAATATGATTTAATAGTTTCTAACCCGCCATTTTATTCAGAAAATTATAAATCGGAAAGTGAACAACGCGATTTAGCACGTTTTAGCGAGGCCATGCCTTTTGATCACTTAATTGAAAGTGTTTCAAAATTACTATCCGAAGAAGGTGTTTTTTCTGTTATCATTCCTTTTAAAGAAGAAGCTACTTTTATTAGTTTAGCTTCTAGTTTCAAGTTATATCCAAATAAAATTTTACATGTAAAAGGCACACCTACTTCAGAAATTAAACGCAGCCTTATGGAATTCTCGTTCCGCAAATGCGACACTAAAATAGAAACCCTTATTATTGAAATTAGCCGCCATATATACACCGAAGACTATATAAGCTTAACAAAAGATTTCTATTTAAAAATGTAAATTACTTACAAGATTTCATTAAATTTGAGACTAACGATAGTGTTTTGTCGGCAAAGTAGTGTTGTTAATACATATTTTGTTTAAAACACTAATAAATTCAAATAGTAATGAAACCAGATTTGTTTGAAGCACCGGATTATTACAATCTTGACGAATTATTGTCCGATGAGCACAAATTAGTACGGGATGCCGCAAGGAGTTGGGTAAAACGTGAGGTTTCACCTATTATTGAAGACTACGCTCAAAAAGCGGAATTTCCTAAACAAATTATTAATGGTTTAGCTGAAATTGGCGCTTTTGGACCTTACATTCCTATTGAATATGGCGGAGCTGGATTAGACCAAATTAGCTACGGCCTAATTATGCAGGAAATTGAACGAGGCGATTCGGGCGTTCGTAGCACCGCTTCAGTACAATCCTCCTTAGTAATGTATCCTATTTGGAAATATGGGAATGAAGCACAGCGTCAAAAATATTTACCAAAATTGGCCACTGGCGAATGGATGGGTTGTTTTGGTTTAACCGAACCCGACCATGGTAGTAACCCAAGTGGTATGGTCACTCATTTTAAAGATATGGGAGACCACTATCTTTTAAATGGCGCTAAAATGTGGATAAGCAACGCAACATTCGCACAAGTTGCTGTAGTATGGGCTAAAGATGAAGATAATCGTGTTCACGGCCTACTTGTGGAACGTGGTATGGAAGGCTTTACAACACCCGAAACGCACAACAAATGGTCGCTACGAGCCTCAGCTACTGGCGAACTTATATTTAACAATGTAAAAGTTCCTAAAGAAAACCTGTTACCAAATAAATCTGGATTGGGTGCCGCATTAGGTTGTTTAGATTCCGCACGATATGGCATTGCTTGGGGAGCCATTGGTGCCGCCATGGATTGCTATGATACCGCACTAAGATACAGTAAAGAACGTTTGCAATTCGGGAAACCAATTGGGCAATTTCAATTACAACAGAAAAAATTAGCCGAAATGATAACCGAAATTACCAAAGCACAATTACTTACTTGGCGCCTTGGTGTTTTGCGAAATGAGAATAAAGCAACCTCTGCACAAATTTCTATGGCAAAACGCAATAATGTAGAAATGGCTATTACTATAGCCCGTGAAGCAAGACAAATATTAGGCGCGATGGGAATTACCGGCGATTATTCGATTATGCGACACGCTATGAACCTGGAAAGTGTTATAACTTACGAAGGTACACACGACATTCATTTACTAATAACAGGCCTAGATATTACAGGGTTAAATGCATTTAAATAACCCTTAAAACTTTTAAACGCATAGTGAACCTATGATAAATGTCATCTTTATTGAAAAGTTTTGATATTAATTTTGGAAACGATATGCTTAAATAGGATATATAAATTTTTAAAGCACAATTGATTTAAAATGGAAAACAACATTAAAATGGGGAACGAAACAGGTAAACAAACTAGGAGAGATACTATTCAATTTATCAATCTACAATTGGCTTATTTAGGCCAACCAACGTTTAAAGATCGTGAAGATAGCAAAGAAAAATTTTGCGATCCAGAGTTTGAAAAAACTACAAGACCACTAATAATGAGTCTTAGAGAAAAATCGAGACTTCTAGGAAACCATCTTGCCCCCGCTGACTCAAGAATCCAAAATTTTATTGATGCTTATTTAAAAGATGTATCCATTGACAAACCATGCAAGTTACCAAACAACACTTTAATTCTGTCTAAAAAAGGACAAGCTAGAGAAGCCAGTTTACCACCAGACGGCACCTCATTTAAAAGTGATTTAGTAACCTCTATCCGACTTAAACAAGGTATTTTAAACAATCCGTTACACGATAAACGAACCACAAAAGGAACCTTCCATATTGTTGAAGGCCCATTACCAGTTCCTTTTGATAAAAAGGAAGTGCCTAAAATAGTTTTTGCACACTTCCTACATGCTGCCTTTAATCCTTCCGAAGACTTAAAAACACTTCCGCTAACCTCAAACCAAGAAGAGAAAGAGCAGGCTAAAACCATAGTATCTATGCTCTTAAGACCAACGGTTTGCCCTGAAGTACCAGGCGTTATTGCTCAAAAATCAATGGAAGTTCGCTTTTTTGCTCCAGGCTCTCTAGTAAGTAACCTAGATTTTGTGGAAGCTATTTTTGGTAATGCTGGCGATCCTAATTTAGCTCATAACGATGCGGCATTGGATCCTGTACACTGGACAGGCCATACTGGCTGTATCGTTCTTGCACCACAATTATTAACGCTTAAAAAGAAAGACTTAGGCTTACCTCATTTTAACGATGCCACAGACCGCCAGAAAAAAGATGGTATGTGCTGGAACGATGAACATGAACTATATAATGACGGTAGCGCATTTAAAATTACATGTAGAGATGATAGCGGCGTTGTGGTAACGCTTATAGCAGACAACTATTACGGATACTCAAAAAAAGAGATAAAAACACAAATCAGTTATTCCGCAAACCTATTTGGTCTTGCTGAAGAAGAACATGCTGGTGGCGCCATTGCCTATGCTAGGCGCGTAATGGGAGAAACTGTAAACTGTAGTGATTATGCTAAATATTACGGTTTAGACCATACTTTTGAAGATGTTAAAACTTTAATTGCCGATAGAATTGAAGTGAAACCGGAAAATTATGCAATAGATAAAAAATATCCGAATTTAATTTACATACCCGAATCCTCTTATGTAAATACGGCTACGAATAGTATCTCATGGACATACAAAGGTGAAGAACAAAAATTAACCTTATCACCTTATAAAACATACATACACCCGTCTGGAAACAAACTTAGGTTAGAAAAACATAAATCTATCAACTTATGGCGTATGGTTGAAACCTATCCTGAAGGTGTTTTTTGCCATAAACCTTGTACAGTTTCAGGAGGTGGTAAATCAGAGATTTCTAAATCTATGCAAAACGCCATCACATATAATGCGTTCAACATTCATGACATTGATGAAGATTTTAAGAAAGCTGACGAGATTATTGAATACAACTATTCAACCAGATGGAAAATTAAAGATCCTAACAGACCCCCTTCTCGATCTTTCTTAAGCGAAAAAAGAACCTTAGGATCTGTTGTTAAATTACTAACCCCTAACGAAGAAAATTCGGATGAATTCAATGAATTTTTAAGAAGTATTCCCGTGCATGTACGTTCATTAGTCTTGTTTGTAAAACGTTTATTCAGGCAAGCACATGGCGCCAACCTAAATTGGAAAGACATGATGTCCGTAGAATTCATCAATGGCGTTAAGGGGACTTCATTAATATACAACCACACGCCTGTTGTTGGTAGTTATGTTCGTATCGGATTCAATCAAGAAGGCAATTGGATGCTTAACAAATTACGTTCAGATTTTGCGGCTTGTGAAAAAATTCAAACGGAAGATGATATTACCGCATCAATCACATTACCGAAAAACCGATTTAAAAACTTAAACCCTGAATACACAAACCAAAGTGTAAAGGTACTGGTAAATTGTGAAGCACATTTATTCCAAAGACCAGATGAAGCAATCGTTAGAGGTTATGATAAGCTTGCGGAATTGGACATTGTTTCAGATGGAAGGTTCCTTACAAATTATGAAATGTTAACCAAAAAAGATGCCATTGCAATTTATGAAGACACTATAAATTACGATAAGTATACTCAACCGGTTAAAGATTTTATAAAGGAAATAGTAGACTCTAAGGAAGAAGACGTACAATTCGTTTTACCTTCTCACCCTAGAATTGTAGATGGCGAGCCTACTAAAAACCCTCGCTACTTAGAACCTAATAAATTTTATGAAGAAACGGAAGCATCGTACATCTCCGATATAGGGGTTCGATTGCGTCGAAGAATTAAAGCTGATGACCCAGTAATTCATACAGTAAATGCGGTGTTACCAGGAAGAAGAAACAATCCAGCAGACAGAGCAGCTGGCATCAGACCATTAGCGGTATATAACCCAATTCATTACCAAGAAACACCCGAATTGTTTATGGACTTTATTTGTAGTTTAACTGGTAAATCGCCATCAACTACAGGAGCTGGTTCTGAAGGAGCCTTAACAAAAGCACCATTTAATATGTTAACCCCCACAACAGATTTAAATAATGCATTATTATCACATATTTTAACAGAGTCTAATGGATTTAGTACTGCAGCCGGTTATGTTGGAGGAGAAAACAAGGTAGATCATGATATTAGTTTATTAATTCCGGAAATTTGGGCACGTATGGCTCCTGAAGATCGCGATCCTAAAAAGCTAATTGAAAATCGTTGTTTAGAAAAAATTGAAGATTTTGAGCACGAAGGTAAAACCATTTTAGCAAGCCGTTTAGGGTACAGAATTACAAAACGTTTTTCTTTAAGATGTTTAAATCGATTGTTTGATGAACCAACTGCTGTATTTAACGAACGTATGTTGAAACCAGAATTGCAAGGATTGGAGGATTATGTAGATGGAATCAATAATATTATTGAAGCACAAGAAAAAGTAGCTATACGTTATTTTGAAGAAGGCAGCATTGAAGCAACCATACCGCCACTTAAAATTCTACTTCATGTGATGGCTTATGGCCATTATGAAGGAAAAAGTATTAGCGACCCAGAATTAAGAAAGTATTTTGATAGAGACTATGTAATAAATAGCGATTGGTACAAAGAACGATTAAAACTCAAACAACAAAAAGACATTCGTTCTTACGAATCTCAAATAGCGTATTTGAAAGCATTTATTAACAACCCAAATAATGAAGTTTTAGTTTCGGATATGAAAATTACAGACCGTTTACAAGCTGTTGAAGAACTTTATGCTGAAGCAAAATCTGAAGCCTATCTAGATAGTTTAGTCGGCACCATTGGTGTAGACCCCTTATTTAGAAAATAAATTACAAAGTGTAAACTTTTTTTTATTATTTTAAAAAAGCGTTCCTAATAGGGGCGCTTTTTTAGTTAAATTTACTTCATGCTTACAGCCAAAAAAAGATTAGATAACGCTTATAAAAAAGCTAAAATCATCCCTTTTGATGATAATAGTAAATTTATTTTATTCAGTGATTGCCATAGAGGAGATAACAGTTTTGCTGATGATTTTGCCAACAATCGAAACATTTATTTTCATGCCCTTAAGCACTACTATGCTGAAGGTTTCCAGTATGTTGAAATTGGCGATGGCGATGAACTCTGGGAAAACTTGTCTTTTAGACCTGTTTTTGAAGCCCATAAAAATGTGTTCATACTGATGCAACAATTTCACAAAGAAAAAAGTTTGCACATGATTTGGGGAAACCACGACATGGTTTACCGAAACCCTAATTATGTAAAAAAACACCTCTCAACTTATTTTGATAAAACTCTGGGAATAGATGTTGACTTATTTCCAGGAATTGAGTACCACGAAGGCATTGTTTTAAAACATAAAGAAACTAAACAAGAACTCTTTTTAACCCACGGACATCAGGCAGACTGGTGGAATTATCTGTTTTGGAAATGGAGTCGTTTTATGGTTCGTATTTTATGGAAACCACTGAATGTTATGGGTATTGCCGACCCAACAAGTCCGGCTAAAAACTATAGCGAACTTATTAAAGTAGAACGCAGAACCAAAAAATGGATAATTGAAAACAACAATTTAATTACAATTGTTGGACATACACACCGACCCCGATTTCCTGAACCTGGTGATATAGCTTTTTTTAATGATGGAAGCTGTGTACACCCAAGAAGTATAACAGGGATTGAAATTGAAAACGGACAAATTTCACTCATTAAATGGTATATAGACACAAATGATGATGGTGTACTTCAAATAGTTAGAGTATTACTTGAAGGCCCAAGAAAATTAATTGAATATAAAAGGACCTGACTTTTTAAATAGTAATCCACAAATGATTCAGAAAAGATACGAAGGATTTTTAAAAACTCCCTACTTATGGAAAGGCAATACTGTATATGATTTACATCAATTAGAAATTAGTACAGAAATTCACAAAATAAATATAGATATAGATGAAAAACTACGCTTAGGAAAATATGTAGAACGCCTTGTCACTATCGAACTTGAATCTCATAAAAACATTTCATTTATTGCTGAAAATATTCAAATCCAAGATAATAAAACCACTTTAGGTGAATTAGATTGTTTGCTTTTAATAGATGGAGAACCCGTTCATTTAGAAATTATTTTCAAGTTTTATTTATATGATCCTTCTGTTGGCACTACAGAAATTGAACATTTTATAGGGCCTAACCGAAAAGATTCTTTAAAAGAAAAACTAACGAAATTAAAAAACAAGCAGCTCCCTCTTTTATATCATCCCATCACCGAAAAATATTTAACACAATTTAAATTAAACCGAAATCAAATTAGGCAACAGGTTTATTTTAAAGCGCAATTATTCGTTCCTTTTGATAACCAAAAAATTAAGCTAAAAACTTTAAATAATGATTGCATTATTGGATTTTATATAAATGAGACACAACTTCAACAATTTGAAAATTGTAAATTTTATATTCCAAACAAAAAGGAGTGGTTAGTTGTACCACATCAAAATGTAAATTGGATTTTATTTGATGCTTTTGTAAAGAAGGCAAAACTCTATTTTGAGCAACAATTTTCGCCCTTATGCTGGATAAAATTTAAGAATGGGGAATTAAAAAAAGCGTTTCTAATTTGGTGGTAAGTCTTAAGTTATAGTTTTTATAAGAGAGAATAGTTAAACTCTCAATTATAAGTATAGATAAAAATACATAGCAAAGCCTAACTATAAGGGTTAGGCTTAATTAATATTAAATAAGACGTGCTTAGTAAACTAAAGCACTATTATAAAATCGCAATGATTAACATTCAGGGGCCAACTGAACTTCAAGTCCATTCATATCTGGCGTCATTTGTATTTGACAACCCAAACGGCTATTTCCACGAACATCAAAAGCTTCAGAAAGCATTGCTTCTTCATCGTCAGTCATTTCTGGTAATGATGTATCACTTAAAACATAACATTGGCATGATGCACACATGGCCATACCCCCACAAACGCCAATGGTTCCCTCAGGAGCTAACTCATAAGATCGTACCACTTCCATTAAGTTCATCGCCATATCTGTAGGCGCCAATACTTCGTGTTTTTTACCGTCTCTATCCGTGATATTTATTGTGATGTTTTCCATGTCTTTAAAACTAAATAATTAATACGTTGTGCCAAACTTTAAGATTATCTAAAATCTCAAAGAAAAGTTCGGCAAAAATAAAATTAAATTTATAAATACCAAACCTATTTCCTATAAATCTAATAGGTTTAATAGGAATAATATAAATTTCACACTTAAAGCCCTGTTATTATAACGATTAACAAATTTAAATTTACAAAAAATCTTAATATGTCAATGCATTTTTGGCTCTATATGATATACATAACAACTTTTAGGCCATAAATTAAGCAGCTGTAGCTGTAAATTATAGCATTTCCTGACATTAATCATATATTACCCTGAATGTAAGCACTAATTTAACGCTCTCAATTTAATTAACTTAAGGCGTAAAGTGAGTACACAATTATCGAATAAAAACGCATTTATTCATTCTGGTATTGTATCTAAAATATCAGATGATTCTGTTTTTGTTTCAATTAAACAAAGTGTGCATTGTGAGTCGTGTCGTGCCAAAGCATCTTGCGGAATTTCAGAATCTAACACAAAGGAAGTTGAAATCTTGAACTCCTGTGAATCGCTAAAACTTAATGAGAGTGTTCAATTAGTTCTAAAAAAATCTTTGGGTTTAAAAGCGGTGTTTTGGGCTTATGTTTTTCCTTTTATTCTGATGTTTTCAACCTTAATTATAGCATCGGCTTTTTTTAAGGAATGGGTAGCCGGAATATTGTCTCTTTTCGTTTTATTGCCTTATTATTTAATGCTTTATTTCTTTAAAAACACTTTTAAAAGTGCTTTTAATATTTCAATACTAAAAACATAAATAGGTATGTCTGAATCTGTTTTATATAGTGTTTTTTTACTCGCTTCTTTAGGGTTGATAGCAGCCATAGTGCTGTATGTCGTTTCCAAGAAGTTTTATGTTTATGAAGACCCATTAATAGGTGAGGTTGAAGATATTCTGCCTGCTGCCAATTGTGGTGGATGTGGTTCTCCTGGATGTAAATCTTTTGCAGAAAAATTGGTTAACACTGAAGATATTTCCGATCTTTTTTGTCCTGTTGGTGGAAATGATGTTATGAAACTTGTTGCCGAAGTTTTAGGCAAGCAAGTAGCCGAAAAAGACCCAACATTAGCCGTAGTACGATGCCAAGGGGCATGTGATGTACGCCCAAAAACAACCGAATATCAAGGCCCAAGAAATTGTGCTATTTCCGCTATGATTTATAGTGGCGAAACCGATTGCCAATACGGATGCTTGGGCGATGGCGATTGTGTAGCAGTTTGTAAGTTCGATGCCATGTACATGGATGAAACTACTGGATTGCCAGTGATTATTACTGATAAATGTACTTCGTGTGGTGCTTGCGTTGAAGCATGTCCTCGAGATATTATTGAAATGCGCCCACGGAATAAGCGCGATTTAAAAGTGTACGTTGGCTGTTTAAACCAGGATAAAGCAGGAATTGCAAAAAAAGCATGTGATGTTGCTTGTATAGGTTGCTCCAAATGTGAAGATATATGCCCAAAAGATGCCGTTATTATGGTTAACAATTTAGCATATATAGACCCTGTGGCTTGTACATTATGTAGAAAATGTGTTGAAGTATGCCCCACTCATTCTATTATAGAAACCAATTTTCCTCCGAAAAAAGTAAAAAAAGAGGAACCTAAAGTTGAAGCAAATGTTGAAACTGAAAAATTAAAAACCGATGCTTAAAACATTTCATAAAGGCGGAATTCACCCACCAGAAAACAAGATAACAGCATCAAAAGGTATTAAGAGAATGGCTGCCCCTACTATGGTATATGTGCCAATATCTCAACATATCGGTATTCCCGCAGAAATTGTTGTTGCTGTAAAAGACAAAGTTGAAATCGGTCAGGTTATTGCTAAATC
Source organism: Mariniflexile sp. (assembly GCF_041583155.1). Classification (GTDB taxonomy): domain Bacteria; phylum Bacteroidota; class Bacteroidia; order Flavobacteriales; family Flavobacteriaceae; genus Mariniflexile. The sequence continues at coordinate 68,472 of NZ_JBFHGK010000010.1, forward strand.
TGGCGGCTTTGTGTCTTCCAATGTCCATTCACCAGTAGCTGGTACTGTTACAAAATTAGACCTAATCATTGATACGAGTGGTTACAAAAAACAATGTATTATTATTAGGACTGATACCAAAAACGAATCAAACAGTATCGTGCCAGAATATCCTTTAATAAAAGAAATTACTGCTGAACCAAAAGATATTTTAAAACGTATTAACGACAATGGTATTGTTGGTTTAGGCGGTGCAACATTTCCTTCTCATGTAAAATTAAATGTTAAAGAAGGTACCGTTTTGGACCATCTTATAATTAACGGTGTTGAATGCGAACCCTATTTAACAGCCGATCACCGTTTAATGCTGGAGAAGGCTGAAGAAATTGTTGTTGGTATCGAAATATTAATGCACGCTTTACATATAAACAAAGCCGTAATTGGAATTGAAAACAATAAAAAAGATGCCATTGACCTCTTTAAAAATCTCACCCAAAACAACGATAAAATTAAAGTAGCTGCTTTACAAGTAAAATATCCGCAAGGTGGTGAAAAACAGCTTGTTCAAGCCATTTTAAATAGAGAAGTACCTAAGAACGGGTTGCCTCTAGATGTTGGCGTTATTGTTCATAATGTTGGTACCATTTTCGCTATTTATCAAGCCATACAGCATAACGTCCCATTAACAGAGCGTGTTGTTACTGTTACAGGTAAAAAACTTGAAAACGCATCCAATTACTGGGTAAAAATAGGCACCCCTATTTCCGATTTAGTAAAAGAAGTTGGAGGTTTACCTGAAGGAACACGTAAAATTGTTAATGGTGGTCCTATGATGGGAAAAGCTATTAAAAACATGGATGTACCTGTCACCAAAGGAACTTCTGGCATTTTAGTTATCTCTGAAGAAGAAGCCAGTAGAGGTGAACAGAAAAATTGTATACGCTGTGGCGAATGTGTTGATGTTTGCCCTATGGGTTTAGAGCCACATCTTTTAATGAATTTATCAGAAAAAGGGCTGTTTGAAAAAGCCTCCGATGAAGATGTTATGACCTGTATTGAATGCGGCTCTTGTAGTTATGTATGCCCATCTCATCGCCCATTATTAGATTATATCAGGTTTGGAAAAAGCATTGTCAAAAAATTAAATACTGCAAAAAACTAATCATGAGTAACCAAACAATAATTGTATCTGCTTCACCTCATGTTCATTCCGACAGGACTTCTAAAAAACTCATGTATGATGTAATAATCGCACTAATACCTGCCTTTTTAGTTTCTATATATGTGTTTGGAATTAGCGCGTTAATAGTAACTTCTGTTGCTATTACGTCTTGTATGGTGTTCGAATATGTAATTCAGAAATATCTTTTTAAAACCGAAGTAACCATAACAGATGGTTCCGCATTACTTACAGGCATACTTTTAGCCTTCAACCTACCTTCTACTTTACCAATATGGATGGTTATTGTTGGCGCACTTGTTGCGATTGGTATAGCAAAACTATCTTTTGGCGGCTTAGGCTTCAACATCTTTAATCCCGCCTTGGTAGGACGTGTGTTTTTACTAGTGTCCTTCCCGGTACAAATGACCATGTGGCCAACAGCAATTGAAAATAATACAACAGTTGTGGATGCGGTTACAGGAGCTACTTCATTAGGAGTTATTAAAGAAGGGTTACAATATGGCGAAACCATGACAGAAATAAGCTCTAAAATTCCATCAACCATGGATATGCTTTTCGGTTTCACTGGAGGTTCGTTAGGTGAAATGTCTGCTTTAGCATTATTGCTTGGTGGGTTTTATTTAATCTACAGAAAAGTAATCTCTTGGCATATTCCAATTATTCTTCTTGTAACTATGGCTGTTATTACTGGTGCTTTTTGGAGTTTAGACCCGGAGCATTATGCAAATCCACTAATACATATCTTATCTGGTGGTGCTATTCTTGGTGCATTTTATATGGCAACCGATTTAGTTACTAGCCCTATGACCAAAAAAGGCATGGTAATTTTTGCTATCGGTATTGGGCTTATAACCGCATTAATAAGGCTTTTTGGAGCCTATCCTGAAGGTATTTCTTTCGCTATTATAATTATGAATGCCTTTGTGCCTCTAATTAACAAATATTTCAAGCCTCGAAGATTCGGAACCAAAATAAAAGCTAAAATCGTGTAACTATGAGTAAAAAAGAATCAACATTTATAAACATGGTGGTATCTCTTTTATTGATAACACTAATCTCGGGACTAACATTAGGTTTTGTAAATGACTTAACCTTAGAACCTAAAGCTAAAGCTAAATTAGAGAAAAAGGTGAATGCCTTAAAATTAGTTTTACCAACTTTTGACAACAACCCTGTAGAAGATATGAAACTCGTTAAATCTGAAACCGCCTCAGATAGTGTTGAAATATATCCTGCTTATTCAAAAAATGAATTTGTTGGCGCCGCAGTAATAGGATCCACCAATAAAGGATTTAGTGGTCTAGTTAAAATCATGATTGGTTTTAAACCAACCGGCGAAATTGAAAATGTGGTTGTTTTAGAACAAAAAGAAACTCCTGGTTTAGGAACTAAAATGGCAGAACCAAAGTTTCTGCAGCAGTTTAAAAACATAAATATTGCCTCTTACAATTTAAAAGTAAAGAAAGATGGAGGCGATGTAGATGCGCTTACGGGAGCAACCATATCAACCAGAGCATTTTGTGATGCAACTCAAATGGCGTATGATGCCTTTATAAAAAATAATAGTTCATTAATTGAATCTAAAAATTAAGAATTATGGCCGAAACAATAAATCAAAAGCAAAATTTCTTAAAAGGAATCATTAAAGAAAACCCCATTTTTGTAATGCTTCTAGGTATGTGTCCAACATTGGGTGTTACCTCATCAGCATTCAACGGTTTAGGTATGGGCGTTGCTACAGCATTTGTATTACTGATGTCGAATGTGGTAGTTTCTTTAGTAAAAACCCAAATACCAGCCAAAGTACGTATTCCGGCCTTCATCATCATTATTGCATCTTTCGTTACTGTCGTGGAGATGATATTGGAAGCGTTTGTTCCATTTCTATACGAACAACTGGGGATTTTCATCCCATTAATTGTTGTAAACTGCATCATTTTAGGACGCGCTGAAGCTTTTGCATCAAAAAACAACTTGCTTTCATCGGCTATTGATGCCTTGGGAATGGGACTGGGTTTTATATTAGCCTTAACGGTTTTAGGTTCCATTCGCGAAATTTTGGGAAGCGGCAGTTTGTTTGGAGCAAGCTTTGTTCATGAAGACGCTAACACCTTTATACTTTTTATTTTACCACCAGGTGCGTTTATAGCCTTGGCCTATTTAACTGTTGTTTTCAACAAATTAACATCTAAAACATCTTAGAAATGGATTATGTAATTATCATTATAGCAGCCGTTTTTGTAAACAATATTGTTTTATCTCAATTTTTAGGAATTTGTCCGTTTCTGGGTGTTTCCAATAAAGTTTCTACATCGGTAGGTATGTCTGGAGCCGTATTGTTCGTTATGACGATAGCTACCACAGTAACCTACCTCCTACACGAGTATGTTTTAATACCTGCAGGATTGGATTATTTAAGAACAATATCCTTCATTTTAGTAATTGCAGCTTTGGTTCAAATGGTTGAAATTATTCTTAAAAAAGTAAGTCCACCATTATATCAGGCCTTAGGTGTTTTTCTTCCATTAATTACAACCAATTGTGCCGTTTTAGGAGTTGCTATTTTAGCCTTAGGATTAGATAACAGCAGCCTTTTAAAAGCTGTATTTTTCGCAATTTCAAACTCCGTTGGTTTTGCATTAGCGCTAATCGTTTTTGCCAGTATTAGAGAACAATTAGAACTTGCAAATATTCCTGAAGGCATGAAAGGAGTACCTATTAACTTATTAGTTGCCGGACTTTTATCATTAGCATTTTTAGGATTTACTGGGCTAGTATAATTTTTAAAGACTGATTTTATTTTGTCTTCTAATAGAAATATTAAATCTTCCTGTTTTTTAGATTCTGCCATGATTTAATGATTCTAATTAATAAAACTCACCTTAACAAGAGGTTATAATCTAATCATGTGTTTTAAATTCATTCTTTACCTATAAAAAGGAATTAATACAACGTAACCTAAAGTTACTCCTCTTAAAAATTGCATTTTTTGCACCAAATCAGCCAAAACAACTATTATAGTTATGTTAAAAGCGCCATTTTAACATAATTAAAAAATAAATTTGCAAAAAACTAAAACAACAGAAATACTATGATTTCAAAAACTACTAAAATTTTTATGGTTTTGATTACTGCCTTAAGCCTTAATCAAAGCTATGCACAACAAAAAGGGGTTGGAATAGATTTATCCTTGATGGACACCTCCGTTAGTCCAAAAGATGATTTTTTCAATTTTGTAAATGGCACTTGGCTAAAAAACACCGAGATTCCGGCAGATAGAACACGTTGGGGAAGTTTTGATGAATTGAGAAAAAAAACAGATGCAGATGCCCTAGCTATTTTAGAAGAAGCTTCTAAAAACCCACAATATAAATCGGATACCGATCAAGGTAAAGCTATCAATTTGTATAAATCCATCATGGATACTGTGGCAAGGAATAAGGCAGGTATTACCCCCTTAAAACCTTATCTTGCTAAAATTGATGCAGTAAAAAATGTAACAGATTTACAAAATCTAGCCATTGAAATGGCTTCCAAAGGCGGTATTGGATTTTTTGGAATAGGTGTTGGAACGGATGCCAAAAACAGTTCTAAAAACGTTATTTATGTTGGTCCCGGAAGTTTAGGATTACCTGATAAAGATTATTATGTATCCAAAGATGCCGATTCTAAAGAGAAGCGTGAAAAATATGTGTTACACATAGCACGTATGCTGCAATTTATTGGAGAAAAACCAAAAGTTGCCAAAAAGAATGCTGAGAAAATTTTGGCTTTAGAAACTGAAATGTCTAAACCAAGATTAGACCGTGTTGAACGCAGAGACAGAAGAAAATCGTACAATCCAATGACGATTGCCGATTTGCAGAAAATGACAAACGCTATCGATTGGGAAAAGCAAATTACTAGTATTGGGTTGCCAATTGTAGATACTTTAATAGTGTCTCAACCAAAGTATATGGACGCTTTACAACAAATTCTAACAGCAAACAAAATTGAGGACTGGAAAGCCTATATGCGTTGGACCCTACTTAATAAAGCAGCCGATAATTTATCAACAGATTTAGAAAAAGCTAACTGGGATTTTTATAGTAAAACCCTAAGCGGTGCCATCAAACAACGCCCAAGAGATGAAGGGGCGCTTCAAGTTATTAATGGTGCAACTGGCGAGGCTTTAGGAAAATTATATGTTGAAAAAATGTTCCCAGCGGAAGCTAAAGAAAAAGCACAAAACATGATTAAAAACGTTATCCGTGCTTATGAAGCTAGAATTAACAATTTAACTTGGATGTCGGCAGACACAAAGAAAAGTGCTATTGAGAAGCTAAATAAAATGACCATTAAAATTGGATACCCTGATAAATGGAAAGACTATTCAGCTTTAACCATTATAAGTCCGGAAGAAGGCGGTACGTATTTTGATAATTCCTTATTAATTTCAGAGTGGAGTTTCAAAAGAAATATCGAAAAATTAAATAAGCCTGTTGATAAAACAGAATGGGGTATGTCGCCTCAAACAGTGAATGCGTATTTCAACCCTTCAAATAATGAAATCGTTTTCCCAGCAGCTATCCTGCAACCTCCTTTTTATGATTACAATGCAGACGAAGCCGTAAATTACGGTGGTATTGGAGCCGTAATTGGACATGAAATCTCGCACGGTTTTGATGATTCAGGGTCTCGATATAATGCCGATGGAAATCTTATAAACTGGTGGACTGAAGAAGATTTAACTCAATTTACAGCACTAGGTACAGCCTTAGCTGATCAATATTCAGCTTTAGAACCAATACCAGGAATTAAGGTAGATGGTAAATTTACTTTAGGTGAAAACATAGGAGATCTTGGTGGCATCAATGCTGCATATGATGGATTGCAACTATATTTAAAAGAAAACGGCAACCCTGGATTAATTGATGGTTTTACTCCAGAACAACGTTTATTTATTTCTTGGGCAACCATTTGGAGAAGTAAAATGCGTGATGAAGCCATTAAAAATCAAGTAAAAACGGATCCACATTCTCCTGCAATGTATCGTGGTTATGTGCCTTTATTAAACTTGGAAACGTTCCATAAAGCGTTTGATATAAAACCAGGCGATGGTATGTATGTTGCCCCAGAAAAAAGAGTTTTAATTTGGTAAGATTAAAATAAAAGACAAAAACCTCAAGAAATTCTTGAGGTTTTTTTTATAAAACAATCTGCCATTTACAATTTATTTATTTCACTTGATACGTTTCACCAGAGAAAAACAAATCATCTGTTTTTGTAAATTTAGAATTCGCCTTTACTTGCTTAGTTAAGTTGTCTTCACGCTCTTCTAATGTTACATCATCAAAACTTCTAATAATTCCGGTAACTAAGGGGTATTCCAAACGCACTAACATTTGATGTAAGGTTGGGTCTTTCTCTTTAGCATCATGAACTAAAATATCGTCTTCAGTATAGCCATCTTCGCCTATAGAAACCACTACCAATTTCAACCCACTTAATATCAAACCTTTATCTTTACACTTTCCAAAAATCATGGGTTTTCCATGTTCAACATACAACTGTTTATCTTCCCTAATGTTTTTATCGGTATATCTAGTAAAGCAACCTTCATTAAAAATAACACAATTCTGTAATACCTCAACCAAGGATGTTCCGTTAAATTTTTCAGCTTCAATAAATATTTCTGTCATTTCTCGCGGGGTATTCCCTCCTATTCTAGCAAAAAATCGCGCTTGCGCTCCTATAGCTAATTCACCTGGATGAAACGGTGGTTGGGTATTTCCGTAAGGCGATGATTTTGTTTTTTGACCAACCATAGATGTTGGCGAAAACTGACCTTTGGTTAAACCGTAAATTTGATTATTAAAAAGGATTATGTTTAAATCGATATTTCTTCGAAGTACATGTATAAAATGATTTCCGCCAATAGCCATAGAGTCGCCATCGCCCGTAATTACCCATACACTTAAATTTGGATTTGCCAATTTAACTCCCGATGCTATAGCTGGCGCTCTACCATGAATGCCATGCATCCCATACGTATCCATGTAATAAGGAAAGCGCGATGAGCAACCAATTCCTGAAATAAAAACGACATCTTCTTTTTTTACCCCCATTTCTGGAAGTGCTTTTTGCATGGATCGTAGGATAACATAATCATCACAACCAGGACACCATCTTACTTCTTGGTCGCTTGCAAAATCTTTAAACGTATATCTTTCTGTAGCTGTTGTTTCCATAATCAGTTTACTAATTGTTTAAATTTTTCTACTAACTCCAAGTTTCCAAATGGTAGGCCTTGTATTTTATTATATTGCAATAAACCAGTTATGTTAGTATTCATTTTTAGAATGTTTACAAATTGCCCGTTATTTAACTCGCAAACCACAACCTTTTTAAATTTACTCAAAACGGCTTCTGTATTTTTTGGCAATGGGTTAATGTATTGAAAATGAGCAAAACCTATATTTTTATAACCTTGACTATTTAATTGTTTTACTGCTGAATGCAAACTACCATAAGTGCCTCCCCACCCTACAACCAACAAGTCTCCCGAATCGGCAAATTCAGTTTGTAATTCAGGTATATAATTTTGTACACGCTTAATTTTTTCGGCCCTAATTTTAGTCATGAATTCATGATTTTCAGGTACATGAGATACGTTCCCTGTAATTTTATCCTTTTCTAAACCTCCAATGCGGTGTTCCAAACCATAGGTTCCGGGAATTGCCCAATTACGAGCCAAAGTTTCTTCATTTCTATCGTAAGGGTGCCAGTTTTCTTTTACTTCGGTAACTTTATTATTTTTAATTTCTGGCATTTCTGCCACTGTTTTTATTTTCCATGGTTCAGAACCATTAGCAATATAGCCATCTGTTAACAGCACCACAGGCGTCATATGCTCCAAAGCCAGTTTTGCCGCCTGATAGGCATAATTAAAACAATCGGATGGTGTACTTGCCGCCAACACTATTACAGGGCTTTCACCATTTCTACCATACATGGCCTGCATAAGATCGGATTGTTCTGTTTTTGTAGGCAACCCTGTAGATGGGCCCCCACGTTGTACGTTTACTACAACTAAAGGTAATTCTACCATCATAGCCAAGCCTAATGCTTCACTCTTTAATGCTAGTCCTGGACCAGATGTTGTAGTAATAGCTAAATCACCAGCAAATGACGCCCCAATTGCCGATGTTACTCCTGCAATCTCGTCTTCTGCCTGAAAGGCTTTTACACCAAAATGTTTGTGTTTTACCAGCTCATGTAAAATATCCGTTGCTGGAGTAATTGGGTAGGACCCTAAAAATAATTCTAAACCCGATTTCTCGGCGGCTGCTAAAAAGCCCCAGGCTGTTGCTTTGTTTCCTCCAATAATTCGGTAGGTACCTGGTTCCATTTTAGCTGGTAAAATGGTGTAAGAATTTGGTATAAGCTCTAAAGTTTCGGCATAAAAATATCCAGCATTTAATACTCTACTATTTAATTCAATTATAAGAGGATTCGATTTAAATTTCTTATTGAAGAAATCAATGGTGTGTTCGGGAGACCGATCGTACATCCAATACACAATACCCAAAGCAAACATATTTTTACTTCGAGTAACACTTTTATTGTCTAGATTATCTAGATCCTTCAAAGCTTCCTTCGTTAATGAAGACATAGGAACTTCTATAACCCGATAATTATTTAAACTTCCATCTTTAAGCGGATTACTTTTATATTGCGCTTTTTCTAAGTTTTTAGTAGTGAATGAATCCGCATCTACAATAATAGTATGACCTGGTTTCACTGCATATAAATTGGTTTTTAAACCCGCAGGATTCATAGCTACAAGTAAATCAACATCATCGCCGGGTGTACTAATCTCCACACTACCTATATGAACCTGAAAACCTGAAACGCCATAAAGACTTCCTTGAGGCGCTCTAATTTCCGACGGATAATTAGGGAAGGTAGCAATGTCGTTTCCAAACATGGCAGAGGTATCGGAAAACTGCGTTCCTGTTAACTGCATGCCATCTCCGGAATCTCCTACAAAGCGAATCACGACCGCTTCTAATTCTTCTGGTAGCACTTTTAATTTTTCTAATAACATAAAAAGCGTATTAATTAATTGAAAATGAGCCTATTTAAATAAATAGGGATACTTTCAAATTTAATTCTACTTTTTATTTTTAAATATGACTTTTGTCATTTGTAGGAAGTTAGAATAAACCTAATATTGTTGTGTACTTTATTAAAAAATCAATTTTATGGCTATTATTATAACAGAAGAATGCATCAACTGCGATGCTTGTATCGCAGAATGTCCAAATAATGCAATTTACGAACCAAGCCAAGAATGGGCTTATGCAGATGAAACTGCTTTAAGTGGTATGGTAAAAACGCCAAGCGGAAAAGAAGTAGATGCAGATGAAATGAACAACCCAATCTCTCAGGAATTTTATTACATAGTGCCAGATAAATGTACTGAATGTAAAGGATTCCACGATGAACCACAATGTGCATCTGTATGTCCGGTTGACTGCTGTGTTCCTGATGAAAATCATGTTGAAAGCGAAGACGCTTTATTAGAAAAGAAAGCTTGGTTACACGCAGAGTAACTCTTTAAAAAAACTGCAAAACAATATTTACAATTCATTTTGTTGTATATTTATCAAGGTTTCGTGGGTTAAAAAACTTTGAAAAAATATACTTTTGAGAATGAGGTCTTCGGTAATTTTGAAGACCTCATTTTTTTTTACACCTATTCATTATATATAATCAATGTGTTTTATGAAGAAAATAAATAAAGAGGCTCCATCATTTATTTATTGTAATAAATAACATCCAACACGTAGATTCAATTCCTACCAAAAATATTCAATTGCCTCATTTTAAATCACATTACCTGATATAAATCATATATTTTAATGTATATAGTTACTAATTTTCACACTTCTAATATCAAATAAATTCGACTTTAACTTAATATTTTATCATGAAAAAAGAATTTAAGAAACTAATATGTGATGGCAACGAGGCAGTGGCTATTATAGCTCATAAAACCAATGAGGTTTGTGCTATCTACCCTATTACGCCTTCGTCTCCTATGGGAGAGCACGCAGAACTTTACAGCTCGAAAGGCAAAACAAATATTTGGAATAATACGCCTCGAATTGTGGAAATGCAAAGTGAAGGTGGGGCCGCAGGAGCCGTTCATGGTTCTTTACAAGCTGGTGCTTTAACTACAACTTTTACAGCTTCCCAAGGGTTATTGTTAATGATTCCTAATATGTATAAAATCGCAGGTGAATTATTGCCATGCGTAATACACGTAGCTGCAAGAACAATTGCAACGCATGCACTATCCATTTTTGGAGATCATTCCGACGTTATGGCTTGTCGTCAAACTGGATTCGCTATGTTATTTGGTGGTTCCGTACAAGAAGCCCATGATTTTGCATTGATATCGCAAGTAGCAACTTTAAAATCAAGAGTACCATTTTTAAATATTTTCGATGGTTTTAGAACTTCTCATGAAATTTCTAAAATAGATGGAATTCCAGACGATGTTATCAAATCAATGATGCCTGAAGCCGAAGTAATGGCACATAGAAAAAGATCATTGGATCCCGACAATCCTGTTTTGCGAGGGTCTACTCAAAATCCTGATGTATTTTTCCAAGCCAGAGAAGCTTGTAACCCTTTTTATGATAAAGTACCAGGAATCGTTCAAAAAACTATGGACGAGTTCTTCGAACATACTGGTCGTCGATACAATTTATTTGATTACTTAGGCCACCCAGAAGCAGAACGTGTTATTATTATCATGGGATCAGCCGAAGGCCCAGTAAAAGAAGCATTGGAAGTGATGTTAGCCGACGGCGAAAAAGTGGGTGTTATTTTTGTTCGTTTATTCAAACCATTCTCTATTGCTGCATTTGTTGAAGTTTTACCAGAAACAGTAACTAAAATAGCTGTTTTAGATAGAACTAAAGAGCCAGGAAGCGTTGGCGACCCACTTTACTTGGATATTGTTGCGGCACTTAATGAAAGTGAAAGAGAGATGCCTACTGTAGTTGCTGGACGATACGGATTGTCATCAAAAGAATTTACCCCAGCAATGGTTAAAGGAATTTATGACGAATTATTAAATAAAAAACCTAAAAACCACTTCACTATTGGAATTAATGATGATGTGACCTTTACTAGTTTATATTACGATCCATCATTTGAAACCAAAACTAAAACCATTAACTGTATGTTTTATGGTTTAGGTTCCGATGGAACCGTAGGGGCAAATAAAAACTCCATTAAAATTATTGGTGAAACCACTGATAATTATGTGCAGGGTTACTTTGTGTACGATTCTAAAAAAGCAGGAGCTCAAACCATTTCGCATTTACGTTTTGGTCCAGACCCAATTCACTCAAATTATTTAGTAGATAAAGCCGATTTCATCGCCAGTCATAAATTTAATTTCATAGAGAAATTTGATATGATTTCCGAATTAAAACATGGCGGAACGTTCTTATTGAATTCGCCATATTCCAAAGATGAAATATGGGATATATTACCTGCTGAAATTCAAAAAGGAATCATCCAAAAAGAAGCTAAATTTTATGTGATTGATGCGACTCAAGTGGCGCACGATGCCAAATTAGGAAAACGCGCCAATACTGTTTTACAAACCTGCTTCTTCGCTATTTCTGGTATTCTTCCAAGAGAGGAAGCTATTCAAAAAATTAAAGATGCCATTGTAAAATCGTATTCTCATAAAGGAGAAAAAGTGGTTAAAATGAATTTTAATGCCGTTGATAAAGCATTAGAAAATTTATTCCAAGTAGATTATCCTAAAGTATTAACAAGCGAAAAAGAATTATCATCAGCCATGAGAAATGCGCCAGATGGTTTCGTTACTGATGTTTTAGAAAAAATATTAGCTGGATTTGGAGATGAACTTCCTGTAAGTGCCTTTACAGTGGATGGCACCTTCCCAACAGGAACTACTCAATACGAAAAAAGTGGAATTGCCGATTTTATTCCTGTTTGGGACGACGCAGATTTATGTACACAATGTAACAAATGTGTTGCCATTTGTCCTCACGCAGCAATTCGATCTAAAGTAGTTTCTAACGAGGATATTGCTAGTTTCCCAACCTCTTTAAAAAGAGCAGCAGCTATAGGACGACCATTCTCTAAAGAAAATGATTCCTATGTTTTACAAGTTTCTCCTGAAGATTGTACAGGTTGTGATCTTTGTGTGGCCATTTGTCCTGCAGTTTCTAAAGAGAAGGACAACTTCAAAGCTATTAATATGCATAAGAAAATTGAAGTTGATGCAGAAGAAAACGTTAATTGGGATTATTTTGTTAACCTGCCATATAACGACAGAACTGCGTTGCAAATTACCAACCTAAAAGGCTCGCAATTCTTAGAACCATTATTTGAGTTCTCTGGGGCTTGTTCAGGTTGTGGTGAAACACCTTATATAAAAATGATTACGCAGTTGTATGGCGATAGCATTATGATTGCCAATGCAACAGGATGTTCTTCTATTTATGGTGGTAATTTACCAACAACACCTTACAAGAAGAATGAATTCGGTAGAGGTCCAGCTTGGGCAAATTCATTGTTTGAAGACAATGCTGAGTTTGGCTTAGGCATGAAACTTGCACTTACCAAAAAACAAGAAATAGCGGTAGATTTATTAAAATCGTTAGAACCGTTAGTTGGAAGTGAATTAGTTAATAATATTTTAAACAATCCTGAAGCAACAGAAATTGAAAAAGCTAAAAAACATGCTGATATTGCCGAACTTAAGAAATCATTAGAAATCATTAATAACGAAGATGCTCTTAAATTAAACCAATTAACTGAATATTTACGTAAAAAAGCCGTTTGGATATTTGGTGGAGACGGATGGGCATATGATATAGGTTACGGTGGTGTAGATCACGTATTATCAACAGGAGAAGATATAAATATTTTGGTAATGGATACCGAGGTTTATTCAAACACTGGAGGTCAGGCATCAAAATCGACTCCACTAGGAGCTAGTGCTAAATTTACCATTGGCGGTAAAAAGACCAGCAAAAAGAGCATGGCTTTACAAGCAATTTCTTATGGAAATGTATACGTTGCTCAAATAGCAATGGGAGCCAAGGACATGCAAACACTTAGAGCAATTCAAGAAGCTGCGGCATATCCTGGTCCATCTTTAATTATTGCCTACGCACACTGTGGTGAGCATGGTTACGAATTGAAACACGCAATTTCACAACAAGAAAAAGCTGTAGATTCTGGATATTGGCCGCTATTTAGATTTGATCCTTCTAAACCAAAAGGAAAACGTTTCAGCATGGATTCTAAAGCACCAAGCATCCCATTAAGCGACTTTATGTATAACGAAGCTCGTTTTAACAGGGTGGTAAAAGAAAATGCAACTTTAGGAGCCGAATTATTAAATCAAGCTCAAGATGAAGTTCATTCTAAATGGGAACGTTTAGAATTATACAGAGATATGTAAATACATATTAATTAACAAATAAAAGTAGTGTTTCTCCATGCTATAATTTTGTAGCATGGAGGGCTCTAAATTAAAATCACACATTATGGACAAAGAACCCATTGACTATTTTGTAAATGCAGCAAAGAAACTGAATGATGCAAACAAAGAACTATATAAACCTAAAGAAGATATTGTATCCTTCCTTGTTTGTAAAAATTCACAATTTGCTATTGAAAATTATTTAAGAGGTTATCTCTTAAAAAATGGTGTAAACCATGAGAAATACACAACTATTAATAGTCTTTATGAGCAGTGCAAAAAAATAAATAAAAATTTTAGTAAATTAAACTTGGTAGATTTTAAATGTCAATCACAGAATACCGATTTAAAATTTTGTAATGAAGTTTCAATAGTAAGCAAATGTTTTGACGTGGCGAATAACCTAGACACACTACTTAGACAAGAAAGAATTATTTAAGAATAAATTTGTTTACACTTCAAAAAAAGGCAAACATATCAACAAATAAAACAGCCTTTAAATTGAATTACAAAAATTCAATTTAAAGGCTGTTTTTATAAAATTCAATAGGTAATTATGACTGTATATTAATTACACGCTCTATTTGAGGTGCGTACTTTTTTATTGTCATTTCAACACCCGATTTTAGTGTCATTTGGTTAACACTGCATCCAACGCATGCACCTTGTAACTGTACTTTTACTAAAGTATCATTCTCTTCAATAGATAATAATGAAATATCACCGCCATCACTTTGTAAAAACGGACGAATTTCTTCTAAGGCTTTTTCAACATTATCTCTTATTTCTTCTGACGTCATTTATTTATTATTAACTGTTGAACATCCTGCCATTGTTGTAATTTTAATAGCTTCGGTTGGGGGTAAACTTTCATTACGCTTTACTACTTCTTGCACTACATTTTGTGTTAATTTCTCAAAGGCTTGCTCTAAAGGCGTACCTGTTTGCAATGCTGCTGGACGACCTACATCACCAGCTTCCCTGATACTCTGAACTAATGGTATTTCACCTAAAAATGGAATATTTAAATCCTCAGCTAAGTTTTTCGCACCTTCCTTTCCAAAAATATAGTATTTATTTTCTGGTAATTCCGCAGGTGTAAAATAGGCCATATTTTCAATGATTCCTAAAACAGGAACATCAATACTTTCTTGTTGGAACATCGCAACTCCTTTTTTAGCATCGGCTAAAGCTACATTTTGAGGAGTACTTACCACCACTGCTCCGGTAATAGGTAAAGACTGCATAATGCTTAAATGAATATCGCCAGTTCCAGGAGGTAAATCAATTAGCAGAAAATCAATCTCACCCCAATGTGCATCAAAAATCATTTGATTTAAAGCTTTCGCCGCCATAGGACCTCGCCAAACAACCGCTTGGTTTGGTTGCGTAAAAAACCCAATAGAAAGGACTTTTACATCATAATTTTCAACAGGTTTCATTTTAGACTTCCCATCAATGGTTACTGCAAGCGGTCTTTCAGCTTCTACATCAAACATAATTGGAATAGATGGCCCGTAAATATCGGCATCCAAAACCCCAACTTTAAAACCCATTTTCGCCAAAGAAACAGCCAAATTAGAAGTTACTGTAGATTTTCCAACACCACCTTTACCTGAAGCCACAGCTATAATATTTTGAATTCCAGGAATAGGATTTCCTTTTATTACGTTTACTTTTGGTTTTTCTGGAGCATCAACTGTTACGTTTACTTTTATTTTTGCTTTTTCGTAAACCAGTTCATGTATTGTTTTTAAAATATCAACTTCAGTACGTTTTTTTGCTTGTAAACTAGGGTTTGTAATGGTAATATCAACAATTACCTCATCTCCAAAAGTGATTACGTTTTTTACGGCACCACTTTCTACCATGTTTTGCCCTTCACCCGCCACTGTAATAGTTTCTAGCGCTTTAAGTATATCTTGTTTATTAAGCTTCATTTTTATATGTAATAGACCTGATTTATAAGGTGTTAAACAAAAGACTAAACTCCTATAAATCTAATTAAATTTAATTTTATTAAGAATCATTCTAATCCACAAATATAGTCAATAAAGACTGAAGACAAATGACTTAAGTTATAAGTTTTTATGATAATATTTTGTATGAGATAATGGAATGATTGAATATTTAATTGAAAAATAAATATTTATAATTCTTTTGAAGGATCCCAATAAACAATTTCAAAATTTTGAATTTGATTGTTTACCACCTCAACACCTTCACTTTCCAATAACTGTTGCATCAAGTTAGTTCCTTCAAAATGATGTTTACCCGTTAATAAACCTTTACGATTTACAACCCGGTGGGCAGGCACCTCTTTATTATGAGACCCATTCATTGCGTAACCAACCATACGTGCACTACGTGCTGCACCCAAATAACATGCAATTGCTCCATAACTAGTTACACGACCGTAGGGAATCTGTTTTACAACTTCATAAACTTTATCAAAAAAACTAAGCGTTTCCTGCTTCATTTCCTACATTTCTTTAATAATATTGATTAATGTTATTATGGAAATAATAGCTGTGATACTACCAATAAGATAGTTCATACTTTTTTGAGATGTAATGGATTTACCTTTTATTTTGTCGAAGAAAAACATATAAATATAAAGCATTACAAAGGTACCCATAGCTGCACCAGCTACATAAGAGATGATACTAATCTGGCTAAAATCTAATAAATTAAATGATGCCAACGTAATGGTCATATAAGCCTGATAAGGAATTGGAAATATATTAATGCTTGACAAAAACACACCTTGAAAAAATCTGCCTTTTTTACTCCATCGCGCGGGTTCTTCAACTTCCACAGGCTCCTTTTTAGCGATAAATAAAAAGTATATGGTGATAAGTACAAAAATAACGAATGCAACGCGTTGAAGCACATCTACAATCTCTAAATGATTACTCAATTGCCTAGCAAAAATGGCCGCCAAATATGTTTGTGCTATAACAACAATACAAACCCCAATTGAAAACATAACACCTCTTACAGGTCCTTCCTTTAAGCTTATTTTAGCAGCCGTCATGTTTAGCAATCCTGGTGGAATTACACCAAGCAAAGCCACTATTAAGCCTAATAAAAAGATAACTGTTATGTCCAAACTTATTTTATTTTAAACTTAATATAAGTTATTGGTTTGTTTAGTTCTAAATACTGCGATTCGTAAAAAGTTTGTATACTAGTTACTTCCTCTGGACTTCCTTCTTGTTTATATACATTATGATTAGCATATAAAACCTCATGCCCTGCACCATGTAATAACCCCAGCGTGTAACCATGCATAAACTCGCTATCGGTTTTAAGGTTTACCACACCATCTGCTTTTAAAATGGTTTTGTAACGCTTTAAAAACTCAGCATTGGTCATACGATGCTTCGTTCGTTTGTATTTAATTTGTGGATCCGGAAAGGTTATCCAGATTTCATCTACCTCTGCTTCTGCAAAGGCATGATCTATTAATTCAATTTGCGTACGTAAGAAGGCAACATTAGAAATATTTTCTTCTACTGCCGTTTTGGCTCCTCGCCAAAAACGAGCCCCTTTAATGTCGATTCCTATAAAATTTTTGTTAGGATACTTTTTTGCCAAGGCTACCGAATACTCTCCTTTACCACAACCTAACTCCAATACTAAGGGGTTATCATTTTTAAACACCTCTTTATTCCATTGGCCTTTTAATGGGTATTCGCTATTTACCAACTCATCCCTTGTTGGTTGGTATACATTATTAAAGGTTTCATTCTCTCTAAATCGTCTCTGTTTATTCTTGCTTCCCACGGGTAATTTTTAAAATAATTTGGTAAAATTAAGGAAATATAACTAAGCACATATATTCTTATCTTTGAATTTACTTTAAAGTTGCGTTAGGGATTGCAGCGATATCCTTTTTAAAAGTGGACTGGAAGACACCATTCGATGGCATTTTTTTACTGATTACCACATAATATTTATTGAAATTCACCTTTTAAAAAGATAAAGCGAAAAGCCCGACCCTTGTGGTAACGCCATAATAAATACAGATGAAAAAACGCATTTTAGTAGCGCCTTTAAACTGGGGACTGGGTCATGCAACACGCTCTATCCCGATTATAAAGGCCTTAATTTTACAGAATTTTGAGCCTGTTATTGCTAGTGATGGCGCTGCTTTAATGCTTTTAAAAAAAGAGTTTCCGGAATTATGCTTTTTTGAATTACCATCATACAACATCACTTATACAAAAAACGGTAAGTTTTTAAAATTCAAACTTCTTTTAAACTCCCTGAACGTTGCAAATGCTATTAAAGCTGAAAGAGAAGTAACAAAAAGGATTGTAGACAAACAGGGAATTTCAGGCATCATTTCAGATAACCGATTAGGTGTTTATAGTAATAAAGTTCCTTCCGTTTATGTAACACATCAATTAAAAGTTTTAAGTGGCAACACCACATGGATTAGCACTAAAGCACATAGAAAATTTATACAAAATTTTGATGTTTGTTGGGTTCCAGACGTTGAGGGACCTATTAATTTAAGCGGACAGCTGGGGCATCCTAAAACTTACAAAATCGCTACCAAGTATATTGGACCGTTAAGTCGGTTTGAAAAGAAAACTACAACCACATTGAATACCTTGCTTGTTGTACTTTCAGGCCCCGAACCACAACGTAAGTTATTAGAAAACAAACTTCTAGCTGAATTAAAACACTATTCGGGCAGCATTATTTTTATAAAAGGTATAATGGAACAAGAGCAAACCAAACAAGTTTCAAACAACATAACCATATATAATTTTATGACCTCTGCCCAACTAGAAAAAACAATAAATGAAAGTGATTTGGTTATTTGCAGGTCTGGTTATACAACTATTATGGATTTGGCAAAACTAAACAAAAAAGCTTTTTTTATACCAACACCTGGACAGTTTGAACAGGAATACTTAGCAAAACGTTTAACGGAATTGAAACTAGCACCTAGTTGTAAACAAGATGAATTTTCTATAGACCAACTTAAAAAGACTGCAGATTTTGAAGGCTTACAATCGTTAGATTTTGAAACCGATTTTAAAACCTTATTTAGCCTTTTCTAAGGTAAACGAAAACTCACTACCTACACCAAATTCGCTTTCCACATAAATCTTCTCATTATGCGCTTCTATAATGTGCTTTACTATGGAAAGCCCTAAGCCAGAGCCACCTTCTTTACGAGAGCCACTTTTATCTACCCTATAAAAACGCTCGAACAAACGTTTATGGTGAGTTTTCTCGATGCCTTCTCCATTATCGGTTACTCTAACAATAACCTTATTTTTTATTAGGTTTTCAATACTCACTTCGGTGGTGCCTTTTTCACGTCCGTATTTAATAGAATTCACCACTAAATTTGCTAAAACCTGCTGAATGCGTTCTTTGTCTGCCTTCACCATGATTGGTTTTGGGTAAATAATATCGTAAGTAAGGGTTATTTTCTTCTTGTTTGCCTTCATTTCAAGCATATCGAACACATTCTTAACTAACTCTACAATATCAAAGGTTTCAATATTTAAACTTAAATCACCAACCTCTAGTTTGGTAATCATATCTAAATCTTTAATAATGTATCCTAGGCGTTCTACACCTTTACTTGCGCGCTCTAAATATTTCTCCCTTAAATTTTTGTCATCCATGGCGCCATCAAGCAACGTAAGTATATACCCTTGAACCGTAAACAAAGGTGTTTTTAATTCGTGAGATACGTTGCCTAAAAATTCTTTTCTATACTGTTCTCGAACTTTAAGGGTTTCTATTTCAATTTTTTTATCGCGTGCAAACTTATCAATTTCTTGAGTTAGCGTTTGCATATCGGTAGTAATAGTTCCTTTATTGATACTTGTGGATTCTAGCAGTGTAAGGTCGTCGTATATTTTTTTAACGCGCCGGTATATAAAGCGCTCTACACGAAATTGAACAATAGCAAAAGAAAAAAGACATGTTACAACTGCAAACAACAAGATATGCCAAACAGTTGGCTGGTAAAAACTGTATAAAAAAACACTCAATAAGAGCGTTATGAATACAGTAATATAGAGCGCTGTTTTTATCGCAAAATGATAAGACTTTTTAAATTTTGGCTGCATTAATCTACAAACTTATAGCCAACTCCTTTTATTGTTTTAAAACTATCATCTCCAATCTTTTCTCGCAGTTTACGGATATGTACATCAATCGTTCTTCCTCCAACTACAACTTCGTTACCCCAAACAGCATCAAGAATTTCATCGCGCTTAAAAACTTTTCCTGGTTTTGACGCCAATAAAGATAGTAATTCAAATTCTTTTCTAGGTAAAATTATTTCTTTGCCTTTTGACGTTATTTTATATTCATCGCGATTTATCTCTAAACTTCCTATTTTGAATGAATCGGCAACATCTTCTTCTTTAAATCGACGTAGTAAAGCTTTTACTTTGCTTACCAAAACCTTTGGCTTAATAGGTTTGGTAATATAATCATCAGCGCCTGCATCAAAACCTGCAACTTGCGAGTAGTCTTCACCCCTTGCGGTTAAAAACACCACTAATGTATTTTGCAAATCGGGATTTTTTCTGATAAGTTCACAAGCTTCAATACCATCCATTTCTGGCATCATAACGTCTATGATAATCAAATTAGGCAGTTCTTTTTTTGCTTTCTTAACACCTTCAATGCCATTTTCAGCCGTAATAATCTGGTAGCCTTCACTTGATAAATTATAACCAACTATTTCTAAAATATCTGGTTCATCATCTACTAATAGTATTTTGATATCTTTATTTTTCATCACTAAAAACAACGAAATTTCGTTTCGTTAAGTAAAGATAAAACTATTAACAATAATCCCTTGTAATTTTTGTAAGAATATAGCATTAATAACATTTAGGTAACAAACTGGATACCATAATTTAAACTTTCAACCAAAAACACCCATCTTTAACAATTTTTTGGCATCACTTTTGCGGATAATTAGTATCTTTATTCCGTTAAACAGAATTTATGAAGAAACACTACTATCTAATCTTCTTTTTTGCATTAGCTTTTTTTACTACCCAACTAGGGTTTAGTCAAAATAATGCTAACAGCAATTCTGTGCAGCAAAATATAGAAGATTTATCCATTTACCCTAACCCTATAAGTAACGGTAAAACCCATATATTTATTACATCAAGACGTAATTTTGCCAAAAAAATTGAGTTTTTCGATGTTTTAGGCAAACAAATATTCACAACAGTTCTTACTGGAAAAGAGTTAAACATTTCCAATTTGAACAAAGGGGTGTATATTTTGAAAATTACCGAAGATAATATAAGTGAAACCAGAAAATTAGTGATTAGGTAAAACGTAATCATTATTATAAATTTTAAACGTTACCTTTTGGTAGCGTTTTTTTATTTTATCTACTTTTGTTTTATGATTGACACAAACGCCATTTTTAATATAAAAACTGAAAATGAATTTAACGACTTAGCCTTAAAAGTTTTTAAATTTCAGTTTGAAAAAAATCGTGTATATCGTTCTTTTTGCGATTTATTATACAAACACCCTAGCGATGTAAATACAATTGATGACATCCCTTTTTTACCCATTCAGTTTTTTAAATCTCATGATGTTTTAAGTTCCAAAGAAGCTGTTCAAACTACTTTTACAAGCTCAGGAACCACTGGAAGTATAACAAGTAAACATTTAGTTACCAATTTGGAAATTTACCAAGAAAGCTTCCGAAAGGGGTTCATGCAATTTTATGGTGCGGTGGAAGAGTATGTTGTTTTAGCATTGCTTCCTTCGTATTTGGAACGTGAAGGTTCTTCATTAATTTATATGGTTGAAGATTTTATTAAACAATCCAATCATCCTGAAAGTGGATTTTATTTGAACAACCTTTTAGAACTTAAAGACACTCTAATTCGTTTAGATTCACAAGAAAAAAAAGTGCTACTTATTGGAGTTTCCTTTGCGTTATTAGATTTGATTGAAACACATCAATTTAACCTAAAACACAGTGTTATTATGGAAACAGGAGGTATGAAAGGACGTAGAAAAGAATTAATTCGAGAAGAATTGCACAAACAATTAAAACAAGGTTTTGGTGTTGAAGCGATACATAGTGAATATGGCATGACCGAATTATTAAGCCAAGGCTACTCTAAAGGTAACGGTGTTTTTAATTGCCCTAGTTGGATGCGTATTTTAACCCGAGATACGGAAGACGCCTTAAGCATTCTACCTAAAGGAAGGGCAGGCGGAATTAACGTGGTTGATTTAGCAAATATTAACTCCTGTTCGTTTATTGCTACTCAGGATTTAGGTCGGGTTTTCGAAAACCAGTCGTTTGAAATTATTGGCCGTTTTGATAATTCTGATATACGCGGCTGTAATTTAATGGTACTTTAAAAAAACGTATACTTGGGTGTAAGTTTACAAACAGTATAGCGACTAATACAATAACTATGAAAAAGAATAATTACTTTTTTTTGGTTGGTTGGTTATTTAATAAGCCTGATGTTCTCATCAGGCTTATCTTTTTTTATACCATTCTAAGAACAAAATAGTTCTTTTTACCACGTTGTAATAGTACAAATTTGTTGTTTATAAGGTCCGATGTCGTAATATTATAATCTTCTTGAACCTTTTCTTTATTCACAGAAATGGAGTTTTCCTTTAATGCTCTACGTGCCTCACCATTCGATTTTAAAAACCCTCCTTTTTCAGCCAGAGCTGCGATAATATTCAATCCGTTATCAACATCTTCTTTGGAAACATCTGTTAATGGCACACCATCAAAAACCTCTAAGAATGTTTTCTCGTTTAGTAGTTTCAAATCATCACCTGTAGAGTTTCCAAAAAGTATCTCACTGGCTTTAATAGCATTATCTAACTCCTCTTTAGAATGAACCATCGTGGTTATTTCTTCTGCCAAACGCTTTTGCAGTACACGTAAATGCGGTGCTTCATTATGCTCTTTAATTAAATTTTCAACTTCTTCACGAGTTAAGAAAGTAAAGATTTTAATATATTTTTCGGCATCAACATCGCTAGTATTTAACCAATATTGGTAAAATTTATAAGGCGAGGTTCTCTCGGCATCTAACCAAATATTGCCACCTTCTGTTTTACCAAATTTAGTGCCATCGGCTTTTGTAATTAACGGCCATGTTAGGGCGTATCCTTTTCCGGCATCAACTCTTCTTATTAATTCCGTACCTGTAGTGATATTTCCCCACTGGTCGCTTCCTCCCATTTGAAGCGTACATTGTTTATCTCTATATAAATGTAAAAAATCGTAACCTTGTACTAATTGGTATGTAAATTCGGTAAAACTCATTCCCACAGAAGACTCTGAAGACAAACGCTTTTTAACCGAATCTTTAGCCATCATATAATTTACAGTAATATGCTTTCCTACATCTCGTATAAATTCTAAGAATGAAAAATTCTTCATCCAATCGTAATTATTCACAATAAGAGCAGCATTTTCAGCGTCGCTATCAAAATCTAAAAAACGAGATAATTGTTCTTTAATAGCATTTTGATTGTGTCTAAGTATATCTTCAGTCAACAAATTACGCTCGGCCGATTTCCCTGAAGGATCACCAATCATACCCGTTGCACCTCCAACCAAGGCTATAGGTTTATGTCCTGATAATTGAAAATGTTTAAGTCCCATAACCCCTACCAAATGTCCAATGTGCAACGAATCGGCCGTAGGATCAATCCCCACATAAGCTAATCGCATGGCTTCCATTAAGTGTTCTTCAACACCCGGCATGCTATCTTGTATCATCCCACGCCATGTTAATTCTTCAACAAAATTCTTTATCATTATTCCTGTTTTTATTTAAACCAAGGCAAAGATAAAAATCAATGTATAATTCCTCCATTTTTAAACTTTAAATGTTCAAAAAATGACACAAATTAGGCCAGATAAAACTCAAATATGAAATCTACAGCCGAAAACTGCCGCTAAACTAAAATTTGCTATTTTTGAAACATGATTTTAGTAACAGGAGGTACTGGCTTGGTAGGTTCGCATTTACTTTACAAGCTTGCAAAAAATAAGGAAAGGGTTAGAGCCATTTATAGAAGCGAACACAAACTAGATTTAGTTAAGCAAGTTTTCGCAACATATACTGAAAACTACGAATCCCTCTTTAATACCATAGAATGGATTCAGGCAGATATTTTAGACATCCCTTCGTTAACCGAAGCTTTTAAAAATATATCTCATGTTTACCACTGTGCTGCATTTGTATCTTTTGAACCTAATAAATACCATTTTTTAAGAAAAACTAATATTGAAGGAACTGCCAATATTGTTAACTTTTGTATTTCAGAAAACATAAAAAAATTATGTTATGTAAGTTCCATTGCCACATTAGGAAAGCCAATTACTAACAAACAGATTACTGAAAAAACCGCTTGGAACCCCGAAGATGACAACAATGTTTACGCCATTACTAAATATGGTGCCGAAATGGAAGTTTGGCGCGGAACCCAAGAAGGTGTAAATGCCGTAATTGTAAATCCGGGGGTGATTTTGGGAGCTGGTATTTGGCAATATGGATCTGGAAGCTTATTTAAAAAAGCACATAAAGGTTTTAAATATTATACATCAGGTACCATTGGACTTATTGATGTAGCAGATGTTACTGCTATAATGATCACCCTTATGAATAGTGATATTACCAACGAAAATTTTGTTTTAGTAGCCGAAAACTGGACGTATAAACAGTTTTTACAGACCTTAGCGCAATCTGTTAATACAAAAAAACCTAAAAAATTAGCAAGCCCTATGTTGTTAAGCTTCGCTTGGAGATTGGATTGGTTGGTCCATAAACTAACAGGAAAACGTAGGCAACTTACAAAAAACCTGACCTCTTCATTAAAATCTGAGACCTATTATAGTAGCAACAAACTTAAAGTTACGTTGAACTTTGATTTTAAGTCTGTAGAAAAAACTATTTATGAAGTTGGCGCTCTTTATCAGAAACAGGTGTAATTAAAACAGCTTCGTTTTCATCCAACTTCTTCTTTTTTAATTCCTTTATTTTAATAAGCTCCTTTTTCTTATCAACTTTTAAAGTATCGCTTTTTAAAGTATCGTTCTCTTTTAAAGCGTTTATTGAATCTTCCTTTTGTTTCTTCAACTCTTTTTCTTCCTTGGCTTCCAAGGCCTTTAAATCCTTTTTAAGCTTCTCTAGGCTATCGGTTACCATAGTATATATTTCTTCGTATTCGCTTAAGTGGTAAGCATAGTAATTATTACTTTGTGCAAATTGCAAACTATCGATACCATATTTTTCAAAAACATAACTTTCAATTTTTAGTCCTCGGGCTTCCATGGCATTTTTGTTAGTAATAGTTGCCGACCCAATTAATTTGGCATCTATCAAAATTTTAACCATATCACTTTTAGAAATCAGGTTTTTTGGTTTATCAGGACCTCCAAACCCACAAGATATCATAAGCAATAGAATACAAAAAAATATGAGTTGTCTTTTAATCATTATCTAGTAAAAGTTAATCTTTTTGCTGTTTTAGCTTCACTAAATTTAGAATTTTGATACACTAAACCACCATTTACAAAGGTATGTGTAATTCTAGATTTGAAGGTTGTTCCTTCAAACGGCGACCAACCACATTTATACAATATATTTTCTTTTTTAACGGTCCATGGATTATTCAAATCAACTAAAACTAAATCGGCATAAAAACCTTCTTTTATAAAGCCACGTTTTTCAACTTGAAATAAAATAGCCGGATTATGACACATTTTTTCAACGATTTTCTCGATTGAAATTTTGCCTTTATGATGCATTTCCAGCATAGCTGGCAGCGCATGTTGCACTAACGGCCCACCTGAAGGCGCTTTGGTATATACGTTTTTCTTTTCTGCTGCGGTATGAGGCGCATGGTCTGTTGCAATAACATCAATCCTATCATCTAATAAAGCTTCCCAAAGTTGATCCCTGTCAGTCTCCGTTTTTACAGCAGGATTCCATTTAATTAAAGTGCCTTTTTTATCATAATCAGCATCAGTAAACCACAGATGATGAATGCAAACTTCAGCTGTAATTTTTTTGTCTTTTAAAGGAATTTTATTGCTAAATAAACTCGTTTCTTTTCCTGTAGATAAATGAAACACATGCAGTCTTGCACCTGTTTTTTCTGCTAATTTTATAGCTTTTGAAGAGGATAAATAACAAGCTTCTTCACTTCTAATGATGGGATGGTATTTTACAGGAATATCATCTCCAAATTTATCAAAATGTTCTTGAAAATTCTTTTGGATGGTTGCTTCATCTTCACAGTGAACCGAAATCAGCAACTTTGTACTTTTGAATATTTTTTCTAAGACTGCCGCGTCATCAACCAACATATTTCCTGTTGAAGACCCTAAAAACAATTTTAAACCAGCAACGTTATTGGCATCGACCTTTAAAATTTCATCTAAATTATCATTTGTACCACCAAACATAAACGAATAGTTGGCAGATGATGTTTTAGCTGCTATTTCAAATTTCTTCTCTAATTTTTCAATGGTTGTAGTTTGCGGATTGGTATTAGGCATTTCAATAAATGAGGTAATACCTCCAGCGATTGCTGCTCTTGATTCGGTTTCAATAGTCGCCTTTTCAGTTAACCCAGGCTCTCTAAAATGCACCTGATCATCAATGGCGCCTGGCAACAAATATTTCCCTTCTGCGTCAATTACAAACACATCCGAGGATTTTGCACTAATGGATTCGCTTATTTCTTTTATATACTCTCCTTCTATTAATATATCTCCATTAAAAATAACGCCTTCATTTACAATGTGTGCGTTTTTTATAAGTATTGTTTTTTGCTTCATAATTTGTGTCTACTTTTTAAATAAACTGTTTATTTTCATAGAAATAACACCAAAAATAGCTTCAGATATGATACCTGAACTTAATTTTGATTGACCTAAGGTTCTATCAGTAAAAATTACCGGCACTTCTACTATTTTAAATTTTTTCAAATATGCTTTAAATTTCATTTCAATTTGAAATGCATAACCTATAAATTTAATTTTATCCAAATTCAAAGTTTCCAATACAATGCGCTTGTAACAAACAAAACCAGCTGTAGTATCATGTATTTTCATACCTGTAATTATTCGCACGTAATGGGATGCAAAATACGACATTAAAACCCGACTCATAGGCCAATTTACAACATTTACACCTGTTGCGTAACGCGAACCAATAGACACATCGGCACCATCTGCATGGCAGGCATGGTGTAATTTAACTAAATCTTTTGGATCATGCGAAAAATCGGCATCCATTTCAAAAATATACTGGTAGTTTTTTTTTAAACTCCATTTAAACCCATGAATATAGGCCGTTCCTAATCCCGATTTCACCTCTCTTACTTCTAAAAACAACCTTTTCGGGAATTCTTTTTGAAGTTCCTGTACTTTTAATCCCGTAAAATCGGGTGAATTATCATCCACAACAAGCACATGTATGTCATCAGATTGAGAAAAAATCGCTCTAACGATAGCCTCAATATTCTCAATTTCATTGTACGTTGGAATGATAACAATCGTATCAGTCATGCTTTTCTTTTATTGAAAATTGTGTTTAATTTCAGCAAATGTACATTATTAGGCGTTTATTTATTTTAAATATTCCTTAATAATTAATCCACCATCTAATATTTTTATAATAATTTTACACTATGTTAAGGGAAACAATATCAAACGATTTTTTTACCATTTTATTAATGGCAGGCCTTTTTATTGTTGCTGCAGCAAAGGCTACCTCTCCCAAACGGTTTCATGATTTTACAACTGTTTTAGGAAACTCAAAGTACCTTAAAATTTATTCGAGAGAGCAAAAGTTTTTCGATAAATTTGACGCTTTACTCTTTACCAACCTTATCATTTCCGTTTCGCTTCTGGCTTTTATTTGCTATAAATTTTTCACAAAAAGCAATACCATATCACCAGAAATAATGTTTAAAATATCATTTGGCATCTGTATTTACATTTTAATAAAAGTACTTTTGGAACGGCTTATTGGTAGCCTTTTTGAAATGGATGATATGATAGACCAATATCTATTTCAAAAAATAAGCTATAAAAACTATTTGGGTATTGTACTAATTCCCATGAACGCTTTATTGCTGTACAGTTTTAAACCAACGTTAACCTTTTTTTACGTAACTGTTACCTTATTATTTATTGTAGTCTTAATAGGTCTTTTCACTTCTCTTAAAGCCCATCAAAATTTAATAAAATACAACTTCTTCTATTTTATTTTATATCTTTGCGCACTTGAAATCGCACCTTGTATAATTTTATACAAAGCAATCATTCCAAAATAGAATAACAAACGACTTGCGCTTATGAAAGTGAAAACCATTTTAGTATCTCAACCAGAACCTAAAATAGAAAACTCGCCTTACTTTGATTTAATAGAAAAACAAAAGGTAAAAATTGATTTCAGACCATTTATTCATGTTGAAGGCGTATCTGCAAAAGAAATAAGACAACAAAAAGTTGATTTAAATAATTACACTGCTATTATTTTAACTAGTAGAAATGCCATTGATCACTTTTTTAGAGTTGCAGAAGAAATGCGCTTTAAAGTACCAGATAGCATGAAATACTTCTGTTTATCTGAGGCCGTTGCTTTTTACCTTCAAAAATATGTGGTTTACAGAAAACGTAAAATTTATGTTGGTAAACGTACTTTTTCTGAGTTATCACCCCTTATTAAAAAATATAAAGACGAAAAGTTTTTGTTGCCAAATACAGATAAAGTTAATGACGAAGTGCCAACTGCTTTAGATGCCTTAGGTGTGAATTGGAAGCAAGCTATTTTTTATAAAACTGTTATTTCCGATTTATCTGATTTAGCTGATGTATATTATGATATTTTAGTATTCTTTAGCCCTTCGGGAATTGATTCTTTATTCCATAATTTCCCAGATTTTAAGCAAAACGATACACGAATAGCCGTATTTGGAGATACCACACTTAAAGCTGCTGAAGAAAAAGGCCTACGCATAGACATTGCAGCGCCTGCTCCAGAAACCCCGTCTATGACGATGGCTTTAGAAAAATACATTGAAAAAGTAAATAAAGCTAAATAAGCTTCATTAAAATTTATATCAAAAGCCCGATTTCTTTAAATCGGGCTTTTTTTTATTATAAAAAGAACTTGGATTTATAGGTTTTGGATTTTAATTTATAACAACCAACCACTTTTTTTGTAATATTATGGATCAATCTCAATTGTTGTGTTTATGCAAAAATTGTAATTAATCTGTAAAGAAAGAATTCTACATTTTTAACACCTCTAAACTGTGCCCTAAAGGCTTTAATTTTTGCATTGAATGCTTCGGCCGAAGCATTTGTACTTC
>NZ_JBFHGK010000011.1:0-97369 GCF_041583155.1 Mariniflexile sp.
ATTATATTAGTCATATAAAGAAAAATAATTAAAAATGCTGAACAGAAAATTCACTTTAGGTTTTTTTCCAACACCACTAGAGGCAATGGAAAACTTGTCAAAAAAATACCCTGACTATAATTTATTTATTAAACGTGATGATAATTCAGGGTTAGCATCAGGAGGGAATAAGGTAAGGAAACTTCAGTATTTTATATATGATGCACTGGATAAAGGGTACGACACGATCCTTACCGCTGGAGCACAACAATCAAACCATTGCAGGCAAACGGCAGCTGCTTGTGCTAAGGTAGGGTTACAATGCAATTTATTGTTAGGCGGAGAAAAACCAATCAATTATAATGGAAATCTTTTGCTTTCACATTTATTGGGTGCAAACATAGACTTTACTGGAGATAATAGAAAAGGAGAATACTTAGAGTCAATTAAAGCTGAATTAGAGTCACAGAATAAAAAGGTTTATGTTGTTCCGTATGGTGGTTCAAATTTAATTGGTGCTTATGGGTTTGTGGATGCCGTTAAGGAATTTAAAGAGCAATTATTCACCATGAAGTTGAAAATGGATTATATATTCTTTGCATCTAGTTCTGGTGGAACGCAAGCAGGACTCAAACTTGGAGTTGATTTATTTGGACTTGATATAAAACTAATGCCCATAAGCATTGATAAATTGGGTTATGGAGATATAACATTGGATGAAGCGGTACTTGAGCTATTGTTTGAGGGTCAAAAAGCTTTAGGTATTCAAAAATCATATTCAATTAATGATGCAACGCTAATTAGAGGTTATGATTCCCAAGGATATGGTATTGTAACTTCAAACGAGAAACATGCAATCAAAGAATTGGCCCATAGTGAAGGTGTTTTACTGGATCCTGTTTATACAGGAAGGGCATTTTATGGCATGTTAGACCATCTTAAAAGAAATAAAATTAAAAAAAAATCCAATGTTCTTTTTTGGCATACGGGAGGTTTGCCAGCTAATTTTTGTTATTCTAAAGAGTTAATGTAAGAAAATAATAAGAGTTTAATAGAATTTGGTACTATTTGAGATTGTTTGTGATACTAGTGTAAAAAAGAGCCATTTGTTGTACCTATGTTGTACCTAAATAAAAAACCCAAGAATTAAATCCTTGGGTTTTCCTTTGTTTACCTTGTAGCGAGAGGGGGGCACGATCCCCCGACCTCCGGGTTATGAATCCGACGCTCTAACCAACTGAGCTACCTCGCCTAATTTGAGGCTGCAAATATAAAAACATTATCGGTGTTTGCAAATATAACTTGCATAAATTATTATTAAAAATAATTACGCTACTTATCAATTTATGTATATATTGGGAACTTAAAATTTTTATAGTATTTATGGAAGAGAAAATCAAGTTTGAAATAGAATTCACTATACAGGCATCGCCTCAATTAATATATCAATACATTTCAACGCCTTCTGGTTTGTCGGAGTGGTTTTCTGATAATGTGAATTCTAGAGGTGAATTATTTACTTTTATTTGGGATGATAGTGAAGAAAAAGCGAAATTAGTAAGTAAGAAAACTGGTGAACGCATTAAATTTAGATGGCTAAATGATGACGATGATCAAACTTCCTATTTCGAGATTAAAATTCAAGTAGATGAAATTACTAAAGACGTTTCTCTTTTGATAACCGATTTTGCCGAAGAAGATGAAGTGGAAGAATCTAAAATGTTGTGGGAAAACCAAATTTCCAGTTTAAAGCAAGTATTGGGCTCAGCTTAATCTTAAACCAAGATATTTAAATTATATTTGTCCCGTTTTCTAAATTAAAGTGAACGGGATTTTTTATGACTAATTTCAACGGAACTATTACAGAACAAACTCAATTGGTATCAATTCAAAATAGAGGCTATGCTTATGGCGACGCGCTTTTTGAAACCATAAAAGCATCACACGGTAAATTATTGTTTTGGGAAGATCATTATTTCAGATTAATGGCTTCTATGCGAATTTTGCGAATGGAAATTCCAATGAATTTTACAATGGATTTTCTAGAAGAAGAAATTCAAAAAACACTAACTGCTAATAATTTAAATGATGTTTCTGCTAGAGTTAAGTTGGTTATTCATAGAAATGAAGGCGGATTGTATGCACCAACAACCAATGATGTAGGTTATTTAATTTCAGTAAAACAAATTGAGGATGATTTTTACGTGTTCCAAGATAGTTTTTATGAAGTTGATTTGTATAAAGATAACTACGTCTCACCAAGTTTATTGTCAACGTTAAAAACAAACAATAAGATTCTCAATGTAGTTGCAAGTATTTATGCTAGAGAAAATAACTTAAATAATTGTTTGCTTTTAAATACAAATAAACAAGTTGTTGAAGCGTTAAATGGAAATATTTTTGTTATAAAAGGAAACACTATTAAAACGCCACCAATTAGCGATGGTTGTTTGAAAGGGGTTATGCGTAAACAGATTATCGATGCTATTAAAACAATTTCAGAATACGAACTAGTAGAAGATTCTGTTTCTCCTTTTGAACTTCAAAAAGCGGATGAAATTTTTATTACAAACGTTATCGTTGGAATTCAACCAATAACAAAATATCGGAAAAAAGTGTTTAATACCGAAGTTTCAAAAGTAATACTTCAAAAATTGAATATAAAAATAAGGCTTAGTTAATTGTAATTAGGGTTTTCTGGTGCGTTACTCCAAATGCTATAATTATCCCCAAACTCCAGCATTTTTTCTTTCCAAAAGGTTTCATAGTTCTTTTCGATGATTGCATTTTTATAAATGTTTTCAGTAACAACCCATGAATTTAATTTTAATTCATTCTCTAATTGGTTTGCGTCCCATCCTGAATAACCTAAAAAGAACTTAATATCACTTTCACTAATGGTTCCTTGGGCAATGAGTTCAGCAACATTATTGAAATCTCCACCCCAATAAATACCTAAAGAAATTTCAATGCTATTTGGTATTAAGTCCGGAATCTTGTGAATAAAATACAAATTGTCTTGTTCAACAGGGCCTCCGTTGTAAACCTTAAAGTTAGCTTCTACTTCTGGTACTAAATCGTTAATAGTGTAATTTAAAGGTTTGTTAAGAATAAAACCGATAGATCCTTCGGAAGAATGGTCTGCTAACAAAATAATGGAGCGGTTGAAAGAAATATCGCCAATTATTGTTGGTTCCGCGATTAACAAATTGCCTTTTTTTGGTGTAATAGTTACCATATCATATAGGAATTAGTAACTAAATCTAATATTTATTTATTAAAAATGCAACTGTTTTGACAAAATATAAAAAAAGCCTTCAATTTTTTGAAGGCTTATATCTTTTAAATGAGGTGGTTACTTAGTTTATAGCGTTTGATAAATCAGCACCTGCTTTAAACTTTACTACCTTTTTAGCTTTAATTTTTATTGTATCTCCTGTTTGAGGGTTTCTACCTTCTCTTGCTGCTCTTTTAGAAACTGACCAAGATCCAAATCCTACTAAAGAAACGCGGTTACCTTTTTGTAAAGCACCTTCAATTTCAATAAGTGCACATTCTAATGCTTTTTTAGCAGCAGCTTTAGTAATTCCAGCATGCTCTGCCATAGCATCAATTAAATCTGTTTTGTTCATAATGTAATATTTAATTATTAGTAAATTGGTTAAACAACTTGTTAAATCCTATTACAAATTTATGCGGATAATGTAATCTTGCAAGAAATAACCCTTTAAATATGCGGTATTGTTGATAACTTAATACGTTTGTTGACAAATGTCATGTTTTTTGTCGATAATAGGCATTTTGAACATTATCAAGGCTTTACATCATTTTCGCATTACTTTCAAAATTATAACCATTTAGCAGTGATTTTACATCCATAGTACGCTTCCCTGGAAGTTTAAGTTCCTTTATTATAATGTAGCCATTTTTTACGGCTACTTTTAGTTCTTTTTTTGTTGCAACAACCGTTCCTACATCCTTCGAATGTGGAATGAGTTCCTTGTCTGCTTTGTAAATTTTAATATCCAAAGTGTCTTCGCCGTTTTTTAAAACCGCCCAAGCAGCTGGATAGGGACTTAAACCACGAATCAGGTTATAAACAGTATCCAAAGATTCATTCCAATTTATTTTACAGTTATCTCTATTAAGTTTGTATGCTGTTTTAATGTCCGAAGATTCGTTTTGTGGTATTGTTTTTACAGAGTCGTTTTGTATTAATTCAACTGTTTTTAAAACCAATTGGCTACCAATACCCATTAGGGTATCGTGTAAACTTCCTGCATTTTCTTCAGGATTTATAGCAATGCTTTCTTGTAGAATCATGTCGCCCGTATCAATTTTTTCGTCTATGAAAAAGGTAGAAACACCTGTTTTAGTTTCACCATTAATTATAGCCCAATTAATGGGAGCAGCTCCACGATAATTTGGTAACAGTGAAGCGTGTAAATTAAAGGTGCCATATTTTGGCATTTGCCATACCACTTTTGGTAACATTCTAAATGCTACTACAATTTGGAGGTTGGCGTTAAGTGCTTTCAATTCATTTAAAAAATCTTCGTTTTTTAAATTTGTAGGTTGTAACACATTTAAGTTTTGCGAAACAGCATATTGTTTAACAGCACTCTCGTTGAGTTTTTGTCCGCGTCCTGCAGGTTTGTCCGGGGCGGTTATTACACCAACAATATTATAATTAGCTTCAACTAGTTTTTTTAATGTGGCTACTGCAAAATCGGGCGTACCCATAAAAATGATTTTTAAATCTCTCATCTCTTTTGGTGTTTATGTATTTTATAAATAGAAGGACAAATTTTAAAGCTGTTCTTTTATAAATGACTTAGTTTATATGTGTTTGCTGGTGTTATGGAAATAATTTGATGCTCTAAAAGCAATTTTAAAACAGTTTTTAAATCTGTTTCCGAACAATTTAAAGCAATTGTCATATTTCTGGATGATTGTTCACCATTTTCTAACAATTCTATTATTTGCTTTCTTAAAACGTTTAGATCTTGGGGTTTTATTGTTTTTTTTGTTCCTGTACAAACAGAGCAAATACCGCATGGTTTGGCATCTTTTTCACCAAAATAGGAGAGAAGTTGCACACTTTTGCATACCGATTCGTTTTCAATATACTCCAACATGGCTTTTACTTGTTGCTGTTTTAGTTCGTTTTGTTGTTCAATAATAGATGCAATTCGGTTTATGGTTTTATCATCTTCTCGAGGTTCTATAAAAGTAACCTGAGCATCGGTTTTTGCTAAGTGTAAGGTAATAACCTCGTCACTTTCCAGTTTTTGGAGTACTTGTGTAATATTACCTTCTGTAGTTGATGCTTTTTCGGCAATTTTAGATAAATCAATTTTAGTATCATGATCAAAAATTCCACCATACATACGTAGAATCGATTTCACAATTAAATTGAAATTAGCATGATTTTCTAAATAACTAAAAAGGTTAGCAGTAGATATTATAAATTGTGCGGATACCTTGTTTTTAAACTGCTTTGAAAGCGTAATTATACTATTTCTATCCAGTAGAAGTAAAGCATTATAAGCTAAAACCGTATTGAAATTATAGGTTTTACAGAAAGAATTAAAATCGAAATCGAAAGTTTCATATTCTCCTTCACCATAAGAAATTTGAAAATAGTTACACAATTTTCTGTACACTTGTTTTACAAAATCGACGGTAGGTAAAACGCTTAAAAACTGAGCTTTAACCGCATCTTTGTCGGTGTTATTTTTCAATATAACAGCAAAAGCTTTTTCTCCATTACGACCAACTCTACCAGCTTCTTGAAAATAACTTTCAATGCTTTCAGGTAAATTTAAGTGAATAACCGTTTTAACATCCGGTTTGTCTATACCCATACCAAAGGCATTGGTGGCCACCATAACTTGCTTATTGTTTTGCAGCCATAAGGTCATGTTGTTTTCTTTTTCTGTATTTGTTAAACCGCCATGATAATGGGTTGCCGTTATTTTTTTTGAATTTAAATAGGTTGAAACGTCCAAGGTAAGTTTTCTGTTCCGAACATAAATAATTGAGGATTCTTTATATTTTTTTAAAATGGTTTCTATACGGTAGTATTTATCATTTTCATGGTATACCATGTAGCCTAAGTTTGGTCTAAAAAACGATTGTTTAAAAATTTTAGGCTTAATAAAATCCAGTTCTTTTATTATATCGTTTACCACTTCTGGTTTTGCTGAAGCGGTAAGTGCTACAACATTAGTGGTGGGCTGCAATTGGCGTAAAAGTGCAATGTTTTTATAAGCAGGTCTAAAATCGCTACCCCATTGCGAAATACAATGGGCTTCATCAACAGCAATTAAGTTCACATTCATATGCCTAATGCGTTCTTGTACTAATTCTTGTTGTAAACGTTCTGGTGAGAGGTATAAAAACTTGTAATTGCCATAAATACAGTTGTCTAAAAGTGTATCTAGTTGACTGTAAGTAATTCCGCTTGTAAGTGCCATAGCTTTAATACCTTTGTCATTTAACTGCTGTACTTGGTCTTTCATTAAAGCAATTAAGGGCGAAATTACGATACAAATGCCATCTTTTACCAATGCAGGAATTTGAAAACATATTGATTTGCCACCGCCAGTGGGTAATAATACAAAAGTATCTTCACCAGCTATTACAGCATTGATGATGGCTTCCTGTTCTGGACGAAATTCGGTGTGGTTCCAGTAGCGTTCTAATATGTTTATTGGTTGTTCCATTTATTGCTTTAAAGCATTTAAAATGAAATTGGTTCGGTACTCAATGGTTCCAAAAGGCACATCTATTAAGTTATAATTGTAATGCTGATAGGTGCTTAATAAATGATCGTGAATTTCCTCGGCTTGTTTAAAACTCTCATAGCGTTCATTATCACTTACATAAATTTCTTTCCATGGTTTTAAAATAAAAACAGTATCGTAAACAGCTTTTTTGCAAGCATCTATAAAATATTGTGGATAGGTGTCTCCAATATAATTCATGTACGCTAGTACATCTGGAACTCCTCTGTCGAAAAAAATGAAGTCTGATTTTAAATAGTTTGATTGTTCAAATTGCCGAATCCTACCTTTTAAAAGTAATTCGCTAAATAGCAAAGGCTCGGTTAAAAACAATTGACTTGTTCCTTTTTTTTGAGCATCTAAGGTAACTTGACGTGAAATTTCTTCAAGGCAAGTATGTCCGTTTTTAATTAAATGGTTTATTAATGTGGATTTTCCGGTGCCCGGACCTCCAGTAATAACTATCTTTTTTGAGTTCAAAAGTGAAAATTTAGCCGTAAAATTAATGATTGATTATTGATAATTAACAATGAATAATTAAAAATTAGTTATTATGCGGTTGATTAATGTTGCAAAATGGTTGAGTTTAAAGTTGCAGATAAGAAATTTTAAATGAAATCACTTTTGGTTAGCAATTGGAAACAGTTTTTTGAAGGTTGCAGATACGCTAGTAGGTTAGTTTGTTTTCATTTTTATTTATTTAATTAAAAGAACTGAATGTTTCGTGTTAGGGATAGCAGCGGAAAGCCCGCAGCGAGGCACGAGCGAGGACTTGTAGCGCATAGCCCGACCCTTGTGGTAACACCCAAATTTTTATTGTGATGGAAAAATAGAAATTAACTGTATATTTGCAGCATATTAGAATACTATGAGTACAGCTCCAAATTCGGAAGAATTTTATAAAAAATTAAGAACACAATTATATGAGACGGCTAGTTGGCCGTCGGAATATTTATATAAGTTTATAATTATAACAGATGCTGGTAATATTGGGAAAATAGAAGTTATTTTTGACAATATGGGAGCCGTTATTAATACTACCGAGTCCAAAAACGGAAAATATACCAGTGTTTCCATTAATTTGATAATGAAAACGCCGGAATCTGTTATAGAAAAATACAAAGAAGTTGCAGAAAAGGTAGAAGGCGTTATAAGTCTTTAGTTTTTTTTTGTAATTTGCACTAGCATACAACTACATGCCAAATCATTAACTCTACACAATTATTTTGACAATAGACGAATTAGAATACAACACAGAGCGTGAACATTTAATTATACCTGAATATGGACGCCATATGCAGAAAATGATTAATTACGCTAAAACCCGCGAAACAAAAGAAGAACGTAATAAGGTGGCCAAAGCTATTATTTCTGTTATGGGAAATATGCAACCACATTTAAGAGACGTTCCGGATTTTCAGCATAAACTTTGGGATCAGCTTTTTATCATGTCTAATTTTGAGTTGGATGTAGATTCATCGTACGAAAAGCCAACAAAGGAATTATTGGAAGAACGTCCAGAGCCATTAAGTTACCCACAAAATTTTCCAAAATATCGTTTTTACGGAAACAATATTAAAACGATGATAGATGTGGCAAATACTTGGGAAGAAGGAGAACTAAAAGAAGCCCTTATTTTCACAATTGCTAACCACATGAAAAAGTGTTTTTTAAATTGGAATAAAGATACGGTGGAAGATGAAGTGATTTATGGTCATTTATTCGAATTATCGGGAGGAAAAATTAATTTAAAAAATACGGACGAAGATTTATCGGATGCTACTAGTTTACTGCGAACTAAAACAAAATACTCTAATAGTAGTTCAGGTAAAAAAGGCGGACATCATAAAAAAAACACATCAGGTCATAAAAGAAAACGCTTCTAAGATATTATGAGTACATTTAAAATTGAAGGCGGACACCAATTAAAGGGTAGTATAAAGCCACAGGGTGCCAAAAATGAAGCGCTACAAATTTTATGCGCAGTTTTGTTAACACCAGAATTAGTTACAATTCATAACATCCCAGACATTGTTGATGTTAATAAACTAATTAGCTTACTTAAAAAGTTAGGGGTAAAAGTAGAAAAATTAGCACATGGTTCTTACACATTTAAGGCTGATGATGTTAATTTAAAATATTTAGAATCTGATGAATTTAAGGTTGATGGCCGTGGGTTGCGTGGGTCAATCATGATAGTTGGACCTATGTTGGCACGCTTTGGAAAAGGGTACATACCTAAACCAGGAGGTGATAAAATAGGTAGACGCAGGTTAGATACTCATTTTGAAGGCTTAATTAATTTAGGCGCTAAATTTAGATATAGTAAAGAGGAACAGTTTTACGGTGTTGAAGCAGATAAATTAAAAGGGGCTTATATGCTTTTAGAAGAAGCCTCGGTTACTGGAACAGCCAATATTGTTATGGCTGCTGTTTTAGCAGAAGGACGTACCACCATTTATAACGCTGCTTGCGAGCCATACTTACAGCAATTATGTAAAATGTTGAATAGAATGGGAGCCAAGATAAGTGGTGTAGGATCTAATATGCTTATTATTGATGGTGTTGATAGTTTAGGTGGAACCGAACATACCATGCTGCCAGACATGATTGAAATTGGTAGTTGGATTGGATTGGCTGCTATGACTAAAAGTGAACTTACCATTACCAATGTGTCGTGGGACGATTTAGGAATTATCCCAGCCACGTTTAGAAAATTAGGTATTACGGTTGAAAGACGCGGAGATGATATACATATTCCTGCACATACCGATGGTTATGAAATTCAAAGTTTTATTGATGGTTCTATTTTAACCATTGCCGATGCGCCTTGGCCAGGGTTTACCCCCGATTTATTGAGTATTATTTTGGTAGTAGCAACCCAAGCAAGAGGTAGTGTTTTAATACACCAAAAAATGTTTGAAAGCCGTTTATTCTTCGTGGACAAATTGATAGATATGGGTGCTAAAATTATTTTATGCGATCCACACCGAGCAACTGTTATTGGTCACGATTATAAATCGACTTTAAAAGCAACAACCATGACATCACCTGATATTCGTGCAGGGGTTTCATTATTAATTGCGGCTTTATCAGCAAAAGGGACATCAACCATTCAAAATATAGAGCAAATTGATAGAGGTTACGAGCGTATAGATGAGCGTTTACGTGCCATTGGTGCTAAAATTGAAAGAGTAGAATAGAAATTTTACTAAATATAATAAAAGCCTTTTAGAAGTTTTCTAGAAGGCTTTTTTGATTTTTATATTTTGATAGTTAGCATTTTTAAAACGGTTTTTTTATGATTCCATAAAACAAGATTTTAGGCTGTTTTGTTATAATCTTTTATCTTCGCAAAAAAAAGAAATGCTTAAAGCGGTTATTTTTGATATGGATGGGGTTATTATTGATAGTGAACCCATGCATCATAAAGCGTATCATGATATGTTCGACGAGGTTAACATTACTGTTTCCAATGAACTCTATGAATCATTTACAGGACAATCAACACTTAATATTTGCAAACGGTTGTGCGATGTTTTTGAGCTAAGTGAAACACCAGAATATTTAGTGTCTTTAAAACGAAAGCATTATAAACGATTTTTTGAAACTAATTCCGATTTAGCACTTATTGATGGTGTAGAAGATTTAATAAAAGATTACCATAGTAATGGATTGAAGTTGGTTTTAGGCTCATCGGCTGCAATGAGCAGTATTAATCAAATTTTTGATCGTTTTGATTTAAACCAATACTTTATTGCTAAATTAAGCGGTGCAGATTTAAAAGAGTCCAAACCACATCCGGAAATTTTTATTAATGCTGTTAAGGCATCGGGTTATACAGCAAATGAATGTATTGTAATAGAAGATTCAACAAATGGAATTGAAGCTGCAAAAGGTGCCGGTGTATTTTGTGTGGGCTTTGATAGTTTTCACTCTAAAAATCAGGATTATACAAAAGCCGATTTGGTTATAAAGGATTTTAATGAAATTACTTATGAAAAAGTTAAAGGTGCATTATTAAGTTAACATATAGCTTTTAAAAACGCCTCTTTTTTTCGTGAAGAAACTTCAATGACAGTGTTGTCACTAAGTGTTACATAACCACCTTTGCCTTTCGTGTATTTTTTAACGAAGTCTAAATTAATTAAATGCGAGTTATGTATTCTAAAAAAATTGCAATTGGATAATAGGGATTCGAAAGATTTTAAGGTTTTTGAAACCAGAATTTTTTTTCGGTCGGTAGTGAAAATGGTCGTATAATTAATGTCTGCTTCACATCTTATAATATTTGAAACTTCCAAAAACTCGAGACCATCGGCTGTTGGAATGGTTATTTTTTTACTGCCATCTTGCTTTGAAATATTATTTAACAGCGTGTTTACTTTTTTTGAGAAGTCTTTTATAGCTAATTTCTCTTGTGATTTCGCAATAGCCAACATAAAATCTTCTTCTTCAATTGGTTTCAATAAATAATCAATTGCACTAAATTTGAAAGCCTGAACAGCAAACTCTTCATGTGCTGTGGTAAATATTACTTCAAAAGTAATGGACTTCATCATTTTCAAAAAATCAAAACCAGTTTTATCATGAATTTGTACATCTAAAAACACTAAATCAGGCTGGTGCCATTCAATAGCTTCTACAGCCTCATCTACCGAAGTATAGGCATTTATAATTTCTAAATTATTAACAGATTTTGCTAATAGCTTTATGGCATTTATGCAATGCTGTTCATCATCTATAATTATGGCTTTTATCATATTAATAAGCTAATTGAAATGGCAGTTTTATCTCCACACAAAACCCCTGTTCTTTTGGGATGTTGGAAACAGAACCATTGGTTCGTTTGGTTTTGTTTATTATATCTATTCTCGTTTTGGTAATGTTTTGTCCTAGAGACTTTTGGTTTTTATTTATAACCGATGCATGATTTCCTAAGCCATCATCTTCTACAATACAGACTAACATAGTATCTTCTTTTTTTAAAGAAATATGAATATGCCCAACACTCTCTTTTTTTGAAATGCCATGCCAAATACTATTTTCTATAAAAGGCTGTAAAATAAGAGGGGGAATTAAGGTGTTATCGGTGTCAATGGCTGGATCTATGCTAATAGTATATGTGAATTTGTGGTTTAAACGTAGGGCCTCAATTTGAATGTAGGCTTCAATTAAATTCAGGTCTTCCGTTAATGTTATTTCTTTTTGATTAGAATTCTCAAGGATTTGACGCATTATTTTAGCAAACTTAGTTA
This sequence comes from Mariniflexile sp., assembly GCF_041583155.1. GTDB lineage: Bacteria > Bacteroidota > Bacteroidia > Flavobacteriales > Flavobacteriaceae > Mariniflexile. The sequence goes on from NZ_JBFHGK010000011.1 coordinate 12,026, forward strand.
GGTATTTACTAGCGGATACGGCATCGTTTTTAGAAATGAAATCGTTAATCGAGTTTAGGGCATTAAAAATGAAATGTGGATTCATTTGAGCCCGGAGTGCTTTTAATTCGGTTTCCGAAACCTTAGCATTAAGTTCTGCCTTTTGGCGTTGTTCTTCGGCATCTCGTTTTCTAATGTAAAGCAATATACCTAAAAAGGATAAAACGAATAAGGTGCTTCCGCCAAAAATAGCTCCTTTCTTTATTAATTTTTGTCTGTTAATCTCGGCTTTAGCTAGTGCTTGCTTACTTTCATGCTCTGTTTTGGTGATAGCGGCTTTTTTGTCATAATCATATTTAACTTCCAATCTAACAATCTCGTCTTTTAAGTTTTGAGAATTTAAACTGTCTTTCAAGATTACTGCTAATTCATTTATTTCAAAGGCACTTTTATAATCTCCTTTTTTAGCATGTAATTTTGATAGCATAAAATATGTTTCTTTCTCTATTTCTAAATTTCCTGTTTCCTTTGCTATTATGCTAGCTTGAATTAAATCTTTTTCAGCTTTTTTCAAATTACTTTTGGTACTAGGCAAGTTTAAATAAGCTTCACCTAAGTAATATTTTACTAGAGATAAGTTGTTTTTATTACCTAATTCTTCATAAATAGGTAATGTTTTCTGTAAGTATAAAATTGTTTTTTCGTAATCTGGTATCGATGTGTAGGCAATGCCTATGTTGGTTAAGGCATTAGCCATTCCTAGTTTGTTGCCAATCTTTTCATACATTTCAAAGGCTTCCTTTTGTAATTCAATGGCCTTTTCGGGTTGATTTAAATTATCATGCGTGTTGGCCATATTTGATAAGATATTTGCAATACCTATTTGATAGTCTTTCTCTTTGTTTATTATTAAGGCCTTATTGAAAAACTCTAATGCCTGATGAAGTTTATGTTCCATCCGGTTATAAATAAGGCCGATATTTGTTAAAACGTTAGCATAATCTAATGTCTTGTTTAATTTCTCTTTTTCATAAATGTTTAAAGCTTTTATATAAGATTCTAAGGCTTTAGGGTAGTTACTAGAATACATTTGGCAAATTCCAATTCCGTTTAACATAGCAGCCTTATTTTTTGTGTTTCCAACAGAATCAAATAGGATATATGCTTTGTTATAAAACTTGATGGCTTTGTTGTAATCGGACCAATTTTGATACACTCTGGCAATCCCATATAAAGCAGTAGCATTGCCTTCTATCTTGTTATTTGAAGTATAAATGGCCATGGATTTGTAATATAATTTTAAAGCTAAAGAATCCTTTCCTACAGCAATATAATTATATGCTTTGTTTAAATAGGCTTGCGCTAAGTGGTCTTTTTGTCCAAGTTTATGGGCCAGGGCAATGGCTTGGTTTGATATAATTAAACCTTGATGGGCGTCAGACGATTCATAGTAATTAGACAAATTATTAAGTAATTTTAACCTAATAGAATCTTCTTCTTTATGCTTTTGAAGTAGGTGAGTTAAGGAATCAATTTTATTTTGCTGCGAATAAACACTACATGTTAGTATTATGGAGTATAGAGTTGTTAGAAATTTCCTCATGATCATAAATTTTAAATTTGCTATTAATTCATTCAATGACAGGAGGTAAAGCTAAAATTAGTATTTTTTTCAATATAAATATTTTTAAGCTGCAAAAAATAATTGAAAAAAAGCAAATAATAGATAAGTATTGTTAATCGCAGGTTGTGAATGTATTTTTATTGTGTATGTAGGTTTATTATTAAATACAGCAGCATCATTTGTTGTACGGTTGCATTTGTTACAACGAGATTCAATGTTGTGGTGTTAACAGTTTATACCAACATTAGCGCAAGTTTAAAATAAAACATGTATTAAAAATATGTCTTTTTTAAATTGTTACATTATGGATTTTGTCGGAATGTTTTCGTTATAGTATTATAAAAAATACTCCATTATTGAAAATTTTATTAACCATTTATTAGGAATTAGATGATGTATTAACTCATTATTGAAAACTAATGAAATTTTATAAATGACAAAAAAATTGATTAATTTAATTCTTTATTCTCTTAAATTATGCCTGCAGAAGTACATTCTAAAATACAAATAGGGTCCAAAAGCTTAACAATTTATAAGTTTACAGGAAAGGTTGCTGAAGCGCAAAAGCATCTAGAAACTAAAGTAAGTGGAGGCGGTGGTGGTGGCGGTACTTATAGAGGTACAGGAGCTAGTGCGCCAGTTTCAGTTACTTCAACAACCATAACGCATGATAACATTTTTTTAATAGATAAAGAAGGTAATGAGCGCGCATTACAATTGCAAGATTTTAACATTGCATGTAGGCCAACTAATATTATTACTGCTTTGTGGGGGATTCCTGAAGGTAAAGAAACGGGTAGTTATTACGCCATTATCAATCATACAACACAAACTACTTTTTTTAATAATCCGGCTCTAAATAGGATAGCCTCTAGTTGCGTAAACCCTATTGGAAATAAATATTTAGGGTGTTTATCAATAATTGTTTTAATAATTATTTGTTTTAAATATCCGGGACTTTTTATTTTGGTGTTAGGTTATGTGGTTTATTTTTTTGTTTCAGTGAAGAAAGGCAAGGCAAAAATTAAATCCAATTCTAAAATAACCAGTGTTGAATCATGGTAGTTTATTAAAAATGTGAAAAAAAATGCTTTGTGTTTTTAATTGTTATTAATTCTATCCTTCAATTAAGCCTAAAATTAATATGTTTTTAAATCACATAAAATAATTGAAGTTGAGCAAAAAATAAGTGTCAATTGATTATTGTGGATTGTGAAGCTAATTTTGAAGGTAAATATTGTGAATTTGTTAATTTTAAAATTAATGTTATATGAAAGCTTTAAAACGAGTATTCATCTTCATTGCATTAATAGGCATTGTTTCTTGTTCAAGTGAAGGCAATGAACCTGATGAAAATCAAGTAAGTGATTATTTTATCACCTTTGAAGTTAACGGAGAGGCAGTTACTTGCAAAGATGTGTTATCCTTTGATAATTATGGGTTATTAGCAAACGGAATTTATGGAGCGGGAGTGGTTGGTGCTAACGGGCAAAGTAATGGAACGAACTCTGGTGAGGCCATTTTATTGTATATGTATGATACTGTAGAAATTACTTCAGGAAAAACCTATACAGAGGCATTTATTCCAGGTAAATATTTATCGGGAGCTACCATAACTTATAGTATTTCGGAAGTTGGTTATACTTCAGCGGCACCAAATATCAGTAACGTTTCTAATGCCAGAATTACATTAACTGAAATAACTTCGGAATATGCTGCGGGAGTATTTAGTGGTATTTTAGTTACTAATAATGATTATAATACGATAGCCAAAACAATAGAAAATGGAAAGTTTAAACTAAAAATTAATAAATAAATTTAAAAAGTTAGTCCTTTTAGTTAAGTGTTTTAAAAAGTATTATTATGGTTAGTAATAATACTTTTTTTATTGAATATAGCAAAAAAATTACTGCTCGTCTTTGGCTTCATTTGCCTTGGTGATAATAGCTTTTAGGCGCTCTTTTCTAAGTTTGGCTTCTTCCTTTTTCTTATTAATTTTTTGATTCATTAATTTGGAATGTTTCGCCTTATTTTTAGTGTTTTTATCTCTACCAGTTTTCGCCATAATACTTATCACTTTTTATGATGTTTCTTAAAACCACGGTATGCAAAAAATCCTAGTAAAGCGATGATACCAAGGGCGATGGCGATTGCGTTGAAACTAGCAATTTGTTGACCCGATTGGTAAGAATGTAAGCCAGATAAGTAAAAATTAACTCCAAAATATGTGAATATAATACTTGATAAGGCGATGATAGACATCAAATTATAAAACCATCGGCTGCGTAGTCCTGGAATTAATCGCATATGGATTACAAAAGCATAAACCATAATACTTATAAGCGCCCAAGTTTCTTTTGGGTCCCAACCCCAGTAGCGCCCCCAACTTTCATTAGCCCACATACCTCCTAAAAAGTTACCTATGGTAAGCATTACTAAACCAACGGTTAACGACATTTCATTAATAATGGTAAGCTCTTTAATGTTTAAATCCATTTTAACCTTGTTCTTTTCGGTAGTGAAAATCATTAAAAATAAGGAAACAACGCCCAAAATCATACCTAAGGTAAACGGACCATAACTTGCTACAATAACGGCCACGTGAATCATTAACCAATAACTATTTAAAACCGGTTGCAGGTTAGCAATTGCAGGGTCCATCCAATTCCAATGTGCAATCATGAGTAACATAGCAGTTACAAAGGCTGTTGATGCAATAGTTAAATCACTTTTTCTGCCGAAGGCTAAACCAAAAAACATGGTAGCCCAAGCAACATAAATCATAGATTCGTAGGCATCACTCCATGGCGCATGACCAGAAATGTACCAACGGACTAGTAAACCTAAGGTGTGCAAAATAAACAACCCAAGAATAATAAATTTGAATACGGTTATTGAAATATTTAACGGTTTATTCTTTTCTTTAAATATTTGTACTATTAACAATACAAATAATAAACTACCTGCATATAAATACCAACTGAATAGCTTTTTAAAAATATCGTATTTGTTGTAAAGGACTTCGGTTTTAATTTTATCATCACTTAACATCACTTCCGATCCAAATTGATTTTGGGTCTTTTTGAAGGCTTCCAATAGTTTTGTGGCTTCAGAATAATCGCCCGTCTGTTTGGCGGTATTTAAAGTGTATAAATACATTTTAAAACCATTTCTTATGAAGTTTCCATAAAGAGAGTCTTGTACCTGATAAGTACCTTGATTATATTCATTAGCCGAAATCCATTTATTGTTTTCATCGTTTGGAATCGGGAATATTTTTAGTGAAGCCCCTTCAATGGTATTGTACAATAAATTAACACGTTGGTCGGCTTCTTTAATTTCCTTTTGATACCCATTAGGCGCCAATGCCTTGTAAGCCTCATCTAAAAAAGGCGTTAACTTATATTCACCTCTTTCTGTAAAAAAATCGGCAAGTGTAACATATTTTTCTTTAGAATCTGCCCCAATAAGGTGTCGGATCGTATCCGCTTTTTTATAAGCTAAATAAATAATAGGCACATTATACCAAAGCATTGGGCTTTCTTGCATAGATAAAAATACCTGATTAGCATCAAAACCTTCATACTCATCTTGTTTGCTTAATTTACGAAGCATTTCAGAAGCATAGGTGTTAACAGGCATCATACGTCCGCTTAAATCTTGAATTACCATATGTCCGAAAGCATTGGCATGATCTTTAGGCGTAATGTTCGCTTTTAAAATAGAATCTATTTGAGCTTTTGTTGGCTTGGTATTATGGTCGTGACCATCATTATCCGAATGCGATTGAGCAAAAGAATTCAAACCAAAACATACTATTAAAACGCCTAATAACTTAGCTTTTTTTGCTTTTACTTTTTCTAACATCACTTTTAATTCTCCAAATCGGGAACCTTTAACAAAAAGAATAGCCATTAAGCCAAAATAAAGTAAAAAGTATCCTATATAAGTGATTAATGAGCCCCAATAATCGTGGTTAACCGACAGGATAGTGCCTTTTTCATCAGGATCAAAACTCGATTGGAAGAAGCGGTACCCACCATGATCTAATATATTATTCATAAAAATTTTATAATCGTAGCTACCTTCTTTTTCATCAATTACAGTTACTTGACTAGAATATGCAGAATACCCTTTTTCTGTTCCTGGATAACGCTCAGCTTCAAAATCGTTTAATTTTATTGAAAACGGTAGTTCTAGAATTTTGGAACCATATTTAAATGCAAAATCTAAACCGCCTACAGAAACTTGTTTGAATGCATTATTCATGCCTTTACCACCAAGTAGACCAACGCGTTTTGTTTCGCCATTAGAAGATACTTTTAGTACAACACCATCTTCATCATTTCTTAATATTTCCGATTTTTGAACTATATCAAAAACGCCCTTTACAACAGGTTTTGGAAAAACCATTTGCATATCGCCAATTACATATCGGGCACGTAGTACTAAAGGTTGCAAACTGTCTTTTACCAATGTCCCCTGTGCCATGGTAGCCATAACCATGTATTCACCTTCAAAAGGAGATTTTATGGTTAATTCATCGTTTTTATAGGTAATATTTATAGCGCCATCGGTGGGTTTATTAAAGGCAAATAATACATTATGAATGCTTTGTATTTCACCAACCTTTAAAAAATGATTGTGAGCCCCGCCACCGCCAGCTTCAACTATTTTTAAATATTCTTCACCAGTTTCATCGGGCACAATATCTTCTTCAGCACCTTTAATGAATTTTTCTAATTCTATAGTTACTGGTTGTTGATTGTATTTAGTTTCTATTTTAAAATTGTTTTCTAAACGTTCGGAAAAATCCACTTCACGCTCAATAGGTAATCGTTGTGGTACGCCATCAATTTCATAATCACCATCTATATATGTGGTGATATAGGTTTTTTGTGAAAGAAAGGTGTCTTCAGTGGCTCCTTCACGAATGGCCATCATGCCTTCAAAACTTACATATCGGGTAATAAAGGCGCCTAAAAGGATAAAAATAAAGGATAAATGCAAAATTAAAGACGACCATTTTTCTTTTTTATGCAGTTGGAACCTTATAATATTTCCCATAAAGTTAATAACAAAAAACACCATAATAGCCTCAAACCACCATGCATTATAAATTAAATTACGTGTGTAAGCGGTAGGCGATGTATCTTGTCCTGCATCTAGAAATGTACCGGTTGCCATAGCGGCTGCGAATACAATAAATAGAATACCAGTAAGACGTGTTGAAAAAAGAATTTTAGCGAGTTTATTTTGCATAATATGAACCCATTTTTAGGTCGGGCAAATTTAGGTATTTAAGTTTATTTTGAAGTGTTAAAGTTTGTGAAAAAGCTTCTGAGTTTCAAAGTGTCTAAGTCTTAAAGTACCAAAGCTTCAAAGTATAAAAGTACCAAAGTGTCAAAGTTGCACGGTAGTAAAGGTTTCTTAATTTGTAAACTGAGACTAAGACTGTGAAAGAGACCAAAAACTATTTACTTATTTCCGTGCTTCAAAAATCTTCAAATATAAAAAAGTACCCATTTTACGGGCGCGTTCTTTAGCGTTTTGGGCGTAATCACCTTCAAAAAGTTCATTAATAGTTTCAAACCAAAGGTTAAGCCATAAGCCAAAATGTAATTCGGAAATGCTATTATTATTTTCATTATCTACTTTAATATGCACTTCAAGTGGATTGCCTAAGTATTTGGTTTTTAAAAACAAACTAGCTTCCCAGAATGTTGTTAAATTTTCTAAATGTGCATCCCAATCTTGTATAACCTTATTAAAAAAAGGTCCAAGAACAGCATCTTTTTTTACTTTCACATAAAATGAAGATACTAGTAAATAAACATCCTCTCTGGTTTTTATATCACGTTTCATAAAAACAAAATTACTCTTTTTTATGTTGTGAATACTGAAAGCCTGTTAGTTTGAAATTTAAATGATGACACAAATTTTAGTCGGTTGTAGCAACCAAGAACTATTACTAACTTTTAACTTTATACTTTTAACATTCAACTTAACTTATGTACTTTTGCTATATGATTTCAGTAGTAATTTTAGGTGCTGGCAATGTAGCCACCCATTTATATAAGGCGATTAGCAAAACAGATAAGGTTTCTGTAGTGCAATGGTATAATAGAAATTTAGACGCTTTAAAAACGTATAAAAATGATGTTTTAATAACAGATGATTTGGCACAACTTAAGGAAGCCGATGTTTATCTATTAGCAGTTAGTGATGATGCTGTAAAAGGGTTATCCTCTCAACTTCCTTTTGAAAACCGATTGGTTGTACATACCTCGGGAAGTGTAGGGGTGTATGATATAGACCAGAAGCATCAACGTGGTGTTTTGTACCCATTACAAACTTTTAGTAAAGCTGCAGATTTAAATTTTGCCAATGTTCCTATTTGTATTGAAGCCCTTGAAAGTAAAGATTATCATGTTTTAAAAAATTTGGCTAAATCTATAGGGAGTCCTACTAAAAAAGTAAATACCGACCAACGTAAGGTGTTACATTTAGCGGCTGTTTTTGTTAATAATTTCACTAATCAGCTATACAGAATAGCTCATGAAATTACAGAAAGTGAAGGTGCAGAGTTTGATTTATTAAAACCACTTATCTTGGAAACTGCAAATAAAGTTCAGGAAATTTCGCCCTATATGGCACAAACGGGCCCTGCGAAACGTAATGATAAAAAAACCTTAAAAAGGCATTTAAAATTATTGAAAGATCAGCATCATACTGATATTTACAACCTATTAACAACCTCTATACAACGAACACATGGAAGAAAAAAGCTATAAAGAACTGATGAATGATATAACCACATTTATTTTTGATGTGGATGGTGTATTAACAGATTGCAACGTTTTAGTAACTACTACAGGCGAGTTGCTTAGAGGCATGAATGTAAAAGATGGATTTGCTTTAAAATTTGCAGTAAATGCTGGTTATAATGTGGCTATAATTTCTGCAGGTACCAATGAAGGTGTAAAGTTGCGTTTAGAAAGTTTAGGAATAAAAAATGTATACCTAGGGGCTTATGATAAAATAGTTCGGTTAGAGGAATATTTAAATACAAACAATATCAAACCAGAACATGTGCTTTATATGGGGGATGATGTTCCCGATTTTCCTGTAATGAAAGTTGTAGGCTTACCAACTTGTCCGCAGGATGCTATTCAAGAAATTAAAGGCATTTCAAAATACATTTCACATAAAAAAGGAGGTGAAGGCGCTGCTAGAGATGTAATTGAACAGGTGCTGAAAGTTCAAGGAAAATGGGCACTTTAATCTAAATCAAAGTGCCTAATGTACTTTTTTAGTTAAGTAATTACCAAATTTTAGTAACTCTAAAACTTTAAACTTATTGAACTTTTTAAACCTCATTCGTTGGAAAAATTTAGTTATGATTGCCTTGGTGCAATTACTTATTAAATATGCGTTGTTAGAACCGTTTGGAGTTCAAACTAGTTTAGATATCTTCGGAATTACACTTTTAATTTCAGCGACACTATGTATTGCAGCAGCAGGAAATATCATTAATGATGTTTATGACGTTGAAACGGATTTTGTAAACAAACCAGATCGTATCATTATAGGAACATTTGTATCGGAGAAAACGGCTTATAATTTATTTATTATTTTCAATGTTATTGGTGTTGGTATTGGGTACTATGTGTCGTATTTAGTAGGTAAAAATGCCTTTTTTTCCTTGTTTGTAATCATTTCAGTGTTGTTATATGTGTATGCTAGTTACTTAAAGCAAACACTTGTAATAGGTAATGTGGTTATTTCTATTTTAGTGGCACTATCCCTAATTATTGTTGGTATTTTTGAGTTACTTCCAAGTATTACAAGCTTGAATCGGTTAACGCAATTAACCTTATTTAAAATAATTTTTGATTATGCATTGTTTGCATTTTCTATAAATTTACTTCGGGAAATAGCAAAAGACATTGAAGATATTAATGGCGATTATAAAGCAGGTATGAATACCTTGCCCATCGCAATTGGTAAAAGTCGTGCAACAAACGTATTATTTGTTTTAAGTATTCTTTGTTTACTTTTTATTGTGTATTACGTAATAGATTCTCTATACAAAAACCAAATTGCCGTTCTTTATTTTTTAATTTTTGTTATTGGGCCACTACTTTACACGTGTATAAAAATTTTTAGTGCGAAATCTAAAAAAGATTTTCATCATATTAGCAATGTGCTTAAATTAGTGATGCTTTTCGGAATGTTTTCTTTACTTTTATACAAGTACGTTTTATTATAATGTTACACGAAAAATTAAAAAATTATAATCTCATTTTAGCTTCAGGTTCCCCTAGAAGACAAGCGTTTTTTGAAACGTTAGGATTAAATTTTGAAATTCGTTTAAAGCCCATTGTTGAAGAATATCCACCACGATTAACTCATTTCGAAATCAGTGATTATTTGGCGCAGTTAAAAGCTTTACCATTTAAAAACGAATTAAAAGACAACGATATTCTTATTACTAGTGACACAATTGTATGGCATAATAAACAGGCTTTAGGCAAGCCTAGAAATGACATAGAAGCTTTTCAGATGATAAAATCCATGAGTAACACAACACATGAAGTTATTACATCGGTTTGTTTTACCACTAAAACTTTTGAAAAAACCTTAAATGCGGTAACCAAAGTAACTTTTAAGGCCTTGTCAGATGAAGAAATTCATTATTATATCAAAACATGTAAACCCTTTGATAAAGCTGGTGCTTATGGTATACAGGAATGGATTGGTATAATAGGGGTAACCAAAATTGAAGGGTCTTATTTTAACGTTATGGGGTTGCCAACACATATAGTTTATAAAACATTATCGGACATCGTTAATGTTAACCAAAATGAACTATAGTTTTTAAACAGTATCCTTATCTTTACTACTTAAATTAAATTTATTTTTTATGTTTTTAAACTTAAAAAGCGAACTTATTTCCACAAGTGTAGTCATATTAGCACTGTTAATAATACGACATATTACCAATTTCACAATCACTAAAATTGCTAGAAAAAACGATATAAATGAAGCTAGAATTAGGTTAATTCGAAGATATGTAACTATTACATTGTTCTTAATAGGAGCATTGTTGGAAGCGTATATTTTTGGAACACGACTTCAAGATTTAGCCGTTATCTTTTCATCTGTTTTTGCGGTAATTGGTATTGGTTTGTTTGCTATCTGGTCCATTTTAAGTAACGTGACTTCAGGTATTATCATGTTTTTTTCATTTCCGTATAAAGTAGGGGATAAGATAGAAATACACGATAAGGATTTTCCGCTTCAGGCTATTATTGAAGATATTGGAGCCTTTCAATTGCATTTGCGTTTGGATAATGGAAACCTTGTAACCTACCCAAATAATCTCATGTTGCAAAAGGCGGTAACGCTAATTCAAAAAGATGCGATTGATGATGGGACAGATTTTATTTAAATTTTTCCATATATTTAAGGATGGCGAAAAATAGGGTTAAAAAGCATCATAAGAAACTAGGAAAACCACCTGGAAGTGTCATTTATACAGGTAACAAATCTTCTAAGAAATTATTCATAGAGGTTTTTGACTATAACCTTGAAAAATGCATTGAAAAAGAGCTAGCAACCATAGAGGAAGCTTTCCATTTTAAAAGTTTAGATTCTGTAACTTGGATAAATGTTAATGGTTTAAACCATGTTGGAGACATTGAAAAACTAGGTAATCATTACAATTTACATCCACTTGTTTTAGAGGATTTGGTAAGTATTTCTCAACGGCCAAAGATTGATGAATACGATGATTATTTATTTGTGGTAGTTAAAATGCTATACATTGAAAAGGATAATAGTATAGTTTCTGAACAAATTAGTTTTGTGTTAGGAAAAGGGTATGTTTTGTCCTTTCAAGAAGCTGAAGGTGATGTTTTTGATGCTGTTAGAGAGCGTATTAGGCAAGGTAAAGGTAGAGCGAGAGGTATGCAAGCCGATTATTTATTGTATATTTTACTGGATGCTATTGTAGATCATTACTTCACCATTATTGAAACTTTGGGTGAAAAAATTGAGGATTACGAGGATGCTATTTTCTCGGGGCAGGTAAGCAATACAATTAATAGAGATATTCAAGAACTAAAACGAGAAATTTTAAAAGTACGACGGGCTATTTTTCCCCTTCGTGAAGTTATTAGTCGCATTGAAAAACACGAGGGTCCGCTTATTCTAAAGAAAACGCAAACCTTTTACCGTGATATTTACGACCATTTAATTCAAGTTTCTGAAAATATCGATATTTACCGTGAAATGATTTGGAGTTTGATGGAAATGTACATGACCAGTATTAGCAATAAAATGAATGAAGTCATGAAAGTATTAACCATCATGGCCTCTATTTTCATTCCCTTAACTTTCATTGCAGGTATTTATGGAATGAATTTCGATTACATTCCAGAACTCCATTATAAGTATTCTTATTTCGTTTTATGGGGTGTAATGATAGTGCTGTTTTTAGGAATGCTCTTTTATTTTAAGCGTAAGAAGTGGCTTTAGAAGTAAAAAATGTCAATTTGACATTTTTTTTATAACGGTTATCTTGAAATACAAATGGTATATTTTTTGAAATTATTAAGCAAATGAATTTGTTTAATTTAAAATGTATCTATTATGAAAGCACTTAAATTTATTCCAATTTTTTTTCTGGTTTTTTATAGCTGCAATGCACAGAATAAACAAAAGTCCGATACAACTTCCGATACATTGAAGCCCAATGAGAATGTTCAGGTAAACAAGGAGTATGATGAATATGGCAATTTAAAGCGATACGATTCCATATATTCATACAGTTATTCTTCCAACGGAAAAATATCTGATAGTTTAAAAATGAAGTTTCAAAAGCATTTTAATAAACATTCCTTTTTTAATGATTCCTTTTTTGATGATTTTTTTACACCGGATTCTATTACAGGAGGTTTGAATTCTAACGACTTTTTCTACAAAGGATTTATTAATCAGGACGAGCAAATTAGAAACATGATGAAACGTATGGACTCCATACAACAACTGTTTTTAAATCAAAATTTTAAAAGCATTATCCCAGCTGAACCAGAGAAAAAAGAACTTAAAAGAATTTAGAAGCACCAGTTTACAAAACCGTTAAATAAAAACTAAAACCAGCACTTTTGCTGGTTAGTTTTTTATATTTGGCTGAAGTTAACTATGTAAACATGCGTAAATTTTTACTTTCTTTTATATTTTATTTTCTACTATTTTCAATATCACAAGCCCAAAAACCTACAAAACCTTCATCCTCAGAAATTTTTGAATCCGTTCAAAAACTTAATTTTTTAGGTTCAGTTTTATATATTGCTGCGCATCCAGACGATGAGAATACCCGCCTGATTGCATATATGGCAAATCAAATAAAGGCACGTACAGCCTACTTGTCGCTAACACGTGGTGATGGCGGTCAAAATCTCATAGGGCCAGAAATTAGAGAGCTTTTGGGGGTAATACGAACGCAAGAATTGTTGGCTGCACGTCGTATTGATGGTGGCGAACAATTATTTACCCGTGCTAACGATTTCGGATTCTCTAAAGACCCAGATGAAACTCTAAATATTTGGGACAAAAAAAAGGTATTGAGTGATATTGTTTTAGCCATCAGAACGTTTAAGCCGGACATAATTATTAATCGATTTGACCATAGAACGCCTGGAACAACCCACGGACATCATACTAGTTCTGCTATGCTAAGTTATGAAGCTTTTGATTTGGCAGCCGATAAAAAGGCTTTTCCTGAATCCATACAGAAGGCTGGTATTTGGAAACCAAAACGATTGTTTTTCAATACAAATTCTTGGTTTTATCGAAATCAAGAAGAATTTGATAAAGCCAATAAGGACAATAGAATTAGTTTTGATATTGGCACTTATTATCCACTAAAAGGCATGTCCAATAACGAAATAGCGGCTTTGGCTAGTAGTCAACATTTATGTCAAGGTTTTGGTCGTTTAGCCCAAAGAGGCACACAGCATGAATATGTTGAGTTTTTAAAAGGAGATGCACTTACATCTAATAATATTTTCGAGGGAATTGATACTTCTTGGAATCGTGTAAAAGGAGGAAAAGCCATTGGAAATATCTTGTATGAAGTTGAAAGAAACTTCAATTTTAAAGATCCGTCTGTGCATATTCCAGAGCTCTTAGAAGCTTATAAATTAATTCAGGCTATAGACGATTTACACTGGAAAACTCAAAAAACAAAGGAGCTAACAGCTATAATTGAAATGAGTGCAGGCTTATATTTAGAAGCAGTGGCAAATTCACCTTCATCTACATTAAATCAATCGGTAAAAATAACCATAGAAACCTTAAATAGAAGTAGTCAAAATATAGTTTTGGAAAGCATTACCCAAGGGGACGGAAAAACAGTTTTAAAAGAGTTAGAACTGAAAAATAATGATTCTAAAAGTTTTGAAACTGCGTATGCCATTGGCTCTAAAGAACCTTATACCTCACCTTATTGGCTAAATAAAAAGGGAACTTTAGGTATGTATGAAGTAGAAAATAGAGATTACATAGGCAAACCAGAAACACCTAGAAATGTAGTTGTAAACTTCAACCTGAGAATAAATAATATACCGTTTAGCATAAGTAAACCAGTGGTTTATCGTTATTCAAAACCAGATAAAGGGGAATTGTATCGTCCGTTTGAGGTTATTCCGGAAGTTTCGGCAAAAATTTCTGAAAAAGTAATTATTTTCAACAATGATAAACAACGAGATATTACCGTAATTGTGAAAGCTGGACGCGATAATTTAGAGGGATTCGTATCTGTTAATCATCCAAAAGATTGGCATGTTTTTCCTGAAAAGCAAAAGGTAAGCATTGCTCACAAGGGAGAAGATCAGCAATTAACCTTCACGGTTATCCCTCCTAAGAATCAGAGTGAAGGGTATATAAACCCAATTGTTCATGTAAACGATTCCGAATACACAAAAGAACTTATTGAAATTAGCTACGAACACATACCATTTCAAACCGTTTTATTGCCAAGCGAAAGTAAAATTGTAAGATTAAATATTAAAAAGAAAGGTGAAAATATTGGTTATATAGCAGGTGCTGGTGATGTTGTTCCAGAAAGTTTACAACAGATTGGTTATCAAGTAAAAACGATAAAATTAGAAGATATAAGTGCAGAATCCTTAAACCAGTTTGATGCTGTTGTAGTGGGTATTCGAGCTTATAACACTTTGGAGAATATTGAATTTAAACAACAAATACTATTTGATTTTGTTGCTAAAGGTGGAAATATGATAGTTCAATACAATACAAGCAGAGGTTTGAAAACAAACAACCTAGCCCCCTATAAGTTGAAACTATCTAATGACAGGGTTACAGATGAAAACGCGGAAGTTCGATTTTTAAATGGAAACCATCCACTTTTAAATTATCCGAATAAAATTACCCAACAGGATTTTGAGGGTTGGACGCAAGAACGTGGATTATATTTTCCTAGCGAGTGGGGGAGTGAGTTTACACCAATTCTCTCTATGAACGATTTGAATGAACCTGCTAAAGATGGTAGTTTATTAGTAGCAAAACACGGAAAAGGGTATTACATATACACAGGACTTAGCTTTTTTAGAGAATTCCCTGAAGGGGTTTCGGGAGCTTACCGATTATTTGCAAATATGCTTTCCATTGGGAAAGAAGATTTAAAACCAAACACAAAACTAAATAACTAGCTATGAGTGATGAAAAACAAACAAAACAACCTTGGTTAAAGCTGTACTCCATTGTTTTAATCGCTAATGTGGTTTATATTATTGCGTTTTACCTAATCATGCAAACATTTTAATATGCAATTAAACTGGATAGATTGGGCAGTGTTAATTGCAACCTTATTGGCAATTGTAATATATGGTACCTGGCAAACAAGAGGTAGCCAGAATGTACAGGATTATTTAAAAGGAGGGAATACTTCAAAATGGTGGACCATCGGGTTATCCGTTATGGCAACACAAGCAAGTGCCATTACATTTCTATCAACACCCGGACAGGCGTTTAATGATGGTATGGGCTTTGTGCAATTCTACTTTGGGCTACCCATTGCAATGGTGGTTATTTGTATGGTGTTTATTCCTTTGTACCACCGGTTAAATGTATACACGGCTTACGAGTTTTTAGAAAAACGTTTCGATTTAAAAACCAGAACCTTAACGGCTATTTTATTTTTAATTCAACGTGGTTTAGCCGCAGGAATTACCATTTTTGCTCCTGCTATTATTTTATCGGTGGTATTGGGTTGGGACCTGTTAACCCTAAATATATTAATAGGTGTTTTAGTTATTATTTATACGGTTTCTGGAGGTACTCGTGCTGTAAACGTAACACAAAAGCACCAAATGGTTGTTATTTTTATAGGCATGCTTATCGCTTTCTTTTTAATTGTTGATAAGCTTCCGCAAGACATAACCTTTACTAAGGCTTTAAGCATTGCAGGTGCTAGTGGTAAAATGGAAATCTTAGATTTCTCATTCGATTTAAATAATCGTTATACAGTTTGGAGTGGTTTTATTGGAGGTACCTTTTTAATGTTATCTTATTTTGGGACCGACCAAAGTCAGGTGCAACGGTATTTATCAGGAAAATCAGTAAAAGAAATGCAGTTAGGATTAATTTTTAACGGCCTTTTAAAAGTGCCTATGCAGTTTTTTATACTGTTAGTAGGTGTGATGGTATTTGTTTTTTATCAGTTTAATGAAGCGCCTATAAATTTTAATCCAACAGCAACGGCAGTTGTTTTAGATTCCGAATTTTCAGAAGATTATAAATCACTTCAGAAAGAACAACAAGTCGTTTTCAATAGCAAACAAGCTTATATTAACACATTTGTAAACTCAGATTCTTTTGAAGCTTCAAGCTATATTTCAAAAGCAAATAAAACCAACGATTCTATTAGGAATGAAGCAAAACTGCTAATTGATAAAGCCGCTAAAAACAAAAATATTAAAGTAGAAAGTAATGATAAAGATTACGTGTTTATTCACTTCATTCTTAATAATTTACCTCGCGGCTTAATAGGGTTGTTACTCGCTGTTATTTTAAGTGCAGCTATGTCTAGCACGTCAAGTGAGTTAAACGCTTTAGGATCTACTACAACTATCGATTTGTATAAGCGAAATACCAGCGAAAAATCTGAAGAACATATGGTGAAAGCATCTAAATGGTTTACGTTTGCATGGGGTATCATAGCTATAGGTGTTGCTTGTGTTGCCAATCTTGCCGAAAATTTAATTCAGTTAGTTAATATTATAGGATCTATTTTTTACGGCAATGTTTTGGGCATATTTTTGCTCGCTTTTTTCTTTAAATTTGTGAAAGGACAAGCTGTGTTTATTGCTGCTATTATAACTCAATTTATAGTAATAGCCTTGTTCTTCCTTAATGAATACGAAATAATTAATTTGCCATTTCTATGGCTAAACTTTGTGGGCTGTGCTATTGTAATTACCATATCATGCTTACTCCAATTAAATGATGAAAATGACAGAATCACCACTTAAAACCATAAAATGGGGCATCATTGGTTTGGGCTCTATTGCTAACAAATTTGCTACAGATTTAGCTACCATTCAAGATGCTGAACTTCATGCAGTGGCATCCAGAGACCAAGAAAAAGCTGATTATTTTGCTGATAAACACAATGCTAGAAAGGCTTATAATAGTTACGAAGCATTGGCCAACGATCCAGAAATTGATGCTGTTTACATTGCAACACCGCATGCTTTACATAAGGATAATGCCATCATGTGTTTAGAAAAAGGCATTGCTGTATTAGGTGAAAAACCCTTTGCTATGAACGCCCAAGAAGTTGAGGAAATGATAGCAAAAGCTAAAGAGAAGAATGTCCTTTTAATGGAAGCGCTGTGGACCTATTTTTTACCGCATTACCAGTATGTTTTAGAAATTTTGAATAAAAAAACTTATGGTAGTATATTAAAAATAGAGAGTGATTTTGGTTTTGAGCGTTTGTACAATACAAAAGCAAGGTTGTTTAACAAAGCCTTGGGTGGCGGTAGTTTGTTAGATATTGGTATTTACCCAATTTTTACAACATTATCTACTTTAGGTTTGCCCAATAAAATGGATGCCTCGGCCACTTTTTTTGAAAATGGTGCGGACTCAACTTGTAATATGGTTTTTAATTATGAAGGTGGTGTAACAGCTCATTTAAAAAGTTCATTGGTGGAGGTACTACCTACTGAAGCCATTTTTTATTGTGAAAAAGGCACTGTGAAAATTAACACACAATTTCATTGCCCTTCAACCGTCACTTTAATTTCTGATGGCAAAGAAGAAGTTAAAGATTTTGGATATAATACTATTGGTTATAATTATGAAACCATCCATTTCAATCAGTTAATTAGAGAGGGTAAAACGGAAAGTGATGTTATGACTTTTGAGTTTAGTAAAAACCTCATTAAAACTCTTGATAATGTTAGAGACATCATTGGACTGGAGTATTAAAATGCACTTAAAGCTTCTAAAAAATAAACCCCACATAAACTGCAGGGTTTTTCAAAAATAATACATAGGTTAATTTTATTTTTCTAAGCTCATTGTGTAAGCGTTGTCATTATTTCCTTTTGAAGTGATTTTTAAATTTTTTGTTTCATTATTATTTAAAATTCGAATTTTATATGTTTTCTTTACACCTTTTATTTGGCTATAATTTACATTGTGTACTACCTTTAAAAAATGACTTTTAGGATATTTCATTAAAATAGAATTGACCATTTTTTTAGGAATTTTAATATCGGTGTAGCGTTCTTTAGTTTTTAAAATTTTGCTTTCATTATCATAAGTAGCTATAATGTAGCCCTTGTCGCCTCTAAATATAGTTTGATAGGTTTCCTGCACGCCATCATAGTTCGGAGAGTTCTTAACGTCGTATCTAGATGCCATGGCTTCCAACAATTTTACGTCATATGCTGTAGTTTCATCGTTCACTTTGTCTAGATATACATAATTAAGATTAATCACAGGCTCATCTATTGCATTCTTAGTTACATTTTGAGTAATTACGACATCCTGTAGCTTCACAGCTTGGATTTTGTCTTGTTTTTGTTGTGAAAATCCTTGGGTGGTTAGGCCAAATAATAATAAACCAACTAATAAATTTTTCATGACTTAAAGTTTTAATGGTTAATGAATTTTGTTGAAACAAAGGTGAAGTTTTAAACAATGCAATACTTAACGGTCATGTTGTGAATTGTTTAATCAATGAATTTAAGAGTTTTAATTATTATTTAAAGTCTTTAAATGATGTTGCATTTTATGCTTATAGTAAGTGATTTCCGAATAAAGAAGTGTTGTTGTAGGAGTTTGAGTGTATTATTTTAAATTTAAGAATCCGACTTTTTTACAAAGTAGTTTGTATCTATAATCGTCTTTAAGTTGCAGTAAGTTTGGGTCTGCTTTTAGCCAAATAAGATCTACTTCATGTTTTTTAAATGCTATGTTAAGCCATTTAAAGGCTTCATCGTGGTTGCCTATACGAGCATAATAATGAGCAACAAAAACATTAATTTCAGGTTCACCACTATTTGCTCTTAGAATAACTTCATTTAATAAGTCTTGCGACTTTTCATGATTCCCTTGATTATGATAAACCACAGCTAAATGAATTACCATCGAGGCATGTCTTTTTTCTGAGATTAACAGACCCGTTTCCAGAATATTCTGTGCCGTTTCATAATCTTCCATTGCAAGGTAGAGGTTTCCAAAATGATCATACAAGGCATCATAGCTTGGATGAAGTTTCAAACCAATGTTCATTAAATGTTTCGATTCTTCTATTTCACCTTTATAGAACAAGGCATAAGGTAAACTT
Source organism: Mariniflexile sp. (assembly GCF_041583155.1). GTDB lineage: Bacteria > Bacteroidota > Bacteroidia > Flavobacteriales > Flavobacteriaceae > Mariniflexile. Next base: position 31,519 of record NZ_JBFHGK010000011.1, read on the forward strand.
CTCCAATTAATATTACTATAATTCTCATCCATAGATTGTTCTTCAAGAATTTCAAAATAATTTGTAACAATTTTTTCAGAATTTCCCATGATGAAATAAAACCCATCGCTAACGTATTTATCCCCCAAATCGTCTAATTTTTTAAATAGGGTCTCGGATTTTTTAAAATTCCAATCAAAACTAGCATCATAAGCTAAATATTTTAACAATTCGTAATTATCTGGACATAGCTGAAGCGCTTTATCAAAATATGGTTTAGATAATGTATTGGCTTCTTTTTTGGTAATATTACCGCCCCAAATTCCCATCAAACTATAGGTTAGACCAACATTATAATAGGCTTCGGCAAAGGAGGAATCTAATTGTATGGCTTTTTCAAAATATCTTCGGGAGGCAACATGACTTTTTGAGGTCCAACTTGAAAAAATTCGTTTTCCAATTAAGTAATTTTTATAAGCTTCTGTGTTATTAGTTAAAGGTTTTTCAATTTGCTTTTGTTCCTCTTGTGTAATATCGGCATCCAATTGTTTAGCCACCATTTCAGCAACAAGCGCCTGTATTTTAAATATTGAATCGGATTTGCCTTCGTATTCCGATGACCAAAAAAGTTTATCTGAAGGTCCGTCTATTAGCTGTAAATTGATTTTTATATTATTTGCAGATTTCTGGAAACTAGATTCTAAAATGTAATGCACATTAAGATTATCGGCTATTTCAGGCATGGTCATTTTACTATTTTTATAATGCATCATCGAGGTATGTGAAATAACCTTTTTGATACTTTTTATTTTTGAAAGTCTTGAAATAATGGCTGTGGTCATTCCATCACAAAAAGCCTCATCATCATTATTTCCACTTATATTTTTAAATGGTAATACTGCAATGGAGGTTATTGTATTACTTGCTTCTTCCGTAATGTTTAAGTTGTCATGAATCGGATAAGCATATTTATAATAGGCAAAACTAACGAATAACATTAATGCTAAGGCGCCTATAATATAAGTTCTTAGGTTATAGATTCTTTTCTTTATAATAATTGTGTCTGAGTTCTGTTTTGGTGAAAAATTGTAAATATTACTTAAACTTTTCGAGGGATTTCTGAATTTGACTTCACCAGGTGGGTATCCATAGTAATCATGAAAGCAAGTGCTAAAATAACTCGGACTTCCAAAACCGACTTTATAGGCTATTTCAGAAGCCGTTGCTTCATTGTTTTGAAGCATTTCCATAGCTTTTTTTAAACGAAACTCTCTTATAAATTGGCTAGTAGATTTACCTGTAATGGCATGAAGTTTTCGGTGTAATTGTGATCTGCTCTTTCCTAAGGAAGCTGCCAATTCGGCCACAGTAAACTTTTCATTCTCAAGATTAAGCTCTATAAGATTGTTTAGTTTAACAAGAAATTCTTGTTCTATGGATGGGTTGCTGGTCATTTTTTACTGCCATAACTTTTTATAAGGTATAGGGAGACAATAGATTAACTACTAAGTTAAGAAAATTAAAGAACAATTGAGCATAAAAAACAAGGTATCCAATGGTATAAAACAAGTTTAAGATTGGAAATGTTAATTAATAATAATTTTTATTAGTAAAAAACACTTGTCTATATGTAAAGTTTGTTTTACTTTGGTTAAATAATTCACTTTTAAGCTCACATTTATGAAATCGAGTTATTTATTACCAAACAAGTATAAAACGATTGGATGGGTCTTTTTTTTATCAGGAATTATTTCAGGCATATTTCTTCAAATTTACGATTCGCCGGAAAATATTTTTGATATTGACATTATTAACAATTTAGGTTTTGAATATCTGGATGAAGTTATCTCTGTCCTAATTATAATTGGTGGGCTAATTGTGGGCTTTTCAAAGGAAAAGGTAGAAGATGAATTTATTCATAAACTAAGACATGAATCATTAGTGTGGGCTATCATTCTAAATTATATCATTCTGTTTTTTACTGTATTATTTTTATATGAAGGTAACTTTTTTACTGTGTTGGTGTATAATATGTTTACGCCATTAATTTTCTTTATTGTGCGCTTTAATTTTTTAAAAATGAAATCGAGTAGCGATGAAGAATAATTTAAAAGTACAACGAGCCATCCATAATTACACCCAGGCAGACTTGGCCGATAGTATTGGGGTAAGCAGACAGACCATTAACGCTATGGAGAAAAATAAATATGTACCATCAACAGTATTATCATTAAAAATTGCAAAGCTTTTTAAATTACCAGTAGAAGAAATTTTCTTTTTGGAAGAAGACGATTAAAAAAAAAGAGCTACCCAAAAAAGTAGCTCTTAATTACATATATTATTCTAGAATTCTAATTCTATAAATTTCCCCATTCTTTTAGAGAGTCCTTGTTCATTTTTACATAATCTGAATTTCCCGCTTTTTCTGCAGCAGCTAAAGATTTTTTAGCGGCCGCAATAGCCCCTTTCTTATCACCCGCTTTAGCGTAAATTAGCGATTGTTGTCTAAGTTGCCAAAAGGCTACTTTATCGCCAGCCATGGTTATAGCCTTGTCAATCCAAATTTTTGCCTGAGAAATATCTTTACCTTCTTGTAGATAGTAAACTGCAGCAGCATAATAATCGTTAGAAGTAGGGGTGCCGTTCATTACATCATTAATGTTAGTAAGTACCATATTATCGGTAGGAACGTCTATTTGTACTCCAACATATAAATTTTCCCATAGAATGCCTAAAACAGCAGAGCTATTGGTTAAATCATCAAAAGTGATGGTGAACGTTTCAATTTTTTCAGAAACTGGATACACCTTTGTATTTACCATGGCTACAACTTTTGAGTCGTCCCACACTTTAGGAAGTCCGTTATTTGTGGCATCACTATAAAAAACAACGTTCCATGAAGTTTCGTTAGGTGTAGCAAAAATTGCATAGGTACCAGCTTTTACCTCATTACCACCTATACTAACATCGGTGCTAAAAGTTATTTTTGTATTGGCATTAGCTCCTAAACGCCAAAGTTTTCCATAAGGTACTAAATCTCCAAAAATAACGCGATCTCTCATTGATGGTCTCGAGTATTCTAGAGTTATCTGTGTTAGTCCAACTTTTTGTTCTAATTTACTAAACGGACTAGGTTGTGGTGTTACAATTTGGGCATTAACAGAAAAAGTTGCTGTTATTGCTAAAACGATTAATAGTAGTTTTTTCATTTTTCAGTTTGTTTTATAGTTTAAATTATAATATATAAAATTAATCAATAGGAAACCCTAAAATGTTAACAAAAGCTTAAATTAAACTTATATGATGTCGGAGTTTCCATTATCATTTTTAAGACTTATTTTAGCCAAAAATTATAGCCTCAATAATACCTTTATATTTCAAAATGATTAAAAAAGCAATTACCGTTCTTTTCTTATTTGCCTCGTTTATAACTGTTTCACAAACAAGATATGTGGATAGAGTTTTTGAAAACGTAGCCGTTAAGACCTATAATTATTCTATAAAGGATAAAGATACTTTAAAATTAGACCTTTATCAACCGGTTAAAGATTCGATACTTAATAGAGCGCTGTTTGTGATAGTACATGGTGGTGGTTTTACTTCAGGAGAGCGTAATGATGGTGCTTCCATTTATTTAGCTGAAAATATTGCTAGAAAAGGATTTGTTGTAGCTTCTATTGATTATAGATTGGTGAAAAATAAACCCATTAATTGCAGTTATTTGGCAAGTGATAAGCAAAAAGCATTTAATAATGCTGCCGAAGATCTGCTGAATGCCTTGTTATTTATTGTAAAACGAAAAAATAATTTTTTAATTGATGACACTAAAATAATTTTAAGTGGTGCTAGCGCAGGAGCGGAAACAGTGTTGAATGTAGTTTACAATAGAGATTTAGTTGTTAAGAATAAAGACTTCTACAAGGATATTAAGCCAGCAGGAATCATCTCGTTATCGGGAGCTGTATTTAAACCAGAAATGATTGTAAAAGAAAATGCCATTCCAACGGTGTTATACCACGGGGTTAATGATAAGGTGGTTCCTTATGGTACGAGCTCGCACCAATCGTGCATGCCTACGGCTCCTGGTTTTATGTTATTAAGCGGTTCTAAAGTTATTTCTGAAAAATTAGAATCATTAAATTGTAGTTTTTTGCTTCATAGTTATTTAAATCGAGGGCACGATATCTTTAATTTACCCATAGAAGATTTTTATCAAGGTTTCGTGTTTATTAATAACACGGTCTTTAATAAGAAATTTTACCAAGCCAAGGTTACGCAATAAGCTATTTTTCTAAATGTTTAGCAAGCTAATTTTAGGGTGAAGCTATCGTGGCTTGTTAAATTTTGTTTAATTAAAATTGAAAAACGTTAAACATTTTGTATATTTGCTGTATAAACATTCGTTATGGCAAAAAAGAATACAATTTCAGAAAGCGACATCATATCATTATACATGGATTATGTTTTGGAACATAATGCCAATCCAAATTCGGTTTATGTGTTCGCAAAATCCAATAATTTCGAAGAGGCCAAATTCTACGAGTTTTTTGGATCGTTTGATGCTATTGAAAAACATATTTTCAAAACGTTTTTAACAAATACACTTTCCGCTTTACATGCTAGTGACGATTATTTGTCTTTTGATGCTAGAAATAAACTGCTTAGTTTCTATTTCACTTTTTTTGAAAATTTAACGGCAAATAGGAGTTATGTTGTGTATGTGCTAGAAAAACACAAAAACAGCTTGAAAGGCTTGTCGATATTATCTGAACTAAAATCTGGTTTCACCAATTATATTAAAGACTTGGGAATTGAAACCATCGACATCAAACAAGAGCAGCTTGAAAAAATTCAAAACAAAGCCATTCAAGAATCCGCTTGGGTGCAATTACTACTTACTTTAAAATTCTGGTTAGAAGACACTTCGGCCTCTTTTGAAAAGACTGATATTTTTATAGAAAAATCGGTAAATACAAGTTTTGATGTATTAAACATTGCGCCTTTAAAAAGTGTTATTGACTTTGGGAAATTCATTTTCAAAGAAAAAATACACATGAACTAAATTAATATGAAAACAATCGATTCTATTCCTGTTTCAAAAATACAGCGTGCTTCAAAATTAGTTTCAACTGGTGCAAAGGTTGGTGTTAACTATTTGAAATATTATGGAGATAAATTAACAAAAACCGAAGATGAAGCACGTTCTAAACTGAATGAAAACAATGCTGAAGATATTTATGATGGCCTAAAACAACTTAAAGGAAGCGCTCTAAAAGTGGCTCAAATGTTAAGCATGGAAAAGAGCATTATGCCGCAGGCTTATGTAGAAAAGTTTTCATTATCCCAATTTTCGGTACCACCATTATCAGCACCACTAGTGCTAAAAACATTTAAAAATTATTTTGGTAAACTGCCAAATGAATTATACGATTCCTTCAACGCAACTTCTGTTAATGCTGCAAGTATCGGTCAGGTACATATTGCAGAAAAAGATGGGAAAAAACTTGCTGTGAAAATCCAATACCCAGGAGTTGCACAAAGTATTGCGTCCGATTTAGCTTTGGTAAAACCCATAGCTATGAAAATGTTCAATATTAAGGGTAAGAACTCGGATAAATACTTTAAAGAAGTTGAAGGAAAGTTAATTGAGGAAACAAATTATGTGTTAGAAATGAAGCAAAGTAAGGAAGTTGCTTCTGCATGCGCTCACATTTCTAACCTATTGTTTCCGCAATACTATGAGGAGTTATCTTCCGAACGCATTATTACGATGGATTATATGCATGGCGAACATCTTTCAGAATTCGCCGCTTATAACACCAATCAGGACACGGCCAATAAATTAGGGCAAGCGCTTTGGGACTTCTATATGTTTCAAATTCATAACCTAAAAAAGGTACATGCCGATCCGCATCCTGGTAATTTTCTGGTTTCGAAAAAAGGCGAATTAATAGCCCTTGATTTTGGTTGTATGAAAACCATTCCAAATGATTTTTATAAGCCTTATTTTGAATTGGCTGAACCCAAAAACCTTTCCAATGCAAGCTATTTCAAATCTAAATTATATGAATTGGAGATTTTACGAGAAGACGATTCTAAAGAAGAATTAGCCTTTTTTACCGAGATGTTTCATGAGTTGTTAAGTTTATTTACACAACCGTTTCAGGTAGAAACATTTGATTTTTCTGATAGCGATTTCTTTGGAAAAATTGCCGAGTTAGGTCAGCGATATTCAAAAAGCACCGAACTGCGTAAAATGAATGGTAACCGTGGTTCCAAACATTTTATTTATATGAACCGTACCTTTTTTGGTCTCTATAATTTAATGTTCGATTTAAAAGCAAAAGATATAAAAATCAATAATTTCAAAAATTTATAATGCCACATTTCAGTTTAAACGCTATCCAACAATTAGAGCATTTATACAAAATCAATCTCATAAATAGTTGTTCCGGATTTAAATCTGCTAATTTAATTGGTACAAAATCGGCTAAAGGGAAATCTAATGTGGCTATTTTTAGTTCTGTAACGCACATAGGTTCCGATCCAGCATTGTTTGGTTTCTTTTTAAGGCCTACTACTGTAATTCGAAATACCTATGACAATATTAAGGAGACTGGTTTTTTTACCATCAATCACATACATGAAGCGATCGTGGACGATGCGCATCATACGTCAGCGAAATACGATTCTAATGTTTCGGAGTTTGATGTTACTGCTCTAGAAGAAGATTACAGAAATGATTTTTATGCACCTTTTGTGAAAAATTCGCCGGTACAAATGGCTATGAATTATGTGGAAGAATACCCAATACAGGCTAATGGTACCATTTTGCTCATTGGAGCTATTAAGGATTTGTATATTGAAGATGAATTGTTGGAGCAAGATGGATTTGTAAACCTTTCAAAAGCAAATGTTGTGTCTATTAATGGGTTAGATGGTTATTTAATTCCTAAATTTAAGACAAGATTGCAATATCAAAGACCCAAAAAAATAGTGCAATCCAACATGTAAACTCATGTAAGGCATCAACTAAAATTCGATTCTAAGGAAAAGAGTGTTAGCGTGCAGCATGTGTTCAAAATAAAAATTAAATACACATGAAAATTCTTGTTACAGGCGCTACAGGCTATATTGGCAAACGGTTAATTCCTATTTTATTAAATGAAGGACATCATGTAGTTTGTGCTGTAAGAGATGCTTTAAGAGCAGACAAAACCTATTTGGATGATAAGCATATTAGCATAGTTGAAGCCGATTTTTTAAAACCGGAAACTTTAATAAATATCCCATCGGATATTGATGTGGCTTATTATCTGATTCATTCCATGTCCAACTCATCCAAAGATTTTGAGTCGCTGGAAGCCCAATGTGCAGAAAATTTCAGGACGTATTTTGAAAAAACAGAACTGAAGCAAACTATCTATTTAAGTGGAATTACCAATGAAGAAAACCTATCCAAACATTTGCAATCCAGAAAAAATGTTGAAGATTTATTGGCATCAAAAAAATATGCATTAACGGTTTTTAAGGCAGGAATTATAGTTGGTTCTGGAAGTTCTTCATTTGAAATTATTCGCGATTTAGTTGAGAAATTACCTGTAATGATTGCGCCCAAATGGTTGAACACAAAAACACAACCATTAGCCGTGCGAGATGTGCTGGCATTCCTCTCCAAAGCCAAAGGGAACGAGCAACTTTATAATAAAAGCTTTGATATTTTTGGTCCGGAAATTTTAACCTACAAACAAATGTTATTAGAATTTGCCGAAATAAGGGGGTTAAAGCGCTTTGTTTTAACAGTTCCGGTAATGACGCCAAAATTATCGTCGTATTGGCTTTATTTTGTAACCTCTACCTCTTATAAATTGGCTTCAACCCTAGTAGATAGCATGGGTGTGGAAATTGTTGGAAAACCAAGTGATATCAACACAATTCTAAACATTAAGCCCATAACTTACAAAGAAGCAGTAGCGTTAGCCTTCGAGAAAATTGAGCAAAATAGTATCGTTTCTAGCTGGAAAGATTCCATGGTTAGTAGTGGACGCCTAAAAAATAGTCTTCACAAATATATTAATGTTCCAAAATATGGGTGTTTTAAAGATTTTAAAAAAAGACCAATTATAAATGAGGAGAAAACTATTAATAAAATTTGGTCCATAGGAGGTTCTACTGGTTGGTATTATGGTAATATTTTATGGAAGCTTAGAGGTTATTTAGATAAGTTGGTTGGAGGCATTGGTTTACGACGAGGAAGAACACATATTTCAGATTTAAATGCGGGTGATGCTTTAGATTTTTGGCGCGTTATTTTTAGCGATAGGAAAGAAAAAAAGCTGTTGTTGTATGCTGAAATGAAATTACCTGGTGAAGCTTGGTTGGAGTTTAAAATTGAAGATGGCTTTTTAAAACAAACAGCAACGTTTAGACCTCGTGGACTTTGGGGGCGTTTATATTGGTACAGCGTATTGCCTTTTCATGGGCTTATTTTTAAAGGCATGATTAATAAATTAGTTGAAAATTGAAAAAACAACACCTGCCTCAAAAAATATGTGCTGTCTGTAAATTGCCTTTTTCATGGCGAAAAAAATGGGAACAAAATTGGAATAATGTAAAGTATTGCAGTAAAAAATGCAGCAAAAACAAAACAATAGGGCATTAATTTGGTTTCGAAATAATCTTCGGGTTCATGACAATACATCCATTTTTGAGGCTTTAAAAAATCATAACAGTGTTTTGGCATTGTATTGTTTTGATCCAAGGCATTTCCGGGTTACGCAATTCGGCTTCAAAAAAACAGAAAAATTTAGAGCTAGGTTTCTAATTCAAACGATAACCGATTTAAAGCAGCAATTATCTAAGTTAAACATTCCGCTACTTATTTATCAAAATACACCCGAAAATTGTATTCCTAATATTGTTTCAAATTATAATATAGATGCCGTTTATACTCAAAAAGAATGGACAAAAGAGGAAGTTTTGGTAACCGATAATCTTAAAAAAAATCTTTTAAATTCCATTTCATTTATTGAAAACTACGACCAGTTTTTGTTTCATCCAGAGGATATTGAACTTGCAAAAAACGAAATTCCAGATGTGTTTACAGATTTTAGAAAACACCTTGAAAAGAATTCAAAAGTTAGGACGGTTATCAGTAATATTAACAAGGGTACCTCAAACGTCATAACCGAAAACACATTAATTCCAACTTTAAAAGATTTAGGATTTCATGATTATGAAACACATTCCAACACGGCTTTTCCATTTCAAGGAGGGGAAAGTAATGCTTTGCAACGCCTGCATTATTATTTTTTTGAAACCAAAAAGTTGGGGGTTTATAAACAAACACGTAATGGATTAATTGGAAAAGATTTTAGTTCAAAATTTTCTCCATGGCTGGCAAATGGTAGTTTATCTGTACGCACTATTTATTGGGAGGTAAAACGATTTGAGCAAGAATATTTTAAAAATGAATCGACTTATTGGCTTGTTTTTGAACTGATATGGAGAGATTATTTTAAATATATCTCCTTAAAACACCAAAACAATATTTTTAAAATTGGTGGTATTTTGAAAAAAACATATGATTGGAATGATGACGAGAAACTTATAAAGAACTGGATAGCTGGAACTACTACTGAACCTTTTGTAAATGCTAATATGATTGAATTAAGAAAAACGGGATGGATGAGCAACAGAGGTCGCCAAAATGTGGCCTCATTTTTTGCTAAAGCGCTTGAGCTTGATTGGCGTATTGGGGCAGCTTATTTTGAATCGATGTTGCTAGATTACGACGTACATAGTAATTACGGAAACTGGATGTATGTTTCGGGTGTTGGTAATGATCCTAGGGATAGAAAATTCAATATAAAATTACAAGCAGAACGTTATGATGCTGCTTCCAAATATCAAAACGTGTGGTTACAAAACAAATTATTTGAATGAAAACCTTACGACTTATACTTGGCGATCAATTAAATATTAAGCACTCATGGTTTAAGCAAACTAATGATAATGTGGTGTACTGTATGTTCGAAATGCGTCAAGAAACCGATTATGTCGTGCACCATATTCAAAAAGTAATTGGGTTTTTTGCGGCTATGCGAGTTTTTTCAAAAGAATTAGAAATTAATGGACATCGGGTTATTTATTTCAAAATTAATGACAAAGAAAATAAGCAAAACCTTAATGATAATTTAAATCAAATTATAAAAAATAATCAAATAGAGCGATTTGAATATCAACTACCCGATGAGTATCGATTGGATGAGCAATTAAGTCGTTTTTGTAAATCAATTTCAATTAGTAACCAAGTTTACGATAGTGAACATTTTTATACCAAAAGGCATGATCTAGAAACGTTTTTTAAAGGAAAGAAAATTTATCTCATGGAAAATTTTTACCGAGATATGCGTAAAAAACATGATGTATTAATGATTGCTAACCAACCTGAAGGAGGTAAATGGAATTACGATAAAAGCAACCGAAATGCATGGAAAGAGGATGTGAGTATTCCGGCATTTAAATTTTTTAATAATGACGTCTCAGAAGTTGTAATAGACATTAAACAAGCAGTTATTAAAACGGTAGGAGTGTTCAATACAAATACCTTTTTGTATCCTATTACACGGCAACAGGCCCTAGAACAACTCAAATTTTTCTGTGAAAACTTATTAATTCATTTTGGAGATTACCAAGATGCTATGCATACTGATGAAGTATATCTGTTTCATTCCAGATTGTCTTTTGCCGTAAATATAAAATTAATTTCACCTAAAGACGTGGTTAAAACGGTTATAAATTATTACCGTATACACGAGAAAAATATTCATATTTCGCAAGTTGAAGGTTTCATTCGCCAAATTATTGGTTGGAGAGAATATATGCGAGGTATGTATTGGGCGTTTATGCCAAACTATAATAAAATAAATGTTTTAGAAAATTTTAATAAGCTACCTAATTTTTTTTGGACGGGTAAAACTAAAATGAATTGCCTAAAACAGACCATTACTAATAGTTTAGAGAATGGCTATGCGCATCACATACAACGATTAATGGTTGCTGGTAACTATGCTTTGTTAACTCAAACCCACCCAAATGAAGTGGATGCTTGGTATTTAGGTATTTATGTTGATGCTATAGAATGGGTGCAACTGCCTAATACCCGAGGGATGAGCCAATATGCAGATGGTGGAAAAATTGCAACAAAACCTTACGTGTCTTCTGCTGCATACATTCATAAAATGGGGAACTACTGTAATGAATGTTATTATAATAAAAATAAGAAAACAGAAAAAGATGCCTGCCCTTTTAATAGTTTGTACTGGAATTTTTTAGACGAAAAACGACAATATTTAGAAGGTAATTTTAGAATGCGTATGATGTATAGCGTATTAGATAAAATGAAAAGCACCGATTTACAGAATATAAAAACAAGAGCTCAACATATTATACAGCATCAAGATGAATACTGATAAGCCTTTATTACACATTGTTTGGTTAAAAAGAGATTTGCGATTAGAAGATAACGAAGCTATACATAATGCATTAGCCTCTGGAGAGCAGGTGCTTTTATTATATGTTTTTGAAAGCATTTTACTAAATGATCCGCATTATAGTAAGCGTCATTGGGATTTCATCAAACAATCGCTGGTAGATTTGAATATGCAGCTTGCCGCTTATAATTCAAAAGTTTTGATTATCAATTCAGATATCATTCCAGCAATTAATCAGTTGCTTTCTTCTTACCGGATTAGGTGTATTTTTTCGCATCAGGAAACAGGTGTTTTAACAACTTATAACAGAGATAAAAATTTTCAGCGATTTTGCAGAAATAATTTTATCACTTGGAAAGAAAATATAAACAATGGTGTACAGCGAGGGTTGAGCAACCGAGAAACTTGGATTGAAAATTGTAATGCTTTTTTTGAAAATGAGCCTCTTAAATTTGAACCTAATGAAAATCAGTTACTTAATTTAAAGTCTATCGTGGAATTAGAAACATGGTTTACAGTTCCAAGCTTGGAAACTAATTTAAAATCCCCATTTCAAAAAGGAGGAAGAACGACGGGCTTAAAATACCTAGATTCTTTTTTTGAAAAGCGCTACTTAAATTATATAAGCCACCTTTCTAAACCAGAGTTATCACGAACAAGTTGTAGCCGTTTATCACCGTATTTAGCTTGGGGGAACTTATCAATAAGAGAAGTGTATCATAAAGCATATCATTTAAAAGAAACATCGAAAAACAAGAAATCCTTGGAAGCTTTTATGTCTAGACTGCGATGGCAAAGTCATTTTGTTCAAAAGTTTGAAATGGAACACACTATGGAATCTGCAAGTATTAATAAAGGATTTCATAAATTAAAAAAAAGTATTTCTGAAGAATACCAAAATGCATGGAAAAATGGACAAACGGGCTTTCCATTAGTTGATGCTTGTATGCGCTGTTTAAATGAAACAGGGTATCTTAATTTTAGAATGCGGGCATTAGTGGTCTCGTTTTTTACTCATAACCTTTGGCAACCATGGCAAGAGGCTACAACCTATTTGTCTCAAATGTTTTTAGATTTTGAACCAGGTATTCATTTTCCGCAATTACAAATGCAAGCAGGTGAAACGGGCGTTAATATCCTTCGTATTTATAATCCCATTAAAAACAGTTATGAGTATGATCCTGATGGTGTCTTTATAAAAAAATGGGTTCCTGAATTAGATAAATTGGAAAATCAATTTGTACATGAACCTTATTTAATGACCGAAATGGAACAAATTTTCTATGGTTTTAAATTTGGGGTCGATTATCCTAAACCTATTGTGAATCTTGAAGATACACGCAAAAAAGCAAGTGATGTACTGTGGAATTTAAAAGATAATAGTATGGTAAAAAAGGAATCTAAACGGATTTTAGGGAAACATACCTTGCCAAAAAGTAATCTTCATTAAGGTATAACGACTAACAAAAAAATTTTGAGTTGTTAATATTTGTTTAATTTTTAAATAAAATAGTTAAACAAAAATATTTTTTAGTATCTTTCACCTATGGTTTTGAATAGCACCTATAAAAATAAAAAGCAAGAGGAGCTAATTAATGATTTAGTTGGTAAACCTTTTGGCTTGTTACGAGCACTAAAAATGGGAGGGATAGGTTCCAAACGGTTGATTATTGATACTGTAAGTGCCAAAATGGAACATTACATTAATACAGTTTCAGATATTACTTATGCTAACATTGAGCTACGACCAATCGGTATTTTAATTAGAATTAATAAAGGTTTGAAAAATTTCACTTGGGTTATTCCGTATTATCAATTAGTCATTTATAAAACAAACGGTTGCAGCATTCATGCACAAGGCCAGTTTGTTCATTTTAAGAATAATATAAATTTTAAAGAAAATAAAGCCTTTTTCACTAAGATGTTGGATGAGAAAGTTAAATACGATTCTCAACATAATTTTTATCCGTCATGATTAGTCATACAGAAACAGACATAGATCGTATTATAGAAATGGCGTGGGAAGACCGCACACCTTTTGAAGCCATTACGTTTCAATTCGGCATAAAGGAGCAAGAAATTATTGAATTAATGCGACGTGAAATGAAACTGAGTAGTTTCAAAATGTGGAGAAAACGCGTTCAAGGACGTAAAACAAAACATGAAAAATTAAGATCCTTTGAAAAAGGTCGTTTCAAATGTTCAAGGCAAAAACAGATAACACACAACTCAATATCAAAACGATAACGTTGCTTTGCTTTATGAGATGAGTACATAAAGACAGCACAAAAAAAAGACACTATGAATACAGAAACTTTAGTACACAAAAAAAATGGTCATAAGCTTAATGGCTTTTCTCATCAGGATATTGGAGACGATCATTTATACACAGGTTTAGAAACACCTATGAAGAAGGATGCATTTAAGTTATCCGATTCTGAAAAGAAACAAAGAATAGCCTTATTGTTTGAAGAAATTATGGATGTAATGGGTTTAGATTTAACCGATGACTCCTTAAAAGGTACCCCAGAACGTGTTGCAAAAATGTATATTGATGAAATTTTTTCGGGATTAAACCCTAAAAACAAACCTAAAATTGCATTGTTTGATAATAAGTATCAGTATAACCAAATGTTGGTAGAAAAGAATATTTCTTTTTACTCTAATTGCGAACATCATTTTGTGCCAATTTATGGTAAGGCTCACGTGGCTTATATTTCATCGGGTAAAGTAATTGGCCTATCTAAACTAAACAGACTAGTACAGTATTATTCTAAACGTCCGCAAGTTCAAGAGCGTTTAACAAATCAGATTGCTGAAGATTTAAAGCAAATTTTAGGAACCGAAGATGTTGCTGTTATTATTGATGCAAAACATTTATGTGTTTCGTCTCGGGGCATTAAAGATGAATCGTCTGCAACGGTTACGTCATATTATGGGGGACAATTTAATACCCCATCAAAAATAGTAGAATTACAAAATTATTTAAAAGATTAAATTATGGATATTATAACCGAAGCATTGGAATTTGAACAAACAAAATTCAAATCACTTTCAACAAGCGATAGAATAGAAATTTCCAGAAAAGCAAAGTCATTAATCCTGGCTTTAAATGAAATTTATAAACGCAAAAAAGATGAGCAAATTATGGATATTATGAAACGATTAACAGCCATAAAACGAAAAGTAGAAAAACGATTACAAGGTAAAAGTTTAATCGCAAATGTTTAATTAAAATGAAAACCATCGTAGTCATAGGGGGTAGTAAAGGTATTGGCAAAGCTATTGTTGAAAAATTAATAGAAACACATAAAATAATCAACCTTAGCAGGTCGGCACCAGATATATCACATCCTAATTTAACACATTTTAATTGTGATATTCTAAAGGATGACCTTCCCGAAATTAATAGTGTAGATGGTTTAATTTATTGCCCAGGGAGCATTAATTTAAAACCGTTTTCAAGACTCAGTTTGGATGAATTCCGCGAAGATTTTGAGATTAATGTGCTTGGTGCAGTTAAAGCAATACAAAAGTATTTAGATGCGCTTAAAAAAGCGAGTAAGCCCTCTATTGTGTTGTTTAGTACCGTTGCGGCAAAATTAGGGATGCCTTATCATGCCAGTATTGCAACAGCAAAATCTGGAGTTGAAGGTTTGGTAAAATCTTTAGGAGCAGAGTTGGCTCCAACTATTAGGATTAATGCCATTGCACCAACGGTTACAAACACAGAGTTGGCTTCAAAATTACTGCGAAATGATAAGATGATTGAAGCAATTACGGAGCGTCATCCTCTTAAAAAATTCCTAAATCCAGAAGAAGTTGCAGAAATGAGCGTATTTTTAATGTCAGAAAAAGCTGCATCAATCTCAGGTCAAATTTTTCAGATGGACTGCGGTATTGTATCCTTTAAAATTTAGAATAAATGAAACTAATAGTTATATCTTTTTGTATGTTTTCAATATTTAGTTCTTCACCTAAAACCAGTCCTTCGGAATCTATTTATTCCATAAAAATAAATAGCTTAACCGGTGAACCTATAGATCTTTCAGATTATAAAAATAAGTACATTTTATTTGTTAATGTGGCTTCAAAATGTGGTTTTACCAAGCAGTATGAAGAGCTTCAAAAACTATATGATTTACATAAAGATAAGCTCATGGTTGTTGGTGTGCCTTGTAATCAGTTTGGTGCACAAGAACCAGGAACCTTCAAAGAAATAGAAACGTTCTGCAAGCAAAATTACGGTGTTACTTTTTTAATGACCGAAAAAATTGATGTTAAAGGCGCTAACCAACATCCACTATACCAATGGTTAACGAAGCAGTCCAAAAATGGTAATACCAACTCCACTGTGAAATGGAATTTTCAAAAATATTTGGTTGGAAAAAATGGTGAGTTAATAGACTACTATTATTCAATTACAAATCCTTTAAACAGTAAAATAACTAATAATTTAAAATAAGAGCTATGTTTAATTTTTTTAAAAAGAAAAAATCAGAAATTGAAATATTAGAAGCCCGTTTTAAGAAGTTAATGCAAGAATGGCATGAATTGTCTTCTGTAAATAGAAGACTTAGCGATGAGAAATTTGCGATGGCACAGGCGTTATTACCAAAAATTGACCAATTAAAAAACCGTAGATGAAACTAGCTAAGCTAATAGGGGTATTTTTAGTTAT
The DNA here is from genome assembly GCF_041583155.1 of Mariniflexile sp. Classification (GTDB taxonomy): domain Bacteria; phylum Bacteroidota; class Bacteroidia; order Flavobacteriales; family Flavobacteriaceae; genus Mariniflexile. Next base: position 47,674 of record NZ_JBFHGK010000011.1, read on the forward strand.
CAATTTTGGTGCTTTAGTTATAGGGACGTTATTAATGAATAATGGTCCGCAAACCGATTGGTATATGCAATTAAATAAAGCGCCTTGGACACCGCCAGGGTGGGTTTTCGGGGCAGCTTGGAGCACTATAATGCTATGTTTTTCGGTTTATATGGCCTATTTGTATTCGGCATTACCAAATACGAAAGTAATCATGCTTTTTATAGTGCAGTTTATTTTAAATGTGAGTTGGAATTTTATCTTTTTCAATCAGCATTTAGTAACTTTTGGCTTAGTAGTTATTTTAGGACTTACGAGTATAGTTACCATTCTAATGTACAATTATGCGAAACAATTAAAATTTAAAACGCTGTTGATATTGCCTTATTTCCTATGGCTTTGCATTGCATGCTCCTTAAATCTTTATATTTTACTTTATAATTAAAATGATTTATACTTTACATAAAAAACAAAACTTGCCTATATCAATTAATCAGGCTTGGGATTTTTTATCAGATCCTAGAAACCTTAAAACAATTACGCCAGATTATATGGGATTTCATATTTTGTCGGGAGCCGATAAACCGATGTTTGCGGGTCAAATTATACAATATATTGTAACGCCTGTTTTAGGTATTAAAACCAAATGGGTTACTGAAATTACACATGTAATTGATAAGCATTATTTTGTAGATGAGCAACGATTTGGACCATATGCGCTTTGGTATCATAAGCATTTTATAAAGGAAATTGAAGGCGGCGTAGAAATGGAAGATATTATCGATTATAAATTACCTTTTGGCTTCTTAGGCTCGCTAATACATCCTATTTTAGTAAAGCCAAAGTTGGAAGAAATATTTAATTACAGAACCCAAAAGTTAGAAGCGTTATTTGGTAAATACTAAATAAATCGATTGGTTTAATAGTGGTCTCATTTCAAGACCTTTTGATATTATGAAGCAAACAGTAAACATATTTTGGTTTAGACGCGATTTAAGGTTAGATGACAATAAAGGGCTTTATGAGGCTTTGAATAGTGAATATCCTGTATTGCCCATTTTTATTTTTGATACAGAAATTTTAGAAAAACTTCCTAAGAATGATGCACGCGTTAATTTCATTTACCAGAATTTACAGAACATTAGAAAAACTCTAGAAGAAGGCTGTGAAAGTAGTTTGGCTATGTATTATGGCAAACCGCTAGAAGTTTATAAGAAGCTTGTAAAGGATTATGTTATTAATTCGGTTTACACAAACCATGATTATGAGCCGTATGCTAATGCACGAGATCTAGAAATTCAATCGTTTCTTAATGACCAAGATATAGAATTTAAAACTTTTAAAGATCAGGTTATTTTTGAAAAAGATGAAGTTGTTAAGAGTGATGGCACGCCGTATGTGGTGTACACACCGTATATGAAGTCTTGGAAAGCTAAATTTAATACAGAAAAACTCGAGATTTATAATACAGAAAGTCTTTTTGAAAGTTTTATTAAGGACACACAGTTACCTAATTTAGATCTAGAAACTATTGGTTTTGAAAAGTCCACTCAAAAAATTGAAGCATTTGATGTATCTTCAGAATTAATTCAGAATTACGAAGCTACACGAAATTTTCCGGCAAAAGATGCTACCTCAAAGTTAGGCCCGCATTTGCGATTTGGTACAGTAAGTATCCGCAAAATGATTCAAAGGGCTATAGCCGAAAAAAACGAGATATTTTGGCAAGAACTCATTTGGCGTGAGTTTTTTATGCAGATTCTATGGCATTTTCCACATACCGTTACTAATAGTTTTAAACCCAAATATGATAGAATTGTTTGGAGAAATAATCAGGCAGAATTCAAACTTTGGTGTGAAGGGAATACAGGTTATCCTTTAGTAGATGCAGGCATGCGGCAACTAAATGAAACAGGCTTCATGCACAACCGTGTTCGTATGCTTGTTGGGAGTTTTTTATGTAAACACCTACTTATAGATTGGCGTTGGGGCGAAGCTTATTTTGCCGAAAAACTACATGATTATGAATTGTCGAGCAATGTAGGTAACTGGCAATGGGTAGCCGGAAGTGGGGTAGATGCGGCTCCGTATTTTAGGATATTTAACCCTACCACACAAATTGAAAAGTTCGATAAAAATCTGGATTATATTAAATATTGGGTTCCTGATTTTCAAGAATTAACCTATCCTACACCTATAGTCGATCATAAATTTGCAAGAGAACGTTGTTTGCAAGTTTACAAAGAAGCTTTGAATTAAACAGGCTGTAAAAACAGAAAAATCGAATAAGCTTTGTCTCGTTTTTTAGTAATTTTGCATTCAACTTTTTTATATGCTAATTACAGGGAAACGTTATTTAGATTATTCTTCATTTATTAAATCCACTTTCGGAAATCGAGTTCAAAAAATAACATTGGATATTGGTTTTTCGTGTCCTAACAGAGACGGTTCTAAAGGCTTTGGCGGTTGTACTTACTGTAATAATGACACCTTTAACCCTGATTATTGTGTACCTACCAAAAGTATCAAACAACAATTAGAAGAAGGTATTCTGCGGTTTTCTAAAAAGTATAAAACTCAAAAATACTTTGCGTATTTTCAGGCATATACCAATACATATTCAGATTTAGATTCTCTAAAAAAAATGTATGAAGAAGCCTTAAGTGTGGAAAACGTCATCGGACTCGTAATAGGCACCCGACCCGATTGTATTTCTGAAGAGATTATAGATTATTTGTCCTTTTTATCTAAGCAATACTATATTTCTTTAGAATTTGGTGTTGAGAGTACGCTTAATAAAACATTGATTGATGTAAATAGATGCCACAGCTTCGAAGATACAATTGCAGCCTATAAATTGTGTGAAAACAAAGGTTTTCATTTAGGAGCGCATTTAATAATAGGTTTACCAAATGAATCAAAAGAAGAATTGCTTAATCACGCTATCGAAATTTCAAAACTGCCCATTACCACATTAAAACTTCATCATTTACAGATTGTGAAAAAATCGATAATGGCACATCAATTTAAAACTTCACCTGAACAATTCAATTTATTTACGGCTGAAAATTACATCGAATTCATTTCAGAATTTATTGGTCTGCTGCGTCCCGATATTATTATTGAACGTTTTGTTAGTGAAGCACCGCAAGATCTCTTAATTGCTCCGAAATGGAACGGACTTAAAAATTTTGAAATTGTAGATAAAATAGATAAGCTTCTTACTCAAAAAAACACGTGGCAAGGTAAGTTTTATTTGAAAGCTTCAAATTATTAATTGAGACACTAATGGGTTTTTAATCAATTTGTTAATATTAAATATAGGCTAATTGTTACTGTTGTTATTATAATTCGTTGCCTAGTATGGATAAAAAAAAAGGAACCCCTAAGGATTCCTTTGAAGAAAATTTATTGCTATTAAATATGTTCTTCTAAATGGTGATGTTCATCTATCAATGGGCCTCCTTCCATAATTTGTTGAGAAGCTTCATTGGCATATTTTTCAAAATTCAAATGAAAGGAATGTGCGAGTTGAATGGCTTTTCCTATGTATAAACCTTTTTGCAACCAAGTGTTCATAGGGTCTAATATTTCTGTGGGGACTCCTGGGCAATATTTAGGCATAAAAAGTCCAAATATGGGGTTTTGCTCAAAATCTACACCATCTAATCCGCCTTTAAGAATGGAGGTAATCATGGTTCTTGTATATTTTAATTTTATTCTAGAGCCTACACCATAGGGTCCAGCACTCCAGCCCGTATTTATTAACCAAACGTTTACGCCTGCATCTTGCATTTTTTTACTTAACATTTCGCCGTATACGGTAGGGTGTAAGGGCATAAATGGCTCTCCAAAACATGCAGAAAATGAAGGTACGGGTTCTGTAATACCAGCTTCTGTTCCAGCAACTTTTGCGGTATAACCAGATATAAAATGATAAGCAGCTTGTCCGGGAGTTAATTTAGAAACCGGAGGTAAAACGCCAAATGCATCGCAGGTTAGGAAAAATATGTTTTTAGGATTTTTTGCATAAAGAGTTTCTTGGATGTTATCGATATGGTGGATAGGATAGCTAACACGTGTATTTTGGGTAATACTACCATCTAAATAATTTACTTCGCCATTTGGCTTAAATACAACATTCTCTAATAAAGCTCCAGGCCTAACAGCTCTAAAAATGTCTGGTTCTTTTTCTTCGCTTAGGTCAATTACTTTGGCGTAGCAACCGCCTTCAAAATTAAATATGGTATTGTCTGCAGTCCAACCATGTTCATCGTCTCCAATTAGTTTTCTATCAGGATCTGCAGATAGTGTTGTTTTTCCTGTTCCAGATAAACCGAAAAAGATAGCTGTGTCACCTACTTCACCAACATTAGCAGAACAGTGCATTGGTAACACGTTTTTTTCTATTGGTAAAATTAAATTTAAAGCAGAAAACACACCTTTTTTAATTTCTCCCGTGTATGCCGAACCTCCAATAATTACGACTTTTTTAGTGAAGTTAATGATAGAGAAATTCCCTTGTCGAATGCCATTCGCTTCAGGGTCTGGACACACATAACCAGGCGCACAAAGTACCAGCCATTCTTCTTTAAAATTCTCAAGTTCCTTTTCGCTAGGTCTTAAAAACATATTGTAAACAAAAAGACTAGACCATGGTAGTTCGGTTATAGTTCTAATATTGGTTCGGTATTCTGGTGCAGCACATACGTAGCCATCTCTTGCATAAATTTCTTTTCCTGAAAGATATTTTTTCAATTCCTTTTCAAGCTTGTCGAAGTTTTCTGGAGAAATAGGTTTGTTTACTTTTCCCCACCATATCTTATCTTTAGTATAATCATCTTTTACGATAAAACGATCTTGTGGAGAACGCCCAGTGAATTTACCTGTATTAATAGCTAAGGTGCCGTTTAAAGTCTCCCTGCCCATATTATTTTTTATGGTGATTTGCTGTAAAGCTTTAGGAGTTAAATTCCAGTAAACTTTTACATTCTCTAATCCGTAGCGTTCTAACCCTGTGTTGGCGGTAAGTATTGCAGAATCTTTCATTTTATTAAATTTTAAAGCACATATCACTCTTACAGAATTAGATTAAGTGATATTGTATATATTTATCTTTTATTGTTAACAAAATTAGTTTTAAACAATATCAAGGAACCAGTTTAGATTAAGTGCGGCAACTTCATTACAGTTTTAAACTACAGTTAGTTTTTGTAAATTTGTACACTTATTTGAAACGTGTTGATTTTTTTGTTTGTTATAAATTTATTACAATTAAACGGCTTAAATTATGACAAAAGTCATGCGAATAAAAAACAAGCATTTTTAAATTATATTCAGTTTTTTTGATAAAAATTTGATTATAATACTGTTAAAAGTTGGATATGATTTTTAATAATTAGATTTCTATTAAATTATTGAGAATTGTATTTAATTTAGTCTTGAAACATTGAAAATTAATGATATTAGTGCTCTTAATAGTTATTAAAAGTGCTATTTAAATAATTTAATAAGAACATATGAAATTAGATATACTTGCCATAGGAGCGCATCCTGATGATGTTGAATTAGGTTGTGGAGCTACTTTGGCTAAAGAAATTGCCAATGGTAAAAAAGTTGGTATTATAGATTTAACTGCTGGTGAATTGGGAACCCGTGGTACCGCAGAAACAAGAGCATCGGAAGCGGCAGAAGCAGCAAGCATTTTAGGAGTATTAGTAAGAGAAAATTTAAAATTTGCTGATGGTTTTTTTGTAAATGATAAAACGCATCAATTAGAAATTATTAAAGTTATTAGGAAATACCAACCCGATATTGTTATTTGTAATGCCATTGACGACAGGCATATAGACCATGGAAAAGGTAGTAAATTAGTTAGCGATTCCTGTTTTTTAAGTGGTTTAATAAAAATAGAAACAGAATTAAATGGACAAAAACAGACAGCTTATCGTCCAAAACTAGTCTACCATTATATTCAATGGAAAATTTTAGAGCCAGACTTTGTAGTTGATGTTTCAGATTATTTAGATGTAAAAATGAAAGCAGTTTTAGCATATAAAACGCAGTTTTATGACGCAAATAGTAAAGAACCAGAAACCCCTATTTCTAGCAAAAATTTTACCGATAGTATTGCGTATCGTGCTAGAGATTTAGGACGTTTAATAGGTGTGGAGTATGCAGAGGGTTTTAATGTAGAGCGGTACGTAGCGGTAAATAGTTTGTCTGATTTAATTTAGTTTTCAGTTAGTTATATTTTATTTGAAAAAAATAACTAAAAATTTTCAAAAAAGTCTTTGTAGATACGATTGAAATCAATTACATTTGCACTCGCATTAATAATGCCTGCTACATGGTGGTTGTAGCTCAGTTGGTTAGAGCATTGGTTTGTGGTACCAAGGGTCGCCGGTTCGAGCCCGGTCTTCCACCCAAAAAGTAAAAGCCTTTCAAATTATTGAAAGGCTTTTTTTGTGGATTTAAGTTTGTTATAACCCGAAAATCTAAAAAAATAAACATAGTAACATTTCCTTTTTGGCTGCTAATTTTTATTATTTTTCATAAGAATTCGCTTTTTTAATACATTAATCAAATCATGTTTGATAATAAAAATACCTATTTAAAACTCATTGTTTTAATATTATGCTTTTCTTCTTGTAAGAGCCCGTTCAATTACGTTTCTAAGCAAATTGATTCAAATTGGCAATTTAAATCTGTAGAAGACACATTGTGGCTCAAAGCTAATGTGCCAGGATCTGTTCATACCGATTTAATTGCCAATGGTATTATTGAAGATCCGTTTTACAGGTTGAACGAAAAAAAACAGCAATGGATAGATAAAAAGGATTGGGTATATGCTACAAATTTTAATATTAAAGACAGGGTTTTAAAAAAAGATAATATTGAATTAGAGTTTAAAGGCTTAGATACCTACGCCAATATTTATATTAATGATTCTTTGATTTTGATAACGGAAAACATGTTTAGGGGTTATAATCTAAAAGTCAAGCCTTTATTAAAATCAGGTAGTAATAGCTTGAAAATTGTTTTGAATTCTCCTATTCGTTTAGGTTTGGATAAACGTGATGCTTTAGGTTATAAATTACCAAATGCAGTAAACGATCAATCCGAAAATGGCGGATTAGGTGAGAAGCAAGTGGCTGTTTTTAGTAGAAAGGCAGGTTATCATTTTGGCTGGGATTGGGGACCAAGGTTGGTGTCTAGTGGAATTTGGCAAGACATTGAACTAAATGCTTGGAATAAAGCTGCTTTTTCAGATGTTTATGTTAAACAAACTGAGATTAGCAATAATAGGGCGCATTTGATAGCCATTTTGGAGATAGAAGCTACTCACGATTTTAAAGCTTTAATAAATATCAAAATTGATTCTGTAAATTCTGTAAAACATAAATTGGATTTAAAAAAAGGTAGTAACAAAATAGAAATTCCAATAAAAATTGAGAACCCAGAGTTTTGGTGGACAAATGGATTGGGCAATCAAAAATTGTATCAATTTACTTTTGAATTAAAAAAAGGAGCAAAGATTCTTGCTTTAAATTCCAAAAATATTGGTTTGAAAACCCTTGAGTTGGTTCAAGAAAAGGATAGTGTTGGAGAAAGTTTCTATTTTAAATTAAATGGGTTTCCAGTTTTTATGAAGGGTGCCAATTACATTCCACAAGACGTATTTTTAAATAGGGTTACTATTGCTGATTATGAGCAGATTGTAAAAGATATGGTGGATGCCAACTTTAATATGATAAGAGTTTGGGGAGGCGGAATTTATGAAAAGGAAATTTTTTATGATTTATGTGATAAAAACGGCATTTTAGTTTGGCAGGATTTTATGTTTTCATGTGCCATGTATCCCGGAGACGAAGCGTTTTTAGAAAACGTTAAACAAGAGGCCGTATATAATATTAAAAGATTGCGAAATCATACTAGTTTAGCCCTTTGGTGCGGCAATAACGAGAATTTAGTAGGTTGGAAAAATTGGGGTTGGATAAATGATCTGTATAATAACCAAGGTCCGGAAATTGTAGCTAAAGTTTGGAAAGCTTATACAGATGTATTTCATGAAATTTTACCAGATATAGTTAAAGAGTTAGATGCAGATACGTTTTATTGGGCTTCATCACCAATGTCTAAATTAGGGGAAGATGCCACTTTAACATCGGGCGATTATCATTATTGGAGAGTTTGGGGGCAAAAGGAAGCTTTTTCAACCTTTAACGAATACATTCCAAGATTTATGTCTGAATACGGGTTCCAATCTTTTCCAGAATTTGAATCGGTTAAAAAATATACTATTGAATCGGATTGGGATATTTATTCTGAGGTTATGCAATCGCATCAGCGATCCATTATTGGGAATATAAATATTGAATATTATATGGATTCCATGTACCGTAAACCAAAAGATTTTCAGTCATTTTTATACGTAAGTCAGTTATTACAGGCCAAAGGCATGCAAACAGCTATTGAAGCCCACCGAAGAAATATGCCTTATTGTATGGGGTCTTTGTATTGGCAAATTAATGATTGTTGGCCCGTAGCATCTTGGTCTACCATCGATTATTTTGGAAACTGGAAAGCCTCACATTTTAAAGTGAAGGAATTTTATAAAGCAATTAAATCCATGTTTTATGTAAGTAAAAACCAGTTGGAACTTCATATTGTTTCAGATGAATTGGCAGACCGAAAAGCTAATTTAAAATTGAAATTATTGAATTTTAACGGTGAATTATTAAACTCATTCGAAAAGGAAATAGATATAAAATTAAATTCAAGTACGGTTTATTTTAGTACAGAATGGGATAAAATTATTCCCAAAAACAAAAGATCAAACGCCTTAATCGTCTCTGAATTAATTGGTGAAAATAATGAGGTTATTGATGAAAATATTTATCTTTTCGAAACCGAAAAACTGTTAGAATTAACAAAACCAACCTTCAAGTACAGTATTTCAAAAGAAGAAGAAGGCAGGTTTATTATCGAGCTATCTTCTAATGTGTTTGCCAAAGATGTTCGGATAAGTACGTCTGTTCATGGCAAGTTTTCTAATAATTATTTTAATATGTTACCCTTCAAAAAATATCGAATTTATTTTGATTTGGAAGGGAATAAATATGAAAACAACATTCTGGAAACTATAGAAATCATGTCGCTTTTTGATTCTTACTAAATCGTTGTAAACTTATACTTTCAACTTGGTTTAAGCGTGAAATAATTAAAAAAACCATTAAACTACACTTATCTACCATTCATCTACACTAAGTACCTTGTTGGCGATTGTGAATCAAAATGAGTATAAAGTATAACTATTTTTGTGATTCACTTAAAATTAGGGTATGATGACAAACGTTTTGAAAATATTGCTTATAGAGGATGATATGATTGAAATTATGAAATTAAATAGAGCAGTTTCATCTCTTAAACTCAATCATAAAATTGTAGAAGCTAATAATGGTGAAGAAGCCCTAAAAATTTTAGAAAAAAAAGATGATTTACCTGACATAATTTTATTAGATTTAAATATGCCAAAAATTAATGGTATCGAATTTTTAACTATTCTTAAAAAGGATGAAGTTTTAAGATACATACCAACCATCATTTTAACAACATCTAGTAATCAAAAGGATTTATTAGAATGTTATAAAATAGGAATTGCTGGTTACGTATTAAAACCATTAAAATATGAAGACTATGTTTCAAAAATTGAAACACTTTTGGCATATTGGAGTATAAACGAATTAAAAAAAATATAATGAAAGGTATAGTTTTTACTGAATTTTTGGATTTAGTTGAAGATAAATTTGGGTTAGAAATGGTTGACAAAATCATTAATGAATCCAATTTAGAATCGGAAGGTATTTATACGTCTGTTGGCACTTATAAATTTTCAGAAATGCTTCAGCTACTTCAACATCTTAGTGAAAACACAAATATATCAATAGATGAACTTTTATTAGTTTACGCTGAACATTTTTTTAATGTTTTAGAAACTAGCTATCCAGGGCTATTTGCAACCTATAACGACCCGATAGAGATGCTTGCTTCCATAGAAAATCATATACACGTAGAAGTTAGAAAAATTTACCCAGATGCCGAATTGCCAACTTTTGAAGTCGTTGAAAAAAGTGAAAATTCACTTACCTTAATTTACAAGTCAAGTAGAGCAATGCATCATTTTGGTTTGGGTTTAATGAATAAAACTTTCGAGCATTTCAATACAGAGGCAACCATTTTGTTAGAAAAGTTAAAATCGGATGGTACTACAGTGAAGTTTATCATTAATAAAAAGTAATGGGTCAGAGTAAAATTGCTATTTTAGAACGTGCACTTGCACGTGAAAAGGCTGCAAGAAAACAAGCAGAATCTATTCTAGAGAAAAAAGCAGCCGAATTATATGAAACAAATCAAAAACTCGAAAAGTCCTATTCTGAATTAGAAACCTTACTTACCCAAAAAGACTCTCAGTTACAAGGGGTTTTTGAAAATATTGTAGATGCTTATTTAATAATGGATTTGTTTGGCAACATTTTAAAAATGAATGATGCTGCCTTAAATCTGTTAGGTTTTAAGGATGATAAGGTGGATTATAACCTTTTGAAAATGGTAAGCCCTAAAGATATGGATCGCGTTACAAATTCTTTTAAAGGCTTGTTAAAAGAAGGGACATTAACCGATTTTGAAATAAAAATAACTACAAATTTAAATTTAGAGAAATTAGTTCATATAAATGCGAGTATTATTTATGATAATGGTATTGCTGTGGCAGCACAAGGCATTATAAGAGATATTACAAAAGATAAAGAAGCAGAGGAAAAACTAATAGAGTCGGAAAACAGGTTAGCCACATTAATTCTTAATTTAGATAGTGGCGTAGTACTTGAAGACGAAAACAGAAAAATAATACTTACCAATAAAAAATTTACCGACCTCTTTAATATTGAAGCTTCACCAATAGAATTAATAGGGATGGACTGTAAAGCGGCTGCAGAACAAAACAGTGTGTTATTTAAAGATCCTGATCATTTTTTAGAAAGAATGCGGGAAATAGATAGTTTAAAGCAAACAGTAATTGGTGATGAGTTAGAAATGGTTAATGGTAAAATATTAGAACGAAACTACCTTCCAATCGTACAAGGAGATCATTCTAAGGGGTATTTATGGACCTTTAAGGATGTAACACTTAATAGAACGTATAGAAAGCGTTTGGAGGTGGAAAAACAGAAATATTACAACATTATTTCTAATATGAATTTAGGTTTGGTGGAAGTTGATCTTAGTGACAGAATTTTGATGGTTAATCAAAGTTTTGTGAATATGACGGGGTATTCAGAAGAAGAACTTATAGGCATAAAAGGAAAAGATTTACTGCCTATAATTGAAGATCAACCGATTATTAATAAAAAAGTAAAAGACCGTAAAAAAGGTAAAACAGAGTTATACGAATTACGAATTAAAAATAAACAGGGGGAAGTTAGACATTGGCTAGTAAGTGGTGCTCCGAATTACGATTTAAATGGCGAAATTAAGGGGTCAATAGGTATAAATTTTGATATAACTGAAATTAAAAATCTGCAACTTCAAAAGGAAAATTTATTAAAAAAGTTAGAAAAAAGTAATAATGAATTACATGAATATGCCCATGTTGTTTCCCACGATTTAAAGTCTCCTTTACGCAGTATTAATGCCTTGGTAAGTTGGTTGAAAGCTGACAATAAAGATAAATTGGACGAGTCGAGTCTTCAAAATTTTGCCCTTATTGAATCGACTTTAGAGAAGATGGAACAACTTATTACCGATGTTTTAGAATATTCTAGTATAGGAGCAGGAGAAACAAGTAAAAAGGAAGTAAATATTAATGACATGGTAATGGATTTATTAAAAATTCTATATGTTCCCAGTCATGTGCATATAAATATTTTAAGTACACTGCCAACAATTAATGGTAATAAAATTAAACTGCAACAATTGTTTCAGAATCTTATAAGTAATGCCATTAAGTTTATAGATAAGGAAGTTGGAATTATTGACATCAATGTTGAAGAATTAGCAACTCATTATCAGTTTTCAATTAAAGATAATGGTATAGGAATTGAAGAGAAATTTCATGAAAAAATATTTAAAATATTTCATGCACTTAACAAAAGCAAAGATTCCACGGGAATTGGTTTATCTATAGTTAAAAAGATTATAGAATTACACAATGGTGAGATTTGGTTAGAAAGCGAACCCAATGTAGGGACCACCTTTTATTTCACGATAAAAAAATAATATGAAAATTGTACAATTAACAAAAAGTAATACGCAAGATTGGAAATATTTAAGCGAAAAAATAAAGCTTATTAAACCGTTAGTACTAGTATTCGGAAACAGATATTTGTTAGATAACGAAACCATTTATGCTGAAATTAAAGCATTATTTCCAGACGGCGAGATTGTTTTTGGTTCCTCTTGTGCAGATATTACAGCAAATTCTGTAAATGAAAATGCCATAACCATTACAGCTATAGAATTTGAAAAAACTTCTTTTATCGTTAAAACGAGCAATGTTTTAAATGTTGATTTTGATAGCTTTAAAACAGGACATGATTTAATAAATCAGTTTCCAAAAGAAGGGCTTAAATATGCTTTTGTAGTATCAGAAGGTAGTTTTATAAATGGTAGTGCCTTAACTAAAGGTATGAATCAGGCAACCGAAAATAACTTATTAATTACGGGAGCTTTGTGCGGAGACTCCGATAGGTTTGAGAAAACGATTGCTTCATATAATGAAAACCCAAAACCAGGTGAAATTGTAGCTATTGGCTTTTATGGAGACTCTTTAGAAGTTTCATTTTCTATTTATGGTGGATGGACGCCTTTTGGGCCGGAGCGTATGGTTACCAAATCGGAAGGAAATATTCTGTATGAATTAGATAATTTACCTGCCTTGGATATTTACAAAAAATATCTAGGAGAAAAATCTAAGGAATTGCCAAGTGCCGCTTTGCTATACCCCTTAAATGTAAAAACCTCAAGTGATAAACAGTCTATCGTAAGAACCATTATTAATATTGACGAAGCTAAAAATGCCATGATTTTAGCAGGAGACATTCCAGAAAACTCAAAAGTACAACTCATGATGACCAATGTGGATAATATAGCAAATGCTTCGGAAAGGGCAGCAAAACAAGCGTTGGATTTACGTGAAAAGAAACCTGAGTTAGCCATGTTAGTAAGCTGTATTGGAAGAAAGTTAGTTTTAGATCAACGCGTAGAAGAAGAAATTGAGGAAGTTACACAGGTTATTGGAGATGACATTGCTGTTACAGGGTTTTACTCCTATGGAGAAATAGCACCGTTTCATGGCGAGGTGTCTTGCCAACTACATAATCAAACCATGACGGTAACATTACTAAGCGAATAATGAATTCATTATTAAAAAGACAATTAAGAAAATATTTAAAACAAGAGTCTATTACTCCTGGGCTTGAATTGTTTATAGATTCCGTAAATAAATCTTATAATAATTATGACGAACATTTTGCCATGTTGCAGCGTGCAATGAGTATTAGTTCAGAAGAATTATTCACCGCCAATAAAAAACTACAAAAAGAAGCAAAAGAACAACAAGAACTTATTGATGTTTTAAAAAGTGTAATTAATACATTAAAAGTTTATGATTTGTCTGAAAATGATAATGCCGATAATTCAGAATTAAGTGGATTAAATTTGGTTAATTATTTAGATAGTCAAACAAAAGATATCATTGAAATTAATGCGCAACGAGAAAAGGTTTTACAAAAACTTGCAGAGCAAAACCAGGAGTTAAGTGATTATGCACATATGGTTTCACACGATTTAAAATCACCACTACGGAGTATTGATGCCCTTACTGCTTGGTTGAAGGAAGATTACAAAGATAAACTAGGAACTGCTGGAAATGAAAGTCTTGATTTAATACGTAACAACGTAGAAAAAATGGATAATTTAATTAGTGGCATTTTGGATTATACAACCATAAGCAAGAACAAAATTGAGTTATACGAGGTAGATACTGATAAATTAGTAGATAGTATCTTAGAAAGTATCTTCATTCCAGATACCGTTTCAATTAAAAAAACATCAAAATTACCTATAGTTAAAGGTGGAAAATACAGATTGCAGCAATTATTTCAAAATATTATAGATAATGCCATAAAATACAATGATAAAGCTAGTGGGCTTATAGAAATTGGTTGCGAAGATGAAAGCGATTTTTGGAAATTCTACATAAAGGATAATGGCAAGGGTATAGATGCTGCTTACTTTGAAAAAATTTTTGAAACCTTTGGAAAACTAGAGAACGATCCGCAATCCACCGGAATAGGTTTATCAATAGTTAAAAAGATTGTTGATATTTATGGTGGTCGCATTTGGTTAGAATCGCAATTGGGTATCGGTACTACCTTTTATTTCACATTAAAAAAAGAAACTCATGGAACAACCTAATTTATCTTATATAAATCAATTATCAGGAGATGATAATGTATTCAAGCAAAAATTGATAGATGTTATAAAAAAGGAATTTCCGGAAGAGAAACAGGTGTATTTTGATAACTATAAATGTAAAAATTTTAAATTAGCAGCGGAAAATGTACACAAACTTAAACATAAAATTAGTATTTTAGGACTCGAAAAGAGTTATGAAGTGGCTGTAAACTACGAAGAAAATTTATTAGAAAACAATACAGCAGGTAAAGAAGAATTTGAGAATATACTTCAAACCATGACGGACTTTATAACTACCTTATAATGTTAATTTATGAATTGTATTATTATTGATGATGAGGCCACAGCCAGAGCTATAATTACTCAATTGTGCTCAAATATAAAAAGCCTTAATATTTTAGAGGAATTTCCTAATGCAATTCAAGCGATTAAATTTTTAAATCAGCATGAAGTTGATTTAATTTTTTTAGATATCCATATGCCAGATTTTACAGGATTTGATTTTATACAAACCTTAAAAAATCCACCTAAAATTATTTTAACAACATCCGACGCCAAATTTGCAATTGAGGCTTTTGAGTACGATTGTATTGTAGATTATTTGGTGAAACCTATTTTGTTACCACGTTTTGAAAAAGCTATAATTAAAGCTGAAAAAACAGAAGTTGGTAGAACCTTAGAACCTGCTGTTGATGATAAAGATGTGTCTTCTTCAGGAAACGATTTATATGTGAATATAGACAGAAGGCTTATAAAAATTGATATCCCAAGTATTTATATGGTGGAAGCCAAGGGCGATTATATTTTAATTAAAACGGAAACTAAAAATTACACTGTTCATTCTACCTTAAAAAAAATTGAAGATAAATTACCAGATAGTTTGTTTTTAAAAGTTCACAGATCGTACATAATCAACACCAAAAAAATAATTGACATTGAAGATAATAGTGTTTTAATTAAAAATGATGTGATTCCTGTAAGTCGTTCAAATCGACCAGAATTAATGAATCGTTTAAATTTGCTATAATAGCTTAACCCTATCAACTTTCCATTCGTCTACACATATTTTTCATCCACCGAAAATTAATATTTAACACCTTTTATAACGATAGCTTTGTGGTATAAATTATTATATCATGAATAAAACATTACTTGTATTTTTCCTTTTTTACCTAACAATTCAAGCCCAAGACGTACCTTTTAATTGCGATTACAGCGCTTACTTATTTCAATACAATGATGTTTATTCCATCGATTTAGCTTCAGGAAATTCATACGCTGTAGCTAGCAATATTACCGAAGGAAATATTAATGCCACAGCATACAATCCAGCAGATGGTTATATATGGGGTTCGCTAAGTACACCAAGTAAAACGATTGTTCGCATAGGTAAGAACTTTAAAACTACCACTTTTTATATTGATGAATTGCCCGATTCAAACCGCTATGTAGGCGATGTTAATTCCAAAGGCATCTATTATTTAAAGGGAGGTGGAACAACGTATTATACAGTCAATTTAAACCCAGATTCTAATAATTACGGAAGGTATATTGAAACCCTAAATTTACAGCAAAGCATAAATATTCATGATTGGGCATTTAATGCCGTAGATAGTAAACTATACGCCGTAGAGAAAAAAACGAATATATTATTTAGAATTGAGGCGGAAACGGGACGAATGGAAAATTTGGGAGAAGTACCGGTACTTTCAGGTTTAAATTACACTTATGGTGCTGTATATTTTGATGCTTCAGGTCGTTTTTATGTGTCATCAAACCAAACAGGAACTATTTATGTTATTAAGAATGTTCAGGATTTAAATGGGTCGGTACCTATGGAATCGAGTTTGTTTGCTTATGGTCCATCAAGTTCTCAAAATGATGGTGCTCGTTGCCCAACAGCCCCAGTACCTCAAGAAATTTGTGATAATGGTATTGATGATGACGGTGATGGTTTAATTGATTGTGAAGACCCATCTTGTTCTGAATATTCTGGTTGTGCTGTGCTACAAGTGTCTCGTTCGTCAAGTGCTAATGCTGGAGGTTTGGAAAGTAATAACCGACTATCAGAACAAATAAGTAAACGTAACTTCAACAGAACCAAGAGCAATTATAATTTTGATAAAAGTACAGCAAAACGCTTTACTAAAACATCTAAATATGGTAAATCTGCTTCAAGCAAAGTGGCATTACAGCTATCTGATTTTGTACCTATGGACGTTATTAAGGAAGATGCAGTAGTGGAATCGTCACCAAGTGATTTAGTTGATATTACTAATGCAAGCAATGTATATTCTGTAGATTATATTAGAAACAATGAAGCAATCGCCTCTGTGCTAGTACTAGAAACCAACAAGGGTGTTTACGAGCATACAAAATATATTTGTGATCGTTTATTAGGAGCTGAATTAATTGCTGTGTCAACCATCGAAATTAGAGAACAACAATTTATAAAAGCCTTAATTAGAAATATAGATGGTTCGTTGGAGTTTGTTTTAAGTCTATCTGCTAAAACAGTAAATAATGATTCAAATTTTGAAATTGAAAGTCATTGGAATCTCGATAAATACACTAATAACGTTGGGTTTTATAATTTCCAAATCTGGTCTAGTTCTTTAGATGATTTAGTAAATCTTGGTGAAGAGTTATTACGACTTTTAGATGTTCAGAAGCCGATTTCAAATTATAGTAATTCAACACCGCCTACTGTATTTGTTAGAAAAGGAGCGTACCATAATGGTATTCTAGATTTACAAATTGTTAATACCAATAGGAGTGAGTTTGTAACTTTTGATGGCGGCTTAAGAAGCACTGAAACCGATGTTGTTGAATATGTATCTACTACCATTGCCTTAAATGGCGCTTACATTTCAGAAGTAGAAGTAGAAGCAGGTAATTTATTTGATATAGGGTTTAGAATTGGAGATGGAATTCAAACACCAGATGATTTATTCATGTCCGATGGTCCTTGGGGATATGATGATGCTGCTCCAACCACACTAGTAACCAATTATAGTGTTGAAGTTAATGAAAACTCATTTGAAACTACCGATTATCCAATAGAACGTAATATCTATTTAAAAGCAATAACTAGTGAATATATTGCTGCTTACCGAGCTTTAACTCCTAAGTTTAATCCAATAGATTTATCGGCTTTCAACAGCTTACAATTAGAAGCAAAAGGAACAGGAACTCTAATTGTAAGGTTGGTAAAAGCAAGTGTTAATAGTTGGGAAACGCAATATAAAACAACGATTGACTTAACGAAAAATCTAACTAACTATAGTTTACTTTTTTCGGAATTTGAATCCATTAATGGCCAGGCTATGGATGTTACAGATGTTACCTCAATTGTATTTACAATGCTTGCCGAAAACGGAGAAGAAGTTACCAAAGAGATGACCTTGAAGCAATTACGATTTTCAAACAGTAAATCATTATCAGTTGATAATGTGAATGATACTGCAGGTTTAGAAGCAGTGGCAATTCCTAATCCTATGTCAAGTCAAACAAGTATCCACTTTAACTCGGGCACAACCGATACTGTAGAGTTATTAATTTATAACCAATTGGGACATTTAGTAAAACAAATACCATTTACTGCTGCAAAAGGAAATAATTACATCTCCTTAAAAAGAGGAACACTTAGTTCAGGATTGTATATCTGTAATATTAAAAGCAACCAAGCTACCTACAATACAATAAAACTACTCGTAGATTAATTAATAGCAAATTGCTCTTCGTAGTAAGGCAAAAGACGAAAGTTTTTTGCCTTTTTTATTTTTATTTGTGGTATATTTCGTCTTAAATATAAGTGGCTTTTTATACGATTTATTCTTATTCTTTAGCTGTAAGTTATTTATAGAAACCTATGAACAAAGAAATTCAAAGAAAAATAGAATGACTAAATATGACTTGTCCTGAAATAAGGATATATAATTTGAAAATTATGAATGCACAAACTAAGGCTATAATTAAATCGGGTTTGCTTTCTGGAATTATTTTTGCGGGACTAATGGCTGGATCTGATTATGCTGCCGGACAAGATTTCAGGATATGGAAGTTTATATCTCGAGCTGGCCTCTTTGGATTATTTATTGCAATTTGGAGCACGTATAACTTGAAGAAACAAGCAGATAAGGATAATGGCAAACAAGGTTGAAAATTATTCCATAGAAACAGAAACGGACCTTTCTGTTGTTCGAGAAAAAATGGATAAACTTTTTAGTAATGCTAATCATATTTTTAAAGGAAAACTTGTTGGCTCTTTTAATAACGATATTTTCCAGGGTTCTACAAATTATAATACAAACATAATTGTTAAAGGAAAAATCATTAAAAATAATAACATTACTGTGGTAAAGATGACTATTTCAGATAATAGTCCAAACTATGCTACGGTCTCAAATGCTTTATTAATCATTTTTTTAGGTGTTAGTTTAATTATTATTGCGGCTAATAAATCAACCGACTTTTTAACTTATTTAATTCCAATAATAATTTTCGGACTGGCATTTTTAACGCTAAAAATTCAAAGAAGGATTTCGCGCTTTTTTAAACCAAAATTAAATGAGTCGGCTAAACTTATAGCTAAAGAAATTAATGGAACAATAAAAAATATTGGTTAACAGTTTTTACAAAAAACTACTATTTGTATCCTACCCAAAGTTAGCTTGCATCTAATTTTCTTTTGGAAATTTTAGTACTCAAGTATATAGTTTTTCAATTAACCAAACCTTAGTTCCTAAAAACAGGTGAATTAAATAAATACCACTTAAATCTTAATCCAATTTCACTAAACGTAAAACCAGCAGCAGTAGCCGAAGCAATATTACTTCGGGTACCATAAAGGTTTAATAAACTGCGTTCTGTAAACTTGTACCCCAGTTTTCCCTGAATCCGGTAAGTACTTTGGCTGCTATCATTTTCAATATATTGTAATCCTGTGGCAGCGGTTAATTCGTAAAACCATTCGTTTGACTTTGTAATAGCTTCGTCTTTTATAAGGTTTACAAATATTTCGGCAGCATTAAATTTCTCGGGACTAAAATAAATAGTTGGCACTTGGTTTTTAAAGGTGATGTATTGGTAGTTTAAACCAGCTTTTAATGATGGTTTGCTCATGATGTTATAATACAACGAAGTGAATAATAGATTTCTGTTATTGTCGTCATTTTGCCAGGTATAAAAATACTGTGTAAACCAACCTAAATTAAAATTTGTACTTAAGTTATAATTAGCATATAGATTATTCATTACAATTTCCCGATCTAATAATTCGGCATTAAAACTTTGTATTTCGCTTTTATAGCCAATATCCAAAACTTGTAATTTAAATGGTTTTATGTTAAAAGTAATATCGGTTACTAACTGCGTATAATCACTAGTGTTTGCTTTTGCTGAGGTTACACCTGCGGTACCTTTAAATATAATGTTGGGCAGGAGTTGATATCCAAATCCTAAAGAAAAATCGTTTGAAGTAGCATCATTGTCGGTTACTTTATTGCTGGTTGTTCTGTAGCCATAATTTGCCAACCATTTAAATTTTGTTGAGGTTGGAAACTCTAAGTTTGTTTGTATGGCGTAAGCTTCATTGTCACCGTTATCAAAAGAATAAGACATTTTTGTTTCCCAAAAAGGAGTAAAATTTGTGTTTAGAGTTTTAATGAAATTTAATGCATCTTTTTGATTGTTGTAAAAAGTTAAGGTATTTTCTGCCGATTTGTAAGCTTCATCATAAAAACCAATAGCTTTTAATGCATTTGCTTTTCCGAGGTTGCCATCAAATGAACTGCTGTCATTTTCTAAAATTTGGTTATAATCGGTAACACTTCTCTTAAAATCACTTTTATAAATATTTAAAGTAGCGCGTAAGGCCAATAGCCAATTTTCGTTAGGCTTATCTTCTATCAAATTTGAAATTAGGGTGTTAGCTGTTTTATACTTTTTATTCCAAATTAAGGCTTGTATGTAGCGTTCGGTCGTTGGTTGTACTAATTTTGAATCGGTTCCTGATCCTAAACTTAAAAAAGCTTGTTCACTTAGCTTTAACGCTTCTTTTTCTTTACCATTTAGGTGAGCCACCAATGCTAAACCATTTAAAGCCATAAGTTTGTTTTCTGGATTATTTGCCAATAAATTATAGGTGGTTTTGGCAGCTTCTAATTTATTTGCAATTAAATATAAGTTGGCTAAATTCAATAAAGTCTCTTTGTCATTATTGAAAAGATTTAGGTTTTCCTTTAACAACCGTTCCGCTTCATTATAATTTTGAGCTTGCTGGTTTTGATAGGCGTGTCCCAGATAAATAAACTTTTTAGATGTTAGGGCGTTTTCATTTCCTGGTGAAACATTTAAAGCTTTATTTACATAAATTAAAGCTTCGTCATATAATTTTAGGTTGGAAAGTGTATTGGCATAACCTAGAAGAGCAGAGAAACTTTGGTTATTTTCTTTAATTAAACCTTCGTAATAGGTTTTTGCCCCTTCATAATTTTTACTCCAAAGTAATGATTCCGCATAGTTTAATTTTACTTCATAGTCTTCTGGGTAAGTTTCCCGTAAATCGTTAAAAATAGAAACAGCTTCTTTTGAGTTTCCTAATAAACCTACCGCACGCCCATAACAAAGTTTAGCGGTTTTATTGTTAGGATAATCCTGTAATATGTTCTTGAAAAAAGTTTCTGCCTTGGCGTAATTTCCTGTTTCTAAATAGGTGAAGCCTTCCTGCATTTCCTGAGTATATGCAAATGAAGTAAAAAGTATAAGGCATACCTTAAGATAATTTTTAAAGGACATCTGGATGGTTTTTATCATACTGCAAGTTAATCAATCCAATCCAATCATTCGTCTACAGCAAACCGCAACTGAACGAAATTTACAAGCAAATTACGGATTCTTAAGTGATATTTGCATGAGAAACAATAACAGCCCCAATGAACCAGATAATTTCAATTATAAGATCAAAAAAAATTGCACCAGAGCAACTCTTTATGCTAAGTGTTTTAGTGGTTAACGGCGGTAACTATTTATATAACCTTATTTTAGGACGATTGCTCGGACCAGAACAATTTGCAGATGCGGCGGTATTAATTACATTTTTGTTAGTGTTATCGTTTGTGGCAATGACCTATCAATTAGTTACTGCTAAATTTTCGGTGTTATTTGAAGGATCCGTTTTTAAGAGTTTTGTTTCAAAAGTGTATAAAAACGCTTTTATAGTTGGCTTGATTTCTGGTCTATTAATCATCGTTTTTGCTAAAGAATTACAAGTGGTTTTCAATACATCCTCATCAACCATGTTTATTATATTTGGTGTGGGTGTTCCATTCTATTTTCTAATGAGTGTGAACCGGGGTGTTTTTCAAGGAAAAAAGGAGTTTAAGTTATTATCTATTACTTATCAGGGAGAAATGATAAGCAGACTTATAATTACTTTGGGATTGATATTTCTTATTGATATGCAGTCGTCTGTCATTATTGCCATAGGTATTTTAATTTCATTCCTATTCGGATTGTTGCCTTTTAAAACGGAAAATATTTCTCTTAAAACAAGTGCAATAGAAACCTCCCATTCAAAACAAATTAGAAGCTTTTTTATTTTGACGGCATTTTATGAATTGACTCAAATCATTATCAATAATAGTGATATTTTATTGGTTAAACATTATTTTGAATCTTATGAAGCTGGATTGTATGCATCCCTTGCATTAATAGGTCGTATTGTATATTTTATTGCTTGGATGTTCGTTATGTTACTGCTTCCAACGGTAATTCAATTAAATAAGGAAGGAAAACCAACGGCCCCAATTCTATTTAAATACGTGGGTTATATTGCATCTATCGCATTAGTTATAGTCGTGGCTTGTGCCATAGTTCCCAAACTTATGATTACCCTTTTATTTGGTGAAAGCTATTTGCCAATGGCCCCATTATTATGGCAATATGCTATAGCAACTGGTATGTTTGCCGTATCTAATATTTTTGCTTATTACTATTTGTCGTTAGATAAGTATATCCCTGTAATTATCTCAGGTGTTTTTGGGATGCTACAAATGTTTCTGGTGGTGTTTTTTCACGACAGTTTAGAGCAAGTGGTTCATATGCAAATTATTGCCATGATTTCTTTGTTGATAATTCAATTACTGTTCTTTAAACTAAGTAAAAATGAAATGGTAAAAACTAATTAATCTAAAGTAAATTACCATTCGTCTACACTAATGGTCGCTCCAACTAAAGCAGATTCATTTTTTAAATAATAAATCCCAAATTTGTAGTATAATTTAAAAGAAACACCCATGAAATTAGCCATCGTAACAGCTTATCCACCAAGTAAAGTCACTTTAAATGAGTACGCATTCCATTTGGTGAAACACTTCAGACAAAAAGAAACTGTTACTGAATTAATTTTATTAACCGATAAAACCACAGGCTTAAAAGATATTCAATTTACCGAAGCAGGTTGTAAAATAACCGTAAATGAATGTTGGTCTTTTAATAGTTATACTAATTTATTATCGGTTACTAAGGCTATAAATAAATCGAAACCAGATGCGGTATTATTCAATCTTCAATTTATGAAGTTTGGTGATAAAAAAATAGCAGCGGCTTTGGGTTTAATGTTGCCATTAGTTTGTAAGCTAAAACGCATTCCTAATATTGTGTTGCTACATAATATTTTGGAAGAAGTAGATTTAGGAAGCGCTGGTTTTACAAACAATAAATTGATGCAGAAGCTTTACGGATTTATAGGAACAACCTTAACCAAACTAATTTTACAGGCCGACACGGTTGCCGTAACCATTGAAAAATATGTGGATGTTTTAGAAAAAAAATATCATGCTAAAAATATAAAATTAATACCGCATGGAACTTTTGAAATTCCTGAAGAACCCAATTATATTGTACCAACAGATCCTATGCAAATTATGACCTTTGGTAAGTTTGGAACCTACAAAAAAGTAGAAGGTATGATTGAAGCTGTTGAATTGGTTAGAAAATCTACCGGTTTAAATTTGGAAGTGGTTATTGCAGGAACCGATAACCCAAATGTACCTGGTTACTTAGCAAAAGTTCAAGAAGATTATAAACATGTGCCTCAAGTTCGTTTTACTGGTTATGTTGAAGAGAGTGAAGTTCCAACTTTATTTAATGAAAGTACGGTTGTGGTTTTTCCTTATACATCAACTACAGGAAGTTCTGGAGTATTACACCAGGCAGGAAGTTATGGAAAAGCAGTTGTGATGCCGGATTTAGGAGACCTAACCCATTTAGTTAAAGATGAAGGTTATGAAGGTGAGTTTTTTGAACCCACAAGCGTTGAAAGCTTAGCAAAAGCAATCGAGAAAATTGTAACGAACGATACCTATAGAATAGCATTAGGAAAAGCAAATTACAAAGCTGCAACAGCATTACCAATGAGTAAAATTGCAGATATGTATTTAGAAACTTTTAGTACTATTATACAAGATAAAAACACCCCAAAAACTATTATAGCTTAGAAATATATTTAAAAGCGGGTTTAGTCTCTCCCTTTTGATTGATAAAACCAAAATGCTCTTGAGTCCGTTTTCTCCAAGGAAGTCGTCCAACGACTTCCTTTGGTATTTTATTAAAGTCGTATAACGTCCACGACATGAACGGAATATTGTTTTTGGAAATAATGTGTTGTGCTTTTTTATAGTATTCAGCTTGCGTTTTCTCAGATTCTCCGTAAAAATTCCAAATTCCGCTGTAAGAGGATAATCCAAACTCTCCTAAAACCACAGGTTTATCCGTAATCATAGATTTCAAATTTTTATAGGTGGTATCTAAATTGTCAAGGTTTTCATAATAATGAAAAGAAACAAAATCGAGTTCATTTTTTAAAATAGTGGCACTTTCGGCATTGGACCAACCAATGGTAACAGCATGAGTTTTATCAATAGATTTTACCAAATTTATCATATGTTTTAGCCAAGCCAATACCTTGTTTTTTCCGCGAGAATCAAAATCTAAATTGGGTTCGTTTTTGATATCCCATGCTATAATAGCATTATGGTTTTTAAATGTGGATACAATCGTTTCTGCATGTCTTTGATTTATTGTATAATCTAAAACACTATAATCGCCATAAAAATCGAATAGTGTTACAACTACTTTCAACTGCTCTGCTTCAGCTAAATCTAACACTTTTTTAAGCTTTTCTAGTTTTTCAGGTTTCACGTTTCCTTTTCCAAAATCTTCGTATTGAATAAAAATACGAATGGTATTTAAACCTGCATTTTTAATTATTCTGAAATCATTTAAAATGGTTTTAATAGAAAATGCTTCACCAAACATATCCCATGGGGTATTTTGCGGATAATAGTTTATGCCTTTTATGTTTATATTAGACACATCAATGGGCTCACCTTTATCTTGGTAATTTTCACTATGTTCTTTAACCAAATGCCTAATACGCCAAAAACCGTCTTCTAATAACAAAGTGACTTTATAATTTGAAATTTCAATGGTTTCAAACGCTAAGCTGTCTTTTTTATATAGCGTTTTATACTCAACAACATTGGTATCGGTTAACACAGCAAGTTGTCCGTCTTCACTAAAAAAATCTAAATTGGGATGATGTTCTAAAGTTGTAGCTTCAATATGTATTCCCTCCTTTTTATTGGCTTCAATAAAGCTAAATAAGTTTTTCCGAGCGTTTTCAGTATAATAATCTTCTAAGCCAGTAGTTGTATTTGTTAGGTAACAAATGTGTTTTACATACCAGGCATCCAAATAATCTTTTTCTAATGAATTTAGAGTTTGTAAATCCATAGGTCTTCCTTCATTTGAAATAGAATCCCAAACTATTTTAGGAAGATATTTAGCTTCTTTTTTTATTTCCGTATGCAACATTTTACTTCTATCAGCACCTGTATTTAAGTAACTAAAAATAGCACTTGCACCAAAAACCAAGAATGCAATTACAGCTAAATAGGATAGAATTAAAATACTGCGTAATATGTTTTTATTTGTTTTTACCATAGCTTTATAGTTTTGAAGTTTTTTTCAATTCCAGCGGCTTGTATTCTTATTTCGTAAGTGTTGTTAGGAAATTCGTCGGTACTTAAATTGAATTTTACAAAACCATTTTGCGATGTTTTGCTAATGTTGTTTACAATTTTATTATTTATCAGAATGGAGGTAGTTACTTGTAGTCCATCGGGAATCATTTGATTCATAAAACTTTGTAATGGACCTACGGTTATTTGTCTGTGGTTTTCTGAAAAGGCCACCTCAAAATCGGTTATTACTTTTTTGTAATTAAGTATAAGTGTATTGCTTTCTGCCATTCCTGGTATAAAGGCCTTAATATTCCAAAGTTCTTCGTGGTCTGGATGAATCATTTTAGCATTGGCAATCCCATTTATGGTTGTTCCAGAAGTTTTTAAAATATTACCTTGGGTGTTTGTGATATAAAATTCTACGTAAGTACCATCGTTAACCGTATTGTTAAATCTGTCTTTTAAAACTGAAGTATAAAATGTTGTTATTTGGTTCCCGTCGGCATACTCATGATGTCGTGAGCTTTCAATAACAAAATTTGTTGGTATGGCAGCCATTACATTTATATCGTGTTCTTTTGAATTTTCACCTAAACAAAAAGAAGAAACGAGTATACGGCCTGTTTTTTCATAAGAATATATGTTTTTATAGGCAATTAAGTTGTTCGTTAAAACCGTTTCGTTTTTTTCAAAATTCAAAAATTGATGATTAATACTTACCTCGGTACTGTCTTTTAAGGCGTTATCAAAAGCATCTGTTGGTATAACAACTAACATGGCAAAATCGCTGCCTCCAGCTTCAATGCTTGGTGGTCCCAAATAGCTTTCCATTTTTGCAACTTCTTGTTTGGGAACGATTTTAAAATTACCAGAAATAGGATTCTTGGTATTGATAAAATTCCAATTTACAACTCCCGCATTTTTTGCCATAAACGAAGGAATTACAAAACTTAAAACTTGATTATTGAAAGTTGGATTAATTAGTGTAGAACCAAAACTATTAGAACAATATAATTGAGATGGAATTAATTTGGAAGACGAAAATTTTAACACCATTTTGCTTCCGGCTTCAAAAATAGAATCGCTTGTAATTAGTTCAATAGATTGTTGATTCACACGGTTTGGGTTAAACGTTACAAACGATGCAAATGCCAAGCAAAAACCTAATATGTATATTCCCTTTAATCGCATTAGTTGGGGCTTGCTATGTAAGTGTTAAACTCTATTTTTACAAAACTATATGTGTCATTTTGTATGACTTGCAAAACAGAATCGGTGTGGTTTTGTATTCTGTTAGGTATTATTTTACTAGAAATGTGTTCATTTGGAAATCCGTTAACGTAACAATTAGTCATATCTGTGCTGATAACCTTAGTTTTATCTTGCAGCAAAATATCATATTGAAATTTTTGTTTTCGCTCTTGCCGGATGCCTTCCTCTAAAAATAGGTGATCTACCCAAATTAAGTCCTTGTTTTCATCATAATAGGTTACTAAAAGCTGTGGTATTGTAACTTCCTGCAGTCCGCTGTTAAACAAATTACCTGATATTGTTTTTGGGTTAACTTGGATATCACTTAAAACAACATTTTTATATAGGTCTGAACCCGCAACATTTCCGGCAACTTGTAGGTTAAATTTAGTGGGCTGTTCTTTAAATTCAACAGGTGTAAATTCATCAGGATTGAAAGTTTTAGGTATCGAATCCTTTGTTTTAGACCAAGCAATACCCTCAAAGTTAATCTTAAAACTACTAGTTTCTTTTGGCATTAATTTATGTTTTACATGAAATTTAGCGTTGTAGGTTGCTAATTCTTTGTTTGCATTGTTATAAAGGGTTCCTTTTAAAACCACATCGGCAGGCACATTATCGATATTTTGTATTTCACCTATAATGGCATAATGACCATTGTTTTTTACAAGTTTGGCTGAAAGTATTTCTAAAACAGGTTGTTTTAGTACATCTTCATGGTATGTTTGCTCGGTAGTAATTCTTCGCCTCCCTTGGTTGTAATATTTAGTAACATTGTTAGAATATAATTGATCTGGAGGTAAATCTAAATCTATAACATCAGGTTTAAGGTACCATTTACCATTGCGTTTTACTAACTTTTTATATTCCGTTTTATCAATTTTCTCAAGAGGTGTTATCCAATGAGTGGTTACTTTCATGGTGGCTAAACTATCAGATTTGCTGGTAATTTTAGATTCTAAAGCATCCAACTTTGCATAAGAGCTTAAAAGTCCATCAGTTACCGAAATTTGAAGCATATATTGTGCAATAGGTAAGTTGCTTTCGGGATCTATTAGATTATGTGCTTTTTCATATTCTTTAAAATCCAAAGCATCATAATACGCTATAACAGCATTTTCTGGCGAACGTTGTGAATCATTTTTCAAATAAAAGAGATATATACCATAGCAAACAAAACAAGCTAAAATTATAGACCAAAGGTGTGTAATTACTAAAATGCCTTTGGAAAATTTTGAATATCTGGTTTGAAAATTTACAAAGTTAGGCGCCCTTTTGGATTTTGTTTTTAAGGCATTAATCCAAATCATTTGAATGTTTAAAATAAATGCTATTAAAACAGTTAAAAAAGGCATGATACCCCAAAGTAATTTTTGCCAAGTAGCAACGTCATCTTTAGCTAGTATGGATGATAATGGCGGAACGTTTAAGCGTTCCCAAACCATAATTCCGTTTTCTAATTGTCTTAGTCGTTGCCAGCCACAGAAGTAGAGTATAGGGTCGTAGAATTTATCATTTGAAAAAATGTACTTTAAATTGTATTTTTCGGGAGTAGTTAAAAATTGTTGTAAAGAACCAATGCCTTCTACACCTTTAAATTTTGAATTTTCTAAACGTTCAATTGGTCTGGTAGTGAGTTCAGGTAATCTTCTTGCAGAATGATAATTTCCATCAACAGTCATGGCATTGGTTTGTGCACTTAACCAGGCCATTTGGTCGCCAAATCCTAAAGTTAGAAATCGCCAATGATCATGTTGATCCTGATTTAAAAAATTAACAATTGGCAACATTTTTATTTTTTGGGGTTGCGAGGGTCTGAAATACCCAAGACTCATAGTGAAAATGGTCATAAATAAAAAGAGTCCAGCTAAAACACCTCCAATAATTCTATGGTAAATGGCCCCAAATTGTTTTTGAATATGGGTTTTCAAATCGGTTTCCACTAAACGGTATGCAAATTCGCCAAATATGGGTAAGGACATGATAGATGCCCAAAGTGTAAACCTATCTAAGGTTAAAATATTAAAAGCTGTTTCTCCTAATGCCATTCTCGGGATGGGAGTTGTACCACCTGTGCCTAAAATTGTTAGAATGGTTATGGAAAAACCAAAAAATAAATAGCGTTTGGAATAATATCTGTAAAATATATATGGTAATAAAATAAGTAATACTCCCCATGGAATTAAAAAGAACACTAATCCAGACGAGGTGATTTCTAAAAAGTTATCTCTTGAGCCATGTGGGATAGGTACTTGTGTTATTGGGTTGTTTTTGGAATTAATCCAATAGGGTAGAATACACCCTACAATTATTACTAGTGAAAGCATTCCAAAGCTAATAATACGCTTAAAGAGTTTAAAAAAACTGCCTATAAAAACTTTAAGGGTCACCTCTTTAAAGGAATCTACTTGCTCTCGAGACACATCCATTATCACCATTCCAATTAAAGGAAAAATAAAGAATATCATTCCAAAAATAGGAGTAACATGGTGTGATGTTACCGTAACGGCAATTAACGAAAGTGAAGTAAACAGGTATTTGTATCGCCCACGTTTCAGCCATAAATATATTTCGGGTAATGCATGCATTAAAACTGAAATTCCTATGATACTTGGTAATTGACCAAATACATGTAACGTTTCAACAAAAGAAGAGGAGAATACAGCTAAAACAGCTGCATAGCCTGCTACTTTCTTGTTGGATGTAATAAGTAAAGAAAATCTATAAACGCCGGTTATAAATAAAACAATGCTTATCAAGGCTACTGTAAACATCCCAAATTTTAATCCCCCTATAAACGACAAGGCTGCAATAGCTTGATGTACTAACGGCGGATAACTCATTACTGTAAATCCCGTATACCATTCGTAGTTCCAAGGTTCAAACCAACTTTGGGCATAGTGGTCTGCAAAAAATAAATGTATTAATGCATCGTATGTAGATTCTAAAGTAAAAAATATAGAAGTTCCATGAAAAGCAATACCCATAAGTAATGCTGCAATTAAATATTTATTGGTGGTTTCCTTCATGAATAATGCGGGCACAAATAGCTGTAGGGTAAAGGTAAAAAAATTAATAATGACAAATTATTTTATTTATCTACACTAATCTACCATTCGTCTACACATGTTATTGGCTTAAACTAAATATTAATTTCAAAACACCTATTGCGAGTATATTTGTACTGTAATTAATATTAAAATCCCTCGTAATGAAAATTTTAGCCATAGATGATCAACAATTAGTTTTATTAACATTACAAAAACGATTTGAAGAACTAGGTTTTAAGGTTCGTGTTGCAACCGATGCTATTAAAGGACTTGATTTATTTGATACGTTTAAACCTAATTTAGTGATTGTTGATATTAATATGCCTAAAATTTCTGGAATAGAACTTATTAAAAGGATAAGAACCTCAAAGAAGTCATCAACACCAATTATGGTACTTTCAGGTAACACGAGTGATGATGTTTTCGCTAAAGGATTTGAATATGGTATTAGTGATTATATGAAAAAACCAATAAATTTAGAGGAGGTTACTGCCCGTGTAAAAAGGTTAAACATTTTTTTTCAAACATTTTAAAATAAACCAATTCTAACTTATAAATAACAACAAAAACTCTAATTATGAAAATATTAGCTATCGACGACCAACAATTAGTTTTATTACCATTACAAAAAAGATTGAATGAGTTAGGATATGAAACTTTTATTGAAACGGATGCGACTAAAGGAATTGCCTTATTTGATTCTGAGTATCCAGACCTTGTAATTGTGGATATAAATATGCCGGAAGTTTCAGGTTTAGATATTGTAAAACATATTAGAAATTCTAAAAAACCTAATACCTCAATAATGGTATTATCTGGTAATACACAAGATAATGTTATTACCGAGGGCTTTGATTTAGGGATTAATGATTACATGAAAAAACCGTTAAGTTTAAACGAAATATGTGCTCGTGTTAAACGCTTAATTGGTGTACCCGAAATAGGGCAGGTGTCTACAAAGACAGAGGTAATGATTCAACAACGCTGTGTTGGTGTAGTAATTCCATGTTATAATGAAGAGGAACGTTTATTAAGTAAAGAATTTACAGATTATATAGATAAAAACTCAGGTTATCATTTATGTTTTGTAAACGATGGAAGTAAAGATAATACTTTAGAAGTATTAAACAATTTACAAAAGGGAAGAGAAGATTTTATAACTGTGTACGACTGTGAAAAAAATGGAGGTAAAGCCGAGGCTGTTCGCTTAGGAATGTTGCACATGGCAAAAAAGGAAGATCTGGATTATATCGGTTTTTTGGATGCCGATTTGTCTACTGATTTGGCAGATTTTGATGATTTAGTAAAAACTATTGAAACTTCAGACTTTAAAATTGTAAGTGGTTCCAGAATTTCTAGGATGGGAGCAAATATTACTAAAGAATCTGCTAGAAAAATTATTAGTATGACTATTAATTACATTATCAGAAAGATTTTAAAGATGGATTTTAAAGATACACAATGTGGTGCTAAAATTTTCCGCAAAGATGCTATAGAAATTGCTTTTGCTGAAAAATTTGTAACTCAGTGGATTTTTGATGTAGAAATTTTCAAAAGAATGTCTCTTCATTATGGATTGAAAAATGCCAAAGCCATGCTATGTGAGCAGCCTTTAAAACGCTGGATTCACGCCGATGGATCTAAACTTTCTATGAAAGATTCGGTTAAAATAGTTGGCCAATTAGCCCAAATAGCCTGGGTTTATAGAGGAAATAATTACCAGTTAAAACGCAAAGTAGCAAAAATGGAAATCGTATAATTATTCATTGATTTTCCTTAAAAGTAAAAAGCTTCAAATTAAAAATTGAAGCTTTTTGCTTTTTTAATGATTGTTAATGGATTTGGCTACATTTTGATAACAATAAACTGTGTACGCCGGTTTAATTGGTGCTGTTGTTCTGAACACGATATGCTGCCATCACAATTATTGCTTAACTTTTTTTCACCAAAACCTTTGTAACTTGTTATTCTGCTAGTATCTACACCTTTTTTAATTAAATAATCGAAAGTTGCTTTTGCTCTTTCTTCTGATAAAATGTCATTATAGGGAGAACTCCCTCTAGAATCTGTATGAGATTCTATTTTAATAATCATGTTTGGGTAAACGTTTTTCATCAAGTTTACAATCCGATCTAATTCAACAGTGCTGTCCTGTCTAATCTCATGTCTGTCAAAATCGAAATAGATAGGTTTAAGTTCCGTTAGTGGAATTACCTTATTTTCTTCTGGTTTCAATGAAATATTTACCGTAATGCTTGTAATATTTTTAGTAATTCCTTTTGAAGAAGTAGAAATGGTTTTGTCCAAATAATTTTCCTTTTTAGCAGTGATATAATAATCCATATCTCTGTCTACATTTATTTCATAATAGCCATTATCATCGGTAATTAGTTTTGTAATTGGTTTATTATTGCTATCTAAAAGCATAACAATTGCGTTTACTAATGGTTTAGAAGTATTGGCATCGGTAACACTTCCTTGCAGGTTTAATGTAGGTATTTTGTTGTAGGCATAAATGTCATCACTACCAATACCGCCATCTCTGTTGGAAGCGAAATAACCAGATAATCCATCATCTTTCATGAAAAATGAAAAATCATCTTTATTTGAATTTACAGGAATGCCTAAATTAATAATATTAATGAATTTATCGTTTTTATCTTTAACAGCTACGAATATATCAAGTAAGCCTAAACCAGGGTGTCCATCGGAAGAAAAGAAAAGTACACCTTCATTATTTATAAAAGGAAAACTCTCATTTTTATTGGTATTAATTGTAGGACCTAAGTTTTGCGGAGGGCCATAAGTTCCATCACTTTTTATGTCAACGTAATATATATCGGTGCCTCCAAAGCCTCCAGGCATATCAGATGTAAAATATAGTTTTGACTCATCGTTATTTAAGGCTGGATGACTAATCGAGTAGGAGGTGTTGTTAAAAGGAACTTCCTCAAGTTCTTCCCACTTACCATTAACTAAGGTCGCCTTGTAAATTTTAAGATTTGTTAGCCCTTCACCATTTTTACCCAAAATCTGTTTTTTAAAATCATTTCTAGAAAAGTAAAGTGTAGTTCCATCTTTCGATATGGTTAATGGGCCTTCATGGTAAACAGAATTAATATCACCTTTTATTTTAGATTTACTTGTTACCAAAGTATCATTTTCGGCCTTTATGTATATGTCCAAAAAAGGTTGATTGTTCCAACCATAAGTATGATTTTTCAATAGCCCTTCATCTCTTGATGAAGCAAAATATACATTTCCATCTTTTTCGTAAGCAGCAAAATCACTGTATTTAGAATTGAATTTTACTTCTTCTAGCGTGTAATGTGGTTTAGTGTTAAATATGGCATTAATAAATTCGCTGTCTTTTTTAAAATAGGCTTCATCTATTTCTCCACCTGCCTCTTTAAAACGCTCTAACCAAAGCCGTGACTCGTTATAATTTTTTACGCCACGTAAGGCCTGTGCATATTTATAATAATACTCTTTAGGACTATTAGCTTGTTCAACAACTTTTTTGTAGTAAACAACAGAGCTATCAGGATTGCGCATAAAAGCATAACAATCTGCCAATTGTCTGATAGCGTAATTTGTATTATCGTTTTTTAAAATTAATTCATTATATAACTCAGCAGCATGAACAAATGAAAATTTGTTAAATAGGTTATCTGCTTTTTTCTGTAAACCAGATTGCGCCAAAGCAGATAAACTTACTGCCAAAACGAAACCAAGTATAATGTGATTTTTTAATTTCATGGGGTCTTATTTTTATTATAAAATCTATTACAAGAGTTTTATTTTATAAATACCCAAAACCGATTTTATATGTTCGTATTATTCCATTTTTACAACAATAAATTGAGTACGTCTGTTTAATTGATGATCGGCTTCTTCACATTTTGCACCATCTTCACAGCCATTAGTTAATCTGCGTTCACCAAAACCTTCATGAGCTGTAATTCTATCAGGCTTAATTCCTTTAGAAATTAAATATTGGTAGGTTGAATTTGCTCTATCAATAGATAATTTATCGTTGTAAGAAAGAGCACCTCTAGAATCGGTATGGGATTCTATACGGATAATCATTTCTGGATAATCAACCGTCATTAACTTAACAATTTTGTTTAATTCTAATGCAGCATCTTCACGAATATTGTGCTTGTCATAGTCGAAATAAATGGTATTTAGTTCAGCTAATTTTATAACATCTGGTTTGGGGTTAAGCAATAAATTAGCACTGATGGTTGTAAGTTCCGTTTGAATGTTTTTAGATGTAAAGTTTCTATAATCATCAATATATTTTTCCTGACTTGCAACAATTTTATAATCTTTATCCCTATCAATGTTTATTTGATAAAATCCATTTTCATCCGTTTCCATATAAGCTATTTGGTTGTCTTTATCGTCAAACAATGTAATCATAGCTTTTACTATAGGTTTTGTATTAATAGCATCGGTTACAATCCCTTCAACATGTAAGGTTGGTACTCTATGGAAGGCATAAATATCATCGTCTCCTCGCCCGCCAGTTCTGTTGGAAGCAAAATAACCTGTGATACCATCTTGATTCATAAAAAATGAAAAATCATCTTTATTGGAATTCACAGGAACACCTAAGTTTATTACATCCACAATTTCATCATTATCACCTTTAATAGTGCCAAAAATATCTAGCATTCCTAAACCAGTATGTCCATCGGAAGAGAAAAACAGGGTGCCTTCTGTATTTATGAAGGGAAAACCTTCAGCACTTTCTGTATTTACAACATTTCCAGCATTTTTAAGATCTCTTAAAGTGCCATCAGGATATAGGTCAACCACCCAAATATCCGAACCACCTTGACCTCCCTGTCTATCCGAACTAAAATACAATTTAGTGTCATCAGCATTTAAAGCGGGGTGTTGTGTTGAAAATTCATCACCATTTATTGGCAAATCTTCAATGTCTGTCCAGATACTATCTCTGTAGGTAGCTCTGTAAATTTTCATGTTGGTAAGCCCTTTTTTATCTTTAACTTCAACATTGTCTTTGTAATTATTTCTAGAAAAGTACATTGTGCGGCCATCCTTTGTTATGGTAACGGGGCCATCATGGTAAATGGAGTTTACATCTCCTTTCAATTTTGCAGAGTGATCAACGTTTCTTTTTGTTTTTGAATTGGTAACGTAAACATCTAAAAACGGCTGTTCATTCCAACCATAAACACGTTTTATACCAACACCCTCATCGCGTGATGATGTAAAGTATATTTTTCCATTTTGTTCGAAAGCTCCAAAATCACTGAATTTAGAATTGAAGTAAACTTTATCTAAAAAATATTGTTGCTTTGCACCAAAAACACTGGTAATGAAGTTTATATCTTTTGAAAAATCATTAGCATTTACAACGCCGCCAGAATCTTTATAGCGTTGTAGCCACTCTTGAGATTCCTCGTATTTTTTCATACCTCTTAACGATTGTGCATATTTGTAGTAATACTCAATAGGTACTTTATCTTGTTTTACTACGTTTT
The DNA here is from genome assembly GCF_041583155.1 of Mariniflexile sp. Lineage (GTDB taxonomy): Bacteria > Bacteroidota > Bacteroidia > Flavobacteriales > Flavobacteriaceae > Mariniflexile. The sequence goes on from NZ_JBFHGK010000011.1 coordinate 82,972, forward strand.
TGTAGTATCTAGAGGCATTATTGGGGTCTCTTAAATAAGCGTAACAATCAGCTAATTGTCTGGTTGCGTAATCTTTATTATAGTTATTTGCAATTAGTTCTTTATAAACGTCTATAGCTTTAACAAATGAAAACTTATTGAACAAAGTGTCAGCTCTTTTTTGTTTTCCTTGTTGAGAAAACGCAGAAACACTAAGTGCTAATGCGATACAAACTAATATGTAATTTTTAATCTTCATGAAAAATAGTATTAGAAATATCTAGGTGATTTTAATTTTGAACTTAAGAATTTGAATTCGTACATAAGCAGTATTTCATGCGTACCCGTAGTGTAATTAGCAATTTCTGAAATAGGTTTTTCATAAGCATAACCTATTCGTAATTGTCTGGATATTTGAAAATCTGCAATACCACCAATAGCAGCTGTTAATTCATTTATTCTATAGGAACCTCCTAACCATAACTTTTCATTAAACAAAAAGTTAGCCGTTAAATCGAACGAAACGGGAGCACCATTAGTAGCTTTAACTAAACCAGCTGGTTTAAATTTGATGTTTTTACTTAAATCGATAACGCCACCTACCGTGAAGTAATAACTTAATCTATCCAAAGCTTCAAAACCTTGTTCTGTGTTTTTATCGGTATTTAAAACTCTAGGTGTTGATAAACCCGCATAAATTCGTTCATTACTCCAATAAAGACCAAGACCAACATTAGGAGTCCATCGATTTTCTATGCCATAAATATAATCATCAATAACTATTGTAGGGTCATTTCGAAAATCGGAATCTAAGCTATATTGTGTGAATCCACCTTTTATACCAAAGGCTAATTTCCCAGTCCTTCCGGTTGGAATACTGTATGAAAAATCACCGTACAGATACGTAAAGTTTTCAGGTCCTAAATCATCTTCAATAAAAGATAAGCCAACACCCACACGATCATTTCTTAAAGGCGTGTGTATGGAAAGGGTTTGTGTTATTGGACCGCCCTTAAAACCAACCCATTGGCTTCTATGTAATCCAACAATACTTAGAGCTTCTCTACTACCAGCGTATGCTGGATTTATGGAGATTGTATTGTACATGTACTGTGTGAATTGCGGTAATTGTTGTGCAATCCCAACCGTACAACTAAACAATGCAAAAGCGATTATATTTTGTTTTATAAATTTCATTGGTTAAGGTTTATTTGGTTCCTAAGTAAACTGGTCCAGTAAATGGTGCCAATCCGCTGTCTTTTAAAGTTACTATGTAGTAATAAGTACCGTTAGGTAATTTACCTGCATTCCCAACAGATTTTTTACTAGCATTACCCGTCCAAGCATTGGCTGGAGGCGTTGATTTAATTTCAACAGAATTAACTAAAGGGTAGTTCTCGGAATCAAAAACTAAAGCTCCCCATCTGTTGAATATTTTAACATCGGCAACAAAACCACATAAATCAATTCCAGATATATAGAAGAAATCGTTAATAAAGTCTTCATTTGGGGTTACCGCTTTGGAGATAACAACATCGTTTTCACCACATGGCAACACAACACAATCCGCATTAATATTCATGGTTACATTGGTAATGGTAATGCACCCATTATCCGTAGTGGTATATCTGAATACGTAATCCATACCGCCATCTTGTGGAAGAAAATCTTCACTAAGCTCCAATAACGTTGGGTTGAATATGCTTCCAGTTAATGTTGCTGCAGGGTTTCCTTCAATTAATTCCCAAGTACCATTTGTATTGATTGTTCCGGAAATTAAGTCGTTTAAGTTAATAATGCCGTCATCAAAACATCTGTCATCAGCAACTATGTCAGAAATGATTTCATCTAATGTTACATATAGTGTTTGTTTATACTCTGCTTCGTTATTACATTCGTCTTTTACAACCCAAGTTCTAACTATTTCGTAATCGTTATAAACACCTTCTACATATGTGTTTGTTTCATTAAATACGATTGAGATGTTCGATGAAGAAGAACAGTTATCGGTAAAAGTTAATTCCGGAGCTTCAGGTATGTTTGTACAGCTAACATTTAATTCTGTTTCAAAGTTAGTAGTAGGCTGAGGAGCTTCGTTATCTTCTACTGTGATGATTTGTGTGTGAGTTGTTGTTAACCCACATTCATCTGTTGCTGTCCAAGTGCGTATAACAATATAATTGTTTGGACAAGAACCATTCGTTCTAACTTCGCTTACTGTTACAATGGCATCACCACAATTATCGGTAGCTGTTAATGTTTCGGTAACAGGTACCTCATCACATGCTACAGTCATATTGGCAGGAAGATCTATTTGATCAAAAGTTGGTGCTTTTGTATCTCTTACCGTAATAACTTGTGTGTGAGTTGTTGTTAATCCACATAAATTTGTTGCAGTCCAAGTTCGAGCCAAAGTGTAATTGTTGCCACAATTTCCATTTGATTTTACATCAGTTACCGTAACGGTTGCAGAACCACAATTATCGGTAGCAGTTAGTATTTCTGCTGTTGGAACAGCATCACATTCTACTACTAAGTTTGATACTGGTAGGGATTCAACAAAAACAGGTGGTGTTATATCTTGAACAGTAATGGTTTGGATGTGGGTTTTTGTTAATCCACATTCATCGGTTGCAGTATATGTACGTGTTATGGTATAGTTGTATTCACAACTTCCGTCCGTTCTTACATCGGTTACAGTAACCTCAGCAGTTCCACAATTATCCGTAGCCGTTAACATTTCAGGTTCTGGTATAGTGTTACATTCTACAATGATGTTGGCAGGAAGTGTTGTTTCCACAAACTCAGGCGCAGTTGTATCAGAAGTTGAAATAATCTGATTTGCAGTTGCCGTATTTCCACAAGTATCCGTTGCAGTCCATGTTCGTGTTATAGTATAAGTGCCTGAACATGCCCCTTCGGTTATATTATCGGTATAACTTACCGTTGGGTTAGTATCACAATTATCAGTAGCAGTAGCAGTACCAAAAGCCAAAGGAGATAAATCATTACTACATTCTGCTGTTACATTAGCTGGTAAGGAAAGTACAGGAGCAGTAGTATCTTCAACTGTAATAGTTTGAGATATTTCGCTAGTATTTCCACATTCATCTGTAAATGACCATTTTCTAGTTATAGTAATTTTACACAAATCGGAATTATCGATTTCATCAGTTCCAACAGCAGTAATTTCACCACCACAAATATCATTAGCTGTTAAACTACCAGCAGCAGGTACATCTGCAATGCACTGATATGTTATGTTTTCTGGAGCATTTGGAGCTGTAGGTGCCGTTTCGTCAACAATAGTAAAGGTTGCAGTAGTTGAACTAGTGTTTCCACAAGCATCACGAGCTGTAAAAGTTACTAGCGCGCTGCCAGTTAAGCCACAATTATTAGTTAATTCGGTAAAATTATTTGACCAAGTTATATTGCTACATGCGTCTGAAGCTTCAGCACCTCCATTATTGGATAACCAGGTATTTAGATCACCAAGATTTCCACTACCATCGCATTCAACTGTTAGGTTAGAAGCTTGTGTGGCAATAATAGGAGCGTCTGTATCTTTAATTAAATATGACGCAGTTGTTGAACTAATATTTCCGCATTCATCACGCGCAATGAATGTTATGGTTATGGCACCATTATCACATTTCACAGAATCATCGGCACCATAGTTATTTGTCCAGGTTACATTACCACAATTATCGGTAGCTGTAGCACCAGCATTGTTAGTTAACCAATTAGTTAGGGCGGTTTGTGTATCATCTACACCACATTCTACCTCTAAGTTAGTAATATTAGTGTTGTCTATTACTGGAGCTGTGTTGTCTTCAACTGTAATTGTCTGAGTAAATTCTGAACTAGTATTGCCACAACTATCAGTGAAATTCCAAGTACGGGTTCTGATGTATGCATTTCCACAATTTGGATCTGCAGTAGTTACATCATTAACTAAAACTAAATTAGGTGTTGTGGAGCAATTGTCTGTAGCCACAGGAGACAGTGCTAAGGCTGTTGCCATTCCAGAAGTATCGCTACATTCCAATGTGGTATCTAAACTACCAGCAACTGAAGTTATTATAGGAGCAGTAGTATCTTGAATAGTAATGGTTTGTGTGAATTCAGAGCTGGTATTACCACAGCCATCAGTATAATTCCAAGTACGCACTCTTACATATGAATTAGCACAATTGACAACGGTTGTTGTTATATCACTAACTAAAGCAAGGTTTGGGGTTGCATTACAATTATCAGTAGCCATTGGAAATAGTGCTAAAGCATTAGTAATTCCTGAATCATCACTACATTCTAGGGTAGTATCCAAGCTACCGGGAGCGGTAGTAATTATAGGAGCTGTTGTATCTTGAACTACGATAGTTTGAGTAAAGGTTTCACTCGTATTGCCACAACCATCAGCAAAATTCCAAGTACGTATTCTTACATATGCACTAGCACAATTGTCATCAGCTGTTGTTACATCGCTTACAAGTATTAATGCAGCCGTAGAACAATCATCCGAAGCCGTAGGAACAAGTCCCAAAGCGTCAGAAATCCCGGTGGTATCACTACATTCTAAAGTAGCATCCAAACTGCCAGGGATAGTATTAACTGTTGGAGGGGTATTATCTTTTACTAGATATGTTGCAGTAGTTGTGCTAGTATTTCCACAAGCATCTCTAGCGGTAAATACTACTGTAATGGCACCATTGTCACATTTTACAGAATCATCAGATCCATAATTGTTTGTCCAAGTTACATCACCACAGCTATCTGTAGCAGTAGCGCCTGCATTATTCATTAACCAGTTTGTTAAAGCTGTTTCCGTATTACCTATACCACATTCTATTTCTATGTTAGCTGTATTAGTATTATCTATGATTGGCGCTATCGTATCTTGAGTTGTGATTATTTGGTCTGCTGAAGCAGCGTTACCACATTCATCTGTAGCGGTCCAAGTTCTGGTAATTATAACGGTATTACCACAAGAACCAGCTTGCGAGCTATCGCTTTGTGTGATTGTAACATTACCACAAGCATCGGTTGCAGTAGCTACACCTGTTGCAGCAGAGGAGGTATCTGCAGTACATTCCACCGTCGCATTAGCGGGAATGATTAATGTAGGCGCTGTCGTATCTTGAGTTGTGATTATTTGGTCTGCTGAAGTAGAATTACCACATTCATCTGTAGCGGTCCAAGTTCTGGTAATTATAACGGTATTACCACAAGAACCGGCTTGCGAGCTATCGCTTTGTGTGATTGTAACATTACCACAAGAATCGGTTGCAGTAGCTACACCTGTATTAACTGAGGATGTGTCAGAGATACATTCCACAGTAACATCTTGAGGGACATCTATAATAGGATTTGTAGTGTCCGTAATTGTAAATACTGCACTAGTAGAGGTTGTATTTCCACAAGCATCAGTCGCAGTAAAAATAACAGTAGCAGAACCAGTTTCTCCACAATCATCACTTAATGTTGTGAAATTATTAGACCATGTCACAGTACTACAAGAGTCACTTGCTAGAGCCCCTCCATTATTACTCAACCATGTGTTTAAATCACCAATATTTCCAGCGCCATCACATTCAACAGTTAGGTTTGATGCAGAGGTAGTTATGGTTGGATTGTCTGTGTCTTTTATAAGATAAGTTGCTGTAGTAGTAGCAAAATTCCCGTAAGGGTCACGAGCTGTAAAAGTTACGGTTATAGCACCATTATCACATTTAACAGTATCATCATCACCATAATTATTAGACCAAGTAACAGAACTACAACTATCAGTAGCTGTAGCACCAGCATTGTTATTTAACCAATTTGTTAAAGCAGTTTCGGTATCGCCAACACCACATTCAATTTCAATATTAGCAGTATTCGTATTGTCTATTACAGGAGCAGTAGTATCTTGTACGGTTACAGTTCTAGTCACTTCAGTTGCACTATTACCAGCAGAATCTGTTACATTATAAGTAACGGTGTAGTTACCAGGAATATTCATATTAACATCACTATCATTGATTGTAACGGTTAGACCTGATTCACAATCTGAAACGGTTGCACCTAATTCAACATAGGAATCGCACGATTCTAAAATCTGAGGATTCGCACCAATTAAAGTTATAACGGGAGCAGTAGTATCTTGTACAGTTACAGTTCTAGTTACTTCAGTTGCACTATTACCAGCAGAATCTGATACATTATAGGTAACGGTATAATTGCCAGGAATATTCATATTAACATCACTATCATTGATTGTAACGGTTAGACCTGATTCACAATCTGAAACGTTTGCACCTAATTCAACATAGGAATCGCACGATTCTAAAATCTGAGGATTTGCACCAATTAAAGTTATTACGGGAGCAGTAGTATCTTGTACAGTTACATTTCTAGTCACTTCAGTTGCACTATTACCAGCAGAATCTGTTACATTATAGGTAACGGTGTAGTTGCCAGGAATATTCATATTAACATCACTATCATTGATTGTAACGGTTAGACCTGATTCACAATCTGAAACGTTTGCACCTAATTCAACATAGGAATCGCACGATTCTAAAATTTGAGGATTTGCACCAATTAAAGTTATAACGGGAGCAGTAGTATCTTGTACAGTTACTGTTCTAGTTACTTCAGTTGCACTATTACCAGCAGAATCTGTTACATTATAAGTAACGGTATAATTGCCAGGAATATTCATATTAACATTAGTATCATTGATTGTAACGGTTAGACCTGATTCACAATCTGAAACGTTAGCACCTAATTCAACATAGGAATCGCACGATTCTAAAATTTGAGGATTTGCACCAATTAAAGTTATAACGGGTGCGGTAGCATCATCTATAGTTATAGTTTGTGTAACATCAATTGAATTATTACAATCATCCGTTACACGGTAAGTTCTAGTGATTATTTCAGGATTACTATTTCCATCTGAAACATCAGAAATGAATGTAACAGTAGGGGCTATACCAGAATTATCTGCCTCATCGGTTACCACTAAAACATCAGGTTCTGGAACTTCGGATAAACACTGCACAGTAATAGGGCTCGGGTTGCTAGCCGTTGGTGGTTGATTCACAAAGTCTTGGTAGTCAATTTGCACAACAAAAGGCTCTGTAATTGGCTCACCGGTACAAGGAGGATCACTTTCATAACCATATATAAAAGGAATATTATCAAAGGTTTGACCTGAAATTGCACCTTCACCACTAAAAAAACCATATAGTTTTAATTCTTTTTGTTCCGGATCGCTGATTAAAGCGGAACAATTGGTAGTTACAGTAAGCGTAAGTTTAATTTCAGCTAGCAAAGTACTTGGATCTGCTGGAAGTGGAAGGGTTCCTAAATCCCATGTGATATACCCAAATGGATACGTAGCATTAGGCTCATTAATTACAGGAACACCAGCAGTAGTAACTGAATCATGTACAAAAGTAGTGATATTTAAATCGCTGCCTTCCATTAAATACTGTGGAAGCGGAAGTGTTACTATGGTATTATTTGTAGCCTCAGTACCTTGGTTTCTGATTTCTAATTTAAAGTTTTCTGAATCGCCTGGCGATAGAGGGTTCACGTTTCCAGAAGCAGTTGTTAAAAGGCCATTTGGTTCTGGGATATAGGCATCAACCGAAAAGGTGATGTTGAATATAATGTAAGTGTCTTGTGTGGTTCCAAAATTAAAAGAAGTTGAAGTCTGATTATTTGTAATAAACTTGTTGTTGGTATTCTCAACATCAAACATGGCAATATCTAGACCGGTATTATTAGCGTAATTTGGGTTTCGAGCATTTCCACCTGTTACAATGGACGAATTAAAAAAGTTGACTGCAGAGTTATTACTGTGAGCAAGTGGTTCATAAACATTTAAATCTTGTCGTAGCATTCTGAAATAATCACCAGCATAGGCAATATCTCCTTCACCAGCCATAACACCTAATTTCAGGTTTACATTGCCATTTTGAACAGCATTAAAACCAGTTACATCTAAGGTGCGACTAGCAATACCTGTTGGCACATACGCATGACCATCAAAAACGGTTATATCTCTCCACTTCATTTTAGAATTTTCGTATACCACGACTAATCCCCATCCACCATAAAAACCAGTTCCATCAGGATTTCCTTCTCTTAGAGCTATATCGGCAACAAAATAATTACCTATACCGTTTTGTCTTACATAACTAGTAACATCTGCATATGCAGAATACATATTTCTATCTTCACCATTTGTTGGAAAAGCAATACCAGAAGCAGTTACTTCAGTGTAAGTTGAGGCTAATGGACCTTTAATAGAAACTTTACGTTTGTTGTATGATTTTGTTACTGTAGCTCCTGTTGAAATTTGTTTTGTTACTGTAAATGTTTCGGTATCAGTTTGATTGTCGCCAAAAGCTCTACCTGTCCAATACAAACCTGCATAAATAATTTTTGAACAATCGGGAATTGCTCCATTTTCTGTTGAAAACGTTAAAAATGCAGAAGAGGAGTTTAAAGTGCTATCATCGTTATCAATATCAACATATTCCATGTCGTTCCAATTTGATTGAGAAGTAGGGTAGGTGTACCCTGCCAACTTCAAATTGGTATTTCCTATCATGGTAAAATCTCCTTTGATATTGTAATTAGTCTTTGTAGGGGTTTCGCTAGAACTTCTTGGCGTAAAGGGAACGCGTGGTGCCTGGCTATAACTAATAGAAATACCTACAAACAAAAAAGCAAATAGCATCAATTTAATTGATAGTTTATTTACGAATGTCTTTTTAAAGTATAGTTGTTTCATTTTTTAGTCTTTTAATGGATCTTAGCTTTTAGTTTTTAGGATGGAATTTCAATTTTATAGAAAATTCTAATATTAGAATTAGAACGAATAAACTCTTTTATTTGAGATTCTGTACATTGAAAAGAACAAACGATATAAACATATTTCAAATTACTAAAACTATTAGCATTTGTTAAATCAACCTTTTTGTTTAATTCCTGAATTGAATTTAATTTAATGGTGACTAACTCAATATGATTGAAATCGGTATTATTTTGGTTTAATAAACCCAAAGATTTCGAATCATTGAATGTTAGTTTCGAAGATTTATTGTTATTGTTTTTCTTAATGATTTTATCATTAGCATAAGAAGTAGGATGAATCTTAAATGCCAAATCATAAAAATTTTCTCGGTCATTAACTTTCGTTTTTTTAGCCGTATCCTTTAAAAGGGTAGCATTGTTATTTATTTCATAAATGCCATTTTCTTGTGCATTTCCTTCAATAGTTATGAATAACGAGACGCAAAGAGATAATAAAAACGAATAAAACGTAAGAGTTAATTTATTTTTCATAGCCAATAAGGTTTGTTTTTTTATATTCTAAAATATGTTGTTTTTTAGGTACTTAGCGCACAGTTAAAGTCGGCAAAGAATCTAAAGGTCGATTATTAATAAAAACGGTAAAGAGGTTTTCGAGGGAAAAAACAGTAAATGCGAGGGAGATAGATTTAACTACAATGCTATGTTTATTTACAAAAATTAGATTTGGTTTCATAATATTAACATTAAGTAGGGTTATCAAATGAACGTATTTGTTTCATGTTTTTCAAAAAAACGTGTTATAAAACTTATAAACTCGATAAAATGATTAAAATGAACCTGAAGTGCTAAATGTAAATCGGTTTAAGGAGATCACTTTTTATATGAAAAAACCAATGTTTTCATAATGAGATTGATGAGGTGATTTTATGAATTAAAATGATAATGATTTGATCTTTTATTCATTGTTAAGTAATTGGTTTTCAGAATTTATTTTATAAAAAAAAACACCTAAACCGAGATTGGTTTAGGTGTTTTTAAAAGTAATTTATGAATGGGAAATTATTCCTTTTTTATGATTATAAATTGTGTTCTTCTATTAACCGCATGTTGCTCTTCTGTACATTTTGTCGTGTTGTCGCAGTTATTTAACAATTGCGATTCACCATACCCAATTGCACTTTCAATTCTGTTTGCTTGTATTCCTCTGGATAGAATATAATCTCTAGATGACATAGCTCTTTTGTTAGATAAATTTAAATTGTATTTATCATTTCCTCGACTATCCGAGTGAGATTCTATTTTAATAATCATGTTAGGGTACGATCTTAAAATATCAATAACTTTTTCTAATTCATATTCGGCATCCGTTCTAATATTTGCCGTGTTATAATCAAAGTAAATTGGGTTAACAGCTATTTGATTGTCCTTAATGAGCGGATCCAGAATTAATTCTACAGTATTCGTAGTTCCATCTTTTTCATCTAATTCAATTTCTTTACTAAAATCTACAAAATCAGGTTTGCTGGCTAAAACTATAATGGTATTATCACAGCTCGTTTCCAATTCATATGCACCATTTTCATCGGTTAAAACTTCACTTATTGTTTTTCCATTTTTATCTATGAGTTTAACGGAAACATTGCTTAAGCTTATGTTGGATTCTTTATTTATTGCCGTACCTTTAATTATTTGGGTACATTTTCTAGGGTAAAAGCTGTAAATATCATCATTGCCTTTACCATCTGGTCTGTTGGAAGAAAAGTATCCTCTTTTGTTTTCGTTAGAAGTGTCTATAAAGAATGCAAAATCATCATACCCACTGTTGTAAGGTACTCCTAAATTTTCTGGTTCAGCTGTTTTGTCTTTTAAAAAATTTGATTTAAATATGTCTAATAATCCAAGATTTAAGTGTCCGTCCGATGAGAAATAAAATAAACTGTCTTTACTCACAAAAGGAAACATTTCCCGCCCTTGAGTATTTATTTTATTACCTAAATTTCTCGGTTTACTATATTTGTTATCACCCAGAATATCCACTTCATATATATCTGTTTGACCAAAACCACCATCTCTATCTGAAACGAAGTATAAGGTTTTATTATCTGCACTTAAGGCTGGATGCCCTGTTGAAAATAGTTCATCATTAAAGGGTAATTCTTTAATGTCTTCCCAACTATTATTTACCAATGTTGCTTTATAAATTTTTAAATGGGTAGTTCCTTTTTCATCATAATTTAGTTTTTTGTTTCGCTTTACATTGTCTCTTGTGAAGTAAATTGTTTTGCCATCGTTTGTAATGGCTACAGAGGCTTCATGATATTCCGAATTTATATTTGATGATTTTATATAATCTACTGTTCCTAAGGCTATTTCTGCGTTCTTTTCTGTAATTGGTACCTGATATAAATCTAAAAAGGGTTCTTTATTCCAAGCGTAAACTTTCGTTTCGTTTGTGCCTTTTGATGAAGCAAAATACAATTGCCCATTATGAATGTAAGACCCAAAATCGGATTGATCTGTGTTAATTGGTAAGTTAACTACTTCAATAATGGTGTTACCTTTGGTGGTTAACAATTCGTTATATCTATCTATGTTATTTAGGTTATAATCTTTTGCTTTGCTATCATTGTTTTGAAGTTCTACAAACTTTTTTAGCCATTTATTACTTTCATCGTATTTTCCAACGCTTTTTAAAGTTTGTATGTATTTAAATAAATATTCAGGCGCTATTTTTTTATACTTATTAACTGCTTTGCCATACCAAAAAACAGCCTTTTCCGATTGGGAGTTGTTGTAATAGCAATCGCCTAATCGGGTTAAAATGTGTTCATTGCTATCTCCTTTTTTAACGGCGTTTTCATATAATTCACTTGCTTTAACAAAAGCATAATTATCAAAAAACTTGTCAGCTAATTTGCTCTGAGCCACTAATACATGAGTGAAACCTATTAGTATTATTATTGAAAAATTTGTTTTCATAATTAAAGTTTTAGAAGAATCTAGGCGATTTAATACGTTTGCTTTTGAACAGTTCGTACATTAATAGTATTTCGTGCGTACCACTGGTATAAGTCCTAATCTCTGATACTGGATATTCATAGGCATAGCCTAGTCGTAATTGTTTTGATACTTGAAAGTCCGTTATAGCTCCAAAAGCAGCTGCAGATTGATCAATTCTATACGAACCACCTATCCAAAATACTTCATTAAATAAAAAGTTAGCAGTCATATCAAAGGATAAGGGTGCTCCATTAGTAGCTTTTAACATTATGGCTGGTTTAAATTTAGTAGAAGCTGATAGGTCTAGAACATAACCTCCTGTGAAATAATAACTAACACGCTCTAGGGCAACATAATCAACAGTGCCTTTACCGCCTTTATTATAATCTGTATTTAAGATTCTCGGAGCCGAAAGACCTAAATACCATTTATTAGTATGAAGATAAAGTCCGAGCCCCACATTTGGACTCCATCTATTTGAAACATCATCAAAAAAGGAATCGGTTGTAACATCAGGGTCATTTAGTATTTCATGGTCTAGACTATAATGGGTTAGGCCACCTTTTAAACCAAAAGCAAGTTTTGTTTTCTCATTCACAGGTATGGTATATGAGAAATCGCCATACAAATACGAGAAGTTTTCATATCCCAGCTCGTCATTAATAAAAGACAAACCGATGCCAACTCTGTCATTGTTTAAAGGAGAATGTATAGATAATGTTTGTGTTGTAGGGCCTCCTTCCAATCCTACCCACTGACTTCTATGTAAACCAACAATACTTAAGGTTTCTCTACTTCCAGCATATGCCGGATTGATTGAAATTGTATTATACATATATTGTGTGAATTGGGGGAGTTGTTGTGCTAAGCTTATCCCGCAATTGAATAAAATAACAATAAGAATGTTAAACTTTCGTAACTTCATGATGATATAAGTTTTATTTAGTTCCAACGTAGAATGCTTTTGCAAAAGGCTTCAATCCGCTATTTTTTAAATTAATTATGTAATAGTATGTTCCGTTTGGAACCTTATCTGCTTTGCCTACAGACGAATTATGTGCAAATCCGTTCCAATCATTTTTATAATTAGAATTTTCATAAATTTTAGCTCCCCAACGATTGAATATTTGTATTTCAATTACGAAATTACAAGACTCAATCCCTGTGACTTCAAAGAATTCATTACGTGAATCTCCGTTAGGTGTTATAACTTTTGATATTTCAACATCTTCTTGTCCACAAGGGTAAACTACACATTCATCATGAACATCAATGGACAATTCTATGGTATGTAAACATCCATTAAAAGAAGTTGTATAACTAAATTTATAATTACCTAATGCTATGTTGTCGGTATCGAATATGTTATCATTTAATTGGGTGGACCCTTCTAAAACAACCCAAGATCCATTTAGTTGATTATTTGGTAAATAATCGTCAAGGTTTACTACACCATCATCTATACATACTCTATCGGAAACTTGAGAAACTAAATTGTTCAAAGTCACAGCAATGGTTTGTTTGAAAATGGCTTCGTTCTCACAAGTGTCTGATACAGTCCAAGTTCTAACTATTTCATAATTTGAATTCGAAGTACTATATGTGCTAGTTTCAATAAAATCCACATTTATATCGGTAGAACAATTATCTGAGAATTCAAGTTGAGGCACTTCAGGAATACTTTCACAATTTGCGGTTAATGATGTCTGTAAATTGCTTACTAATTCAGGTGCTTTTGTATCTTGAACGGTTATTAATTGAGTATGTGTAGCAGTAAGACCTCCATCGTCCTTAGCGGTCCAGGTGCGTTGAATTATGTAGCTATTTGTACAATCACCATCAATTCGAATTTCGCTAAAATTCACATTAACAGTTCCGCAATTGTCTATTGCCGATAAAATAGCAGGCTCAGGAATTTCATCACACTCAAATGTTCCATCTACTGGAAGTGCTTCAACAAACTTAGGCGAGTGTAGGTCAATAACAGTTACAGTTTGCGTACAAGTTGCAGTATTTCCAGCAGCATCCGTTACGGTCCATGTTACTGTAGTATTACCTATTGGGAATGAGGCAGGCGCATCATTAGTAATAGTTGCATTCGGACAGTTATCCGTAAAAGTTAGTGTTCCTAAAGTAACATTAGAAGCTAGGACTTCACAAGTATCAGCATCTACAGGAACAGATACTGTAGCAGGACATTCCGTAATAACAGGTTTAATGTTATCAGTTACGGTAACAGTTTGAATACAAGTTGCTTCATTTCCAGCGGCATCCGTTACGGTCCATGTTACTGTAGTATCACCTATTGGGAATGAGGCAGGTGCATCATTAGTAATAGTTGTATTTGGGCAGTTATCGGTAAAAGTTGGTGTTCCTAAAGTAACATTAGAAGCTAGGACTTCACAAGCATCAGCATCTACAGAAACAGAAACTGTAGCAGGACATTCTGTAATAACAGGTTTAATGTTATCAGTTACGGTAACAGTTTGTATACAAGTTGCTTCATTTCCAGCGGCATCCGTTACGGTCCATGTTACTGTAGTATCACCTATTGGGAATGAGGCAGGCGCATCGTTCGTAATTGTCGCATTCGGACAGTTATCGGTAA
>NZ_JBFHGK010000012.1:0-96369 GCF_041583155.1 Mariniflexile sp.
CCGCGAATTAAGTCTTGAGGATTCTGAACACCAATGAGATTCAAAAGTTGTACGCTTAATACTGATATCTGCTCCGACACCATCCACACGAATACGTGCATAAATTGGAATTTGCCCATCACTTTTGATTGCCGTTTTTTTCAGCCAAAAGCCAATACTAAATGATTTTGTGGTTTTCATTACATTTCACTTTAGTTAAACAATGATTAAAGTGAAAGTCAAATCTCTGGAAAGTCCCGTAGGAAATACAATTTACAAAATTCATCTCAATTAAAATAGGACACCCTATAGGACATATTTAACGATGAACTCAAATGATTTCAATTGAAACCAAAAAATATTAAATATCTGAAAATCATTTATTTAACATTGTTTTGGTTTGCAATAAATCAACTTTGTCGGGGTGGCAGGATTCGAACCTGCGACCTCCTGCTCCCAAAGCAGGCGCGATAACCGGGCTACGCTACACCCCGAGGGTTGTAAAAAAAATTGCGGAGAGACAGGGACTCGAACCCTGGCGACAGTTACCCGTCGACAGATTAGCAATCTGCTCCATTACCACTCTGGCACCTCTCCTTAATTTTATGAACTTGTGCAATAAAATTGCGGTTGCAAATGTATACTATAGTTAAGAAGAACGCAACTATTTTTTACATTTTTTTTATAAATTATTCTGGGTACTCGATTCGCAAATGGTAAATGTTTGCTAACTTGTATTTTAGCACCTTTTTAATGGACTGAATTTCCTTGAAAGTAATGTTAGCATTTAAAAATTGTCCGCCTTCAATTTGTTTATCAATGATATTTTCAACGAAAGCATCGATTTTTGTGGAGGTTGGATCCTTTAAGCTTTTAGAAGCTGCTTCAATACTATCACACATCATTAATATGGCTGTTTCTTTACTAAATGGTTTTGGTCCTGGGTAGCTAAAATCTGCGACATCTACGTCTTCCCCTCCTTTCTTCTCTTGCATGTAAAAATAATAAACGACACTTGTTCCGTGGTGTGTTCTAATAAAATCTATAACTCTATCAGGTAAATTATATTTTTTGGCTATTTCTATACCGTCTATAACATGAGAGGTTATAATTCTTGCACTCTCTTTTGAAGATAATTCATCATGAGGATTAATACCCGTAGATTGATTCTCGGTAAAATAGGTTGGATTTTTCATTTTACCAATGTCGTGATACAATGCCCCTACCCTAACTAACATAGCATTAGCTCCAATTTCATTAGCAGAAGATTCGGCAAGATTAGCTACATTTAATGAATGATGAAAGGTTCCGGGCGCTTTATTAGATAATTCCTTAAGTAATTTTGAATTTGTATCGGATAATTCCAAAAGTGATACATCTGAAACTAGACCAAATATCTTTTCATAAGCATAAATTAAAGGTTGCACAAAAAGTGTTGCGAGTCCACTTAATACAAACCAAATAAACATTTCCCAATTAATAGTTTCCACACTACCCTCATGAATAACAAAAAAGGCAAAATAAGCAATGATATAAATTAAAGTAATCTGACCTACCGAAATGAATAAATTGGCGCGCTTATATAGCTCTGAAACCGTTAAAATTGTTACAATACCAGCTATTATTTGTAAAAACATATACTCGTAACTATTTGGCACTATAAACCCTAATAACAATACTGTAATTACGTGGGCAAACAAACCCAATCGCGCATCAAAAAAAGCTTTGAATATTAGCGGTAAAATACAAATAGGAACCACATACACAAACTTGGAATCGTAGTTAACTACTAAGGTTGTTATGAATATTAACAAGAATATATTAAAAAATATAAAAGTAACTTTCGTGTTATTTTGAAAAACTTCATCCCGATAATTTCTTAAAAATAACAACAACATTAACAAGGCCAATGATACCAATAAGGTGTATGCAAAAATTATCCAATTGTAATTAGATTTACTCCAAACCTGTGATTCGTACTCCGACTGTAACGATTTTAAAATTTGATATTTTGTTACATCAATAATTTCTCCTTTTGATATAATTAAAGTCTCCTTTTCGATACTTCCCCGAGCATAAGCTATTTTATTTAATTCTTCACTTAAAGCTTTTTTAGTAAATGATTCATCATAAGTTAAATTTGGCTTTATTAAATCGAAAAACAGCGATGCAAAATTTGTTTTATAATGCATCAAGTCATGCTTTTGAAGAATATCATTAATAACCGAAGTAACTTCATCCTGCTTAATTAAGTCCGAATAAAAACCATCTTGGGTTTTAACACGATTATCTAGAATGGCTATTGCCTTTTGCTCTTGAAAATTATAGTTTTCATTTAAAACACCAAAAGCATAAAAAGCAGTTATAATTTCTTCACCAACTTTATACAAATTAGCCAAAGATCTTTTTGGTAAAGAATCTGAAAAAACTGTTTTAAATTGTCTTTTATAGGCACTAAGTACCTGGGGTTTTATTGAATTATCAAGATCAAAATACAAAATAGAACTACCTTCAATAGATTCTTTTTCGGCAGTAATTTCTGCATCCGATTTTTTAATTGCAAAATTAAACGGTGCATATAAATTTTCAGATTGCCAAGGTTTACCTTTCTCAAAATTGTATTTAAACTTTCCACTTTTCGGAAATAAATACACAATTAAAAATGTAGTAAAAACAAATAACAGACCTTTATAAATCAAGGAATGGTGTCTATATAGTTTATTTATAAAGTCTTCCATTTAAAAAGTTAAGGAGAAACCAAAAGTAATAAAATTATAATCTAATACCATTTTTTATAATAGCGGAATCGTTCAAATTTCTACTAAAAAATGATTATTTTCGCATATATTAAGATTAAAAA
Organism: Mariniflexile sp.; assembly: GCF_041583155.1. Taxonomy (GTDB): domain Bacteria; phylum Bacteroidota; class Bacteroidia; order Flavobacteriales; family Flavobacteriaceae; genus Mariniflexile. Next base: position 2,840 of record NZ_JBFHGK010000012.1, read on the forward strand.
TCAAATAATGCATAAAGATGTAGTAATTGTTTCGGCGGCTAGAACTCCCATAGGAAGCTTTATGGGGGCACTGTCAACCATTTCTGCTCCAGAACTTGGTGCTATAGCTATTAAAGGTGCACTAAGTAAAATAAAACTGAAACCAGAATTAGTTGATGAAGTATTAATGGGTAACGTAGTACAGGCTGGAACAGGGCAAGCGCCGGCAAGACAAGCAGCTATATCTGCAGGTATTCCAAACACGGTGCCTTGTACAACTATAAATAAAGTTTGCGCATCTGGAATGAAAGCAGTTATGCAAGCAGCTCAAAGTATTGCTCTTGGCGATGCAAATATTATTGTTGCAGGAGGTATGGAAAACATGAGCTTAATCCCACACTATCTATATGCCAGAACAGGTACTAAATTTGGTTCAAACACACTGATTGATGGAATGCAAAAAGACGGCTTAGTTGATGCATATAATCAAAATGCCATGGGTGTTTGTGCAGATGCTTGTGCTACAAAGTATCATTTTTCTCGTGAAGATCAGGATGCTTTTGCCGTACAGTCTTATCAACGCTCTTTAGCTGCTTGGAATGCTGGCAAATTTGATAATGAAGTTGTTGCAGTAGAAGTGCCTCAAAGAAGAGGTGAACCCATTATAGTTAGTAAAGATGAAGAATTTACCAATGTAAAAATTGATAAAATTCCACAGTTGCGCCCAGCCTTCACAAAAGATGGAACCGTTACTGCCGCTAATGCCTCTACTATAAATGATGGTGCCGCTGCCTTAATATTAATGAGCAAAGAAAAAGCAATAGAACTTGGTTTAAAACCACTTGCTACCATAAAAAGTTATGCGGACGCTGCCCAGGAGCCCGATTGGTTCACAACTGCTCCGGCAAAGGCTTTACCAAAGGCATTGGATAAAGCAGGAATTTCCTTAAAAGACGTTGATTTTTTTGAATTTAATGAAGCTTTTTCTGTTGTTGGTTTAGCTAATATGAAACTTCTTGGACTTAACGATACGAACGTTAATGTTAACGGTGGTGCCGTATCACTTGGCCATCCATTAGGCTGTTCAGGGGCTAGAATTATTGTAACTTTATTAAATATATTAGAACAAAACAATGCTAAAATTGGTGCTGCAGCTATTTGTAATGGTGGTGGTGGTGCATCGGCAATTATTATAGAACGTTAAATTTTTATTATTTCTTATTGATTATTTTTTTAAATATGGATTACAACCCTAATTATTTTCATCGTATAAAGTCATTTATTTTATCGTATCCAATTTATAATTATCAATAATCAAAAGACAATAATTATATGCAATACGGAATTTGTAATTTAAGCATTGTACCTCTTAGAATTGAACCTGCAGACTCCAGTGAACTGGTTTCTCAAGTGCTTTATGGTGACATATTTAAAATATTAGAACAACGTAAAAACTGGAGTAAAATACGATTAGCTTTTGATAAATATGAGGGTTGGATTGACCATAAACAACTGTTCGAAATAACAGAAGAGCAATACAATCAACTTCATAAAGAAACTCCCAAATTATCTATTGATTTAGTGGAGTTTATTGAGGATAACAACCAACAATTACACCCTATTTTGTTAGGATCTTCCTTAAACGGGTTATCTATATTAAATCACAAACACGAAGGCTCTATTGTTGAAGGTATAAAGGCAAAAGAAAATATAATAGATACGGCATTTTTATATTTAAATGCACCCTATTTATGGGGAGGAAAATCCCCTTTTGGAATTGATTGCTCTGGATTTAGTCAAATGGTTTATAAACTAAACGGGTACAAATTATTACGTGACGCTTCACAGCAAGCTACACAGGGTGAAGCATTAAGCTTTATTGAAGAAAGTGAGCCTGGTGATTTGGCATTTTTTGATAATAATGAAGGCATAATTACTCATGTTGGTATCATTATGAGTGACAACTACATAATACACGCCCATGGAAAAGTTAGAATTGATAGATTAGACCATTCTGGTATTTATAATGTGGATAGAAAAATACACACACACAAGCTACGAGTTATTAAAAAAGTGATATAAAAAAACGCCGCAAATTGCGGCGTTTTTAGTTTCTATAATATGATGCTTTTTATTTTGCCTCTGCTTCAAGAGCTTCAACTTTAACTTTTAACTCATCATGTTTTGCTTTTTCACCAAGAATACTGTAAATATTCACTAATGTTTTTGCAGCACTAATATTTTTATCGTCAATTTCAAGAGCTTTAGTTAAATACGGTACTGCTTGCTTGTATAAATCTTGTCGTTGTCCTCTTAATTCATCGTATCGTAAGTCATCTTTCTTAGAACTTCCCAAACCGTTCATTTCCTTTATAATCGACTCTTCTTTTGACAAAATTAAAGCAGCTAAGTTTATGTAAGCATTAATATAATTTGGGCTTAATTCAATCGCTTTTTTATAGTAAGCTGTAGCTTCTTCTGGGTGACCAGATTCTGCAGAAATTACACCTAAGTTATATTGTAATTCAGGATTATTAGGCTCCATTTGAGTTGCTTTTTCTAATAAAGCTTTAAATTTCTCTGTATTTCCTAATTTGTAATAGATATTAGCTTCCGATAGAATTAAGTTAATATCATCTGGCGTTTCTGCTCTAGCTTCATCAATAGCTTTTAAAGCTTTTTCGTCATCACCTTTACTTATATAAATTAGGGCAATATTTTTTACAATTTCAGGTTTTTTAGATTCCGTCATACGCTCACCTGGGTTGGTATGGCTTTTTGCTTTCACATAAAGTTCGCGCGTACTTTTGTCTAAAATCTCTTCTTCTCCTGTAGATACATTTGTTGCAAAATATTGTTTTTCAACACCAGTATAATTCAAGTTTTTTAGTTCTTCATACAGTACTAAAGCACGATCGTACTCTTGAACGTTTACTGCTGTTGCAGCTGCATAATAAAGGAATAACGTATCTTTTGTACTTAATCTGTAAGCTTTTTCAAAATATTTAGAAGATGTTGAAAAATCTTTAGCTTCGTAAAACTTGTTTCCTTTTTTAATTATTCCATTAACCATAGATTGCTTTAAATCTGAGGATTCGGAAACATAATCTCCTTGTACTTTGCTTAAACTTTCTAATGCACTATCAATGTCTTTCATCGACGCTGCACCATTGGCGTATAAGGCTTCGGCGTTCAAATAATAGTATTGTGCTTTTTGCTTCTCGTCCATTTCAGACAATTGACTTTCAGCTTGCTTTAAAGCTGTTTTAGCTTCTGCATAATTATTTCCTTTAATTGCTTTTTCAGCTTCTTTCAATTCCTTCTTTTGCGCAAATGAAAACGCGCTTATAGAAACTGCTAAAGCTATGGTAATCTGTTTTTTCATTTTAATAATATTTAATTTAATTTTCTGTGTTATTTTCTTCTGTATTAGTATCAAGAGTTGTGCCACCATCAATATTCTCAGTGTTATCAACGTCTCCTACCTCTTCTACTTCTTCTTCATCGTGCATCACTTTTGCAACCGCTGCAATAGAATCTTTACCTTTTAAATTGATTAATTTAACACCCTGAGTGGCTCTACCCATTACACGTAAATCTTTAACTTCTAATCTAATTGCGATTCCAGATTTATTAATAATCATTAAATCATCATTATCTGTTACACTCTTGATCGCAACTAGTTTCCCAGTTTTCTCAGAAATAGAAATGGTTTTAACACCTTTTCCTCCACGGTTAGTAATACGGTAAACTGGCTCTCCATCTTCAGGATCATCAATATAAGTACGTTTTCCATAACCATTTTCTGAAACCACTAGAACTGATTCTTCTTGCGGGTTCTCTATAGTTACCATTCCAATTACTTCATCATTTTCATCAGCAAGCGTTATACCTCTTACACCCGAAGCACTTCGACCCATAGGGCGTGTTTTAGCCTCTTCAAAACGAATGGCTTTTCCAGATTTAAGCGCTAGCATTACTTGGCTTTCACCAGTTGTTAAACGTGCTTCTAATAAAATATCGTCTTCTTTAATAGTAATTGCATTGATACCATTAGTTCTTGGACGTGAATATTGCTCTAAAGACGTCTTTTTAACTTGACCTTGCTTAGTAGCCATAATCACATAATGACTATTTATATACTCCTCATCTTTAAGGTCTTTTGTACAAATAAATGCTTTTACAGTATCGTCTTGTTCAATATTTATTAAATTTTGAATGGCTCTACCTTTAGAAGTTTTACTTCCTTCTGGTATTTCGTAAACACGCATCCAGAAACATTTACCCTTTTGGGTGAAGAATAACATATATTGATGGTTTGTACCTACAAATAAATGTTCTAAGAAATCTTCATTTCTTGTGGTTGATGCTTTTTGTCCAACTCCCCCTCTATTTTGTGTTTTGTATTCAGATAATGAAGTACGTTTAATATAACCTGCATGAGAAATGGTAATTACCACAGGCTCATCGGCAATCATATCTTCAATACTTAAATCGCCACCTGCATACTCGATTACTGAACGACGCTCATCACCATATTTATCTCTAACTACAATTAATTCGTCTTTAATAATTTCCATTCGACGCTCTTTTTTATCTAAGATATCTTTTAAGTCGATAATGGTTTTCATAATCTCTTCGTATTCAGAACGCAATTTATCTTGCTCCAGTCCAGTAAGCTGACGCAAACGCATTTCAACAATTGCTCTGGCTTGAATTTCTGAAAGTTCAAAACGTTTTATCAAATTCTCTCTAGCTTCATCAGCATTCGTAGAGGCTCTAATAATTGCGATCACTTCATCAATATTATCCGAAGCAATAATTAATCCTTCTAAAATATGTGCACGCTCTTCAGCTTTACGCAATTCGTACCTGGTACGTCTTACTACAACTTCATGTCTATGCTCAACAAAATAATGAATTAACTCTTTTAAGTTTAAAAGCTGCGGACGCCCATTTACTAGTGCAATATTATTTACACTGAAAGAAGATTGTAATGCTGTATACTTGTATAGCTTATTAAGAACGATGTTTGGAATGGCATCACGTTTTAAAACATAAACAATGCGCATACCGTTTCTATCCGATTCATCCCGAATGGTTGCTATGCCTTCTAGTTTTTTCTCATTAACCAAATCAGCAGTTTTTTTAATCATTTCTGCTTTATTAATTTGATATGGAATTTCAGTCACAACAATACACTCACGACCTTGAACTTCTTCTATATTGGCTTTCCCACGCATAACGATACGGCCACGACCTGTGTGAAAAGCTTCTTTAACACCATCGTACCCATAAATTGTTCCGCCAGTTGGGAAATCGGGTGCTTTAATGTGTTTAATTAATTCATCAATTTCTATATCGTTATTCTCGATATACGCTATAGTACCATTAACAACTTCCGTTAAGTTATGAGGCGGCATATTAGTTGCCATACCTACAGCAATACCTGATGCACCGTTAACTAAAAGTCCAGGAATACGCGTTGGTAAAACAGTTGGTTCTTGTAATGTATCGTCAAAATTTAATTTGTGGTCTACAGTTTCCTTATCAATATCTGCCAACATGTCTTCAGAAATTTTTCGCATACGCGCTTCTGTATAACGCATTGCTGCAGGACTGTCACCATCTATTGAGCCAAAATTTCCTTGGCCATCAACCAGCATGTAACGTAAACTCCATTCTTGAGCCATACGAACCATCGCATCATATACCGATGTATCGCCATGCGGATGATATTTACCTAAAACTTCTCCAACTATTCTTGCTGATTTTTTGTGGGCTCCAGTAGCTCTAACTCCCAATTCATGCATACCAAAAAGCACACGTCTATGAACTGGTTTTAATCCGTCTCTTACATCTGGTAATGCACGTGACACTATGACTGACATTGAATAATCAATGTAAGCCGTTTTCATCTCATCTTCAATATTAATAGGGATCAATTTTTCTCCTTCTGCCATAAATAATTTAATTAAGTTTTATGAGTTTTTCAAAACAGGCTAATATACGGATTTCAATATAGACGAGAGTTGATAATAGTCATTTTTTCATGTATTTTATTAACAATTCAACCTGTTTTATTCGTTAATAAATATGAGGTCTAAAATTTTGATTTTCTAAACTTTTTTTCGTCAATTAGCAACTTTCACACATTTTAAGGTATAGTTTTTGCCATTAGTAAAATGTTTTAGTATTTTTAATGCAGAAAGGAAACTAATTATGGACGACAATTTTTCCCCAAGAGTAAAAGACGTGATTGCTTACAGCAAAGAAGAGGCACTACGTTTGGGTCACGATTTTATTGGAACAGAACACTTAATGCTTGGGCTTTTACGTGATGGTGATGGTAAGGCAATAAATATTTTAAATGCGTTGGATGTTGATTTAAATCATTTAAGGCGTAAAGTTGAAATATTAAGCCCTGCAAACCCAAGTATTTCGGCAGCTTCAAACAAAAAAACAAACCTACATCTTACTAGGCAGGCTGAACGTGCTTTAAAAACAACCTTTTTAGAGGCAAAACTTTTTCAAAGTACTTCAATTAATACAGCGCATCTATTATTATGTATTTTACGAAATGAAAACGACCCCACTACCAAGCTTTTAAATAAGCTTAAGGTTGATTATGACAACGTTAAAGAACAATTTAAATTTATGATAACAAACGACAGCGATTTTATAGAACCAAAAGCAGAATCCTTCCAAGATGATGATTCTCATATTGAAGATGACGGTTCGAAAGATATTTTCAACTCGCCTACAAGCAAAACAAGCAAAAAATCTAAAACACCTGTTTTAGATAATTTTGGACGTGATTTAACGGCTTTAGCAGAAGAAGGAAAACTAGATCCTGTTGTTGGAAGAGAGAAAGAAATTGAGCGTGTTTCTCAGATATTAAGTAGAAGAAAAAAGAACAATCCACTTTTAATTGGTGAACCTGGTGTTGGTAAATCTGCCATTGCAGAAGGCCTAGCACTTCGAATTGTAAAGCGAAAAGTATCGCGAATTCTATTCAATAAACGTGTAGTAACTTTAGATTTGGCTAGTTTAGTTGCTGGAACAAAATACCGCGGACAATTTGAAGAACGTATGAAGGCAGTAATGAATGAACTTGAAAAGAATGACGATGTTATTCTGTTTATAGATGAAATTCATACCATCGTTGGTGCCGGTGGTGCCACAGGAAGTTTAGATGCTTCTAATATGTTTAAACCTGCATTAGCTAGAGGTGAAATTCAATGTATTGGTGCCACTACGCTCGATGAATACCGTCAATACATTGAAAAAGATGGTGCTCTAGAGCGTCGTTTTCAAAAAGTAATTGTAGAGCCTACAACCGTTGCAGAAACTATTGAAATTCTAAATAATATAAAAGGTAAATACGAAGAACACCATAATGTTGATTATACACCAGAAGCTATTGAAGCTTGTGTAAAATTAACAAGTAGATATATGACCGAACGTTTTTTACCAGACAAAGCAATTGATGCACTGGATGAAGCTGGTTCACGTGTTCACATTATAAATATTGAAGTGCCAAAACAAATTTTGGAGCTTGAAAAACAATTGGAAATAGTAAAAGAAACTAAAAACTCTGTTGTTAAAAAACAAAAGTATGAAGAGGCGGCTAAACTTCGAGATGATGAAAAACGTATTGAAAAGGAGCTAGCAATTGCCCAAGAAAAATGGGAAGAAGACACCAAGCAACACCGTGAGGTTGTTACAGAAGAAAATGTTGCCGATGTGGTTTCAATGATGACAGGAATTCCTGTAAACAGAATTGCACAAACAGAAATCAATAAACTTGCTGAATTACCTAAGTTAATTAAAGGAAAAGTAATTGGACAAGATGATGCGGTTGCCAAAGTGGTAAAAGCCATTCAACGTAATCGCGCTGGTTTAAAAGATCCAAACAAACCGATTGGTTCATTTATCTTTTTAGGGCAAACCGGAGTTGGAAAAACACAGTTAGCTAAAGTATTATCTCGTGAATTATTTGACAGTGAAGATTCATTGGTTAGAATAGACATGAGTGAATATATGGAGAAATTTGCCATTTCAAGATTGGTAGGAGCTCCTCCAGGGTACGTTGGTTACGAGGAAGGTGGACAATTAACCGAAAAAGTAAGACGCAAACCGTATGCCGTTATTCTTTTAGATGAAATTGAAAAAGCACACCCAGACGTATTTAACATGTTACTTCAAGTACTTGATGACGGCTATTTAACCGATAGTTTAGGAAGAAAAATTGATTTTAGAAATACAATCATCATTATGACCTCGAATATAGGGGCTAGAAAACTTAAGGATTTTGGTACTGGTATTGGTTTTGGAACATCATCACAAAAATCACAAGAAGATGCAAACGCTAAAAGTGTTATTGAAAATGCACTAAAAAAATCGTTCGCTCCAGAATTCTTAAACCGAATTGATGACGTGGTTATGTTCAATGCCTTAGAAAAAGAGGACATCAATAAAATCATTGATATTGAACTTAACAAGTTACTTTTAAGAATAAAAGATTTAGGGTATATTTTAAAGCTAACAGATTCAGCCAAAGATTATATTGCTGATAAAGGATTCGATAAGCAATATGGCGCTCGTCCTTTAAAAAGAGCCATTCAAAAATATGTTGAAGATGCTTTAGCTGAAGAAATAATTACTTCTCATGTGGAAGAAGGTGATACAATAATTATTGACTTAAACGAAAGTACTCATGAACTTAGCATAAGTATTGATAAGGCTGAAAAGCCAACCGAGTCATAAAATTTATAATATTTCAAAAAATAAGAGCCTGCATTTTTTAAATGCAGGCTTTTTATATTATTCATGATAGGCTATCCTTCCTTTGGAACTCTAAGTAATAAAATTATTCCAGCTAAAAAAAACAAGAATAGAAAAAGAATACCATTGCGCATGCTACCCGTAATTTGGTCAATAGAGGCGAAAATAATCATACCTATTACAATACCAATTTTTTCAGCAACATCAAAGAAACTAAAATACGAAGTCGTGTCATTCGTTTCGGGTAAAAATTTAGAATATGTGGATCTGGCTAATGCTTGGATACCACCCATCACCATTCCCACTAAAGATGCTGCAATATAAAATTGTAAAGGTGTCACCATAAAATAGGCATAAAAACACAAAGACATCCAAATAAAATTAACAACTATAAGTGTTTTAATATTACCAAATCTTGCTGAAGATTTTGAGGTTAAGATAGCTCCAACGATTGCAACCAATTGTATTATCAAAATACTAACAATAAGACCTGTAGTTTTCTCACTATCATCCCCCCAAGCTATTTCTTCTTCACCGAAATAAACCGCCACTAACATAATCGTTTGAACTGCCATACTAAATACAAAGAAGGCATATAAGTACCTTTTCAATCTTAAATTTTGCTTTAGTTGTTTCCAAACTAACCCTAATTCCTTAAGTCCATTAAACACTATTTGGGTTGTTACTTTATGTCCTGAAGAGGTGCCTTCAGGCAACCAATAAAATGAATACTGACTAAATCCGGCCCACCATAAACCTACGGTAACAAAAGCGTAGCGCATCATCTGCATTTTGGACGCCCCATCTTCCTGACTCATAACCATTATTAAGTTTACTATCAATAATATAACACTACCTACATAACCAAAGGCAAATCCTTTTGCACTTATACTATCTTGTTGTTCTGGATACGCGATATCTGGCAAATATGAATTATAAAACACTAAACTCCCCCAATAACCAATTAATCCCATAAAGTAAAACACTAAACTTAAATGGATTTTATCGGCAGAAACATCAAACCAATACAAACCAATGCATCCAACACTCCCAACGTAACAGAAAAATTTCAAAAAGTTTTTTTTATTACCTACATAATCGGATATACCAGATAAAATGGGTGAAATTATAGAAACCACTAAGAAAGTAAATGCCGTTACAAATGTTATTAATGCAGTACTTTTAAAACTGTATCCGAAGGCATGAACTACTTTTAGCTCACTTAAAAACAATGCAGAATAAAATATTGGAAAAATAGATGAAGCAATGGTTAAAGTGTAAACAGAATTTGCCCAATCGTAAAATGCCCAAGCGTTTAATAATTTTTGACTTCCTTTTTCAAGTTGATTCATAAAATATAGGTATATATTTAACTTTAAAAACTAAAAACAAGCTTAATTATTTTTTTTTATAAACCATAAAAAAAGCTGCCTTTTAAAGCAGCTTCAAAGAAAACAAATATTTTTAATACTCGTTTAATAAATCATTATTTAAACGAAGTAACACCAAATTTGGCAGCTTCCTGTTTTGCTGTTGGTGCTAAAGATGTGAGGTTTGCAATTCTAGAGTCGTTTGATGGGTGGGTGCTTAATAATTCTGGTGTAGATCCGCTACCGCTTAAAGCACTCATGCGTTTCCAGAGTTCGGCGGCTTCATCTGGGTTATATCCAGCAATTGCCATTAAGTATAATCCAATTTTATCAGCTTCCGTTTCATGCGCTCTACTAAATGGCAACATCACTCCTACTTGTGAGCCTATACCATAGTATTGATTAAATGCATTTCTAGATTCCTCATCTTTTATTGCCACGTTTCCTGCAATAGCAACTCCTTGCTGTACATAAGCCGCACTCATACGTTGCTGACCATGGTTAGCCAGTGCGTGTGCAACCTCATGTCCCATTATAGCGGCTAATCCAGTTTCTCCCTTTGCAATAGGTAGAATACCAGTATAAACCACAATTTTTCCACCAGGCATACACCAAGCGTTTACAGTTTCATCACTAACCAATTTGTACTCCCATTTATAGTCATTTAAATAACCAACATGACCATTAGCATTTAACCAACGTTCAGCGGCAACTGCTATTTTTTGACCAACTCTTGTAACCATATCGGCATCTGAAGTACCAGTTACCACTTTGTTTTCAGATAAAAATTGATCATATTGTGCAAAAGATGTTGGAAACAACTGAGAGTTTGGCACCAAGGCCATTGTTTTTTTTCCTGTAAACGGATTTGTAGCACAAGCCACCATTAATCCTGCGGCAGTTATAATTAATAAAGCGTTTTTCAGTTTCATTATTGTTGTTTTTTTTAATTATTAAAAGTACAAAAATTGCACCAAAAATATTTCAAGCCAAAAGTAATTTATTTCTTATAATATAATAAATAAATTATTAATTTCTGCTTAATGTTATTTTCAACAAGTCGCTTCGACCAATTTAATATGTAAAATTTTATAATCTAAAGAATGAAAAAAATACTATTATTTAGCATGGGCCTTATATTATTTAGCTGCAATGGGAATGCTCAAAAAGAAACCAAAAAAAACTACAAAATTTCAAAAACAGAGGCAGAATGGAAATCTGAATTGACAGACATGGAATTTTACGTACTTAGAAAGGCAGGAACTGAACCCGCTTTTTCAAGCCCATTAAATAAAAATTATAAAAAAGGAATTTATGTTTGTGCAGCCTGTGATACTCCATTATTTAAAAGTGAGCACAAGTATGATTCAGGTTCTGGTTGGCCTAGTTTTGATAGAGAAATTAAAGGAAATGTAGCTTTTGGAACGGATAGAGATTTAGGTTATACTCGAGTTGAAGAACATTGTGCAACCTGTGGTAGTCATTTAGGTCACGTTTTTAATGATGGTCCAAAAACAACTGGAAAAAGACACTGTATTAATGGCGTTGCTTTAAAGTTTATTCCTGAAAAATAAATTATATCTTTACTATATGGAAAGCTATTTAGTAAGTGTTATAAAGCAATTTGAATATTATAAAGGTTTGGGAGATAAAACCTTAAACCAACTGACTTTTGATGAATTGCAATGGCAAGGCAGTGAAACATCTAATTCGGTTTCAATAATCGCAAAGCATATTGTAGGTAATATGCTAAGTCGCTGGACCAACTTTTTAACTGAAGATGGCGAAAAAGTATGGCGTAACCGCGATGCTGAATTTGAAGATACTTTTACATCGAAAGAGGAATTAATTGCTTCGTGGGAAAATGGGTGGTATTGCTTTTTTAGTACTTTGAAATCTTTAAAAACTGAAGATTTAGAGCGTATCATCTATATTAGAAATGAAGGACATACAGTTACAGAAGCTATCAATAGACAATTAGCTCATTACCCATATCATATCGGGCAAATGGTATTTTTAGGTAAACTTCTAAAAGGCGACCAGTGGCATTCTCTATCCATTCCAAAAGGAAATTCGCAAAAATACAATGAGACTAAATTTAACAAAGAAAAAGGAACACGGCATTTTACTGACAACGTTTAATCCTTAATTCAAAAAATAATAATCAGAATTCAAAAAAATCAGCTTTTTAATTTCTTCTTAAAAGGTCTAATAATTAATCGTGCTTCCCTATCAAAACGCACATAATTATACACCCAATTAATAAAAACCACCATTCGGTTTCTAAATCCAATTAAGAAAAATAAATGGACAAACATCCACACATACCACGCAAAAACACCTTGAAATTTAAATCTGGGTAAATCCACTACCGCCTTGTTTCTTCCTATTGTAGCCATGGCACCCCTATCATTGTATTCAAAAGGTATCATAGGTTTATTTTCAATTAAACGAACCATATTTTCGCCTAACTGTTTTCCTTGTTGCATCGCGGGTTGCGCCATCATAGGCAAGCCATTAGGAAACTCATCGGTAGTCATACAAGCAACATCTCCAACGGCAAAAATGTTTGAGAATCCTTTTACTTGATTAAATTTATCAACAAATAACCTATTGCCTTTAGTAATAAAATCGCCTGCATTTAATCCCTTTATTGTAGCTCCTTTTACACCTGCTGCCCATACCAAAGTAGCCGTTTCAAAAGTTAAATCGGTATTAGTAGTAACAAGTTTACCATCGTAATTGGTTACTCTTATATTTTTCCAAATGTTTACTCCTAGCTTCTCTAAGAAATCTTCAGCTTTGGCAGAAGCTTTATCGCTCATTCCTTTTAAAATACAATCACTAGACTGAATGATATGAATTTGCGCCAAACGTGTATCTAAATCGGGATAATCCTTCGGAAGAATGCCCTTTTTAATTTCGGCTAAAGCACCGGCAAGTTCTACACCAGTAGGGCCTCCACCAACAATCACAAAATTCATTAAAGCATTTCGTTCATTTAAATCGGAAGTTAATAATGCCTCTTCAAAATTTTCGAGTATTAAACTTCTTAAATTCAAAGATTCAGGTATGGACTTCATAGCCATACTGTTTTTTTCAATTTCTGAATTTCCAAAATAATTAGTTTCAGCCCCCGATGCAACAACCAAATAGTCAAATTTAAGAGGCCCAATATCTGTTAAAACTTTATTTTTAACGGGATCAATCTCTTCAACATTAGCCAATCTAAAATGAAAATTAGGAAAATCCTTAAGTATTTTTCTAATGGGATACGCTATAGAATCAGGCTCTAAACCGCCTGTAGATACTTGATATAATAAGGGTTGAAACGTATGATAGTTATTTTTATCTAACAAGACCACCTGCACTTCTTGTTTGGATAATTTTTTTGCCAACGAAATGCCAGCAAAACCACCGCCTATAATTACAACACGCGGATAACTTGTTTTTGGTATATTCATAAACTACGTATTAAAACAAAGGTAAGAAAAGATATAAATTTAAGGCCTTCTAAATTCATTATTAAAAATAGGTTTCGTAAATTCGTAGCCTGTAAATTAACGATTAAAAAAATCTCATGAGTAAATACGATATTATTGTTCTTGGAAGCGGACCAGGTGGCTATGTAACGGCTATTAGAGCGTCCCAATTAGGTTTTAAAACTGCTGTGGTTGAAAAAGAAAACCTTGGAGGTGTATGTTTAAATTGGGGTTGTATCCCTACTAAAGCGTTATTGAAATCTGCTCAAGTATTTGAATATCTGAAACATGCTGGTGATTACGGGTTATCTGTGAAAGATTATGATAAAGACTTTAACGCTGTTGTAAGTCGTAGCCGTGGTGTTGCCGATGGTATGAGTAAAGGTATTGAGTTTTTAATGAAGAAGAATAAAATTGACGTCATTAAAGGCTACGGTAAATTAAAACCAGGCAAAAAAATTGATGTTGATGGCACAGAATATAGTGCAGATCATATCATTATTGCTACAGGAGCACGTTCTCGCGAATTACCAAGTTTACCACAAGATGGGAAAAAAGTAATTGGTTACAGAGAAGCAATGAGCTTGCCAAACCAACCAAAAAAGATGATTGTTGTTGGTTCTGGTGCTATTGGTGTTGAGTTTGCATACTTCTACAACTCCATGGGAACCGAAGTAACTATTGTAGAATATTTACCAAATATTGTACCTGTTGAAGATGAAGACGTATCAAAACAATTAGAAAAATCATTTAAAAAGAGCGGTATTAATATCATGACTTCTGCTGAAGTTACCAAAGTTGACACATCTGGAGAAGGTGTTAAAGCAACCGTAAAAACAAACAAAGGTGAAGAAGTTTTAGAAGCTGATATTATTTTATCTGCCGTTGGAATTAAAACAAATATTGAAAATATTGGTTTAGAAGATGTTGGAATTGTTGTTGATAGAGACAAAATATTAGTTAACAACTTTTATCAAACAAATATACCAGGTTACTACGCTATTGGCGATGTAACACCGGGACAAGCTTTAGCCCACGTTGCTTCTGCTGAAGGTATTTTATGTGTTGAAAAAATTGCAGGACAGCATGTTGAGGCTTTAGATTACGGTAACATTCCTGGTTGTACTTATTGTACTCCAGAAATAGCAAGTGTTGGTTTAACCGAAAAACAAGCTAAAGAAAAAGGATTGGACATTAAAGTTGGTAAATTCCCATTCTCTGCTTCTGGTAAAGCAAGTGCAGGTGGAAATAAAGACGGTTTTGTAAAAGTTATTTTTGATGCAAAATACGGTGAATGGTTAGGTTGCCATATGATTGGCGCTGGGGTTACCGATATGATTGCAGAGGCTGTTTTAGGCAGAAAACTTGAAACTACAGGACATGAAGTATTGAAAGCAGTACACCCTCACCCTACTATGAGTGAAGCAGTTATGGAGGCTGTTGCTGCTGCTTATGATGAAGTAATTCACTTATAGACTTCTTAGATTTTAAGACAATTTATATTATTGGATAAAAAAAAGGTTTCAGAAATTCTGAAACCTTTTTTTATTAAGTATATTATCTTAAATTCTAGTAACCTAAAACCTGAAAATGTTTAAAAATTTCACAAAAAGCTTTGAATAGCTAACTCATAACTTTGTAAGCCAAAACCAAGAATTACACCTTTCGCATGCGCGGAAATATAGGATTGATGCCTAAATTCTTCCCTTCCGAATGTATTTGAAATATGCACTTCCACCACAGGTGTTTCAATACCTTTTACAGCATCACCAATACCTATTGATGTGTGTGTATAGGCTCCTGCATTTAATATAATACCATCAAAACTAAAACCAACTTCGTGTAATTTATCAATAATAACACCTTCAATATTTGATTGAAAATAATCAATTTGAACTGTTGGGTATTTATCCTTAAGATCTTCTAAGAATTGAGTAAACGTTAAACTCCCATATATATGAGGCTCTCTTTTGCCTAATAGATTTAAGTTAGGACCGTTAATGATGGTTATTTTTTTCATAAAGTAAATATATTAAAAATTAGACATAAAAAAAGGAAGCAATTTGCCTCCTTTTTAAATTTTAATAGAACAACTATTAGAACATAAAACCTATATAAATTTGAATTACATTGTTATGTTGTTTAAAATCATCAGAGTCTTCAAAATCCCAAATATTAGACAACCCTAAGTTGTATCTTGCTCCAAAATTCAAACCACTTGCTAATTTGTATCCAACACCTGCATTTATGCCAAAATCTATACCACTAGTGTAATCTTTAGCATCTTCTTCACCTGACTCGTTATAGAAAGAATCTTCTTTATCAAAATATTCATATTCATATTTAGAACTTAAAAGTAATCCTATTTGAGGGCCAGCTTCAATACTAAAACCTTCAGCCACATAAAATTTGGCCATCAAGGGAATATTAATATATTCTAATTTTAATACGTACTCTCCCTTTTCAAATGAATCCTCATACGTTTCTTTTGATCCTTGTGAAGAATACAATAATTCTGGTTGAAAAGAAAACTTATCGGAAAAAACAATTTCAGCAATACCACCTACATGGAAAGCTGTTCTCCCATCCTGATCACCTACATCATCCCCACCAATAGATGCAAAGTTCAATCCTGCCTTAGCCCCAAATTTTACTTCTTGGGCATTAAAATTCATTAATCCAAAAACTGTAATTAAAGCACTCAATAATAGTGTTTTCATAATTAAATAATGTTTAATTGGTTATTATTCATCTAATTAAGTCTATTTATACGATTTTAACAACTAAAATCAGTTTTTTCTGAATAGATAATACAAAAAATACGCATTAGTAAGTATAAAATTATTATTTAGTCAACAAATATATTTGCTTTATTTTTACACATATGAAATGGGAAAACGCATTAAAAGATTATCAATTATATTTAAGGATAGAACGCGGTTTATCTAAAAACTCTATTAACAATTATAGTTTTGATGTAAAAAAGCTAATTGGATATTTAGAAGAACACCAAATAAGTGAATCGCCTATTTCTATTTCAACAGAAACAATACAGCAATTCATTTATGAAAATGCTAAAGTACTTAATACGCGTTCACAATCGCGATTAATATCTGGTCTACGAAGTTTCTTTGGGTATTTAGTGTTTGAAGACTACATAGTAACCAATCCATTAGAACTTATCGAATCACCAAAAATAGGTCGAAAATTACCTGATACCCTATCCGAACAAGAAATAGATAATTTAATTAATAATATTGATTTAAGCACTCCTGAAGGTGAACGGAATAGAGCTATGTTAGAAACCCTCTACGGATGTGGTTTACGAGTTACTGAATTAATTAACCTAAAATTATCAGACTTATTTTTTGAAGAAGGTTACATTAAAGTAACTGGTAAAGGAGACAAAGAACGTTTTGTACCAATTATTGAGGTCACTCAGAAATATATAAATATTTATAGAAGTGAAATTAGAAACCATATGCAAATTAAAGCTGGTTTTGAAGATACCTTGTTTTTAAACAGAAGAGGAAAAAAACTTACCAGAGCTATGGTATTTACTATAATAAAAGAATTAGCTAAAAAAATTGGACTTAAAAAAAGTATTTCTCCCCATACCTTTAGGCATTCATTCGCTACACATTTATTACAAAACAATGCCGATTTACGTTCTATTCAACTCATGCTTGGACATGAAAGCATTACCACTACAGAAATTTATGTGCATTTGGACAAAAGTCATTTAACCAAGGTTATCGAACAATATCACCCCAGAAAATAGCGCATTTTAACGTTGTTATTTGTTTTTAATCGAATTATTGTTTAAGTTTGTAAGTATATTTAAGCTATGCCCCTATGAACGATATTTTAGAACGCAAATTTACTATTAACGATAAGGTTGATGTGAATTTAGACCTAAACTATGACAAATACACATCACAATTTGCCTTGGAAAACTCCAATATTGGTGTCTGGGATTTTAATTTAGAAACTAACTATGTTAACTACTCAAAAGAAGCAATAGAGGTTTTAGGAATTAATAATATGGATTTTAACCAGTACAACTGGAAAAAAACAGTTCATCCAGATGACATTGATAACTTACTTCTTAATTTAACCAAACATTACAATAAAGAAGCTCCTTATTACATTAGTGAACATAGAATTTTACGTGAAAATGGCACTTATAAGTGGATAAAGGAATCAGGGCGCGTTGTAAAAAGAGATGATTTTGGCAATCCACAACGTATTATCGGTACCGTGTGCGATATAACCGAGAGGAAGGAAAAGGAATCTCAGATAGCCAAAAACCTCAAAATTATAACTAATCAGAACAATAGACTTCAAAATTTTGCACATATTGTTACTCATAATTTAAAGGAATACGCTGGTAATTTCGAAAGTTTACTTGAGTTTTATGATTCAGCAGAATCAAACGAAGAAAAGGATGAAATAATTACCCATTTAAAAGCTGTTTCTGGCTCATTAAGTAAAACTATTACTAATTTAAATGAAATTGTTAGCAAGCAATTCGCAACAAAATTAGAGCGTGAAAGTTTATGTATTCATAAATACATTGAGAGCACCATTAAACTACTTAATCTAGAAATTAGTAGTAAGAAGGCCATTATAAACAATAATGTAGATCCAAACATAATAATTTATGCCAACAGATCGTATTTAGAAAGTATCATTCAAAATTTGGCTTCTAACGCAATTAAATATTCACATCCAGACAGAACACCTGTACTTAATATTGATTCTCATATACAGGAAGACGGTGTTGTAACCATTACAGTTGCAGATAATGGAATTGGTATTGATTTAGAAAAATACGGAAAAGATATTTTTGGACTATATCGCACATTTCATGGAAACGATAACGCAGAGGGTGTTGGATTATACCTCACAAAAAATCAAGTTGAAACACTTGGTGGTACTATCAAAATTAGCAGTAAAGTTAATGTAGGAACCACCTTTACCTTAACAATGAATATGAAAAAAAATCCAGCTTAAAGCTGGATTTTTTTATTTGATGATATAATTTATCTGCCTTTGGCAGGAATTTTTATTTGGCAATATTAACTGCTCTGGTTTCTCTTATAACAGTCACTTTAACTTGCCCAGGATACGTCATATCGGTTTGTACTTTTTGAGAAATACTAAAAGATAATTCAGCTGCTTTCTGATCGTCTACTTTTTCACTTTCAACAATAACTCTTAGTTCTCTTCCCGCTTGAATTGCATACGCTTTTTTAACTCCTGCAAATCCGAAAGCAATATCTTCTAAGTCTTTTAAACGTTGAATATAACTATCTAACACCTGACGTCTTGCACCTGGACGTGCACCAGAAATAGCATCACAAACTTGAACAATTGGTGCTAACAACGATTTCATCTCAATTTCATCGTGATGCGCTCCAATAGCATTACATACATCATCCTTCTCACCAAATTTTTCAGCCCATTGCATACCTAAAATCGCATGAGGCGTTTCCATATCTGTTTCAGCGTCTGGCACTTTTCCAATATCATGTAATAAACCAGCACGTTTGGCAAGCTTAGGGTTTAGTCCTAATTCTGCTGCCATAACACCACAAAGTTTAGCTACTTCACGTGAATGTTGTAATAGGTTTTGTCCGTATGACGAACGATATTTCATTCTACCTACCATTTTAATAAGTTCAGGATGCAAATTATGTATACCTAAATCTATAACAGTACGCTTTCCTACTTCAATTATTTCTTGCTCTATTTGCTTAGTCGTCTTTTCAACAACTTCTTCAATTCTAGCCGGGTGAATTCTACCATCGGTCACTAATTTATGTAATGATAAGCGTGCAATCTCTCTTCTTACTGAATCGAAGCAAGATAAAATAATGGCTTCAGGCGTATCATCTACTATAATTTCCACACCTGTTGCGGCTTCAATTGCCCGGATATTTCTACCTTCTCGCCCAATAATGCGACCTTTAACATCATCAGATTCTATATTAAAAACAGATACACAATTATCAACTGCCTCTTCTGTTCCTATACGCTGAATGGTATTAATAATTATCTTTTTAGCATCCTGCTCAGCTGTTAATTTTGCTTCTTCCAATGCGCTTTGAATAAATGCCATAGCATCATTTTTAGCTTCACCTTTTAATGATTCTACTAATTGGGATTTAGCTTCCTCTGCTGAAAGACTTGAAATTATTTCTAATTGTTTTACTTGATTTTTATGAAGTTTATCAATCTCTTCTTGTTTCTTTTCTAAAACTTCAATCCTATGATCGTAATCTTTTTCTTTAAGCTCAAGACTTTCATTTAGTTTTTTTGTTTTAGCAAGTTCATTTGATACTTGTGATTCTTTATCTCGCGTACGCTTTTCAGCTTCATCCATTTTCTTATCACGAGCAAAAATCACCTTTTCGTGTTCAGATTTTAATTCGATAAACTTCTCTTTTGCCTGAAGAATTTTATCTTTTTTTATTGATTCGCCTTCGCTATTAGCTTGTTTCAATATCAAAGTAGCCGATTTTTTAGCTTCTTTTACAAGTTTAGATGCATTATTTTTTTCTAATATTTTTGCAATAATAAAGCCTCCAACGACACCTATTATTAAGCTTCCAGCCATCAATATAATTGAGTTATCCATTCGTTTGTTTAGTTAATTTGTATATATAAAAAAGCCTACACCAGTATAAAAATTTTGTATAAACTCCTTAAATACAAGTTTAAGGCTAACAAGCTGATCAAGGATCTGCTCAAGGCAGCGTGCTTTTACAACTTAAACTCACCTTTTTTAAAGAATTAACGTTGAGTTTATCAAAAATGGATAACTAATGTAGGCAGTAACTTTTAGTTTATTTTAAAGAACGTTTAAGAGATTAAATGAGATTGCAATAAACTATTTAAGGCATTTAGTTTTTCTTCTACATGCTCGCTTACACTCTCTTTATCAATAGCTTTCTGTTCTACTTGAGCTGCAAATTGTAAGGCACACATAGCCAATACATCTTGTTTATCGCGAACAGAATAACTTTGCTCAAATTGCTTAATCATCTCATCAATATTCTTAGCCGCTTTTCGCAACCCTTCTTCTTGACTTGCATCAATATTCAAAGGATATACTCTGTTAGCTATAGACAGCTTTATTTTAAGCTTTTCAGACATTGATTTAAAAATTGCTTATTCAGATAATTGAGCAATACAATGATCAATTTCCCTAATTAATGCGTTTATTTTAAGCTTAGTTTCTCTTTTATTATCGTCACTACCAAGTATTGTATTTGCCATTTTAAGGGCTTCAAATTTTTCTTGCCAATTCAAAATTTGTTTTTTTTGACTAAGAATTTCTTGCTTTGAAATTTCTAATTCTTCATTTAATTTCAAATTAGCAAGCTTTAAAAGCTCCATTTTGTGTAATACCTTGCCTATTTTGCTTTCTAACGAATCTACAATATCTTCAATATTACTCATTTGCAAATTTCAATACTTATCTCACAAAGTTAACATACCTGCGTATATATTACAATTGTTTTTTAATAAAATTTTAAATTTTTCATCAGCACTCATAATCAATATCATGGCTTGATTTTTGTTTTATTCTTTTGCACATTCACAACTTATTAATATTTTAGCACGAACTACTTTTATATGCGATTAATCTTATACCTACTTTTAATATCCTCCATATTTACCAATGCCCAAAACAATTATCCTCAGGATTATTTTGGTGCCCCATTAGATATTCCATTAATTTTATCTGGCAGTTTTGCTGAGTTACGACCTAATCATTTTCATTCGGGTTTAGACATTAAAACGCAACAACGAGAGGGTTTGAATGTTTTAGCCAGCGCAAGTGGTTTTGTAAGTCGTATTAAATTAGCGCATTTTGGTTACGGTAAGGCCTTGTACATAACACACCCTAATGGATACACTACGGTTTATGGACATTTACAGCGTTTTTCACCGGAAATTGAGGCCTATATTAAAAAGCAACAATACGAACAAGAGTCCTATGAAATTGAACTTTTTCCTAGTGCTGAAACATTACCGGTTACCAAAGGGAGCATAGTTGCTTACAGTGGCAATACTGGCGGGTCCGGCGGGCCACATTTACACTTTGAGATTCGCGATAAATTGGAACGCCCCATGAACCCAATGCTCTTTGGTATAGATATTAAAGATACTTCTAAACCAATTATTAGCACTATTTATGTCTTTCCTTTGGATGAAAAATCTTCCATAAATAAATCAAACTCTAAACAGAAACTTAGGCTTATCCCTTTGAAAAGTGGTGATTATGCTACTGAAACTATCGAAGCTTACGGCAACATAGGTTTTGGAATTGAAACTACAGACAGACAAGATTTAGCTGCAAATTCCAATGGTGTTTTCAACATTCAAACATATCTGAACGGCAATAAAAATTTTGAAGTAGATTTTAGTCTGTTTTCATTTGACGAATCCAATTGCATCAATCAATATTTAGATTATGAGCATTATGTTACCAAAAGACAACGCATTCAAAAATTATTTAAATTAAATAATCCTTTAAGTATATTAAAACCTTATTTGAATGATGGGGTTTTAACTATTCAAGATAGTGTTTCTTCAATCTATAAAATTCGCGTTTCCGATTTTAAAAACAATGAATCATTCGTTTCTATTAATATAAAAGGTAAAAAAACTACAGTTACAAACCCTGTAATGCCAAAAACAACACCTTATTATATAACCGCTAGTCAAAGTACCAATTTAAAATCTGGTAATGTATCAGTAGATTTTTATCCAGACACCTTTTTTGAAGATTTTTATATAGATTTTGATGTTCGAAATGATACTTTAACCCTACACGAAGATGTTATACCGACTCGAAAAAACTTCACCATTAATTATGATATTAGTAGTTATAGAGATGTTGATAAAAACAAGCTATATATTGCCCGTTTAGTAGGTTCCAAAAAGTATCCTGTTTATTCTTCTACAAAAAGAGAAGGCAACATCTTGTCTACAAGCACGAAAACCCTTGGTACTTACGGGTTGGCTACCGATGTGGTTAACCCACATATTTCGGCTGTAAATTTTAGAGACGGTCAATGGTTAAGCAACTACCGATTTTTAAAACTTAAAATAAGCGATACACATTCTGGAATTTCTAACTATCGCGCTACGGTAAATGATAAGTGGATTTTAATGGAATACGATTACAAAACTCAAACTCTTACACACGATTTTAATGATAATATTATACCCGAAGGCAAGAATAATTTAAAAGTAATTGTCACTGATAATGTTGGAAATAGTACTACTTTTGAATCAGTGTTTTACAGAAAATAAATTTCATAAAAATTTGAAAACAACCTTTTTCGTTTTTACCTTATTCTTTTTTTCAATTATTCTTTTAGGTAATTCACAAACAGCCACCATAAAAGGAATTATTCTAGATGTAAATAATAACCCCATTGCTAATGTAAATATTAAAACTCCCACCAAAGGAACCACAAGTAATTCCAATGGTTTTTTCATGCTAGAAATTCCTGCAAACACGGATGTTTTGGTTGAATTTACACATTTATCTCATAAAAAAATTGTTAGTACTTTTAATTTAAAAAATGGAGAGGATTATGAATTTAATCCCGTTATGAGTGCATCTGTTGAACAAATAGCTGCGGTAGTTATAACCAATAAACGCCACCGGGAAATTGAAGGCATTATTACTTTAAGACCTGAAACCATTCGAAAAATTCCGGGTGCAAATGCTGGAGTTGAGAATTTACTTTTAACACTTCCTGGGGTTAGTAATAATAACGAATTAAGCACACAATATTCAGTACGCGGAGGAAATTACGATGAAAACCTTGTGTATGTTAATGATATTGAAGTATATCGCCCATTTTTAGTACGTTCTGGACAACAAGAAGGCTTAAGTTTCGTAAATACTGATATGGTACAAAACGTCGATTTTTCTGCAGGCGGTTTTCAAGCTAAATATGGTGATAAACTATCTTCTGTCTTAGATATTACTTATAAAAATCCATATCAATTTGAAGCTAACGCCGATTTAAGTTTTCTTGGTGGTAGTCTGTCGGTTGAAAATATAAGTAAAGATTCTAAATTTTCTGGAATTGTGGGGCTTCGTTATCGTGATAATAGTTTATTTGTAAATGCCAAAGAAACGGAAACCAATTTCAAACCTTCTTTCGCTGATGCTCAGGCATATTTCACTTATATATTTTCAAGTAAATTTCAATTAAGTTTCTTAGGAAATGCCTCCATTAACAAATACAACTACGAACCGGAAACTCGCCAAACAAATTTTGGCACATTAAGCGATCCTATCGCATTACTGGTTTTTTATGAAGGTCAGGAAAAAGACCGCTACCAAACTTATTTTGGTGCTTTTAAAGGCACTTATTTTGCTAATGATGATTTAACACTTAAACTAATAGCTTCAAGATATCATACAACAGAAGAAGAGTATTTTGATATTTTTGCACAGTATCGCTTGGGTGAAGTAAATAGTAATATTGGTGATGAAGCATTGGGAGAAGTGGAATTTAGCAGAGGTGTTGGTAGTCAATTAAATCATGGCCGAAATGATTTAGATGCTTTAATAACCAACGTAGAACATAAAGGTGATTATACAATTAATGATAACCGAATTGAATGGTCTTTAAAATACACCAACGAAGATATTCGCGATCGTTTAATTGAATGGGAAGTAATAGATTCTGCAGGGTTTTCAATCAGGCCTCCAAAAACAACACCTGCAAACGAACAGCCATATGAAGCCTACAGTGGTCCGTTGGAAGCTTTTCAAAATGTAAGAGCTACCAATTACACACAGATAAACCGTCTTCAAGCCTATGCGCAATGGAGTAAACGCACCACTTTAGGAACCAGTGATGTTTGGTACAATGCGGGTGTACGTATGCATAATTGGTGGGTTAACGATGAAAGTAGTTCTACTAAAAATTCAAACCAAGTGGTTTTTAGTCCACGTGCTCAATTTGCATTAAAACCTTATTGGGAAAAAGATATGCTCTTTAGAATTGCTGCAGGGTTGTATTACCAACCACCATTTTACAGAGAATTACGCGATGCCAATGGGATTGTACAACCAAACGTGAAAGCGCAACAATCATTTCATCTTGTATTAGGAAATGATTACAGCTTTAAAATTTGGGATCGCCCTTTCAAATTAATGTCGGAAGCCTATTATAAAAAACTTAATGATGTGAATCCGTATACCTTAGAAAATGTACGTATTCGTTATGCTGCCGAAAATAACGCAGAGGCCTATGCTTACGGGCTAGATTTGCGACTTAATGGCGAATTTGTTCCGGGCACCGAATCTTGGTTTAGCTTTGGATATTTAAAAACGGAAGAAAACATTAACAACCAAGGCTATATAGCTCGACCAACCGACCAACGTTTAAAATTTGCTGCCTTATTCCAAGATTATGTACCAAATGTACCTAATATGAAACTATACCTGAATTTGGTTTACAATACGGGTTTACCAGGAGGTTCTCCAAGTTATGCAGATCCATATGATTACCAAAACCGTTTACCCGATTACAAACGTGCCGATTTAGGCCTGCAGTTTGTATTAGTGGATGCTAAAAAACAATTTGATAGTGGTTGGAAAAAACCATTTAAAGAACTGTCTTTCGGTTTTGAAATATACAACATCTTTGATGTACAAAACTCCATTACAAATACTTGGGTACGCGATGTTTATACCAAACGTCAATACGCCATTCCAAATTATTTAACACCACGAGTTTTTAATCTTAGAACCACTATGAAGTTTTAATTATTCAATAAATTCTTTTAAAACATCTATTACATAATCAATTTCTTCTTTGGTATTATAAATACTAAATGAAAACCGAATTGAAGGCTTTTGTAAATCTTCCTCACATAAAATTTCATTTAAAACATGTGAGTTTTGGTTACTACCACTTTGGCAAGCACTTCCCTTAGAACAAGCAATACCCTTTAAATCCAATTGAAATAGTAACATGGCTGCTTTTTTAGGAGGAATTGGTAAGCACACATTAACTAAGGTATAGGTACTTTTTTCCATGTCGCCAGATTTCCCATTAAAGCTTACATTCTGAATTTTTGCTGTAATACTTTCTATAAAGTATTGTTTAAGGCTTAATATGTATTGGGTTTCCTTTTCTAAATTGTTATAAGCACTCTTTAAAGCCCTTTCCATCCCTACAATATTGTGAACACTTTCGGTACCAGCACGCAACCCTCGCTCCTGTTCACCTCCAAAAATAAGTGGTTTCAAGGCTGAATTCTTTCTAACAAAAGCAAAACCAACACCTTTTGGCCCATGAAACTTATGTGCTGAAGCCGCTAAAAAATCAACTTTTACGTCTTGTAAGTCCAATTTATAATGACCTACAGATTGTACAGCGTCGGTATGAAACAAGGCATCATTCGCTTTGCATAATTCCGATACTTTTTTTATGTTCAATACATTGCCAATTTCATTATTAATATGCATTAAACTTACCAGGGTTTTAGTTTCGCTTTTTAATAAAGTTGACAAATGCAAATAATCAATATTACCGTTTGGCTTCAAATCTACATAACTAACCGCTATTTTGTAGTCTTTAACTAACTGATCAATAGTATGCAAAACGGCATGATGTTCAATTTTAGAAGTAATAATGTGCTTAACTTTTAAATCTCTTACTGCACTTTGTAAAATTAAATTATCTGCTTCGGTACCTCCCGATGTAAATATAATTTCGGCTGCCGAGACATTTAAATAACTAGCAACTGCTTTTCTAGATTTTTCTATTAACACTTTAGCAGATCTGCCTATACTATGAGATGACGAGGCATTTCCATAATTATTTTGCATCACTTCAACAATTGATGTAATAACTTCATCTCTTATTTGAGTAGTTGCGGCATTATCAAAATATACTTGGTGCATTTTATTAATTTAGAGTCCAAAATTACTTAGAATAAAATTATTAACCATAAGCAGCGTTATAATTAACAATTCGTTTATTTTTGCAATCAAAACCCAAACCCAATGCGTAAGTTATTTTTTGTTATTTCATCTTTTGCTTTATTAAGTTTATACACCTGCGATGATGGTGATATTATTAATGTTGAATTTGAGTTTGACAATACATTTCAAGCATGCGGAACCAATGGTTTAGTATTTTACAAGACCAAAGAAGACCCTTCGGAATCTTTATCTATTATAATCTCTTCTTTAGAAATTGCAGATTTACTTGAAGTTGGTGAGGATAATATATACGAAGGCGAATTTACATTAAGCTCTACAAATACTTTTAATTACAGAACCTATAGCAACACCTCATTACCTAGTTTGTTCTGTAATGATGTACCTTCTTCTGAAATCAACATTACCAAAGATTTAGTGAGTACTAGCGGAAATGTTTACATCAAAACCGTTTTAACTGAAGATGATAATGATGGAATTGAAGCTGCATTAGAAGATATTAATGGGAATGGTAATTTAGATGATGATGACACCGATGGTGATGGTATTCCAAATTATTTAGATGCGGATGATGATGGTGACAACGTACTTACAAAAGATGAAGATCCAGATCAAAATGGTGACGGCGATTTAAGCGATGCTTTAGATACTGATGGCGATGGTATTCCTGATTATTTAGATCCTGATGATGATGGTGATGGCGTTTTAACACGCGATGAAGAAAACCAATCTGAGGATAATAATCCTGCAAACGATATTAGTATATTGATTGCCGATTATTTAAACCCTCAGGTTTCTACTAAAGTACCAGCAAAGGCTTACAGAGAACATACCATAATACAAACTTATGTAGTTACATTAACGGTTTCTAATTTTAATCTGGAAGTAATTTCATTTGACACCTTTGATTTTGGTGTACTGGAAGATAGTGCTTTATCAACATCAAGAAAAGTAACACCAGACCCAAACTTTTAATTAATCGGTTGTGGCATTTTGGAATATATAAATTTCTGTGGCACCAACACCATATTTTTGGTAATTGGCGTCGTAAAATTTGATATTGCTATACCGAGAAAATAAATATTCTAATTCAATTTTAAGTACCCCTTCACCAACACCATGAATAAACACCATTTTTTGAATGCGTTTAGAAATTGCGTATTCCAACTGGCGTTTTGCGGTGTCTAATTGAAGCGTAAGCATATCATGGTTGCTCATCCCTCTTGAAGATTTAACCAATTGATGAATATGTAAATCCACTTCCATAGTAGGCTCAAAACGTTCTTTGGGCTTAGTTTTTACTTGTTTTCGTTTAGCAGATAATTCTTTTTCCCTTAAAGCAGCCGCAGCACTGGCATGCGAAAAAGCTTCTTTCTTTAAACTAACTTCAGGATTACGTTTAATTAATTCACTACTATCATAATCCAAATAAAAGCCGTCGGTGGTCTCAATGGAAATTGTAGTTCCAACTATCTTTTTTACAACACCAGTCATGGCCTCATCTAAAACTAAAACGGTATCACCTACTTTAAACCCCATAGCATTTAGTTATTATTTTCGTCTAAATTACGTTCATCAGATTCATCGTTTCTACTTGGTATCGTTTTGGAAATCCTATAAATTCCCAACATGAGTAACACAATACCGCCAATTAAAATGTACTGATTTTGTTCTGTGTCTGCATTAGCATAAATAGCTACTGCGGCACCTAAAATTATAAATATATAGTTTAAATATTTCATGTGTATTTTTATTATTCAACAAAACTTGCCATTTCATGGTAACCATGTAAATAGATGCAACCATTTTAGCTTGTTTTTAGGGGTGTAAAATTACATTAAAAATTAGAGTTACTAATTGTTTAAAATAAATGAATTTTGATTTTTGAACCCTCAAAAAAAGGGTTATTGTTTTTTAGTTGAAATTTTCAAAATTAAGATACGCATTTACTGCAGATGTTTTCCAATTTTTATACATTTGAAAAACTCAAAATTAAAAAATGTCCTCTCTTGAAGATTACATGCTACCCTGTTTAAATAAGAAGCTATTAGGTCTTGATTGTATGGGTTGTGGCATGCAACGGTCGGTTAACCTTATTCTTCAGGCTGAATTTACCCAAGCATTTTTTATGTATCCAGCCATTTACACATTAATTTTAATGCTAGCCACCATTGGAATCAATTTTTTCAAAAACTTTAAATCTGCCAACACCATAATTTTTAGTTTGGCCATTTTAAATGCTGTAATTATCATTTCAAATTTTATATATAAAACATTTCTAACTTAATAATTCTTTTATGGAACAACAAAAACTACCAAATTCAACACTAATTTTAATATTCGGGATCATATCAATAATTACCTGTTGTTGTTATGGGGTTGTCGGTTTAATACTAGGTATTGTAACTATTGTTCTTGCTAGTAAAGCGACTCAGTTATATAATGAAAACCCTGACTTATATACTGGCTATTCAAATGTGAAAATTGGTAAAATACTTGCAATTATAGGTATCATATTAAGTGTTTTATATATCCTTTTTATAATATGGCTAATTTATGTTTTCGGAATAGATGCTTTACAAGACCAAGAATTATTGCAGGAAAGAATGCGCGAGTTCATGACCCAGAGAGCTTAAAATACTTGCAAATAAAAAAGCGACCAAATGGTCGCTTTTTTATTTGCAACAATATATGTTTCTATTTTTCAAACTGTTTAAGAGTCTTTTTTATAATCTCCACACAATCTAACAATTGCGCTTCTGTCATAACCAAAGGTGGTGCAAAACGAATGATATTTCCATGAGTTGGTTTTGCCAAAAGTCCGTTATCTCGTAAGGCAATACAAATATTCCAAGCAGTTTCACTATCTTCAGAATCGTTAATCACAATGGCGTTAAGTAACCCCTTACCTCTTACTAATTTAACAATAGTACTAGTTTCTATGTATTTGTTTAACTCACTCCTAAACAACCTACCAAGTTTTTCAGCATTTTCGGCTAGTTTTTCCTCTCTAATCACTTCTAAAGCAGCAATAGCAACAGCTGCTGCCAATGGATTTCCTCCAAAAGTGCTGCCATGAGTTCCTGGTGTTAAAACGTCCATAATATCATTATTGGCCAAAACTGCACTTACAGGATACACACCACCACTTAATGCTTTCCCCAAAATTAAAATATCAGGTTTAACATCTGGGGTTCCCGAACAATTCTTATCGGCACAATTACAATTACCACAGGTGGCTAATAAGCGACCCGTTCTAGCAATACCCGTTTGTATTTCGTCTGCAATAAACAAAACATTGTATTTTTCGCAAAGAGCTTTAGCTTTTACTAAATATCCCTCCTGAGGCACATAAACTCCGGCCTCACCTTGAATAGGTTCTACTAAAAATCCTGCAATATTCTTATTGGTTTTTAAAACGGTTTCGAGTGCCTCTAAATCATCAAAATCGATATTAATAAAACCATCTGAATAAGGCCCAAAATTCTTGTTTGCTGTATCATCACTTGAAAAAGAAACTATAGTAGTCGTTCTACCATGAAAATTTTTATTACAAACTACAATTTTAGCCTGATTTTCATTAATCCCTTTCACTTCGTAAGCCCATTTTCTACATAGCTTGATAGCAGCTTCAACACCTTCAGCACCAGAATTCATTGGTAATAACTTATCAAATCCGAAATATTCACAAGCAAATTTTTCGTATTTCCCAAGCATATCATTATAAAATGCCCTGGACGTTAAAGTTAATGTTTTTGCTTGTTCCGTTAATGCATTAACAATTTTTGGATGGCAATGCCCTTGGTTTACCGCTGAATATGCCGACAAAAAATCGTAATACTTTTTTCCATCAACATCCCAAACAAATACACCTTCGCCTTTACTTAAAACTACTGGTAATGGGTGATATGTATTGGAACCATATTTTTTTTCTAAATCAATCGCTTGTTGAGCGGTTAAATGTTCTAAAATAGCCATTTTAATAAAAATTTAAAGTGATAAAATAACCATTCCTTCTGTACCTTTATTTTTTCGATATTCTCGAAAAAGCAGCGTGGGAGAGAAATCATCCCCGGATAGACTTGCAAGTTAGTAAATATTATTCAAATTTCAGAGATACAAAGTTGCATTGTTGTACTGTCTCTCTGTTATGATACAAGTGAATTGTTGAAATTTTATAATTCCTTTTTTTTAATTTGAAACTTTTAATTAAAACTTAAATTTTTGATACTTTATCGCTGTGAAACTTTGAATCTTTTCTCCTTTCAAACTTTGAAATTTCAAAACTCAAAAATCGTTAATCAAAAATCGATATTATTTATAGGTTTCATTACTTTTGCAGCATGTCAAAAAGAACAAAAAAGCAAGCGTTTACAAACGTTGAAGTTTTAGATGCAGGGGCAAAAGGTAAAACCATTGCCAAAGCACCCGATGGAAAGGTTATTTTTCTATCCAATACCGTACCCGGCGATGTGGTAGATGTTCAAACATTTAAAGCCAGAAAAGCCTATTACGAAGCAAAAGCTACAGTGTTTCATAAATTATCCGACAAAAGAACAGCGCCAGTTTGCGAACATTTTGGTGTTTGTGGCGGTTGTAAATGGCAGGATATGGGTTACGAGCATCAGTTGTATTATAAACAAAAGGAAGTTACAAATAACTTATCCCGTATTGGGCATATTGAGTTACCAGAGATTACACCTATATTAGGTTCTGCTAAACAATATTTCTACAGAAATAAAATGGAATTTTCATTTAGTGATAGTCGTTGGTTAACAGTTGAAGAAGTACAGTCAGACGTTGACTTAGGTGATAGAAATGCTCTCGGATTCCATATTCCTGGTATGTGGGATAAAATTTTGGACATTAAAAAATGCCATCTTCAAGCCGACCCTTCCAACGCTATTAGAAATACCGTTAAACAATTCTCGCTTGATAATAACTTAGAATTTTTCAACACCAGAAATCAAACGGGTTTTTTACGAACCATGATGATTCGTACCTCCAGTACTGGCGATGTGATGGTTGTAATTCAGTTCTTCAAAGAAGACAAAGCAAATCGTATTTTATTATTAGATTATATTGCTGAAACTTTTCCAGAAATAACTTCTTTACAATACATCATTAATGGGAAAGCAAACGATACAATTTACGACCAAGAAGTGATTTGCTACAAAGGCGAAGATCATATTTTTGAAGAAATGGAAGGTTTGAAATTTAAAATAAATGCCAAATCGTTTTACCAAACCAACTCTAATCAAGCCTTTGAGTTATACAAAATAACTAGAGATTTTGCTGGTATTAAAGGAGATGAATTGGTATACGATTTATACACAGGTACTGGCACTATTGCACAATTTGTTGCAAAACAAGCTAAAAAAGTAATTGGAGTTGAGGCTGTGCCAGATGCCATTACTGCTGCCAAAGAAAATGCACAATTAAATAACATAAATAACGTTGAATTCTTTGTAGGCGACATGAAACATGTTTTTAATAGCGAATTCATTGCGGCTCACGGGCAACCAGATATCATTATTACCGATCCGCCACGTGACGGTATGCATAAAGATGTGGTGCAACAAATATTAAATATTGCGCCTAAAAAAGTAGTATACGTAAGCTGTAACAGCGCTACACAAGCTCGTGATTTGGAGCTAATGGATGCAATGTATAAGGTTACTAAAACACAAGCTGTAGACATGTTTCCGCAAACGTTTCATGTAGAAAATGTGGTGCTATTAGAAAAACGGTAAGTTGTTTGTCCTAGAGTCGTTTAACTGGCTTTCAACTTAACAACACACAACTCAATAGCAAAGAATAAAGAAATTGATGAAAAAAATAAGTTTACTTTTAATACTCATAACCGTTTTTGGAGTTGGCATCACTTTAAGTTGCGAACCTGATGATATTTGCTCGGAAGCAACCGCTACTACGCCTAGTTTAATAATTGATCCTTATGATGTTAGCAGTACCGACGACATAAAGGCTATTACCAAAATAGTTATTGGTGGTATAGATAACGATTATGCGCTAACGGATGGGATTGTATCTTTATCGCAAATAATACTTCCTTTAAAAACCGATGCGAACACAACACAATATATCCTTATTAAAGATGCTGTTCTAAACGATAATGGCACTCCTGATGATTCGATTGACGATTTTTACGACGGTAACAGCGACATTATCACCATAAATTATTCAAGAGAAGAAGTATATGTATCGCGTGCATGCGGTTACAAAACCATATACAAAAACGTAACCCTTACTATTGAACCTGATAGTGATAACTGGATAAAATCAAGACAACCTTTAAACGAAAATCAATCTGTAGAAGATGAAACAGAAACACATTTTAACATATTTCATTAGTAGCCTAACGTGTATGCTATTGTTTTCTGTGTCAATAAACGCTCAAAACGATAGTATCGTTAGCACTGCTAATGATTCCATAAAAATTAAAGAAAAATACGGACTACGTGTTGGTGGCGATATTGGAAAATTAATACGTTCTTTCGTAGATGACGACTTTAAAGGTTTTGAAATTTCGGCAGATTTCAGATTAAAAAAACGTTTATACGTTGCTGGTGAATTAGGTATTGAAGAAAACAATACTAAAACCGATTATTTAGATGTTAGCACTAGCGGAAGCTACATAAAAGCAGGTATCGATTATAATTTATACCAGAACTGGTTAGATATGGATAATATGATTTATCTGGGCTTTAGGGTTGGTGCAAGCACCTTTACTCAAAGTTTAAATAGCTATACCATTTATACTACCGATCCATATTGGTCGCCACAATTAACTTCAACCGATGTAAAAGAATTTAATGGGTTAACAGCTTTTTGGGGAGAAATCCTTTTAGGGGTAAAAACCGAGTTGTTAACTAATTTATATCTTGGTTTAAACGTGCAACTTAAACTGTCCATTACACAAACAGAGCCAGATAATTTTGAAAACCTTTATATTCCTGGGTTTAATAAAACCTACGACAGCAGCGGTATAGGGACTGGTTTTAGTTACTCGTTAATGTATCGTATTCCGCTATACAAGAAGGATAAGTAACCTTTTTCATAAAAACTTTATATTTGTAATAAATTTCAAATAAACAATGATGCCTAAAAACACATACAAAATAGCCGTTATTCAACTAAACTTGAACGACAAACCAGAAAACAATCTAAAAAAATGTATTCAATGGGTAAAAGACGCTGCCAAAAAAGGAGCTGAAGTTATCTCATTACCTGAATTATATAGCAGTCATTATTTCTGCCAAAGTGAAGATGTTGATAATTTCGCTTTCGCCGAACCACTTTACAGCACATCATTTATTGCTTTTAGTGAATTAGCTAAGGAATTAGGAGTGGTTATTATTGTACCATTTTTTGAAAAACGAATGGCAGGGGTTTATCACAACAGTGCCTACATTATTGATACAGATGGTACTGAAGCTGGTTTATACAGAAAAATGCATATTCCGGATGATCCTCACTTTTACGAAAAATTCTATTTCACACCAGGTGATATTGGCTTTAAGTCCTTCCCTACTAAAAAAGGAAATATTGGCACATTAATTTGCTGGGATCAATGGTACCCAGAAGCCGCCAGATTAACAGCCTTACAAGGTGCAGAGGTATTATTTTACCCTACTGCCATTGGTTGGCATCCACAAGAAAAAGCACAATATGGCGAAAACCAACAAGGTGCTTGGATGAATGTTATGCGTGGGCACGCCGTAGCAAATGGAATTTATGTGGCCGCCGCTAACCGTATTGGTTTAGAAAAATACCTTCCAGATACTAATGGTATCGAGTTTTGGGGATCTTCCTTTATTGCTGGTCCACAAGGTGAAATTTTGGCACAAGCTTCGGTAGATCAGGAAGAAATTTTAATCGCCGAAGTCGATTTAAGTTTACAAGAAAATGTTCGTCAGAATTGGCCATTTTTACGCGACAGACGCATAGATAAATATGGTGAAATTACTAAACGCGCAATTGATTAATGAAAGAAGCTAACTGGATATTTCCTGCTGAATGGGAAAAACAACAAGGTATTTTATTATGTTTTCCGCACAACGGTAACGATTGGCCAGGAAAATATGAAGCCGTACAATGGGCGTTTGTAGAATTCATTAAAAAAGTAGCTTCCGTTGAGGAAGTTATATTGGTGGTTGCCAACGATAAACTTAAAACCAAAGTAACGGACATGCTTGAAATGGCTCACGTTAATTTAAATAATGTGTCGTTTATCATTCACAAAACCAACCGCAGTTGGATGCGCGATTCTGGACCAATCATTGTAAAAAATGGTAAGGAAAGAAAAGCTATCAATTTTAATTTTAATGGTTGGGCAAAATACACTAATTTTCAATTAGATAAACATGTACCTAGCAAGGTTGCTAGCTTTTTAAACATTCCGTTAGAGCAAGCCATTTATAACGGAAAACCTTTTATTTTAGAAGGTGGCGCTATTGATGTAAACGGAAAAGGCACTTTGTTAACATCGGAAGAATGTTTACTGCACCCAAACGTACAAGTAAGAAACGCTGGTTTAACTAAAGCAGATTATGAAGCAGCTTTTAAACAGTACCTAGGCGTTACAAACGTAATTTGGTTAGGAAATGGGATTGAAGGTGATGACACCCACGGGCATATTGATGATTTAGCACGTTTTGTAAACGAGGACACGATTATAACCGTAGTTGAATCGGATCCAAAAGATGCCAATTACAAACCATTGCAAGACAATTTAAAACGACTGCAAGCAGCTACTTTAGAAAACGGTGAACAACCAAAGATTATAACCTTGCCAATGCCTAAACGTTTAGATTTTGACGGCATTCGCATTCCAGCGAGTTACGCAAACTTTTTAATATTGAATAAAACAGTTTTAGTACCAACATTTAATGATGCCAACGACGGTGTTGCACTAAATATTATTGCCGAATGTTTTCCTGATAGAGAAATTATAGGTATTGCAGCCACCGATTTTATTTGGGGGTTCGGAACCTTGCACTGTTTGAGTCAGCAAATTCCGGAATAGTACATAATAATTTAGTAAAATAGGATTTCCAGTTAAACTTGAAATCCTATTTTTTTTGTATTCGCTGAAAACTCAATTTATTCCAACTAATTTGTATGCCACATATATTAAAAAACCAGCATTTTGAAATTCAAATTGACTTCCCTTTAGAACATTATACACTTTCCAGATTTGATTGGACAGGTAAAATTTCATCGGTAAAATATAAGGGCATACCAATTTCCAGTGTAGAAAGCAGGGATTCCGAGAATGAAGACCATTTTGGAAAAGGTTTTTACAACGAATTTGGCATTGATAAAGCTTTAGGTTTTGAAGCAGCCGACATTGGCGGTTGGTTTCATAAAATGGGTGTCGGTTTACTAAAAAAAGACAGCGAAACATATAACTTTGCCAAAAGCTACGAGATTAAACCTGCAGAATTTAAAGTAATTACTAAACCTAATAAAGTTATAATTACCTGTACATCTGAAGCTGTTAATGGCTATTCATATGTTTTAAAAAAAGAAATTTCTGTACTAGGAAATCAATTTTCAATTTCCTATGAATTACAAAACACAGGGAGGAACGATATAATTACAGACGAATATGTTCATAATTTCACCTTAATCAATACCGATTTAATAGATCCATCTTACATTTTAAAATTTCCTTTTCAAATATATCCTGAACATTTTGAGGAAACCGTTAACCCAGAAAACAAGGTGCTTATTGGCCAAAACGATTTCAAATTTAAAGGCGAACACCAAACCCCTTTCTTTTTTAGTAATCTTTCTGGAGACAAAACTGTTACTGGTGGCTGGACACTTGTAAACCGTAAGAGCAACCTAGCTATAAGTGAAACAACTAATTTCAAAACAAATAAAGTAAACCTTTGGGGTTGCAATCATGTGGTAAGTCCGGAGTTGTTTATTAATATTAATGTTAAACCTGGAGAAGTTCAGGCATGGACACGGACTTATAAGGTTTTTGATTTGTAAGTAATTCATTTCGAGCCACGAAGTAATATTATCATTATTATCACAAAGTACACTACCCTCTCACAATAAGCAAATTACTTCGTTGTGCCTCCTCGCAATAAAGGAAAAATGTTAATAATTAGGTATAACTAGTTATTGTTTTCTTGGTAGGAAAAATCTAAATTAGTTTTTCACAACAATAAGAAATATTTCTTACTATATTATTTACTTAAAAAATCATTAATGGATAATCAAAGAATAAAACAAACTAAAAAAACTAAATTGACAGACTTCAATTTAGAAGAAATACGTGGTTGGATGATACAAAGAATGAATGATATTGAAACAAAAATAGATTTTATAATTTGTGATTATTTTGAGCCCACAAAAAATAGAGAATTTAAAAAAATAATGCTTAACTCTTCTATAATAACAATTGGTGGAAAAATGAAAATCTTAAGAAACATAAAAACCTTTGATAATAAAATTATTGTCAAAATTGGAGATCTCTCTAGAATCAGAAATGCTTTTGCTCATTTACCCATCGTGGAACATATTTTTGTTTCAGTCTCCCATGATGAAAATGGTGAATTTAAAAGTTCTAAAATTTCTAAAATAACAAGCAATATAGAAGTTATGAATTCAGAAGGAGTATTAAAAACCAAAAACGCTAATATATTAATTTCTGAATTTTCTCAATGGAATAAAGAAATTCGAGAATATTTGCTAAATTTCAATAAAAGCTCT
This sequence comes from Mariniflexile sp., assembly GCF_041583155.1. Classification (GTDB taxonomy): domain Bacteria; phylum Bacteroidota; class Bacteroidia; order Flavobacteriales; family Flavobacteriaceae; genus Mariniflexile. The sequence continues at coordinate 40,201 of NZ_JBFHGK010000012.1, forward strand.
TAAATTCCAATTTAAACAATTTATTTACAGTGAATTACAAGTTGATTACATTAAAAATTAATAATCTATTATCACTTCATATACTTCCCCTTCTTACTACCTTCATACATCACATATTTAACTAAACGTGCTTCAAGCTTCGCGTTAAATAATTGTATTTTTCGTGATGGACGTAAACCTACATGTTTTAAAGCATCTAGGTTACTAGTAATAAACCAAGCTTCGGTACCAGGATAACTTTGTTTCAAGGTGTCACCAATGTTTTTATAAAACTCTTGTAAATCAATATTTAAACGCTCGCCGTATGGTGGATTAAAAACCATGTGCAATTTTTCGTTTCCACCTTTTTGTGTTTTAAAGAAGTCTTCATGTTTAACTTCAATAAAGTCATCTAATTGCGCATTTTTAACGTTTTCTTTAGCTTTGGTTACAGCACTTGGTGCTTTATCGTAACCAATAATTTTATGATGGAAATCGCGGGTTTTAGCCAGTAGCGATTCTTCAATTTTTTCAAATAAATCCACATCCCAATCGTTCCAACGCTCGAAAGCAAATTCTTTGCGCATTAAGTTTGGTGGAATGTTACAAGCAATCATAGCTGCTTCAATAAGCATCGTTCCCGAACCACACATTGGGTCCATAAAATCGGTTTGACCATCCCAACCCGACAGCATAATTAAACCAGCTGCTAACACTTCGTTTATCGGTGCAATGTTAGTTGCTAGTTTATATCCTCTTTTGTGAAGGGAATCTCCCGATGAATCTAACGAAATAGTGCATTGGTGTCTATCAACATGCACATTTATTTTTAAGTCAGGAAACTTTAAATCCACATTCGGACGGTCGCCAACAGTATCTCTAAACTTATCTACAACAGCATCTTTTGTTTTTTGTGCTATATAAAGCGAATTTGTAAATAAATGAGAGTGTATGGTAGCATCAACCGCTATTGTTCCGGTTGGTTTTACATACTGATCCCACGGCATTTTGTAAATGTTATTATACAAATCTTGTTCATTATTTACCGTAAATGTGTGTATTGGTTTTAATATTTTAATAGCGGTGCGTAAACCCAAATTAGCTTTATACATAAACCCTTTATCGCCGACAAATGACACACTACGTACACCCGTTTTTACCTGCTGTGCTCCTAGTTGTGTTAGTTCCTTTGCCAATAACTCTTCAAAACCAAATAAGGTTTTGGCTACCATATTAAAATTTTCTTCCATTTTTTATCTCGAATAGATTGCAAAAATAATGTAATTTTGCGGTTAATTAACTAGCATTTGCTGATTATGGGTTAAGGATTGTAGCGACATCCTTTTTAAAACTGATTTACTAGCACTTTGTTTAGTACGATATTTGGCTGTTTGCCAATTACTTTGTACTGAGAAAGACCTTTTAAAAAGATATAGCGAAAAGCCTGACCCCTTGGGGTAACCCCAGCAATAGAATTAAAAGATTCCTGTGTACGCAGGAAATGTACATGAATAAAGATACTTCAACTTGGTTTACTTCGTGGTTTGACACACCTTTTTACCACATTTTATATAAAGACAGAGATGATACGGAGGCGCAACATTTTATGGATACGCTTACCGGTTATTTAAATATTCCGGAAGGCGGCAAAATTTTAGATTTGGCTTGTGGTAAAGGTCGCCATGCCATTTATCTAAACTCTTTAGGTTTTGATGTTACTGGTGTTGATTTAAGTGAAAACAGCATTAATTTTGCCAAAGAATTTGAAAACGACACTTTGCGATTTGATGTACACGATATGTGCATGCCATACAACAAGCCCTTTGATGCCATTTTTAATTTGTTTACCAGTTTTGGTTATTTTGATAAAGATGAAGACAATTTAAAAACCATAAAAGCCATAAAAGCCGATTTAAATGAGTCTGGTTTTGGTGTAATAGACTTTATGAATAGTGAGTTTGTTATAGCAAATTTGGTACCCGAAGAAGTAAAAACGGTTGATGATATCGATTTTCATTTAAAACGTTATGTTGAAGACGGCTATATTATAAAAGATATTCGTTTTACTTATGATACCAAAGACTATCATTTTCAGGAACGTGTAAGAGCCTTTACTTTAGTCGATTTTGAAGCCCTTTTTGAGGCAGCCGACGTGTATTTATTAGATGTTTTTGGTGACTATAAATTACGTAAGTTTAACCCGCAATTATCGGAACGATTGGTGATGATTTTTAAATAAACTGAATAATTAAATTTTAAGTGCATTTTACATTAAATGAATAAATTTCTTTTTCCATTTCTCGCCGTCGTTTTAGGCTTTATTTTAGCTTCGCTTACTAAAAAACAAAAATCCTGGAACATCAAGCTCCTACTCTCTTTTAGTGGTTCGTTTTTATTAGCCTTAACTCTTTTTGAGCTATTACCCGAAGTATACGAACATGTAGAACCTAAATTAGCCGGATTAATAATAATGTGCGGTATTATGCTGCAATTAATTTTAGAGTTATTTTCTAGAGGTGCAGAACATGGACATGTACACATACATGCACACGAAACCGCATTTCCGTGGTCGTTATTTATAAGTTTATGTATTCATAGTTTTTTGGAAGGCTTTTCTATACACGACCATAATGATATGGTATATGGCATTTTAGTGCACAAAGTACCTATTGCAACCTTAATTACCATGTTTTTATTTCAATCGCATTATAGTAAAAAACAAATTGCAGTGTTTTTATTGGTGTTTGCTTGTATGACCCCACTTGGAACTTTTATAGGAAATACATGGGAAGCAGCCACAACATACTCACAAATTATAAATGCGCTTGTAATTGGTATCTTTTTCCACATTTCTACCACGATTTTATTTGAAAGTGCTGAAGGCCATAAATTTAATTTATCGAAGTTCATTTCAATCATTTTCGGTGTTGCAGTGGCTTATATGATTTAAGAATTTAGTGTTATTAGTTAGGAAAACTACTCTTAACTTTGAAATTCAGTAACTTTATAAACTTTGAAACTCAAAGAATGTTTTCAAAAGAAGAATCTAGATTATTACGACAAGAATTTTGGACAAGTTTCGGAAAATCGTTTCCTCGGAAATGGATTTTGTATGACACGAAATTAAAAGGGTTTTCATTCAAATTTCATTTTGATACAAAAAGCGCGTTGATTGCTTTGGATTTGGAAGATGATTTAGAATTCAGAATTAAATATTGGGAAAAATTAGTCGCTTTAAAATCCATTTTAATAGACGATTTTTTACCTGAAGCCATTTTTGAAGAAGAATACCTGCTTGATAATGAAAAGGAAATTTCAAGAATTTATATTCCTTTAAATGAAAAAGTCTCCATTCACAACAAAAATACTTGGCGTACTGTAATGGAATTCTTTAATGAAAACATGAGTTTATTTGAAGCTTTTTTTGAAGAATATAAGGATGTGATTGAAGATTAATTGAATAACGATTAACAAGTTTTGAATAGTAACGTTAACCAAAAAATTTGAAACAATCTCAAATGCAAACTGCGATTGTAAAATGCGACTAAACTGCTTTCTCCATTAAAAAATCATCCATAAAAAACCCTTCGCCTATAGGAGCTTTCAGAGTACCCGTTTTTGTAAAGCCCATAGCCTCATAAGCATTTATAGCCTTAGTATTATTAATATTAACCGTTAAACGAATGGCTTTTAAGTCGTAGGATTTGGCCTTTTCTTCAATAAATTGCATTGCTTTTTTTCCTATTTTTTTCCCGCGGTAAGTACTTAACACATATATTTTACTCAAAAACAAGGTGTCTTCCTCCTTCTTAATAGCTATATAACTTACAGGAATTGTATCAAACGTAATTAGAAAATATTCAAAACCCGCTTCTACCTGATTTTTAATAGCTTCAACCGACTGAAATTTTTCGAGCATATAATCAATCTGTGGCTTACCAACCATGGGAATATAATATTCCCGCCAAATAATATCGGCTAGCCGGCCTAATTCTTGAAAATGATTTTGAGTTTTTGCTGGGATAATGTCTATCATAATTTTAGTTAATATTCAGAAGATTTCAACCTTTCCAAAATATAAAAATTCAAATTACATAAAAGAAAATCATAAAGAAATGAAAAATAGCACCCGCTAATACAAACAAATGCCAAATAACGTGGTTATACGGAATCTTCTTAATGGCATAAAATATTATACCCACGGTATAAGCTAAACCACCTGCAAACAGCAACAAAATACCATTACTATCTAAGAGTTTAGAAAGGTTAGTAAAATCAAAAACAATGAGCCACCCCATAAGCAGATACAGTAAGGTTGAAAATATTTCGAATCGCCCCGTAAAAAACAATTTTAAAATAACACCAAATGCAGCAATACCCCAAACCACGTAAAACAACAACCAGCCCAAACTATCTTGCAACGTAATCAATAATATGGGAGTGTAAGTTCCTGCTATTAAAAAGTAGATACTGATGTGATCCACAATACGGAAATAATGTTTTTTTACATCATCTTTTACTGAATGATATAAAGTAGAAGCGGTAAACAAAATTATAAAAGAAAAGCCATAAACTATTACACTGAATAAACTCCAGTCCGTTTTATTAGAATTAAAAATAATAAGTGCTATTAATCCCAACACACCAAAAATAGCACCAATGGCATGTGTTATGGCATTTAAACGTTCTTGTAATGGCGTTTGTTTTGCTAACAACTTATTTGTTTTTTTGCTTATCTAACCAAATATCGGTTAAATCTAAAAAATTATATTCTTCGGCAGCCTTTTGTCTTACTAACAAACCGTTTCTAAAACTTCGTTGTAAAATATCCTCAATAAGATAATCTTCATACACCGTTTTCGGGTCGAATGGTTTCTTTAAAGAAATGTCAAACATACCTGCGGTGGTATTATACCAAAAGGCTCGCCAACCGCTACGTAATTCTTTTACCAAACCAAAGGTGGTTTTACCTGTTTGCCTATGAATTAATTTCACTAAAATTTGACCTTCGGTACGAGAAAGTTTTTTTAACTCTTCCGAAAATTCTCCTTCAATATATTTTTGAATCATTTTGGTGTAGCGATTCCTATCACTTTTCTTTTTCATAGATTCCAAACGCGCATTCAAAGAATCTAACCTATCTGCTGCTAATTTGGCGTAAGGATACACTTTTAAGGTTTTTCTTCGTAAAATTAAGTACCTGATTCTGTCTTCTTTACTAGCAAATTTCATATTACCCATTATATAAATGGGGTTTAAGTTTACAATGGTTTGCGGCACCGAATCACCATCAATAAACATATATTCATATTCCGAAGTATCCTCTTCCTTTTCCTTTATTTGTGCAAATAAAAAAACAGGGAAAATTAAAAAAAGATATATAACATAATTCTTCATAAAAATATGGGAGCAAAATTGTATCAAAATTAACAAATTACATCTTCTAAAACATTTTTTTTGTATTTATATTATTAATTTAGTGCAAAACTTTAACACAAAACGATGAAGAGCATTTTAAACAAAAAGTCTATGGACTTTTTAGAGAAATATTTAAATAATGCAGCCCCAACTGGCTATGAATGGACAGGACAAAAACTATGGATGGATTATTTAAAACCCTATGTAGATGAGTTTATTACCGATACCTATGGTACTGCAGTAGGTGTAATTAACCCAGAAGCGAAATACAAAGTTGTAATTGAAGGCCATGCCGATGAAATTTCGTGGTATGTAAATTATATTTCAGACGATGGGTTAATTTATGTAATTAGAAATGGTGGAAGCGACCACCAAATTGCACCAAGTAAAATTGTGAATATCCACACAAAAGAAGGTATTGTAAAGGGTGTTTTTGGATGGCCAGCAATTCACACAAGAGACAAATCGAAAGAAGAGGCTCCAAAACCCGATAATATTTTTATTGATTGCGGATGTAAAACTAAAGCCGATGTAGAGAAATTAGGCGTTCATGTGGGTTGCGTTATTACCTACCCAGACGAATTCCATATTTTAAATGGTGATAAATTTGTTTGTCGTGCCTTAGATAACCGCATGGGTGGTTTTATGATTGCTGAAGTAGCACGTTTATTAAAAGAAAACAATAAAACCTTACCATTTGGATTGTACGTTGTTAATGCCGTACAGGAAGAAATTGGGCTACGTGGTGCCGAAATGATTACACAAACCATCAAACCAAACGTGGCGATTGTAACCGATGTAACCCACGATACCACAACACCAATGATTGAAAAGAAAACTCAAGGTGATTTGGAATTGGGTAAAGGTCCTGTTATTGCATATGCGCCAGCGGTACAACAAAAGCTTCGTGACTTAATTACCGACACAGCCGAAGCTAAAAAAATACCATTTCAGCGCAATGCCTTATCTCGTGCAACTGGTACAGACACAGATGCCTTCGCTTACAGCAATGGTGGTGTGGCATCTGCTTTAATTTCGTTACCGTTACGCTACATGCATACCACAGTAGAAATGGTTCACAGAGAAGATGTTGAAAATGTTATCAAACTTATTTATGAAAGTTTGTTAAACATAAAAGATGGTGAAACATTTAGTTATTTTAAATAAAATCTGAAAATCAACGTCATTGCGAAGGAAACATAACTGAAGCAATCTTATCCTTGTTAAGTACAAAATATACTTTGGAAAAACCTAATGAGATTGCTTCTTTCCTCGCAATAGCGTTTTAAAAACAAATAGAAATTAATTTGGGCGTTACCACAAGGGTCGGGTTTTCCGCTATATCTTTTTTGCTTTTAATGGCAAAAAAGGATGCCGCTTCAACCCCTAACGCACAGGCAACTTCAAACTATAGTAAACACTACGCAACAAATAGTTATGGATGAATATATAGATGTAGTAGATGATACCGGAAAGCCATTAGGTAAATCGGAGTTAAAATCCGTAATTCATCAAAAAGGGTATTACCACCATACCGCTCACGTTTGGTTTTATACTAAAGATGGCCATGTGCTATTATCGCAACGCTCATCAAAAAAAAGTATTTGTCCATTAATGTGGGATGTATCCGTAGCCGGTCATATTGATGCTGGAGAAACAGCCAAACAAGCTACCATAAGGGAAACCAAAGAAGAAATTGGTTTAGATATTTCAGAAACCGATTTACATTGTATTGGTGTTTTTCCTTGTTTTCAATCATACGGTTCAGGCATTGTAGACAATGAATTTCACAACACCTTTATTGCAGAGCTTAAAGTACCTTTAAACACATTAACACCACAAATTGAAGAGGTTGAGGCTTTAAAATTAGTCTCCTTGGATACATTTAAAAGTTTAATTAAAAACATTGGTTCAAACAATCATTTTGTACCATCCAATAAAGCATATTACGAATTGGTTTTACAAAACATAATTGAAACTATAAACTAACACCTCATTTTCTTTGAATGGATTTATTAATATATTCCATAACGCCCATACTAATTGTTATTCTATACATCTATTTTAAGGATAGATACGAGAAAGAGCCAAAGGAACTGTTATTTTATAACTTTTTAATGGGTGCTTTTATAAGCATTCTCATAGCTACCCTATTTTATTACGCTTTTAACCTACTGTTACCTCTTAAAGACGACACGAGTGTTTTACAACAATTTACAAAAGCCTTTTGTGTAGTCGGTTTTACTGAAGAATTTAGCAAATACCTTATCGTTAGGTATTACTCTCAAACCCACAAAGAATTCAATGAACCGTTTGATGGTATTGTATATGCCGTTGTAGTTTCCATGGGTTTTGCAGCAACCGAAAATGTTTTTTACGTATTAGAAGGCGGTTTTTCTACAGCCCTAATGCGTGCCTTTACAGCAATTCCTGCACATGCTACGTTTGGAATATTAATGGGCTATTATATTGGGAAAGCTAAGTTTTCTAATAACAAAGCTCTTTTTAATCTAACTGGGTTATTATTTGCAATTATTTTCCATGGGGCTTATGACTTTTTCTTATTCATAGACTTTATTCCTGGTGTTTGGATTGGTGCTTTTATTTCTCTTTTTATTGGAATTGTTTTGTCTAGAAGAGCTATAAAAAAGCATCAATTAAGTTCTCATTTTAAAGTTTAGATTTTTTTTTAATAAAAAGAAAGGAAATAAAAATATTCCCTTCCAAATTTCAAGACCCAATAATTTGTATATTATAGTAATACCAAAACGCCAAAGGATAAATCTGAAGTACTAAAATTAAAATTAAAGTTATTTAACTTCGATGTTATTCCTTCATCATTTTCACTTTTATCACTGTAGTAACCTATTGATCCTAAATTAGCATTCAAATAAATTTTATTGGTTAAGCTATAAGTCAGTCCTGGTCTAACACCTATAAATATTGAATTCCTATCTGATTCACTTGTAATATTAGTTACGCTGTTAGCATATTTATTTTCACTTTTTTGATATGAATACATGAATTCTCCTTGCACATTAAGCGCAAAATTATTGCTAATAGCAAAATATTTTCTAATGTAAGGAGCTATGCTAAATCCATTACTTTTATACTCTTCATTACTTCCTTCACGTTTAGAATTTAGAATATTAAAACCTGGCATCAAACCTATTACTAAATTACTATCTATTGCATATCCAATATCTGGTTTAATAAAAAATGAAGTTTGATTAGAATCAGAATCATAATCTTCGTTCTGGCTTTCATAATTTTGAGAACTGAAATTAATTAAACCACCAACAATCCATTGGTTTTTTGGTATTTCAAATTTCTCTTCTGAATTTTGAGCAAAAGTAAATGTACTCACTAATAATAATGCAATAATTAAAGGTGTTTTCATAAATATGTTTTTAAGATTAGACTTATGCTAACCAAAATTGCACCAATAATTAATGATTGATGTTAAGTTATCTTAAAGGCTATGTAAATTAATTAATACAAACTTATTATGAATATTTATACAAATAAAAAGCGAACCCAGTAGTTCGCTTTTTATTATAATATAAGATTTGGAATTACTTAAATGTGCAACGCTCTATCTTCCGTGGCAGCTAAAGCCGCTTCTTTAATAGCTTCCGTAAATGTTGGATGCGCATGAGACATTCTAGATACATCTTCAGCGCTTGCTCTAAATTCCATAGCAACAACAGCTTCAGCAATCATATCGGCTGCACGAGCACCAATCATGTGTACACCTAAAATTTCATCTGTTTTCTTATCGGCTAAAATTTTAACAAAACCATCTAAATCCATACTTGCTCTACTTCTACCTAAAGCACGCATCGGGAACGATCCTGTTTTGAATTCTACACCAGCTTCTTTAAGTTGTTCTTCTGTTTTACCTACAGCGGCGACTTCTGGCCATGTGTAAACCACACCCGGAATTAAATTATAATCAATATGTGGTTTTTGTCCAGCTAACGTTTCAGCAACAAAAACGCCTTCTTCTTCCGCTTTGTGCGCTAACATGGCCCCCTTTACAACATCACCAATGGCATAAATATTTTTAGTACTTGTTTGTAAATGATCGTTTACTTCAATTTGACCTCTATCGGTTAATTTCACACCTGCAGCTTCGGCATTTAAGCCATCAGTATACGGACGACGACCAACAGAAACTAAGCAATAATCGCCTTTAAACTCGATTTCATTACCTTTTTTATCGTCTGCTTTTACAATAACTTCATCACCAACACGCTCAACAGATTTTACTTTATGTGATGTATTGATGTTGAATTTTTGTTTTTTCAACACCTTGTTTAATTCTTTAGAAAGTCCAGCATCCATGGTTGGAATGATGCGATCCATAAACTCAATTACCGATACCTCGGCACCCAAGCGTTTGTAAACCTGACCTAGTTCTAAACCAATAACACCACCACCAATTACGATTAAGTGTTTTGGAATTTCTTTAAGTTTTAAAGCTTCGGTTGATGTGATAACACGCTCTTTATCAATATTAATAAAAGGAAGACTTGAAGGTTTACTTCCTGTTGCTATAATGGTGTTTTTTGCCTCAATTTCGGTAGTTTCTTCACCTGTAATTAAAATATGGGTCGCATCCTTAAAGCTTCCTAATCCTTGATAAACATCAATTTTATTTTTCTTCATTAAAAAATCGATACCTCCAGTAGTTTGATCCACCACCGATTGTTTACGGGCTACCATCTTTTCAAGGTTCACTTTAATATCACCAGGTATATCAATTCCATGTTCCTCAAAATGTTTTACAGCATCTTCATAATGATGTGAAGAATCTAAAAGCGCTTTACTTGGTATGCAACCAACATTTAAACACGTGCCTCCAAGTGTATTGTACTTTTCAATAATAGCAGTTTTCATGCCTAATTGTGCGCAACGTATTGCTGCAACATATCCTCCAGGACCCGAGCCTATTATGGCTACATCGTATGAATTCATAGTATATTTTGATGTTTCGTTTATTAAATTATTAAAATCAAAAATACAAATGTTTTATTTGGAAGCCAATAAAAAACAATGCTTTATCAAGTTAATTAGTAATTTAATAATAATGCGTTTTTATTTTTATTAAAATCGAATAAAAATAATAAAACTGGCATTCTATTCAATTTTATTAATTATCTGGTGAGTTAATGCGCTGCAAAACCCATTCAATTTCTGGATCGCCGTTATTAATTATATCTTCAATAGTATGGGCAATTTCCACATCAGGCATAACACCAAAACCATCGGGTGTTTGTTTGTAAGGCGTTTCAATCTGCATTAAACCCATCCTTATTTTAAGTTTTGAATTGGGTAATTGGTGAATTTTATAAATACCCGCAACACACCCATTATAAGCACCTCCCGTTTCCTCTCCTACAAAAACAGCACGATCCGTAGCTTTTAAATGCGTTGATAATAAAGCGGATGCTGAAAAAGATCCACCATTAATTAACACATACAAATTACCTTTATAAGCCAAATTATTAGGTTCTTTTTCTTTAGAAAACCTAAGGTTGTAATAAATTCTATCTTCTCGCTTTTTAGTTTTAATTAAATTATGGATTACAATCATTGGAGACCCTAGTACCGAAGCTATTTTTAAAGATGTTGGTGTAGTATTACTCATTAAAAAATCGAAATAAGGCAACCTGCTGTTCACCTCACTTTCTTTAACCAATTGAAATTTTTCTTTGGCTAAAAATGAATATAAATAAGAAATTTCAGAAATTCTACCACCACCATTATCTCGCAAATCGAGTATGAAGTTTTCTGTTTTTAAAGAGTCTAAAATCGCAAAGCTTTCTTTGTAAAACTTTTTATAATTTCCATTAGTAAACGATTCAATTCTCATGTAAGCCACCCTACTATCTGTCTCTAAAAATTTAAAATTTCGGGTGAATTCATCACCTTTAATTAGGCCGTGTTTTTTATTATATTTCCGTTTGTTACGATTTGCTATTCTATTTGCTTTTTTCTCGGCTTTCGTCAGTTTTGGCTTTTCAACTTTCACCGTTTCTTTTTTAGATACACTATCTTGTTTTTTATTTTTATCAACATATTTAAACATTTTCGTAAAAATAGAATCTTGCTGTTTAAACGTTACTTGTAAACTATCCAAATATCCGTGTTCTTTAAGATGTAATCTAGAAAACACCTTACCAACATACTGATTATGAAGTGTTTTGTTATACCCATCTGAAGCAAAACGTGTTTTATAAGTAGCTACTAAGCTGGAAACTAATTCATTATCAATTTTAATAACTTCGCTACCGATGATGGCGTTATCTTTTTCTTTGGTTTTGGTTACCCATAATTTTTCATTCAAATATTCAAAACCTAAATCTAAAAACTCAAATTTCTTTTTACTTAATTGTTTTCGCTCCTTCTTGTTATAACGCTTTCCGGCCGAACCTACAGACACATGTCCTTGTTTCACATTTGCAACCACAGGCGCTAACTTCTTATAAAACTCACGAGAATTTATAGGTTCCTTTATTGATAATTTTAAACTATCAAACTTAAAATCCAAGATTTCTTTTGGCGTATATTGGTATAAATTAGGGTGGTGCTTTTTTAACTGAAAATAGACATTATCAATATCTGCACGTAGAGCTTCAATTGTATGTAACTTGCTAATTTGTTCATTATATTTTTTAACGCTACTACACGATGATATTAGTACAAAAACCAGTAAAATTTTTATAAATTTCTTCATATAACTACAAAACAGAACAAAAGCTAAATTAGTAGTAATTATAATGCTAAAAGCACTGTTAGTTAATATTTAACTTTTCGCTTAAATCAAATCTATCTTTAAAAATAAATTTATGTAATTTTGTGCGGCATGCAAAAAAAAATCAACATACAAAATAAAAAGGCCCGCTTTCTATACGAAATATTAGATACGTATACTGCTGGTATTGTGTTAACGGGCACCGAAATAAAGTCTATTAGAAATAGCAAGGCATCCATTGCGGAAAGCTTTTGTGAATTTAATGCAAAAGGCGAACTTTTTGTAATAAATGCAACTATTGAAGAATATGCTTTTGGGAATTATTACAACCACCGTCCAAAAGCGGAACGAAAATTGCTGTTAAACCGAAAAGAATTAAAAAAGTTACATAAAGAAGTACAAAGTTCGGGACTTACAATAATCCCGTTGCGTTTATTTATTAACGAAAAAGGTTTTGCTAAATTAGATATTGCTTTGGCAAAAGGTAAAAAGTTATACGACAAACGCGAGACTATAAAAGACCGCGACAACAAACGTGATTTAGACCGAATAAAGAAAAACTTCAAATAAAATTTAAATTTTTATAATGAAAAAAGTCCTCTTAGTTATTCTAATATCTTTTACTTTTTTAAACGTTCAAGCCCAAAATAAGGGTAAAGACAATAGTAAAAGCAAAGAAAATAATAAATCTGTAGCTAAAGATTATTCGGAAAACGTATTAACCATTGATAGTACTATCAATTCATTATACAAAGTAATTTCAGGTGAAAAAGGACAAAAAAGAGATTGGACACTTTTTAAATACCTATTTCATGAAGATGCCAAATTGATTACTTCTGGTAAGAATGATGAACGCAAGTTCCAAATTCGCTATATGAAACCGGACGATTACATGAAAAGTTCTAGTAAATGGATGACAGACGCTGGCTTTATTGAAAAAGAAGTTCATAGAACGGTTGATGCTTACGGAAACATTGCTCATGTATTCAGCACCTTTGAATCGTTTAATAGCAAAAATGATGAAGAACCATTTATGCGTGGCATTAACAGTATTCAACTATTAAACGATGGTACGCGCTGGTGGATTATGAATGTTTTTTGGGATAACGAAACACGATGGAATCCTATTCCTAGAAATTATTTACCAAAAACAAAGAGTTAGTTGTCTGCTGTTTGTTGTTTAAATCTCTTGAACAACTCCACAACCAACAATTAATTTAATTTTTATCCTCTAATAAAGGTACAAACCTGAACTCACCAAATTCGTGTTGTTCGAATTCTTTAGGGCCTTTTCTAATAAAAAGCGTCATAATTTGCACATCATCTCCAACAGGAATTACTAACCTACCACCTACTTTTAGCTGACTTAATAAAGGCTTGGGTACAAAAGGTGCACCTGCAGTTACAATAATACCATCAAAAGGAGCTTCTTCTTCCATTCCTTTGTAGCCGTCACCAAAAACAAGTTTTTTAGCACGGTAACCTAATTTAGGTAAAAAGACACTTGTTTTTTTAAACAACTCTTGTTGGCGCTCAATACTGTACACCTTTGCACCTAGTTCACATAAAACAGCGGTTTGGTAACCACTACCTGTGCCTATTTCAAGAATTTTATCTCCTTTTTTAACTTTTAGTAATTCTGTTTGAAAGGCTACTGTATAGGGTTGGGATATGGTTTGATCTGCCGCAATAGGAAATGCCATATCCTTATAGGCATAATCCAAGAAGCTAGAGTCCATAAAAAAATGTCTAGGAATGTTCCCTATAGCCTTTAAAACAGCTTCATCGGCTATTCCTTTGGCTTTAATCACATTTACTAATTGTTGTCTTAGGCCCTTGTGTTTAAACGTGTCTTTCAATGTTGGTATATTTGAAAAGCGAAAATAAATCAAACAAAATGAAGTTCAAAGTATATATTTTAAAGTTTTAATCTATTTTCTATTTCCTAGTAGACCTTTTCTGAAACTAAAATCTTATTTTTGTTGAAAACCTTATACTATTATGCTAAAAGCTGGTGTACTGGGTGCTGGTCACCTTGGAAAAATTCATTTAAAACTTTTGAAGCAATCTGATAAATATGACCTTATTGGGTTTTATGATGCCGATGAATCAAATGGTAAAAAAGTAGAAGCCGAGTTTGGCTATAAATTTTTCAACTCTATTGATACGCTGATTGATGCCGTTGATATGGTTGATATTGTTACGCCTACTTTATCGCACTACGAATGTGCAAAAAAAGCCATTTCTAAAGGAAAACATATTTTTATTGAAAAACCAATTACCAATACGGTTGAAGAAGCTGAACATATAAGAGCGTTATTATCTGAACACAATTTAAGAGGTCAAGTAGGCCATGTTGAACGATTTAATCCTGCATTTTTAGCAGTAAAAGACGATATTAAATCGCCAATGTTTATTGAATCTCATAGACTTGCTGAATTTAACCCACGTGGAACCGATGTTCCTGTGGTATTAGATTTAATGATTCATGATATCGATATTATACTGAGTGTGGTAAAATCGAAAGTAAAACATATCAGTGCTAGTGGTGTAGCTGTAATAAGCAATTCTCCTGATATTGCAAATGCACGAATTGAGTTTGAAAATGGTTGTGTTGCCAACTTAACCGCCAGCAGAATTTCACTTAAAAAAATGCGTAAAGCACGCTTCTTCCAAAAAGATGCTTACATCTCTGTCGATTTTTTAGATAAGAAATGTGAAGTAGTAAAAATGAAGGATGCTCCAGAAGATCCAGGAGATTTTGATATGGTATTACAAAATGCAGAAGGTGTTAAAAAACAAATCTATTTTGACAATCCGGATGTAGCAAACAACAATTCTATTTTAGATGAATTGAATGCCTTTGCTGATGCCATAAATAATAATGAATCACCAATTGTAACACTTCATGACGGCACTGAGGCTCTGCGTGTTGCAACTCAAATAATTAACAGTTTTTAAGTAAAAAAGCCATATAGTACCAAGCAATCTTTTTATCAATTAACAGATTACTTCACTTGGCATTTAATATTGAGTATAATAATATTCTAGTTCCATGAAAAACGTTGCAGTTATTGGCGCAGGCACTATGGGAAATGGCATTGCACATTCCTTTGCCCAAAACGGTTTTAAAGTTAACCTTATTGACATTAGCAAAGAAGCTCTTGAAAAAGGGGTAGCAACCATTGCTAAAAATCTGGAAAGAATGCTTTCCAAAGAAGCCATAACCGAAGCTGAAAAAGTAAATACACTAAAAAATATTTCAACGTTTACAACCATAATAGAAGGTGTTAAACATGTTGATTTAGTAGTGGAAGCCGCCACCGAAAACACTGATTTAAAACTTAAAATTTTCAAACAATTAGATGAAGCGTGTGCTGAAAACACCATTTTAGCAACCAACACATCTTCAATTTCCATTACGCAAATAGCAAGTGTTACCAAAAGACCGGAGAAAGTAATTGGAATGCATTTTATGAATCCAGTGCCTATTATGCAATTGGTTGAGATTATTAGAGGTTATAACACCAGTGATGCCATTACAAAGACCATCATGGAACTTTCTAAAACACTAGGTAAAACACCTGTGGAAGTTAACGACTATCCTGGATTTGTAGCTAACCGTATATTAATGCCCATGATTAATGAATCTATTGAAACATTATATAATGGTGTTGCAGGGGTAAATGAGATTGACACTGTAATGAAATTAGGAATGGCGCACCCAATGGGTCCATTACAACTAGCCGATTTTATAGGTTTAGATGTGTGTTTATCTATATTAAATGTAATGTATGACGGATTTAAAAACCCAAAGTACGCAGCCTGTCCCCTACTAGTTAATATGGTTCGCGCCGGAAAATTAGGTATAAAATCTGGTGAAGGATTTTATGATTATTCTGAAAGTAGAAAAGCGGAAAAAGTGTCTTCTCAATTTATTAAATAAGTTCAATCGTTTAGGTATTTTGTCATTTAGTTGTTATTCTACTATTCCACTAAATAATGAAATAGTGTGCTGTTTGCTATGGAAACAATAAGCAATAGGTTACCAACAACTAAACAAAAAATAACAAAATGTACATACAAGAAAATCTAAATCAAATAAAATCTACTTTACCGAACCACGTTACTTTAGTAGCTGTTTCCAAAACAAAACCTATTAACGATTTAATGGAAGCTTATAATGCCGGACAACGCATTTTTGGAGAGAACAAAATTCAGGAAATGGTTGATAAGTTTGAGGCTATGCCAAAAGATATTGAATGGCATATGATTGGGCATGTTCAAAGTAACAAAGTAAAATATATGGCATCATTTGTGAGCTTAATACATGGTGTTGATAATTTTAAATTGTTAGAAGAAATAAACAAACAAGCAAAAAAACATAATCGGGTTATTAATTGTTTGCTTCAAATAAAAATTGCATCTGAAGATTCTAAATTCGGAATGACACCAGAAGAAGCTTCAAAAATCATTCAATCGGAAGCTATGGCAGGGCTAAAAAACATTAAAATAGTTGGAGTAATGGGTATGGCAACCTTCACCGAAAATGAAAACCAAATAAAAGAAGAATTTACTTTATTAAAATCCGTATTTGATAGCCTAAAATCATCAGAAACTTTTAACTTTAAACCTGAAACTATAAGCATGGGAATGAGTGGTGACTACCAATTAGCAATTAATTGTGGTAGCAACATGATTCGTGTAGGAAGTAGTATATTTGGTGAACGGAATTATAATTAAAATTGTTAAGTGGGTTGTCGTGGAATTATTGAGTTCATCAACATAATCACAATGGCTAAACCACAAACATCTAAACAACAAACAACTTATTTACGCAATATTAGACATAGAAACCACTGGCGGAAAGTATAATGAAGAAGGTATCACAGAAATTGCCATCTATAAATTTGATGGTCATAAAGTAGTTGATCAATTTATCAGCCTTATTAATCCTGAACGAGATATACAGCCTTTTGTAGTGAATTTAACAGGTATTAATAACAACATGCTTCGCAATGCCCCAAAGTTTTATGAAGTAGCCAAACGAATTGTTGAAATTACCGAAGATTGTATTTTAGTGGCCCACAACGCACAATTTGATTACCGAATTTTAAGTACCGAATTCCGTCGCTTGGGATTTGAGTTTATTCGCCCGTCGCTATGCACCGTCGAACTGTCTAAAGATTTAATTCCGGGGCAAGAATCCTACAGTTTAGGAAAATTAGTCCGATCACTTGGTATTCCTGTAACAGACCGGCATCGAGCATCAGGTGATGCCATCGCTACGGTTAAATTGTTTCAAATGCTATTGGATAAAGACACTACAAAAAGCATCATTCAACAGTCCATTCGTTTAAACCCTAAACTACAATTAGAACCAAGACATTTAGATATTCTTGAAGAATTACCTTCAACAACCGGTGTTTACTATATTCATAAAGCAAACGGCGACATTATTTATATTGGCAAAAGCAACAATATTAAAAAACGAGTTAATCAACATTTCACGAACACCAATCAAAAATCAAAAAAAATACAATCACAAGTTACCGCAGTAACCTATGAAACAACAGGTAGTGAATTGGTTGCATTACTAAAAGAAAGTGAAGAAATAAAACGTGTTAAACCTATTTTCAATAGAGCTTTACGCCGCACCGTTTTCACACATGCTTTATATAGTTTTGTGGACGATAAAGGTTATATTAACTTAAAAATTGATGTTGCCGATTTACGTAAAAACCCAATAACCACTTTTACAAACCGAGAAAGCGGAAAAAGTTTTTTAAATAAAGTAGTTGAAGAATACAATTTGTGCCAAAAACTAGTAGGTTTATATAAAACTAAAACCAGTTGTTTTAATTATGATGTAAAAGCTTGCCAGGGAGCTTGCATTGAAAAAGAACCAACCGAAACTTACAATGCCAGGGTTGAAGCCCTAATCCAAAAAAATAGTTATCGAAACAAAAACATGGTAATTATTGATAGAGGTCGCGATATCGACGAGCGCAGCGCTATTCTAATAGAAAATGGCGTTTTCAAAGGTTTGGGATTTTACAATTTAAATTATCAAATAACGAATATTCAGGTTTTAGAATCTATCATAACTCCTATGCAGAACAATAGAGATACGCAACATATTATTCAAAGTTATTTAAGAAAAAATAATCGCTTAAAAGTAATTACCTTTAATTAAAAATAATAAACATCATAATCTTTCTTTACTTTTGAAACTTATGAGTGATCAACTAAATTCAAAGTGGAAAATTAAACTTCATGAAGTTATATACGGCACGCATACCCGTGCCGGAAAAGTTTTCGACATTACGTTATTAATTGCTATTATTTACAGTATTGTAATTGTGATGCTGGAAAGTGTGGAATCTTTTGACAGCAAATATCATAGCTATTTTAACATATCTGAATGGGTTATAACTATTTTGTTTTCAATCGAATATATATTAAGAATCATTTGTGTAAACCAACCTAAAAAATATATTTTTAGTTTTTATGGTATTGTTGATCTACTTTCAACACTTCCTAAATACATTTCATTTTTCATATTAGATACTCAATTCTTATCTGTGTTCAGAGCCTTGAGACTATTAAGAGTTTTTAGAATTTTAAAACTGATTCGATTTGTTGGTGAATCCAATAAACTTATTAGAGCCATAAAAAACAGTCGCTCGAAAATATTCATTTTTATATTTTTTGTTTTTATAATTTCCATCATATTAGGTACTGTTATGTATCTAATTGAAGGCCCAGAAAATGGTTTTAAAAGTATTCCACAAAGCATTTATTGGTGTATTGTAACCCTAACCACGGTTGGTTTTGGAGATATTACTCCACAAACAGCCCTTGGTCAGGTTTTGGCTACTATAATAATGATTATTGGTTACGGCATCATTGCGGTACCTACAGGTATAGTTTCAGCGGAATATACCGCTGCAACAAAAGATAAAACGTCTAACTTAAAAAACAGTTCTTGTCAAAATTGCGGAGCAGATATTATCCTTAGTGATGCTTCGTATTGCAGAAAATGTGGAAATAAATTAACAAATGCCTAAATTTCTAATTTCAATAATTGGCCCTACAGCTATTGGAAAAACAGCGTTAAGCATAAAGCTTGCAAACTATTTTAATACAGAAATAATTTCGGCAGATTCTAGGCAGTTTTTTAAAGAAATGCAAATTGGCACCGCGGCACCTTCAAAAGAAGAATTAGCAGCAGCAAAACATCATTTTATTCACCATAAAACTATTCAAGAAAACTATAATGTGGGCGCATTTGAAAAAGATGCTTTGCTTACTTTAAACAAACTATTTGAAGAACATGAAACTGTTGTTATGGTTGGAGGATCTGGATTATATATAGACGCCGTTACGAAAGGATTAGACGATTTTCCTGAAGTGGATCCCGATATTCGAGTTACCTTAAATAACAAATTAGATACTGAAGGACTTCACTTCCTGCAAGAACAATTAAAACGTTTAGATGAAGTTAGCTACAATACCATTGCAATTGATAATCCGCATCGAGTAATACGTGCATTAGAAATTTGCGTAGGTACAGGAAAACCCTATTCCTCCTACCTTAACAAAAAAAGTAACATACGCCCTTTTAAAGTTATTTCTGTTGGACTAACAGCTGAAAGGGAAACCATATATAGCAGAATAAACCAACGTGTTGACATCATGATTAATGATGGGTTATTGGATGAAGTAAAAAATCTGTTACCTTATAAAAACTTGAATGCTTTAAATACTGTAGGATACAAAGAATTATTCAATTATTTGGAGGGGGAATGGACTCTGGATTTTGCTGTTTCCGAAATAAAAAAGAATTCTAGACGTTTTGCAAAAAGACAACTTACCTGGTTTAAACGAAACCAAGACACCTTATGGTTTGATTATTTAGAAAATACAGACACCATAATTAAAGCATTAGAAACACAAAAAAATATTTTAGCAAACAATTAAAACATTTCGATATAATTCTACGTTTGCCTATTAGTAATTATTACTTTTAAAGTATATTTATATCCAAAATAAAAAATTATGAATACCTTCTTAAAGCGTCTTTTACTAATCTTTTTCATAGTAGCTCTTGGCCTATTTTCATATGCTATTTTTGTTGAAAACATATTTGAAAAACGCCTAAGTCCAAAAGACACCGTAGAATTTAAACTTAATGATTTAAAACTTAAAGTTTTTTATAATAGACCTTCTAAAAAAGACCGTGCTATTTTTGGAGCCTTAGTGCCTTTTGATCAGGTTTGGAGAACAGGTGCGAATGAAGCAACAACTTTTGAAACTAACCAGCCCTTAAATATCCAAAACATGACCCTGCCTGCTGGAAAATATACACTTTGGACGGTTCCAAGAGATTCTACATGGACTGTTATTTTTAACTCTAAGCAATATTCATGGGGGGTTAACTCCGAAATGAAACCGATGTGGGACCCTAATTATGACGTATTAAACGTAGTAGTACCAGTTAAAAAATTAGACTCAACAGTGGAACAATTTACCATTGCTTTTGATAATTCTACAGATAGCCTTTCTTTAACTATGGCTTGGGATGATGTGAAAGTTGCAGTGCCTTTAAGATAATTCTTAACAAAATTTATCTGCAATTATCAAACAATTAAAACCAACCATAACCTATATGTGGAATAAGTTAATACCCAAACGTTTTGAGCTTCTTAAAGTGTATGTGTTTATCTTTATGTCACTTTCATTTATTCTTAGAAGCTGTTTATGTTTTTGGTATTTTCCACAAATAGACGCTTCGCTTCTGGTCTTAATAAAAACCTTTTTAATTGGTTTTCTGTTTGATGTTGGTACTATTTCCTTTTTTGCACTTCCTTATATTTTATATTTATTAATTATACCTAAAAGAATATATGGCTCAGTTTTCGACCGTATTATAACCTATTTTGGTTATTCCGTAGGTGTTTTAATTTTTATTTTTTCATTTTTTGCTGAAATAACGTTTTGGGAAGAATTCGAACGTCGATTCAATTTTATAGCTGTTGATTATTTAGTTTACACTTATGAAGTTGTAAAAAACATCAACGAATCTTACCCCATTCCATTATTATTAAGTGCCATTTCCATTGTATTATTCATTATACTTTTTATAACCAAAAAAAGGAACGTTTTTAATAAAACATTTAAAAACGACACCGTATTTAAAGAGAAAATTGCACCTTCCTTTTTGGTGATTTCTGTAGCCATATTATTTGGACTTTTTGTAAAAAATGAACACGCCGAACGTTTTAACAACAGATATAACAATGAATTAGCAAAAACAGGTATTTATTCCTTTTTTGCTGCTTTTAAAAACAACGAACTATCTTATACCGAATTTTATAACACCATTGATATTGATACGGCCTTTTCAAATGTTAAAGAAAAATTAGTCGAAAAAAATAGTGAATTTATAAACCCCGAGAAAAGAGAAATTTATAGAAGCATTTCAAATTTTGATAGTTTACTTCGCCCAGAAAAAAAGCCAAATGTTATTTTTATTTGTATTGAAAGTTTAAGCGCATCCTACCTTAATTCTTTAGGAAGCGACTTAAACATAACACCTACATTAGATTCATTATCTAAAAAAAGTCTATTTTTCACCAATCTTTACGCCACTGGTACACGTACAGTTAGAGGAATGGAAGCCATTACATTATCAATTCCTCCTACACCAGGTCGTAGCATTGTAAAACGAAATAAAAACCAAGGTTTATTTACCATTGGTGAAATATTTAAACAGCAGGGTTACAATCGAAATTTCTTTTATGGCGGCGATGGGTACTTTGATAATATGAATACCTATTTTGGTGGAAACGGCTTTAATATTATTGACCGCGGTAGAGGGTTTTTACTCGATTCAAATATAAAAACTAAACGTACCAATATTAATGATGATGAAGTAACTTTCGAAAATGCTTGGGGCGTTTGTGATGAAGATATCTACAGGAAAGTTTTAAAAGAAGCAGATATTGCTTACAAAACCGAAATGCCCTTCTTCAATTTCATAATGACAACCTCCAACCACCGACCTTTTACCTATCCTGAAAACAAAATTGATATTCCGTCGGGTGTAAGTCGGGAAGGTGCTATTAAATACACAGATTTCGCAATTGGCAACTTTTTAAAGGAAGCTAAAACCAAACCTTGGTTTGAAAACACGGTATTTGTTATTATGGCAGACCATTGCGCAAGTAGTGCCGGACGTTGGAATTTGAATATTGATAAATATCGAATTCCCGCGATGATAGTTAATTTAGAAAACATTGCACCTCAAAAAATCGAGAAATTAAGTTCTCAAATTGATATGTTCCCTACCCTATTTGCGCTTTTAAATTGGGACTACACTTCCAACCTATTTGGAAAAAACATAATGAACATGAAAAAGGAGGATGAACGTGCTTTTATTGGTAATTACAGAAACTTAGGGCTTTTAAAAGACAAAAAACTAATGGTTTTAAGCGATCAGCGAGTTGTTAATTACTATGAATGGATAACAGATAATGATGATTTAATACTGAAAGACATTGACACCAAGATGCTGGAAGAAACGATTTCTTTTTATCAAGTAGCCGATTATATGTATCGTAACGAAGGTCTTAAGGTTAAGAAAAATATTTAAAACCTATTTAATTCACCACTTACTAAAAAAAGAAAAAAGCTTCTAAATTTGATTACAAAACAACTTTCAATTTCTACGAATTAAAATAATTGTATTTTCATTTCTATCCTAAAAAACACCTGCCACTATTGCTTAAAGTACTTAAGCTGTAACATATTTTTTTAATAGGTATTTGGCAAGCTTATAAAACATAAAGCCTGATATAGCTCCAAATGTGAAGCCGCAAATGATGTCTAATGGATAATGCACTCCAACATAAATTCTACTGTAAGCTACAATAGCACTCCAAAACAACATTATAAATAATAGATTCTTATAATAAGGTTTCAAAATTAAACCAGCAAAAACGGCCGCTGCCATGGAGTTTGAAGAATGCCCTGAAAAGAAACCATACTTACCGCAACGCACTGCTATAAAACGCATTTGATCTACCAGACTATCAACACCACAAGGGCGTGATCTTTCAAATGTACGTTTCGCAACATTTGTCATTTGATCTGTAAAAGTTATCATTAAAGTAATAACTACTACAAAAACTAACAAGGCTTTTAATCCAAATTTTTTATATAAGAGAAATAACAGAAGCGCATACATAGGTGCAAAAGTAAATTCATGCGTTATAATTAACCACATTTGGTCCCAGGTTGGGGATCCTAAGTTATTTAAAAACAAGAAAATTTTCGTATCGTACTCTAAAAGCGTTTCTAACATTATTTATGTTTTTGGCGTTACTCTTCGTATTTTAAAATTTCATTATCGTAAAACTCAGTAGCTAGTTTTATCATGTTCTCTGTTTCGGCCAATAACTCCTTTTCATCCTCATCATCGAAATCTTCAAACCATTCAAGCTCGTCATCTTCAAGATTGATTATAAATCTAGGAAATTCTGTATGAATAACATAAATTGCATTAGGAAAATCGGTATTATCACCTAGAATAAATTTTGGAAGACTCATAATTATTATTTAATTGTTTGATGTTTAACTAATTGCTATTTTTACTTTGTTTGTTAGTAACAATCTAAATTACTTAATGGACAAAATTAATCTTTTTGTGAGATAATTGAATCTAATAAATAATAAAATAGCTGCTGTTGTTAAGCCTGCCAATAAGCCTAACCATATTCCAAAACTTCCATATGCTGCTTCTTTACCTAAAAACCAACTAATAGGAAACCCAATAAGCCAATAAGAAACAAAAGTTATTATTGTAGGCACTTTTACATCTTGCAAACCTCTTAAGGCTCCCAATGCGAGTACTTGCAAACTATCACTTAATTGAAAAATGGCTGCTGCAAACAATAATTTTGAAGCTATCCCTACCACTTCAGTGTTATCTACCAGATTTTTAGCGTCGTCAAAATCAACATACAACTTAGGCAACTGATTATGAAATACAAAAAAAAGAATGGCAAAACACGAAGCAAAAATTAAACCTAATAAAAATATGGAAAAGGCAATTCGGCGTAAATCAAAATAGTTTTGTAGCCCTTTCTGGTTTCCAACCCGTATCATAGCAGTAACACTTAAGCCAGTAGCAACCATAAAGGTCATGGAACTTAGGTTTAAAGCAATTTGGTTTGCTGCTTGCGGGTTTTTACCCAATAACCCACTTAACCAAATGGCGGCTGTAAAAATTCCAACCTCAAAAAACATTTGCATGGCACTTGGCGCTCCTAAATTCAACAGTTTTTTGAGCATTAATTTATTTAGAATAAAAAATTTAATGTTAGTAACAAAAGCCTTGGATTTCCCTTTAGATTTTAGTAGAAACCACAAATACCAAACCATTAAAACCCGAGATATTAAAGTGCCATAGGCAGCCCCTACAATTCCTAATTCTGGAAAACCGAATTTTCCAAAAATTAATAAATAGTTAAAAACAACGTTTAAAATATTGGCCAAAATAGTTGCATACATGGGCTGACGTGTTAAAGACAAACCGTCGCTAAACTGTTTAAACCCTTGAAAAATGATTAATGGAATTAAAGATACTGCAACTAAGTCCAAATACGGAATTGCTAATTCTACAACCTCCAATGGTTGTTTCATTAGATACATTAATGGTTTAGCTAATATAACCAGTAAAAACAGCAGAACACCTAAAACCGTACATAAAAACAGACCATGCTTAAAAATAGATTTTCCATTATCAAAATTACCCTCGGCGTCTGCTTCTGCAATTAAAGGTGTAATAGCCGTTGAAAATCCAATACCTAAAGACATGGCTATGAAAATAAAACTATTTCCTAAAGATACCGCAGCAAGTTCGGCAGTACCCAATTGTCCAACCATAATATTATCTACAAAACCTACAAAAGTATGCCCCAGCATACCCAACATTACAGGTGCTGCTAATTGCCAATTGTATTTAAATTCTTTAGTGTAATCTTTTATATGCATGATGCAAAAGTAAGCTAAAGTCTCTGCAATTTTGGTCTTTTTTAAGACTTCATTTACAAAAAAACAGCAGGGATAATTTGTTAATAAGTAACCAAAATTTTAATAGGCAAAGATTAATAAAATATTAATTTTGCCGCTCCTTAAGAAAACCATTTAGTAATCTAGGACAGGAATATTTAACTAATTTTTTACAGGGATTTAAAACAACTAGTTAAAATTTCAATATTCGAAAGGAGGTAATACTCAATTACCTCCTTTTATTTTTAAAAATAGGCTAATTCCTTTTTAGCTTCTTCAAACTCCTTAATAATATCTGTAACAATTTGATAAACAGGTTTTATATCATGAATTAAACCAGAAACCTGACCAACTTCCAATTCTCCTTCTTGCAAATCACCTTCAAACATGCCCTTTTTCGCTCTTCCTCTACCTAATAAAGCTTTAAGTTCTTCCGGCGATGGCGCATTTTTATAAAGTGCTTGCACATCATTATAAAACTTATTTTTAATCAAACGTACAGGAGCTAGTTCCTTTAATGTTAATTGGGTATCTCCTTCTTTCGTATCAATTACAGCTTGTTTAAATGCAATATGTGCCGAACTTTCCTCACTTGCTATAAACCGGCTTCCTATTTGTACACCGTCTGCACCTAAAATCATGGTTGCCAACATAGCACGCCCCGTTGCAATACCACCTGCTGCAATTAGTGGAATGTGAATTTGCTCCTTTACCATTGGAATGAGCGTTAATGTCGTAGTTTCATCCCTACCATTATGTCCTCCGGCTTCAAACCCTTCAGCAACAATGGCATCCACACCAGCTTCCTGAGCTTTTAATGCAAATTTCACACTGCTAACTACATGAACTACAGTAATACCACGTTCCTTTAACCAAGAGGTCCAAGTTTTAGGATTTCCTGCCGAAGTAAAAACAATTTTAACTCCTTCCTCTACAATGATATCCATAATTTCTTGGATATTTGGATATAACATAGGTACATTTACCCCAAACGGTTTATCGGTTGCATTTTTACATTTTTGAATATGTTCACGCAAGACATCTGGATACATGGAACCTGCTCCAATTAAACCTAAAATTCCCGAATTACTTGCGGCAGAAGCTAAACGCCAACCGCTATTCCAAACCATACCAGCTTGAATAATTGGATATTTTATATTAAATAAATTAGAAACTCTATTAGACATTTAGTATTTTATTATTTTAGTTGTTTTTGAAGTTGAATGAGAGTCTACTTTAATTAAGTATAATCCATTAGCTAATGATGAAATATCTATCTGATCGTTAACATAATCTACTGTAAAAGTCATTACTTGCTTTCCGGTTACATTAAAAATAGCTACTGATAACACACTGGATTGTGAAGGAATTTTAAATTTCACAAGTCCTTTTGTGGGATTTGGGTACATTGTAACTTTACCTTCAATGGTCATATCATCAACTTGCAAAGCGCTGTTTAAGGCCATTTGTAAATTTGGAATACCATAGCCAATAAAATAATCTGGAGAAGCAGATTGTGAAGCAGATTCTCGAACTATCTGCATAATTTCAGCATTTGTTTTATTAGGTAATGCTTGCCAAAGGCATACAATGCCTCCAGCTAAAACTGGTGAACTGAATGATGTTCCGTTAGATGTGTATATTAAATCATTTGTTGAAATAACAGCAGTGCTCTGCCCCTGTGCCACAACATCTGGTTTATGAGTTGGTTGTATGGCACTTCCTCTTGAACTGAAAGTGGCATAAGTTCCATCGGCTTTTACTGCTCCAATACTTAAAACTCCGGCTCCATCTGCTGGAGCACCTACAACTCCCCAACTATCGTTTCCGGAATTTCCTGCCGAGTTTATAAGTAATAAGCCTTTTTCAAACGCAATGTTAGCACCTCTTGTTATAAATGCTGTATTACCATTCATCTGTGCTGTGGTATAGCTGTAATTAGAATTATCATAGGTAGTGTATCCTAAAGATGTATTAATCACATCTACACCCAAACTATCCGCACGTTCTGCTGCTTCAACCCAATAACTTTCTTCTACTGGATTTTCAGAAGTCCCATCTTCAGTTACAAACAAATAATAAGAAGCATCGGGAGCTGTGCCAACATATTGGTTTTCAATATAGCCTGCCATGGTACTTAAAACCAAAGTGCCATGATTACTTGTTGTATTTGTGTAAACATCAGATGCTCTCTTAACAAAATCGTAAGTTCCTTTAATATTACTTGCCATTCTTAAGCGTTGAAATGCTGCCATGGTATTCACATTCGGAAAACCGGCATCAATAACGGCCACGGTAATACCCGTTCCTGTGTAATTTGATAAATGAAGCTGATCGCCCTTAATCATTTGGATTTGATTTGCAGCATTTCCATAATTAAATGAGGACAAAACACTTTCTAATTTAGATTCCTTTTTTGGATTGAGTGTTTTAAAAACATTCAAACTTTTGTCTGCAAAATCTATATAATCCACAAAGGTAAAGGTGCTTTTCAAACTGTTAATATCTTCTACGCTTCCCCTAACATGAACCGCATTAAACCATTTAGATTTTGCCTTAACGGTAATACCAGTAACACTTTTTAGTTGTGTAATATAAGTTTCATTTACAGGAACATCCCGTTCATCTATGGTAACTGCATGCTTGTTTTTTCTATCAATTGCTTTTTGAGTAAGTATTGAAATTGGATTAGCAATAGAAGTAGCTACATTTTGTTTATCCTTTAAATACACCCAGGCATCTTGCTGTGCAAAAAGCAGGACCTGAAAGCATGAAAACATAAAAAAAAACAGCCACTTTTTCACAGTAAAAAAAAAATTAAAGTTATTGCAAGTTATGAAATTACTCCCGAACCGACTAACTCATCTTCTAAATACCAAGCTACAAATTGTCCTTCTGTTATGGCTGACTGAAAATCTTCAAATTCAACATACATACCAGAATCTACCTTATGCAAAATGGCTTTTTGTAATGGTTGGCGGTAACGTATTCTTGCCAAAACATGCATCGTGCCATCTACCTTAAGTGCTAAATCTTCACGAATCCAATGCAATTCTTCATTGGATATAAATAAAGCTTTTTTCAGTAATCCAGGATGTTCTTTTCCCTGACCTGTATAGATAATATTATCTTCAACATTCGTATCAATCACAAATAAAGGTTCCAAGGTTCCCCCTACAGCTAAACCTTTACGCTGACCCTTAGTGAAATAATGGGCGCCCTGATGCTTACCTACTACTTTTCCAAGGTCTACTTTATAATCAATTTTACGGGATAAATACTGTAGTTTCTCTTCTTGTGAATGAAATTCTGGAATAACTTCACTAAATATAGCTTGCTCTTTAGGAATTTCTACAATAACGCCTTCTTTAGGTTTTAACTGTTGCTGAAGAAAATCGGGCAACTTAACTTTGCCAATAAAACATAAGCCTTGCGAGTCTTTCTTTTCTGCCGTTACCAAATCTAATTTCATGGCAATTTCTCTAACCTCTGGCTTGGTTAGTTCACCAATGGGGAACAACGATTTTGCTAATTGCTCTTGCGATAACTGACATAAAAAATAAGATTGATCTTTATTATCATCTACACCCGCCAATAACTGGTATATTTCTTTATTGTCCTTTTCTATGGTTCCTTTTCTGCAATAATGTCCTGTAGCTACATAATCGGCACCGAGTTCCATGGCAATATTCATAAAAACATCAAACTTAATTTCCCGGTTACAAAGCACATCGGGGTTTGGTGTCCTTCCTTTTTCATATTCATGAAACATATAATCTACAATCCGTTCTTTATATTGTTCACTTAAATCAACCGTTTGAAATGGAATACCAAGCTTTTCAGCAACCAACATGGCATCATTACTATCCTCCAACCACGGACATTCGTTTGAAATGGTGACCGAATCATCATGCCAGTTTTTCATAAACAAGCCGATAACCTCATACCCCTGCTCCTTCAAAATATAAGCTGCAACACTAGAATCTACACCTCCCGAAAGTCCTATTATAACTCGTTTCATCACTAATTTTTTATTCTGCAAAGATATAAATTTATATAGAATGAAAAGTTATAGAACCAATAGGTTTCTGAATACATAAAATTATTTGTTTAATTTTTTTAACAAAATTTTAAACAAATAAACCTAATTTATGTTTAATGTTTTTATATTTTTGTTAAACAATAATACTTAAAAATCAAGAAACTATGAAAAAATTGAATGTAATTGCCAAAATTGGACTAATCGTCTTTATGTCAATTTTCACCCTATCATGTGATGATGATGATGATGATATGGTAAAAACACCTGAAACAATAGCAGAAATTGCCATAGCAACACCTGGTTTAGAAAATTTAGTGGCTGCCTTATCTAAAGCAGGTTTGGTGGATGTAATGAATAACCCGGGAAACTACACCGTATTTGCACCAACAAATACAGCTTTTGAAACCTTTTTAGAAGTTAATAATTTTGATTCATTAGATGATGTTCCGGTAGACGTATTAACTCAAGTGCTATTAAATCATGTAATAGCAAAAGAATTGCCTGCAGAAAGCATAATAACTGGTTATGAAAATACTTTGGCAACCTACGGAAGCACCGATTCTAAATTAAGTATATACATTAACACCAGCAACGGAATTACTTTAAACGGTGTATCAAAAGTTACAACAACTAATAATGTTATGGCCACCAATGGCGTGATTCACGTAGTTGATGCGGTAATAGGAATACCAACAGTAGTAACATTTGCCACAGCAGATCCAACTTTCTCTACTTTAGTAACAGCTTTAACAACACTTACTCCAGAAACTCCATTTGCTACCATTTTAGCAAGAACAAATACTAATAGTAGTGATGGTTTAAATCCTCCTTTTACAGTTTTTGCACCAACCAATACAGCTTTTGAAAATTTAGAAGCAGTGCCAGGTGAATCGGTATTAACCCAAGTATTATTACATCATGTAGTTTCAGGAAATATCACATCATCAGCATTAACACCAAACGGAAATACCACTGCGACTACTCTACAAGGAGAAAATTTAATAATAACCTTACCGGGAACCAATGGTAATATTGCAAATATGACAGATGGTTCAGGTAGTTCTGATATTGGTATTATAAAAGTAGATGTTCAAGCTGGTAATGGTGTAATACACGTAATTAATAAAGTTGCAATTCCTGCCTTATAATATGTTTTAATTAATTAATAGCAACCATTTAAAATTACTTATGAAGAAAAACTCTTTAAGATATTAAGGAGTTTTTTTTGTATTAACGGGAGGTGCATTAAAATCTTTTTCCTCTATTAGCTTTCCATTTTCATAATACTTCCAGACACCTTCCTTTTTACCATTTTTATAATTACCTTCCGTTACCAATTCTCCTTTAGAGGTATAGTATTTGGAGTAGCCGTGTAATTCTCCGTTTAAATAATGCACTTCACTTAACAACACATTTTTATCAGAATACACTTTAGAAAAACCATCAAGTTTACCAGTTTTATAATGTTGCACTTCGGCTATTTGTCCGTTAGGGTAATACACCAAACGTTCACCTATTAAATTACCAGCGTTGTCATAACGCTCCAGAGTTAAAAGTTTATCGTTCGTTTTTTGATAGTATTTCCATTCCCCTACATAGGTTTTACCATCCATTTCACCTTCACTAATTAGTTTTCCTGTTGACGCAAAAAACTTAACGTAGGCTTTATCATTATCATTATTAAAATCTTTAGTAGCTGATAAAACCGGTTTATTTTTTATGTTTTTATAAAATTTAAAGGTCCCAACCTCTTTACCATGAAAAAAAGTACCTTCATAACGTAGGACATTAGTCTTTTCAAAATTTTTCTTCCAAACACCATGGTTTTTACCTTCTGTGTCTACTTGGTTTACATCTTGTGCAAACAATAAACCAACATGAAACAATGCAATTAAGAATATTTTTAGAGTCTTCATTTTTAATTTTATTTTTTTTTGCTTTTTGCAGAAATTCACTTTTTGAAACGATAAAGTTAATTGGAAATTGTATAACAAAAAAGCTGCCAAAAATAATTGACAGCTTTGATTTACTGAATCCTTATTGGCTTATATAACCAACTGAGATTGTTTATTTGCGTTTTTGTTGTGCTTTTTGTTTTTCAGCCTGTTCCATCATTTCCTTCATTTTAGCTTGAAAACGGCTTTCTTTCTTAGGCTTTTTCTTATTCTCTTGAATTTGAGCATGAATTTTATCTTCATCTAAAATATAATTCTTGATAACTAAGATAATTCCAATACTAATTACGTTTGAAATGAAGTAATATAAACTCAATCCTGATGCATAGTTATTAAAGAAGAACAACATCATTATTGGTGAAAAATACATCATATATTTCATCATTTTAGCCATATCTGGCATACCCTCTTGCGTTGGTTGTGATGCCATTTGATCTCCAGTTGTTAAACGCATATAGAAGAAAATTGCTACCGAAGCCAAAATAGGAAACAAACTTACATGGTCTCCATAAAAAGGGATTTTAAATGGCAACTCTGCAATGGTGTCGTATGATGATAAATCTTCAACCCATAAGAAGCTTTTTTGGCGTAAATCAAAAGCCGATGGGAAGAATTGGAATAATGCATAAAACACAGGCAATTGTACCAATGCAGGAATACAACCAGCCATAGGACTTGCACCTGCTTTTGTTTGTAAAGCCAACGTTTCTTGTTGGGCTTTCATTTTATTGTCTTTATGTTTAGCACGAATCGCCTCTAGTTCAGGTCTAAGAATTTTCATTTTAGCTTGCGATAAAAACTGCTTGTACTGAACAAATGATAATAACAACTTAATCAATATAGTCATTACAATAATAGCAATTCCGTAAGGCATAAAATCACCTAGCAATGCAAATAACGGAATGAATAGATACTTGTTTATCCAACCAAAAATACCCCAACCTAATGGTACAATTTCATCTAAATTACGATCGTACTTATTTAATATTTTGAAATCACTTGGTCCATAATACCAATTCATGGATTTGTTGATTTCACCTCCAGCCAATTCTAAAGGTAATTTAGCTACAAATGATTTGGTAAAAACCGTATCAATATCCTCATTTTGAACCAAGTTTCTAGACTCTAAAACAGCAGTTTTAAAAGGCGTATCGGTTAATAAGATAGAGGAGAAAAAGTGTTGTTTGAAGGCCACATAAGTTACATCTTCCGCAGTATCGTCCGACAACTCACTTTGTCCTAAATAATCATCCTTACCATCTTCATATTCAAAAACAACTTCAGTATATCTGTTCTCATAAGAGATACTTTTTGCATGACGATAGGTCTTTAATTTCCAATCTAAATTAATAGGTTGTGAACTATTAAACACATCACTTAAACCTTGGGAACGAATGGTGAAATCCAGCATATAATCGCCATCTTTCAATTCGTAACGGTATTCTAAAAATTTACTTTCAGATACTTTTAGCTTCATAGAAACTACGGTAATATTTCCGTTTTTAGTTACTGTTGGCTGAAAATATAAATCTTTGGTGTTTAAAATTCGGCTATCAGTAGTCCCAAAATTAATGTTGAACGAAGCATTGTTATCTTTTATAATATAAATTGGGTTGTCTTTAAAATCTGTATGCTTTTTTAGTTTAACTTCAGAAAGATACCCACCTCGATTATCGAAAGTTAAGGCTAATAAATCACTTTCCACAACCGTTTGCTCTGTTGAAGCATTGGCAGCAGAATAAGCAAAAGCCCCTAATTTGTTTTTTAAATTTTCTAATTTAAGAGAGTCGGTAGTGCCATTAACTGTAAAATCTTCGGCACTAACCACCTTAGTTTGTTCTTGTTCCTTGGCTTTATTTTCTTTTTCAACCTGTTCTTGTTTCGCTTTCTCTTGAGCTTCAAGTTCTTCTGGCGTTGGTTGATTTTGCCAAAGCATGTACATTAATATTCCGAAAATAAGGACAAAACCTATTACCGAATTAATGTCTAATTTTTTTTCTTCCATGTATTCTTTATGTATCTAGTAAAAAGATTGAGGTTATAAATAAAACGTACAACCCCTATAGCAATAAGTTAACCAATATTAATTTTGTGCCATTCTGGCACTTGATTTCTTTTTTTTATAATTTAAGGCAGCTTTTACAAACGCCACAAATAATGGATGTGGGTTAGCAACCGTACTTTTATATTCTGGGTGATATTGTACACCTATAAACCACGGATGTGTTGGTACTTCAACTATTTCAACCAATCCCGTATCTGGGTTTAAACCAGTGGCAATCATACCGGCAGCTTCCATTTGCTCTTTGTATTTGCTATTAAATTCGTAACGATGTCTGTGACGTTCTTTAATATTTTCCGATTTGTAAATATCACGCACCAAACTACCTAATTTTAAATCGCAATCCCAAGCACCTAAACGCATGGTTCCACCTTTTTCGGTAATGGTTTTTTGGTCTTCCATTAAACTAATTACCGGGTTTTTAGTTTCAGGACTCATTTCGGTGGAATCGGCATCCTTTAAACCTAAAACATTTCTAGAAAATTCGATAACTGCCA
The DNA here is from genome assembly GCF_041583155.1 of Mariniflexile sp. GTDB lineage: Bacteria > Bacteroidota > Bacteroidia > Flavobacteriales > Flavobacteriaceae > Mariniflexile. Next base: position 73,991 of record NZ_JBFHGK010000012.1, read on the forward strand.
TTTGCATACCTAAACAGATCCCAAAAAATGGCACATTATTTTCGCGTACATATCTAACCGCATCAATTTTTCCTTCAATACCACGCTCACCAAAACCTGGTGCTACTAAAACACCGTCTAAATGACCTAATTTTAAAGCAATGTTATCTTCGTTTAAGTATTCAGAATGAACAGATTCAATGTTTACTTTCACCTCATTTTCTGCACCTGCATGAATAAAGGCTTCTAAAATGGATTTGTATGAATCTTGTAACTCCACATATTTACCTATTAACCCTATGGTAATTTCACTTTTTGGGTTTTTATGACGGGTTAAAAACTGATTCCATTTTGCGATATCAGGAACAGAACTTTCCAACCCTAATTTTTTAAGAACCACCTTATCCAAACCTTCTTCTAGCATTAAGTTTGGCACATCGTAAATGGTTGAAGCATCAATAGATTGAATAACAGCTTCCTCTCTTACATTACAAAACAAGGCTAATTTTTTACGTAAATCTTTTGGTAAATCGTGCTCAGTTCTACAAACCAAAATATCGGCTTGTACTCCACTTTCCATTAAAGTTTTAACACTGTGTTGTGTTGGTTTTGTCTTTAGTTCTCCGGCAGCAGCTAAATATGGTACTAGAGTTAAATGAATAACAATACCATTATTTTCACCCAAATCCCAACGTAATTGACGTACGGCTTCCACATAAGGCAACGATTCAATATCACCAACGGTGCCTCCAATTTCAGTAATGATGATATCATAATCACCCGATTTTCCTAAAATCTGAATACGCTCTTTAATCTCATCCGTAATATGAGGTACAACCTGTACTGTTTTTCCCAAAAACTCTCCTCTACGTTCTTTTTGTATCACACTTTGGTAGATACGACCTGTCGTTACATTATTAGCCTGACTAGTAGGAACGTTTAAGAAACGTTCGTAATGACCAAGATCTAAATCGGTTTCAGCGCCATCTTCCGTTACATAACATTCACCATGTTCGTATGGATTTAATGTACCTGGATCTACGTTAATATATGGATCTAATTTTTGAATGGTTACTCTGTAACCTTGTGCTTGTAATAATTTAGCGAGCGATGCTGCTATAATGCCTTTTCCTAAGGACGATGTAACCCCGCCGGTTACAAAAATGTATTTTGCTGTAGTTGTCATGTTGCGCTTATAAACGCAGGCAAATTTACAAAATTTAAATAGTTATTACCGAATAAGTTTTTAGTTATTTAATTTGACTTTTCAACAAGTTTTTTAGTAGGAAAAATTAATTTATTCTTATATAAAAATTTGACTATTATGAAAAAAATGTCGTAATTAGATTGGTAACGGATGGAGTTCATCTAATCAGAACTTTATCTTTTTATTGATTTTAATTTAAAAAAATGGATCCGTTTGCGAACTTACCTATAGAATTAAGAATTCGGTTCGAACCTGAAATTAATCCACTTGGAAAAATAATCAGAGGTGTTAAGCCAATAGACAAATCAACTCATTGGATATATAATTTTGATGAAAATTGCGATGCATTTTTTGAGTGTTTCAATGATCCTTTTTCGGAATTATACAATTCTAGCAATACGAATAATGAAGTAAAATATATATTTAGAGGACATCAATACTCTAACTGGAAATTAATTCCTACTTCATTCAGAGATTTAAATTCTGATAGAGAAACCAATAGTTTAAATGTACTAAAATCTGGAAATGGTCATTTCTTACCGGAATTAACTGATTTTATAAATTTTATTAAAGGTTTAAATAGTTTGGGATATAAAATTGAAAATGATTCATTTAAGTTAATTAATTCAAATTTAATTGACGATATACATAAAGCATTTAATTTAATAGAATATTTTCCAAAACCAGAACAACTTAAAGAATTAGCTTTAGCACAACATTATGGTGTTCGTACTAGATTATTAGATTTTACTTTTAACCCAAATAAGGCAATTTTTTTTGCTATTGAAAAAATAAAGGATACTAAAAGGGAAGATAATTCTAAAATTGGAATCTGGGCAATTCCAGAAAGGTTGATTGAATTATGTCAAGAAGACTTCTATTTAGAACGAATATTTCTTGAAGGATTCCAGAATAACAATATGACCGCACAACAAGGATTATTTGTGAATTATTTTAAAGGCCGTTCAATTGACGAAAACCTTTTTAATAAAGAAGGAAAAATAAAATCATTAGATGAATACATATTTGATAATAAGAAGAGCCCTGATAACGAAAGGTTGATAAATGAAAAAATTGGAAAACCATGTTTATTTACCTTATCCCATAAAGTAGCTTGGCAAGTTTTTAAAAGACTAGACATATTAAATATTAACTGGATCACAATTCAACCAGATTTAGATGGAGTAAAAAAAGAAGTTGAAAGAAAAAAAAATAAATCAAGCAACTACTCCTAACTAAAACTATTAAACAAATCAGTCCATATACCTCATCAAACTTACTACCCAAAAACCAATTTATTTCAGCAATAATGACTTTTGTCATGTAAAACACTTACAAGTATTTGTAATTTGCTTTGATTTTTTTTCAGAATCAAAAAATGTCCTATTTTTTTTGAAATCTTGAAGAAAAAAACCTACACTCACTTATAAACGTTTTTTGATATGATAAAGAATTGTAGTTTAGTATATTTTTCAGCTACGAAAACAACAAAAAAAATTGTTGAGAAAATAGCCGATGGAATTAACTTAAAAAACACAGTGCATTTTGATATAACTACTGATTTAGATGAATTAAATTTTTTCAATCATTTTAACAATCAGTTAGTTATTATAGGTGTGCCCGTTAATGCTGGCAGAGTTTCTCCAGAAGCTGCAAAACGTTTAAAACAATTGAAAGGCAATGGTATACCAGCAATTTTGGTGGTATTATATGGAAATAGAGGCTATGACGATGCACTTATCGAATTGAAAGACATTGCTATTAACCAAGGTTTCAAACCTTTTGCCGCCGCTGCATTTATTGGAGAACATTCATTCTCGAACGATGAATATCCTATTGCCAAAGACCGCCCTGATTATCATGATTTAAAGAACGCTTATAATTTTGGTAGACAACTTCAGTTTAACATTAAAAACAATAAAATTCAAGGTAGAACGGTTACTGTACCGGGAAATCACCCTTATAAAGAGCGCCAAGCACTTCCTGAAAGCACACCCATAACCAATGAATACTTATGTACAGAATGTGAGATGTGCATTTCTGTTTGTCCCACAGGATCCATAGCATTAAAAGACAAAATAACAACAGATAGTACTACCTGTATCTTATGTTTTGCTTGTGTTAAAGAATGTTCTAACAATGCTCGGACAAATGAAAGCGATTTTGTTCAAACAATACGTGAACGCACGTTTAACAGCACTTTATTACGAAGAGAACCCGAGCTTTTTCTTAATTAATAGAAAAGGTTAACAGCCATAACCCATAAAACTATACCGTAAACAAACACTATTTCTACTAAAAGATTATTTTATTGTTTTGGATATTGTCTCCTGATATTACGAATAAGTTCTTCCAAACCATTTAATTTAAGTTCATAAACCTGTTTAAGCATGTCGCCCAACTTACCCTTAGGAAACCCTTTTTGGTGATACCAAACAATGTAATACTCGGGTAAATCTATAAGGTAGCGATCTTTATACTTACCAAATGGCATTTTGGTATGTGCTAAATCTATTAAAAATTGTTGGTCTGGCAGCACTTAATTTACCTCAACTATGGCTAAATCATTATACTTTACGATGTAAACAGCATCGTTATAGTAACCACCTGAGAGTTTCTTTTTGTAAGCAAACTTATTTTCCACATACTCCGTTAGTGGTGCATTTTTAACTGATAAAAATAAATCTTTAGAAGTTGCTAAACGCAATACCACATCCATGGTTAAATCAAATCCTTTTACAGCACGTTTACTTGGTATGGTATTAAATGTTTTTGAATAGTTCTTAACAAAAATATGATCATTAACATCATCAAACGATTTGGTTGTTGAGGCAAAATGAAATTGTAGTTTTGATAAATGCTCGTTTGAAACTTGATCACCTTCAAAAGCTGAATTAAAATTAGTCGTTACCAACATAATATCAAAAGTTGCTGAATTACTTAAAGTTGCTAAAATACTAGTAACGTTAGATGCAAATCCTTCACTTTGAGTTTCTAAAAACACGATATTTTTTCCAGGTTTTAAAGCTACTTTAATATCTTCATTGTAAACAAAATTTAAATCGCCTCCATTTTTACCCTTCCTCGAAAATACGGATCTAGCATTAGGGAATATTTGTTTCAATTCGCTTGCAATAGCGCCATTTTTAGCATCAGAAATTATAATAATGTTATGTGGTTCCTTATCCGATTTCACATAATTGATAAGTTTACCTTTAAGTAAATCGTCCGAAGGTCTAGACTGAAAAACATTGTTGTGTAGAGCCACATTCGTACCTATAGGGGAAACCACAGGAACATTATAAGGCAACAATCCTAAGGCAACTTTATCAAACGTTTCTGGTGTTAAAGGTCCGATAACGGCATCCACATTTTTTAAATTTGAATTTTCAATTATTCTAGACACTTCACTAACCTGGTAATTTGTATCATAAACATCCACTTTAAGTGATAGTCCTAAAGATTTTAAAGAATCAATAGCTGTTAAAACCCCTGTATAGAAATCCAACGACGCATCTAAATACGGATCTTTTTTAATACTGCCTTTTATATTCGCTATAGAATCAAAATTAATGCGATTTAATCGAAACGGTAACATCACAGCGATGTGTTTTGTGTCGTAATTTTTAATGCGATCACCTAAATTAGTTTTACTAAGCGTAATGCTGCTACCTTCTGAAATTTTATTAGAATAAGGAATTTTCAAAATCATCCCATCCTTTAAACCAGAATCTTTTAGTTCCGGATTCAAGGCTTCCAATTCGGCTTGCTCCAAACCAAGTTTAACTTTTAAACGGTAAAAACCTTCCTTAGGCAGTACGTGATAGTAGCTGTATTTCTCATCAAATTGTTTTACAGCTTCACCCGTAATATTTGGAACTTTTATTTGCTGACCATCTTGTAACGAATCTCCCATCTCAGGATTTAGAGCTTCTAACTCCGGAACCGTAATACCAAACTTATAAGCAATTCGCCACTTGCCTTCTTTAGGAAGAACTGTATAGGTTTTTGTAGTTGCTACGGGTTCTTTTTTAGTTATTTTGAAAATAGGGATTTGAAGTCTGTCACCCTTTTGTAATGTATTGGCATATAAAAAACTGTTATGCTTTTTTAAATCATCTTCAGTAATATCATATTTTTTTGAAATACTGTAAATGGTTTCTTTTCTACTAGTTTTATGTTCTTTAAATCCCGTTAACTCCTTAATATACGTAACCTCTGTATTTTTTGCTTTAGAAATAGGTATTATTAAAATGGTATTGGCTTTTAATTCCTTTTTGGCATCCGGATTTAAATCGTAAATATCAGAAATGGTTACGCCGTAATGTGTAGAAATACCATGAATGGTCTCCCCTTTTTTAACTTGATGTGTACTAAAGTTTTGCGCCTTTAAAGCATTAACATTGAACATTAATACTAGACATATTGCAGAAAAGAATTTAATCATGTAAATCTATTTTTTTAATTGCATTTAGGGTTAATAGTCCGTTTCATTTTTTACATGCACATAACATGCCAAAAATAAAAACTAAAAGTCATCTTAATTTTAAATGAACATAATTATATACGTTTAAATTGCATAATTAAGATGACTTGAAACTATAAATATACCTTCTAAAATGTGAGGTTTAAAACTTATAACACCTCGAATATTACTTTAAAACAGGTAATTATTCCCATTCAATAGTTGCAGGTGGTTTTGAGCTGATGTCGTAAACAACTCTATTCACACCTTTTACTTTATTAATAATATCGTTTGATGTTTTTTGAAGGAACTCGTATGGCAAATTCACCCAATCTGCCGTCATACCATCGGTACTTTCAACTGCTCGTAATGCAACACATTTTTCATAAGTACGCTCATCACCCATTACACCAACGCTATTAACTGGTAATAACATGGCACCTGCTTGCCAAACTTTATCGTATAAACCCCATTCTTTCAAACCATTGATAAAAATAGCATCCACTTCTTGAAGAATGCGCACTTTTTCGGCTGTAATATCGCCTAAAATACGAATACCTAACCCTGGACCAGGGAATGGATGACGCCCTAATAATTCAGGATCAATACCTAAAGTGGCACCTACACGTCTTACCTCATCTTTAAAAATAGCGCGAAGAGGTTCTACTATTTTAAGTTTCATAAAATCTGGTAAGCCCCCTACGTTGTGATGACTTTTTATAGTTGCAGAAGGACCACCTGTTGCTGAAACACTTTCAATAACATCTGGATAAATAGTTCCTTGTGCTAACCATTTTACATCGGTAAGCTTATGAGCTTCATCATCAAAAACCTCTATAAAAGAATTTCCAATCGCTTTTCGTTTAAGTTCCGGATCTTCCAATCCTTTTAAGGCTTCTAAAAACCTTTCGGAAGCATCTACACCTTTTACATTAAGTCCCATACCTTCGTACTGACTTAACACACTTTGAAATTCGTTTTTACGAAGCAAGCCGTTATTAACAAAAATACAATATAAATTTTTGCCTATAGCTTTATTTAAAAGTACAGCGGCCACAGTAGAATCTACTCCACCAGATAAGCCTAATACGACTTTATCATTACCTACTTTTTCCTGAATAGCCGCTACGGTTTCTTCAACAAAAGAATCGGGCGTCCAATCTTGATGAACACCAGCAATGCTTACCAAAAAATTTTGTAATAATTGTTTACCATCTGTTGAATGATATACCTCTGGGTGAAATTGAATGGCATAAGTTTCCTCTCCATCAATTCTATAAGCTGCGTTTTCTACATCATGCGTACTCGCAATTAGAACTCCATTTGTAGGCAATTCTTTAATAGTATCACTATGACTCATCCATACTTGGCTACCCGTATGAATATGTGCAAAAAATGGTTCGTTGCTTTTTATAAAAGACAAATTAGCACGACCATATTCTCTAGTATTAGAAGGCGCTACATTACCACCAGAAAAATGAGCTAAATATTGCGCACCATAACAAACTGCTAAAAGTGGTTTTTTAGATCTAATATTTGATAAATCTGGATGTAACGCATCCTCACCTCTTACAGAATTTGGGCTACCAGACAATATCACTGCCTTATAACTTTCAATATCGGTTGGGATTTTGTTAAATGGATGTATTTCGGAGTAAATGTTGAGTTCTCGAACTCTACGAGCAATAAGCTGTGTATATTGCGATCCGAAGTCTAGAATAAGTACTTTATCATGTTGCATGCGCAAAAATAGCAAGGTTTTTAGAATTACGATTTATGATTTATGATTTTTTTTGAAATTTTAAATCATGGTATCTAAAATCATTTGAATGTCATTTTCTGTGGTATCTGGATTAATAAAACAAAAACGAGAAACCGTTTCAAAACCAGCACCTACTTTCCATTTGGTAGGTGTTACCAAAGCAAATCCTTTTTTATGGTTTTCATAGGTCCAATGTGTATAATCTTCAGGCTTCCATCCTATTCTTCTATATAAAACACAGGATAAACTAGGCTCTCTAACTAACTCTACATGAGGCATTTTTTCAATTAATTTTCCAGCTATTTGCGCTAACTCAAGTCCACGCTCCACAGCTTGTTTATACCTATCAACACCATGCATGGCTAATGAAAACCACAAAGGTAAGCCGCGTACACGACGCGTTAGTTGTATTTGGTAATCACTTGGGTTAAAACCAACAGCACCTTCATCTTTAAAAATATCTAAATACGATCCTTCTTGCGAATGAGCTTGCTTTGCTAATTCAGGATTTTTATAGATAACAGCACCACAATCATAGGGAGCAAACATCCATTTATGAGGGTCTATAGTAATACTATCTGCAGTTTCAATACCGTTAAATAAATGTCTTACTGAATCGGCTACCAAAGCACCTCCTCCATAGGCGGCATCTATATGAAACCAAAGGTTTTCCGTTTTACAGATAGTTCCAATACCAGATAAATCGTCAATAATTCCAGCATTAGTAGTACCTCCTGTTGCCACAACGGCAAACAAGCGTTCACGCTGAAGTGGCGTTAAATTATCAATCGTTTTTTGTAATTCCGAACCTTCCAGTTTATCTTCCGTATCTACCAGCAATACATCAATATCGGCCACTTTTGCCATGGCTTTAATAGACGAATGTGCACCTATAGATGTTATTATAAGTCCTTTCTTACCCTTATTTTCATCATTAATACTTCTCCAATACTCTCTAGCCGTAACTATGGCCGAAAGATTTGCTGCCGTGCCTCCACTAGTGAACACACCAAAAGCACCTTCTGGTAAACCCGTTAGAGACACCATCCAACGCATGGCTTCGTTTTCACAAAAAATGCCCCCAGCACCTTCCATCCAATAAGCACCATGAATACTTGACGCCGAAGTTACCAAATCGAACATAATGGCTGCTCTGGTTGGTGATGCTGGCACGAATGCTAAGTTTCTAGGATGATCTAATGGCACATTGGCGTGCATTAAATGTTTTTTCCATAAATTGAAAGCTACCTCGCCTCCTATTCCTTTTGAAGTTATGGTTTCCCCAACTATCGCTTTTAAAGCTTCTTCTTTTTGTGGTTTACCTATTTTGTTTGTTGTTGATGAAATTCTATCAATGGTATATTTCATGACATCTAAGGTCATTTCTACCAATTCAATATCGATTTTATGCATTTTTAATTATATGGTTAGTAGTGTAAATTCTTGTTGTAGTGGATTTAAATTTTGTATTAAGCTTGGAATTAATTGTGGACCGTACTCTAAATAAAATTCCGAAAAATTAGTATTTCGTTCTTGTAGGCTTCCATTAGGAAATAATTCATTTTGAAGTTCTATCATTCTAGCAACCTGATCTGATAGTTTTCTTTTTTGCGCTTTAAGCAATCGTTTTTCTAAGGCTTCTAATCCTTTTATTTGTTTTACCTCTTGGGCTTTTACAGCACCTAGAAATGATTTATCAGTTTGTTCTGCAAGCTCATATAAGGCCGTGAATTGAGCTTTTAATGCGTTTATTTGTTCTGAAAAATCAATATCAATGTTTGATATTTCTCGCACCTTTTTATTAATAAAACTATTGCGCTTTAAAAACATATCTTCATTAGAAATGTTTAAATTTTGAAGTTTTTTTAATTGACTTTCTGTTCGAATTAGAACTGAGTTACGCAACAATAATATAGGAAACGGAACATTTACTGAATTGAAAAGTTGTTTCAATTCAAACCAATAAGCCAACTCGCCACCACCGCCAATATAACATAAATTAGGTAAAATAACTTCCTGATATAAGGGGCGCATAATCACATTCGGTGAAAACCGTTCTGGATGACTATTAAGATGTTCTAACAAATCGGTCTTGGTCCAAGCCAAACTGGTATTGTTCACTTTGTAAACTTCATCTTCAAAAATAAGGCGTTCCCTTAAGTCTTTATCGATATAAAACAAATTGATTTCCCTAGGGTTTACCTGTATACCATAAGGCTGATTTGGTAAATTATTGATTTGTTCGTTAGTATCCGATACGTTTTTGTAAGCTGTTTGATTAAGAATTTCCGCTTCCATGAACGGAATAAACAACTTTTTTAATTCTGCACAATTCGCATCAATTATAACTAATCCATAATCTTTAAACAATTGATTTGCTAAAAAGCGGGTTGCATCGGCTAAGTTGCTATGCTTTAAATAGGCTTCTTCAAAAAGTGATTTTATATATTCAGCATTCTTAGTGCTTCCTAGTTCTAGAGAGAAAAGTTTAAAAACAGCTTCTAACCCTTCTGTAGATAATTCTCCAACAGCACCACTAGCAGTTTTATTCCAATGTACTTTTTTGCCTTTAAAGTTAAAAAAGTTTATTTCTTCAAAATCATGATCTTCCGTGGCCATCCAATAAATTGGCACAAAATTATATTCGGGATAAGCTTGTTTTAATTCTTTTGAAAGATTTATTGTTGAGACTATTTTATATAAAAAGTATAAGGGACCCGTAAATAAGTTTAGTTGATGCCCCGTAGTAATAGTAAAAGTATTTTCTGCTTTTAAACTTTTTAAATTTTCTAAAGTAGCTTTTGAGGATTCAATGTTTTGGTATTGCTTCTCTAAACTTTCAACCAAAACCACTCTAGATTGCTCCTTAAATGATTCTTGCTTCTCTATAATTTGTGCTTTAAAATTTTCAAGTTTTGGAAATCGATTATAGAAGGGTTTCAATTCTGGTTTTTCATCTAAATAATCACAAATAAGTGAAGAAAAATATCCTGTTTTTTTAAATGAAATACAATCGTCTGGCATATCTAGAATAAAATTTAAACCGTAAAGATACAGTTATTCTAATTTTTGAAATCTAAAAAATAAGTTAAGAATTAATTCATCCCAATAAAACCCAGCAATTAGAAACCCTTTGTAAGGTTTATCCTTTTTTTATTATCGATTAATATTAAAATGACATTTAAAAACTAAATACCTGTTTTGATTAACACAACAGTAACATTTTTTACGTTACCATAACCCTAAATTAATTTAACCACAGTATTGAGTTAACAAACTTACTAACCAGTAATAATAACTTTGGCTTCAAATAAAACAACCAAAAAATTATTAAACTATGAACAAATTTCTAAAACTATTTTTATTTCTTTTTATGTTTACCTCCACTAGTGTGGTGTTAATTAGCTGTGAAGGTGAAGATGGTATTAATGGTATTGACGGACAAGATGGAGCCGATGGACAAGATTATACTCCAGCCGAATTTCCTCCATTAACCGCTTCGATAACTCCCAACTTATTAAAAGTTAGTCCTGAGTTTTCTTCAATTGTTGTAACACCTTTATTATCTTCTGAGGACCAAATAATAGGAACTCCTGATTTTGTATACGGATCAATGGCAGATGGTGCTGGTTTATTAGCTGAAAAAGATGGTACATTTACTTTAATAAATAATATTGAAGCAGATTATGCCATTGCTAGAATTAAATTGAATAAAGATTTAAAACCTATACATGGCGAGCATATTATTAATGCCTTTTCAACTGCCTTTACTGCGCAATGTTCTGGAACTTTAATTACCCCTGCTGAACATGGCTTTGGCCCATTATACCTTTCTGGAGGTGAATGGGGAGGTTCTTCAAAAGCTGTATTTGCTACAAACCCATACAAATCTGCTGACAATGCCGATTCTGCAATTACACTTCCTAAATTAGGACAATGGTCTACCGAAAACGCGGTACCTATTGGTAAAGATGCCTATCCAAACAAAACGGTTGTATTTATTGGTGATGACGAATCAAACAACTCGGTACCTTCAGGACAATTAGGTATGTACGTTGGTAGCCGTGGTAATTTTGATGATGGTAAACTTTACGGTTTAAAAGTATCATCTCTAGGTATCGATTTTGAAATGGACATGGTTGAAGGCACTGAATATGACGCTGAATTTGTTCAACTAAACGAAACTCAAATCGATTTGCTAGATGCCGAAGCCAAATCAAAAGGCGTTATGGGCTTCTCTAGATTAGAAGATATTGATTGGAGACGCGGTTCTGCAGCAAACCAAAGAGAAATTTATTTCTGTGTTACTGGTCGTATAAGCAGTGGTTTAATTGGCAAAGGTAGCGCCTTAGGAAGAGTTTATAAAGTGGTGTTAAACGAAACTGACCCTACTGGACCTGCTAAAATTACTTGTGTATTGGATGGTGATAAAGTTGGTGGAAAAGCTGATGGTTTCCACTCTCCTGATAATATTTTGGTTACTGAGAACTATGCATATATCCAAGAAGATCCAAATGGATATGCTTCTACAAATTCTGCAATTTCTGGATATGCTAAGGTGTACCAATACAATTTAACCACAGGTGCATTAAAAACTGTATTAGAGTGCGACCAAGATAGAGCTGCCACATTAGGTTATGGAACAACATCGAATATGTGGGAAATAACAGGGATGATTGACGTTACCGATGTGGTTAACAATGGTAACAATACATTTTTATTAATTACACAAAACCACGGTTGGGTACCTGCAGACGGTTCTTCTTTCACAGATCCTAAAGCAAATTCCGCAGATAATGCAACAAAAGAAGGCTCTATGCTATACGTAATAACTGGTTTAGACAGATAATATTAAAATGAACAACATCTTATTAATTATAAGAGCTAAGACATATACGTTTTGTATATGTCTTTTGCTTTTATCAGTCATTTCTTGCAAAACAGAAACACAAAGTACTGAAGCTATTTCAACAGATAAGCAAATAGAAAAATTCTACCTTTCAGAATTAAATCACTGTATAAATACTTTAGACTCTTTGTCATCATTAAATAATACTGAAGATAAAATAGCATGCTATAAAAAAGCAAGAAAACATTTTAAAACTATAGAACCTATTCTGGCATTTATTGATCAAAATAATTACAAATCTTTAAATGCCCCTAATATTTTACAGATTCAGGAAGAAGATGCTACGGATATAAAAATAAAAAAAGCCTTTGGATTTCAAGTCATTGAAGAATTACTACATGAGGGACCAAACTACATTGCTGAATTAGAAAACACCATTTCTATAACTAGTAGTAGACTAAAATTAGTTAAAGAAAACACTTATATTAATTTTAAAGATCATCATATTATTTGGTTATTAAGAAATCAAATAGTTAGGATTGCTACCACTGGCATTACGGGCTTTGATTCTCCCGTTTTAGCACAGTCTTTATTGGAAAGTCAGTATGCGTATCAGACACTTATTACAATACTTGATATCTATAAAGGCAAATTTAAATCCACAGAATTACACAAAGATTTATCAGGATTAATTTTATCTTCTATTCAACAATTAAATGATGATTTTGAAAGTTTTGATAGATACAACTTCATAAAGACAAGTACCGATCCGCAATTAAAACTTCTACTTAAAGTGCAAAAGGATTGGAATGTAGTATTTCCTTTTGAAATGGCACTTTCTAATACCATATCTTCACTTTTCGATTCGAAAGCATTAAATACATCCTACTTTACCGATTATAAAAGTGATACCACATTTTTAAAACAAAAAGAACTTTTAGGAAAAGCGTTATTTAACGATACCAGACTATCAAAAAACAATACTATGGCATGTGCTACTTGCCACATAAATTCATTGGCTTTTACAGATGGTAAAACCACCTTTAGCAACAAACAAACAAGAAACACACCTACACTAACCTACTCCGCTTATCAGCAATTATATTTTTTAGATGCAAGATCAGGGAGTTTGGAAGGTCAAATTGTTGGCGTTGCCAATAACCATGACGAATTTAATCTGCCAATGGATTCTATCGTTAAAAGAATAAAACAAGACAAATATTATGAACAAACTTTAAACGCATTATACAACAATAAACGAGACGATTTTAATGTAAGGCACGCTATTTCATCATATATAAGAACCTTAAATCTGTTTAACTCGAAATTTGATAATAACATTAACGGCAAAGAAAATTCATTAACCGATTCTGAAATTCGCGGATTTAATCTCTTTATGGGAAAAGCCGCTTGTGCCACATGTCATTTCCCTCCGGTATTTAACGGAACAGTGCCACCAAATTTTAATGATACAGAATTAGAAATAATAGGCGTACCGGAAACTGCGGCAAATAAACAATTAGATGATGATTTAGGTCGTTTTTACTTTTTCAATACAGAAGAGCGCAAAGGTGCTTTTAAAACTACAACAGTAAGAAACATTGAAAAAACTGCACCTTATATGCATAATGGTGTTTACCAAACTTTAGAGGAAGTAGTAGACTTTTACAATAAAGGTGGTGGAAACGGATTAGGATTTGAAATCACACACCAAACCCTACCCTTTGATGCTTTAAATCTAACAACACAGGAACAAACAGACATTATCAATTTCATGAAAACCCTTACAGACAATGATGTTTCTAATAAAGAAATATTATAAATATTTAAACAACAGCGATCTAGGCTAATTTTTTAAGTTAATTTTATGAATGAAGCGTTTTTTTATTCGTAACTTAAGGCTAACTAAACGATACGTTATCACTAAGTCATGAAAAATAAACGCTTTCTTCATTGCGTGTTTATTTGCCTACTATTTTTTAATGGCATACATACGCTTACTGCCCAAATAACGGCTGATTTTATTGAAATTAAAGGAATAATTATAGATGAAAATTCCAAGGACGTGCTCATTTTTGCTGATGTCGTCATTAAAAATTCCAATATTAGTACCATAACCAACTCTGATGGTGAGTTTGTTATAAAAGTTCCTGACTCCTTAGCGTCTCAAGATTTAGTTTTTTCGCATTTAGGTTATCAAAAAAAAGAATTGAAAATTTCAGAAATACCACGAAATTCTAAAATTACCTTAACTCCTTCTTTAACAGAATTAAATCCTATTGAAATTACTACATTTAAAAATGCTGAAACCCTATTGCGTGAAACTTTAAAAAATAAAAACAATGCATACCACAACGACAGTGCACTTTTAACTGCGTTTTATAGAGAAACTATTAAAAAAAGACGAAAAAATGCATCCCTTTCCGAGGCGGTAATACAAATCTATCAACAAGCTAACGGTAGTTTTAAAAATGATGCTATCGAGCTTATAAAGGCAAGAAAAAGTACCGATTATACTAAGTTAGACACCTTAGCTTTAAAGCTTCAAGGTGGTCCCTTTAGTAATTTGTACATGGATATTATAAAGTATCAAGAATACATCTTTACTAAAGAAAATTTACCCTACTATGAATTTAGTTTTGGTGAAACCACTAAAGTGAATAACAAATTAGCCTACGTCATTAACTTCAAACAACGTCCTAATATTAGTGAACCTTTGTATTATGGTAAACTTTATATAGATTCAGAAAGTTTAGCGCTTACAAATGCAGTTTTTAGCCTTAATGTTGAAAACAGGGAACTTGCAAGCGAAATGTACATTCGTAAAAAGCCTAGACAAGTAGATGTATATCCTACCGAGGCTACTTATCGGGTTAATTACCGAATACAAAATGGAAAATGGCAATATGCTTACAGCAACATTTTACTAACTTTCAAGGTAAACTGGAAAGGAAAGTTATTTAACAGTATTTACACTTTAAATAGTGAAATGGCTATAACCGATTGGCGTATTAACGATGCAAAATTTACTAGAAACAAAGGGAACACACTAAAACCATCAACTATTTTAGCAGATGAAACCTCTGGTTTTAAAGATCCGGCATTCTGGGGTGAATACAACATAATAGAACCAGAAAAATCGATAGAATCGGCTATTGAAAAAATTAAAAAGCAGTTAAAACGGACCTAAAATTATTTCCTTAAAATAATTAAAGAGCAATTAATTTTTAATTAATTTTACAATTAAATTTTTTTATTGTGATAGATTTTCTGCTTACCACCGATGCTATAATGGCATTATTAACTTTAACCTTTTTAGAAATAATTTTAGGTATCGATAATATTGTTTTTATATCGATTGCTGCCAGTAAACTTCCAGAACATCAGCAATCAAAAGCTACAACCATAGGTTTAGTATTGGCTATGGTACAGCGTATTGTTCTTTTGTTTTTCGTATCCTTTCTTATTGGTTTAAAAGAGCCATTTTACATTTTACAGCTATCTTGGTTACATATTGCTATAAGCTGGCAAGCCATTATTTTATTTGGAGGTGGCTTGTTTTTAATTTATAAAAGCACTTCGGAAATTCATGAAAAAGTAGAAACCCCTTCACATGATGAAGACGTAGTAAAAGCAAAAAAAATAAAAAGTTTATCTCATGCCATTGTGCAAATAATGCTTATTGATTTCATATTTTCAATAGACTCTATATTAACTGCTGTCGGTATGACCAACGGTTTACACCCAAATCACAATTATAACTTAATGTTAATGATTATTGCTGTAGTTATTTCCATAGTGGTAATGATAGGTTTTGCAAATCCAATTAGAAGATTTATTAATGAACACCCCAGTATGCAATTACTTGGCTTAGCCTTCTTAATATTAATTGGCTTTATGCTAATTACAGAATCGGCACATTTATCACAAACCAGTGTTTTTGGCAATGAAGTTGGAGCTATACCAAAGGGCTATTTGTACTTTGCAATTGCGTTTTCGCTATTTGTGGAATTTTTAAACTTTAGGGTTCAGAAGAATAAAAAAAGAAGCGTTAAAAGTTAATTTTAACGCTTCTTTTTATAAAAATTTTACAAGTTAGTAATTTCTGTTTCCTTTGAATATTCTGTACAAATAGTAAGCTATAAGCGCTAATAATACAATTATTATAATTCTAAAAATCATATAGAGGAATTATTAAAATAGTTTGGTTTGTCCTTTATCACCTAATTTATCGTCATCACCTTTGTCTTTTGACTTTTGTCCTGACGCTTCTCCGTCGTCATTACCATCATTTGCTTTATCATCATTAACATCTTCCTCATCCACAACCTCTAAATCATCGGCATGAACTTCTTCGGGAGCCTCAAATTTAAGCGGTTCTAATAAGTTAATTTGATTAACTTTATCTTTTGTAAGCTGATTACCCAAAGCATTGATTCCCTTAATTGCGATAAACTCTTCCAGGTTGATAACTAAATTATCTTTTCGGTCCTTACCTCGTTCTTTAGTAAACTCAATTTCAGCAATCGGAATCCAGTCTGTTGAAACAATTTCTAAATGTGATTTTTCATGGCTAGTAATAAAGCATTCTTCTTTGTTTTCATTTTCAATAAGAAAACGCTTCACAAAATATTTTTCTTTTTCACCATCAAAATAAATTGCAGAAATTGGCTTTTTAGGCTGCCATTTTTCCATCACAATCATATCACTGTCAAAGTGGGCAGTTACTTCAGGAATAATTGTTTTCGCTATACCTTTTTGGTTGATAATTAATATACGGTCTTCACCTCTAAATTCTCCTAAAAGTTCCCCTCTGCCATCAACATTTAAACGTTGTACTGTATCATCAAACCAAATTTTACGCGGTTTTAAGGTCGAAATACCTTTTTCTTTTAGCTCCACCTTTTTTACAGGGTACTTGGTTACCAAATTCCCTTTAGAGTTTCTACCTTTAATTAGTATATCTGCAAAATCTATATCCCATTTTAATTTTTTGATACTTCCTGCTTGTCGCAACAAAACTGTGACTACTTCAGCTTCTCCATTTGGATTTGCCGAAAAATATAAAACAGTAGACCCCTTGTTTCCATTGGTTAAATCGTATTCTTTGTCGCGAGTGATACTGGTAACGGCAAAGCGTTTAATATAGGAAGGACCACTTTTTCCATCACGATAAATCATGTTGTATATGGTTCTGTTATCCTTCTTATCAAAAACTTCAACTCTTATAATATCTTTGCCTATAAAAGTTTTTGCATCTACTTTAGTAATCATCATTTTCCCATCACGGGTAAACACGATGATATCATCTATATCACTACAATCGCAAACATACTCATCTTTCCTTAAAGACGTTCCTACAAAACCTTCTGCCCTATTTACGTATAATTTTGTGTTTCTAATTACCACCTTAGTTGCGTCCACATCATCAAAGGTGCGAATTTCGGTTTTACGTTCGCGCCCAGTACCGTAGTCTTTTTTTAATCTGGTAAAATAAGCAATAGCATAATCAATGAGGTTTGCTAAATGATGTTTGATTTCGGCAATTTGGTCCTCTAAAGCATCTATTTTTTGTTGCGCTTTGTCTATGTCAAATTTTGAAATACGCTTGATTCGGATTTCGGTTAAGCGCTCAATATCTTCAACCGTAATGGCACGTTTTAAATGTTCTATATGCGGTTTTAAACCTTTATCAATAGCAGAAATAACCCCTTCCCAAGTTTCTTCTTCTTCAATATCGCGATAAATTCTATTTTCGATAAAGATACGTTCTAAAGAAGCAAAATGCCATTGCTCTTCTAATTCATCCAGTTTAATCTCTAAATCACTTTTTAAAAGCTGAACAGTATTATCTGTAGAGCGACGCAACATTTCGGTTACACCAACAAAGAGCGGTTTATTATCTTCAATAACACATCCTAAAGGTGAAATGGACGATTCGCAACTGGTAAATGCATATAAGGCGTCTATTGTTTTGTCGGGTGACAAACCACTTGGCAGATGTACTAAAATTTCAACCTCGGCGGCGGTGTTATCTTCAATTTTCTTAATCTTTATTTTCCCTTTATCATTAGCCTTTAAAATAGAATCGATAAGAGAGCTTGTTGTTGTTCCAAATGGCAATTCGGTAATAACTAACGTGGTTTTGTCTAACTGCGAAATTTTGGCACGCACGCGAACCCGACCACCTCGCATCCCGTCGTTATAATTTGAAAAATCGGCAATACCAGCCGTTGGAAAATCGGGTAAAATAACAAACTTTTTACCTTGCAAGTGCTTTATGGATGCTTCAATAAGCTCAATAAAATTGTGAGGTAAAATTTTTGTAGAAAGTCCTACTGCAATACCTTCCCCTCCTTGCGCAAGTAGCAAGGGGAACATTACGGGTAAATTAACGGGTTCCTTTCTACGGCCATCATAACTAGCCTGCCATTCGGTTATTTTGGGGTTATAAACAACATCTAGAGCAAATTTGGATAAACGTGCTTCAATATAACGAGATGCCGCAGCACTGTCACCTGTTAAAATATTTCCCCAGTTTCCTTGGGTGTCAATTAATAAATCTTTCTGACCAATTTGTACCATAGCATCAGCAATACTGGCATCACCATGTGGATGGTATTGCATGGTATGTCCTACTATGTTTGCTACCTTATTATAACGCCCATCATCTAAATCCTTCATAGAATGCATAATACGGCGTTGTACGGGTTTAAATCCGTCTTCAATAGCAGGTACAGCACGTTCTAATATAACGTACGAAGCATAATCTAAAAACCATTCTTTATACATACCCGTAATACGGGTTATGGTTTCTTTTGGCTCGTCTTGACCGTTAATTAAATCGTTATCGTCTTCAATCATTAATTACTTATTATTTTTTTCAAGTCTTGCTAAAATAACTTGACCCTTTGGTTTGTTCTTCTTTAAATGTTCATTGCTTTTAGGCGTTACTAAATAGTCGTAGTTACGCTTTTTCTTCTTGTCTTTTCTGTACAACATAATGTCTTAATTTTGATCTTCTTTTATTAAATCTAATTCAACTTTCAAATTGTCAATAATAAATTCTTGTCTGGTTGGCGTATTTTTTCCCATGTAGAACTCTAGTAAACTTTCTATGGACATGTTTTCGTCTAACATTACAGGATCTAAACGAATGTTTTCACCTATAAAATGTTTAAACTCATCTGGCGAAATTTCACCAAGTCCTTTAAATCGAGTGATCTCTGGTTTTGGTTTTAGTTTTTCTATAGCAGCTACACGTTCTTCTTCGGAATAACAATAAATGGTTTCTTTTTTATTTCTAACACGGAAGAGTGGTGTTTGAAGAATGTATAAATGCCCTTCTTTTATTACTTCTGGGAAAAATTGTAGAAAGAATGTTATTAATAGTAAACGAATGTGCATACCATCCACATCGGCATCAGTAGCAATTACTACGTTGTTATAACGCAAATCTTCTAAAGATTCTTCAATGTTTAAGGCGGCTTGTAATAAGTTAAACTCTTCGTTTTCGTAAACAATTTTCTTGGTTAATCCATAACAGTTTAAAGGTTTTCCTTTTAAACTAAAAACAGCTTGTGTATTTACGTCGCGAGATTTGGTAATACTTCCAGAAGCGGAGTCTCCCTCTGTGATAAACAAAGTAGACTCTAAACTTCTATCGTTTTTAGTATCACCAAAATGCACACGGCAATCACGTAGTTTTTTATTGTGAAGACTGGCAGATTTTGCACGGTCTTTTGCTAATTTTCTAATACCAGACAGTTCTTTACGTTCGCGTTCGGCCTGCAAAATTTTACGCTGAATTTTATCGGCCGTTTCAGGGTTTTTATGTAAAAAGTTATCTAAATACGTTTTAAGAAAGTCGTTTATATAAGTCCTTACGGTTGGTAATTCTCCACCCATATCCGTAGAACCTAATTTTGTTTTTGTTTGACTCTCAAAAACGGGTTCCATAACTTTAATGGCCACGGCACAAACTACTGATTTTCTTACATCGGAAGCATCATAATTTTTCCCGTAAAATTCACGAATTGTTTTAACGAAAGCTTCTCTAAAAGCATTAAGATGGGTACCTCCTTGCGTTGTATTTTGTCCGTTTACAAAGGAATGATATTCTTCACTATACTGGGTTTTACTATGTGTAATCGCTACTTCAATATCATCACCTCGTAGATGGATAATTGGATAGGCCCGATCACTTTCATTGATGTTTTCAGATAATAAATCCTTTAGTCCATTCTCGCTAAAATACTTCTCTCCATTAAAAACAATCGTTAAACCTGGGTTTAAGTACACATAGTTTTTAAGCATTTTAACTATGTACTCATTTCGGAACTTATAATTTTTAAAAATCGTATCATCGGGAACGAAAGAAACTTTGGTTCCTTTTCGGCGCGTAGTATCATCTAATAATTCTTGGTTTATTAAATTACCCTTTTCAAATTCCGCAGAAGCTGATTTATTATCACGATTAGATTCTACTCTAAAAAAAGATGACAAGGCATTAACTGCTTTTGTACCAACCCCATTTAAACCTACCGATTTTTTGAATGCTTTGGAGTCGTACTTACCACCGGTATTCATTTTAGAAACCACATCCACCACCTTTCCTAAGGGAATACCACGACCATAATCGCGAACAATAACCTTATTCCCTTGTATGGAAATTTCTATGGTTTTACCAGCTCCCATAACATACTCATCAATGGAGTTGTCCAGAACCTCTTTAAGGAGAATGTAAATACCATCATCTGCAGAAGACCCATCACCTAATTTCCCAATATACATCCCTGGACGCATACGGATATGCTCTTTCCAGTCTAATGAACGTATATTATCTTCGGTATAATTGGTTAATTCTGCCATAGATTTGAGTAAGATTTCGTGATTGGACGCTAATATAATACAACCCTAGAAAAAAAGAAACTGTGATTACACAAAGTAATTAACAATATTATTTAATAAATAGAAGTCTTAATTTTTAGTCCCAAAAACAATCGCTATTTTTTTAAAGATTTAATACTAATTGCTCTTTTTTAAAGACACTAGCAAGATACCAAAAATAACTATTAAAGCACCAAACAACTGCAATAAAGTGAGGACTTCATTTAAAAAAATACCAGCTAAAATAATGGTTGATATTGGCCCGAAACCCGCAATAACTGCAAAATTTGAAGAATTAATACGATTAATGGACTCTGACACTAAAAAAGAAGGAATTACAGTTGCAAAAATAGCGATTAAAAAACCTAAAAAATACACTTCCCATTGAAACCCAAAAATATCAACTTTTGAAAAAATGCCAAAATGAATGAACACACAAAAACAGGAAACGATCATAACATAAGCTGTGAATTTAATAACTCCAAATTTTGGTATTAACCAACCACTACCCACGATATAAGTAGCGTAGGTAAGAGCGCACAATAAAATAAAAAAACCACCAATATAAGTATCACTACCAGAGATCACCACCTCACCCCAAAACGTTATTACAATACCCACATAGGTTAAAAAAATAGCAAAGGCCTGAGTTATATTAATAGGCTTTTTAAGAAACCATCTGTTAAAAAGTATAATAATAGTGGGATACAAAAATAAGATGATACGCTCCAAACTGGCCTTTATAAATTCCAAACCAACAAAGTCGAAATAACTTGCCAAATAATACCCCATAACACCAAAAAACAGCAACCAATAATAATCAGTTTTAACTACCTGGTCTAAATTTGGTTTTTTATAATATAATAGTGCAACCACTAAATAGAATGGTAATGAAAATATCATACGTAATAGTAAAAGGCTTAAGGCATCAACTTTATATTGATACGCTAATTTTGGATCAATCCTAAAAGTTGTGTGTGAATTAAAATAAGATTACGATTTTTGTAAAAAAAGAGCACCTTGGACAATTATCTAGACTTATTAAAACTTATTCTTCCAGAATTTTTGATTAACCATTTTGACTTAGTTAAGAACACAAAAAGCGGCGAGGTCATGCATCTCTATTTTGAAGAGCGAAATATAGCTCCTAAAGAAGAAGCCTCAAGAATACTTATTGCCCATGGCTTTCATAAAGAAGTAACCATTCAAGATTTTCCATTGCGCGGAA
>NZ_JBFHGK010000013.1:0-95522 GCF_041583155.1 Mariniflexile sp.
TAAAAAACACAAAAACGTGTTGATTGAGGGTGATATGAGCGATTATGGAAGTTTCCCATACCGATATTTATTTGATGATAGGCATATATATAGTAAAGAAATGTTGGATAATCCTCAAAAAAACATTTTTAGGTCTACGGCGCTTTCTGTTAGAACAGAACATCCATTATTCTATTTCTGTAAACACTTAGTGAGGTCCTTTTGCTATAAATTTGGAGTTAAGCTATAATTAAAGAAAACTTATTAGAAAAGTACATTCCTTAGCATACCCTATTATTTAAAGATACCCTATTAATTTTTTATGTAGGTTCTACATAGCCTTAAAATATAAAAAGCTAATAAGTAATATAATTATATAAAAACAGATACAATGAAATTTTCTATAATAACAGTTTGCTTTAATTCCGAAAAAACAATAGTAGATACTATTGAATCCGTTTTAAACCAATCATATTCAAACATAGAATATATAATTATAGATGGTAAATCCTCAGATAAAACACCAGAAATTATTAAGCTTTATGAACCAAAATTCAAGCAAAAAAACATAGTTTATAAATGGATAAGTGAACCTGATAAAGGTATTTATGATGCTATGAACAAGGGGATTTCGATGGCAAATGGCGATTTAATTGGCATCATTAATAGTGATGATTGGTTTGAATTGGATGCTCTTTCACAGATATTGAAAGTAAAAAGAACCAACCTTTTTTCTATAATATCTGGAAAAAAAAATAAAATTAACAATAAAAATGAGGTTTATAAAACGGTTCAAAACAAAAAAGATATTGCAAAATATATTTGTGGGACTATGCCTATTAATCATCCAGCTACTTTTGTTGATAAGAGTGTTTACCAAAAAATTGGTTTATTTAATACAGATTATAAGTTATCAGCAGATTATGATTTTGTTTTCAGGGCTTACCGTAAAGGAGTACAATTTTTATTTACGGATGAGGTTCTTGTGAATATGAGAAACACAGGTGCTACACACTTAACTAAAAACCTTTTTATAACAGCCAAGGAAGATTTTAGAATTAGAAAAAACAATAAAGTAAAATTAGCACATATTTACTATTTAAAAAGGATATTATTTAATTTTTTGGTAATTACAAGAGATAAATTAAAACCAATTTTACAAGGATTTTAATGTTAAGAAGACTATTTTATTTATTTATTTTTTTCGCTCCATTCACGAGTTTCTTTGCCATATCTGCATGGTTAAGGCTTCCCGTTGTTATTAACCAATTATTATTTGTTTTTTTGGTTTTGGCTATTTTTATACGTGGTAGATTAAAATCTAAATGGATATTAACTGAAGATCTTCTTCTCATTGGTTTATTAATTTTTGTATGGCTAAGTTTTTTATTAGGTTTTAAGGAGCAAAGAAGTTTTAATCATTCATTAGCATATTCTAATGCAATTGTTTTTTATTTTTTTGTTTCAAAGTATGTAATTGAGGTGCTAAATATCAAATCGATACAAATTGCGGCAGTTATTTACAGATCCTTTCTTTTATGCTCTTTTATCATTATAATAGATTTTATTGGTATAAATTTTTTTGATTTTAGTCTTAGGCGTTTATTTTCTCCAGTAATAGATGGAAAGATTAGTAATATGAATTATTTTATCAGGACAAATATTTTTACAGTGGCGGGAGTAGCGGAAGAACCTGGGCATATGGCCAATTTTTATAATATTTATTTTGGTATATCTCTGTATTATTTATATTGCAAGCACCATTTTTCAAAATTTAAATGGGTTATCGTTTTGTTTGTATGTTCGCATATATCGTTGCTTTCTAGTGCCGGAATTGTCTTAGCTATATTCTCGTTTTTATTTATTTATTTTATGAACAGAATAGAAAATTTCTCAATAAGTAGAAAGAATTTATTTTGGATAGGAACAGTATTTGTTCTTTGCACCGTATTATTAATTATATCATTTTTGAATAATGCAGATTATAATATTGGGGAAATAGATGGAATTATTAAAAAAATAACATTTAATGAAGATACTACTAATTTAACTTCTAGCGGACAAAGATTATCCCAATGGACAAGAGCAATATCTAATTTTATAGACCACCCATTTTTCGGAAACGGACCTGGTTACGGTGTGCATCAGGATAGTGAAGGATATTTAAGTGTGTATTTAACAATTTTATCTGACATAGGAATTTTTGCCTTATTCTCGTTTGTTTTATTTCAAATTGTTTTGATTGCCAAAATTATGAGAATCCAAGAACCTATACGTGGTTTTTTACTTTTTAGCGTAATCACCTCCTTTTTACATCTTTTTATAATCGCAGACTTTTATCAGGCTCCTATTTGGGTCTTATTTGTGGTTATTCAACTTATTTATAGTGAATTTAAATTGAATATTAAATGAAAATTATACATGTAATTACAGCTTTTGGAATTGGTGGTGCCGAAAAACTATTATTGGATATAATTAACATTCAAATTAAAA
Source organism: Mariniflexile sp. (assembly GCF_041583155.1). Taxonomy (GTDB): domain Bacteria; phylum Bacteroidota; class Bacteroidia; order Flavobacteriales; family Flavobacteriaceae; genus Mariniflexile. The sequence goes on from NZ_JBFHGK010000013.1 coordinate 2,473, forward strand.
CCAATGAAGTTCATTTAATCTATTTAAAAAAAATAGATGATTTAATACCTTTGTTAGACAAAAGGGTTAAGGTTAAAAATTTGGAATTATCTCTATTCCTAGCAAAAAAAATGAGGTCATATTTTAAAAGTGTTAATCCAGATATTATTCACACACATCTTGGTCATGCAGATTTAATTGGTATTTGGAGTTCAAGAAATTTGAAGTCAAGGGTGTTTTGCACAATGCACAATATTTATTTTCAACGAAATTTATTAGATTCAGTATTTTTTAAAATTTATAAATTCTTATTTTTTAATGCTGCTAAGAATATACAAGTTGTTTCCATTTCCAAATCGGTAGAGCAACATGTTATTAATACTTTAAAACTACCCCAGAATCAATCACATTTATTGTATAATGCAATTCCTGCTACTTTAAGTGCACAAAGACAAAATGAGCTAAGGATGTCAAAACCTGTGATAGTTGATAAACAAAAAGTAAATTTACTTTTTGTTGGTAGGCTAACTAAACAGAAATCAGTTGATACATTATTGAAATCAATTAAAGTTTTAAAAGATAATGGTTATGGCAATTCTTTCGAATTGTTGATCGTTGGAGACGGAGTTCTAAGAACTTCTTTAGAGAAAATGGCAGTCCAATTAGGAATTAATAATTTAGTGAGGTTTGAAGGAGAACAATCTCTTGTAGAGAACTATTATAATGTTGCTGATGTATTTATACTGCCTTCAATTTGGGAAGGTTTTGGAATAGTAGTATTAGAGGCTTTTAGGGCTAATGTGGCGGTAATAGCAAGTAATTTAGAAGGCCCTTCTGAATTAATTAATAATAACGTAAATGGTATTCTTTTTGAGCCTACCAATTATTTAGAATTATCTGATAAAATTTCGACCCTAATTAAAGATAGCAATTTTAGACAGCAACTTGCCAACGAAGGTTACCAAACATTTTCAAAAAAATTTCAAATAGATATTTATGTTCAAGAATTAACGAAGTTATATGAAAGACGCCATTAGAAATTTTTTTTTAGATATTAAGGAAAAATATTATTTAGACGCTTGTTCTTTTTTTCTTTATTTGTCTGTTTCATTTTGCTTTCCTAAATCCTACAAATATTTAATGCCAGTTATTATTGGGTTAACTATAATTCAGTTAATTCGATTAAAGAGGAGACATGTTACTAGTGACTATATTAAAAAGAATTATTTTCATTTGCTGATTTTTTCCTTACTTTTTTTTAGAAGTGTTCATACAGCTTTGCTTATAATAAATTTGGTTTTACATATATATTTCTTTTTTCATAATAGAGAAAAAATAAACAATAAAAATTTATCCTTTGAAATATATGTTTTAGTATTATTTGCATTAATAGTTATTAATTTTTTGATTACTGCGTCGCAAGTTAAAGAATTAGATACTTTTTTATATTTACTAATTTACCCTTTGTTGTTTATAGTAATGAAGCAACAATATTTTGTGATTTCAATTTCTAAAGTCATAAATGTATATCTAACTTCAGTTTTGATCTGTGTTTTTTATTTGTTTATTATCAATGCTTTAAATAATACTATTACCACTTCAACAAATACGTATTTTCCAATTTATTTAGATATCACGCATGTTTATTTGGGAATGTATATTGGTTTAGGTCTTTGCTTTTTGTTGGCATTAAAAATTAGAAATAAAACTTATATTAGACAGAAATTAGATTACCTAATCTTTGCCATTTTACTATTTATGTTAATTTACATTGGCGCAAGAATTGCTTTAATAGCCGTTTTATTGCTTATTTTATTAAGTTTTTATATAAAAATTCAGTTAAAGCCCTTTATAAAAATTATTATCCTAAGTGTGATTCTTTTTGGAATATTAGCAATAAGTTTTAAGGCTATTCCAAGAGTTAGAATGGGCGTAGATTCAATTGTACGAATTTATGAGTCTATTCGAACAGATAATAAATTTGATATGGTGCATAATTCATGGGAAAACATGAATCAACGTTATTTAATAATAAGTTATTCTGTAAAAGAAATTGAAAAAAATTATTTATTTGGAATAGGAATTAAAAATGTAAAAGAATTAGTTAGTAATAAAATAATTGCAGACGGATTTATTCATTTTTCTCCAATTAATACGCATAATCAATATTTGCACTATATGTTAGGAATGGGGATTCCTTCTTTTTTGTTTTTTGCATGGATGTTAATTTCTTTTTTAAAAGCAAATAGAAACATCATTTTGGCACTTTACTATATGATTTTCTTTTTAGTTATTATGATGACTGAATCAATATTAGTTAGAATTTCCGGCTTGTCTTTGTTTTTCCTTTTTTACTTAATTTTTTCTTTTAATGTTCCAATTAAACAAGACTGTTAGAGTTCTGTTTATCAATTTAAAATCCTATTTTATTTGCCTTGATAAATTAATTTTATAAATTCAAAATTTTTATCCTTGTCAAAAAGTAGGGTAGCCCTTTTTAGTGAATTTAAGCCCAAGGAATTTCTCAAGGCATCATCTTTAATTAATTTATTTATATAGTTTTGAAAAGCGTTTAGGGAGTCACATAAATAGCCATTTTCTCCATGCTTAACGGCATCCTTGTTTCCTATAACATTGGTGGCAATTATTGGTTTTTCAAGAGCCATTGCTTCTAAAATAGTTATTGGCAATCCTTCCCAAAAAGATGTTTGGATGTAAACATCAAAAGAATTTACTGTTTCTATAACATCCTCTCGAGTTTTCCATCCTGTAACCTCAATATTTTCTGAAAGAAGTTTTGTGTGTAAAACCCCGTTACCTACCCAGACAAATTTTATTTTCGGAAATAATTCTGCTATTTTATTAAATAGTTCAGGGTTCTTCTGAAATGAAATACGTCCAACCGTACCTACAGTAAAAACAGTTTTTTCGTTTTTTAAAGCAAAATTTCTGAGCTCTGAAATATTAACTCCATTTCTTACTAAATGGGACTTTCCTAATTTTTTTGCATATTCATATTCGGTGTCACCGCACGCTATGGTCGTTCCTGGTAAAAAAATAGACGATAACTTTTCGATAGAATAATATAACTTTTTTTTAAAGGGACTAAGGTCTTCTCTTAAAAAAGAATAACCATGTGGTGTGTAAAATACCTTAATGTTGGGATATAATATCGCGGCAAATTTACCGATGATTCCAGCTTTAGAAGAATGGCAATGAATAATATCTGGTTTAACCTCACCAATTACACTAATGATTTTCCTTACAGATTTAAAATCTAAAATTGGAGAAATCTCCCTAACCATATTGACTTCAATAAGGGCAACATTTTTTGAAAAATCTTTGTGAAATCGACTTTTTTCAGTTTCTACTCTATTACTGCTGTATATAATTGTTGATTTGAAGGAACTATGATTGTCAAAATAATTAGTTAAGTCTTTTAAATATACATAAACACCGGTTGCAAATGTTTCAGTTATATGAAGAATATGAGTCATTTCATTTAAATAAAGAAATTAATAACAAAGATAGATATATTCCTAACAGCACTTCGTTCGAGATTTGTGTTTTTCTGAAATAATTTTTTTAATCTGAAAGTTTAATTTTTATTTTGGTTAATTTATAAAAATGAATTTTATCATAAAAAATGTCTTATTGAATAGAAATTACCGTAACATTAAAGTTGAACCAACCTTTTAGTTTTGGTTTTTATCAAGAAAGACCTTATGTTACATATGTAGAAAAGTTAGTTCCGAATTTTTATCTAAATAATTGACTGCAATATTACTCTTGTTTGCTATTTTTGTTTTGAAATAAAAACAACAGAGTGGTTATTTAATTTTAGATTACTCAATTAACTTCAACACTTATAAAGAAACAGGTTAGAATAACTTTTTTTAAAGAATCAACTTAAACGAAATAAAAGAATTGGGCTACAAACAAGGAAGGTATTCAAAATTTATCAAACCATTAATAGGGTTTGTTGATTTAATAATAATCAACGGGACAACTTATCTTTTCCCCATCAATTTAGAAAGTCATTATCCTTTTATAGTTTATATAACAGTTGCTTGGTTAATTATTTCTGTAAAGAATAATTTCTACGAAGTTTATAGGCATACAAAAATAATTCAAGTTATTCCACTGTTAATTAGGCAAATGATAATTTTTGCTATCATTTTATATGCCTATATGGGGTTTTTTAAACAGCCAGACCTAGGAAGATTAGCCTTGGCGAATTATATTTTATTTGCATCTGCTTTAATTTTTTCATTTAAACTAATAACATTTTATCTATTAAGAAAGTTCCGCTCAGTTTTAAGAGGAAATGGAAGGGATGTTATTGTAATTGGGGGTAATGCAAGAACTAAGCAACTTATAGAAATTTTTAAAAAAAAATCTGAGTTTGGCTATCGATTTAGGAAAGAGTTCTTTGTAAATGATGTTAATTTTTCATTGGAAAAATGTTTTGCATACGTTTTAGAAAATAATATTGATGAAATTTATTTTTCAGTTTCCGAATTATCCAATAAACAAATTAATAAACTAATTGATTTTGCAGATAACAATTTAAGAACATTAAAATTTATACCAGATAATAAAGATATTTTTTCTAAAAAGTTGAAATATGAATATTATGACTGTATACCTATTTTATCATTAAGGGAAATTACTTTAAACGAACCTTTCAACGCTTTTTTAAAGAGAACTATCGACCTTATTTTTTCTTCTATAGTAATAATACTAATATTATCATGGTTAGCGCCATTATTGGCAATTTTAATTAGACTTGAATCTAAAGGCCCAATATTTTTCAAACAAAGAAGACATGGTTTAGATGGTGAGGAGTTTGACTGTCTTAAATTCAGATCAATGTCGGTGAGCAAAACAACTAACGATTTACATGTTAAGAAAAATGATACAAGGGTGACTAAATTAGGAGCATTTATCCGTAAAACAAGTTTAGATGAAATGCCTCAATTTTATAATGTATTTTTGGGACATATGTCGGTTGTTGGGCCAAGACCCCATATGACCTCTCTTTCGGAAGTTTATATGCAGAAAGCTGATAAATATATGGTTAGACACCATGTGAAGCCGGGAATTACTGGTCTTGCCCAAGTTAGTGGATATAGAGGCGAGGTTGAAACGGATGTCGATATAATAAATAGAGTCAAATTTGATATATTTTATATTGAGAATTGGTCTTTACTTTTGGATTTTAATATAATAATTAGAACCATTACAAACATGTTTCAAGGAGAAGAAAAAGCCTATTAATTATTTTAATGTGATATGAAAAAAGTATTAATTACAGGGGCAGCAGGGTTCTTAGGTTCTCATTTATGTGACCGCTTCATCAAAGAAGGGTATAGGGTTATTGGTATGGATAATTTTATAACTGGAGATAAAAAGAATATAGCTCACTTATCAAACAATAAAAATTTTGAATTTATTGAACACGATGTTTCGGAATATGTAAAAATTGATGGAGAGTTGGACTATATTCTTCATTTTGCTTCGCCAGCAAGTCCTATTGATTATTTGAAAATTCCTATTCAAACATTGAAAGTTGGTTCTTTAGGTACGCATAACTTGTTAGGCTTGGCAAAAGCTAAAAATGCAAGAATGCTAATTGCATCAACTTCGGAAGTGTATGGGGATCCATTAGTGCATCCTCAGACCGAAGATTATTATGGAAATGTAAATACTATAGGACCAAGAGGTGTTTATGACGAAGCTAAACGTTTTCAAGAGTCTATGACTATGGCATACCATAGATTTCACGGCTTAGAAACACGTATAGTGCGTATTTTTAATACTTACGGTCCAAGAATGCGACTTAATGATGGCCGTGTAATTCCTGCCTTTATGGGGCAAGCCTTAAGAGGTGAAGATTTAACTATTTTCGGAGATGGCTCTCAAACACGTTCGTTTTGTTATGTAGATGACCAAGTTGATGGAATTTACAGATTATTATTAAGCGATTATGCAGAACCAGTAAATATTGGTAATCCACATGAAATTTCAATAAAAGATTTCGCAGAAGAAATTATCAAGTTAACTGGAACAACTCAGAAAGTAATTTACAAAGATTTGCCAGTAAACGACCCTATGCAACGTCAACCAGACATAACTTTGGCCAAGAAACTATTAGGTTGGGAACCTAAGGTGGATCGTGCAGAAGGAATGAAAATAACTTATGATTATTTTAAAAGTTTAACGGAAGAAGAACTTTATAAAAGCGAGCATAAAGATTTCACAGGTTTTATAAATAAATAAGTATTTGATTAAATTAATGCGGAGGATTTATTTTAATCTTAGTTTCAATGATTCTAGGTTATTAATTAAAATTTTTCTGCGTTAATTTAAAATCTATTTTAATTTTTTAGGCGATTATATAATATCCGGCATAATTATTCTTTGGAAATAACTATTACGAAAGGCTAATTTTTTGTGATATAACTATTTTTATACATTTTTGAAACCACTTGTTTCCATAATAACGCCCATGTTCAATTCTGAAGCATTTATCTCGGAAACTATAAACAGCGTTATAAATCAAACTTATAAAAACTGGGAATTACTTTTAATTGATGATTGTTCAACGGATAATACAATTGATATAGTAGAGCAAATTATTGCAAAGCACCCAAACATAAAACTTATTAAAAACGAAACCAATTCAGGTGCTGCAATATCCAGAAATAAAGGGATTGAGGCATCTCAAGGTAATTATATAGCTTTTTTAGATGGGGATGATTTATGGAAACCAGAAAAGCTAGCCAAGCAATTGGCATTTATGCAAGCCGAAAATTGTGATGTATGCTTCTGCAGTTATGAACAAATTGATGAAGGAGGTAAACCGCTTAACAAATTAATAAAAGCACTACCTGAATTAACATTTACCAAATATTTAAAAAGCAATTACATTGGTAATTTAACGGGAGTATATAACGCAGAAGTTTTAGGTAAAATTAAAGCACCTAATTTGCGCAAACGTCAAGATTGGCTGCTGTGGCTATCTGCGATTAAAAAGTCCGGGAAACCTGCTAAAAGTATACCAGAATCGTTGGCCTATTATCGCGTTCGGAAAGATTCTATGTCCGCCAACAAAATCAATCTTTTAAAATATAATTATTTGGTGTATCGAAAAGGATTGGGTTTTTCAGTCTTAAAATCTGTTTACTATATGCTAATCTTTTTAAAGGAACACTTTTTTGTAAAATCGAAACTTGTAATTTCTACAAAAACGATTTAAACTGTTTTAATTTTCCCCGGTTGGAACGCACTAAAGTTACTTTTCTTTCAAAATTAACTTTTAAATTAGGTTCTAAATATTTAGAAATAGCAATTTTAATCGCAATTAATTTGTCTTCTGGCAGTTCATAAGCACTTGTGTAACTTATTTTAAATGTATCCAATGTCAACTGTTCAATAATAAATTCTTTCACGTTTCCGTCGTTTTCAATAACAGTTTTTGTAACGTAATAAAATGTTAAACCGGCTGCTTTTTTCCCGCTTGGTAAATTTACAATATCATTGGTTCTCCCAATCAAGCTCTCTAGAATAGGTTTATTGGGAGTGCTTTCTTTTGATAGTTTTCCAATATCGCCCAAATCGTATCGAATAAACGGATGTGCTTTGTTGTAAAGCGAGGTTATTACAACTCGGCCTTCTTCACCGTAAGGTAAAACTCGATTGTTTTCATCTAAAATTTCAATATATAAATCCTGGGTATTTACAATCCATTCATTTTTAGTGTTTTGAAAGGCGATCAAACCCAATTCGGCCGCACCATATTCATTAATTATAGGAATGCCAAATTGTGTTTCTAACAGTGTTTTATCTTCTTTAAAAAGCATTTCAGAAGTAACAATACATGCTTTTAAAGTTGGACAAACCGTTTTTAAAATGATGTTTTTTCGATGTAAAAATTTCGCAAATTGTACAATGGAACTCGTGTAACCATTAATGTAATCGAACTTGGTGTTTTTAAAAGTGTTGAGGTTTTTTTCTAATTGTGAATCGCTTAAATCAAATACCGAAAACCGATAACGTTTACTTAAAAAGTCTTTAAATCGTTCTTTGTAATAGCCTATTTTGTTTAATGGAATACCATAAAAACGGGCTTGTTTGGAACTGTTGAAATCTATTGTAAACCAAGCATATCGGTCTATAAAGCCCGCCCATGTTAAGGCATGACAAAATTTGTCTTTCGCAAAAATAAACGGGTCGCCAGACGAACCAGAGGTTTTATTTATATAAACATTTTTTGTAGTAAAACCATCTGAAAGCCGTTCGCTTAAAGGTTGTTGTAATTTGCGTTTGCTCATTACTGGAATGCTTTTCCAATCATTTGGATTAGCATCCTTTGCAAAGGCTTTGTAAAATGAATTATGTTCTAAATGAAATGAAACAATGTCTTGTTTTTTAGTTTCGATATGAGTTATGCGCTCAGTTTCATTTTTCTTCTGAATAGCATCCAAAAGATTTTTGGCCTTTTCAATAGGAAAGCCATTAAATTTTAATGAAAGATTGAACAAATTCAAGTTAAAGTATAATTTTTGGTAAAGTAAATAAAAAATAGTCGTGAATTTAGCTGCATTAATTTTATTTTTGCGCTTCATTTAAAAACTATCTGATGAATATTTTAATTCTAGGTTCTGGCGGAAGAGAACATACTTTTGCCTGGAAAATTGCTCAAAGCCCATTGTGTAATAAGTTGTTTGTTGCTCCAGGAAACTCAGGAACTGCAGCTATAGCAACAAATGTTAATATTGGTGTTACCGATTTTGAAGCGATTAAAACATTGGTTTTAAATGAAACTATTGATATGGTTGTGGTTGGTCCTGAAGACCCACTAGTGCAAGGTGTACACGATTATTTTTTAAATGATGATGCCATTAAGCATGTTAAAGTAATTGGTCCACAAAAAGAAGCGGCAACCTTAGAAGGTAGTAAAGAATTTGCAAAAGAATTTTTGTACCGCCATAACATTCCAACGGCAGCTTATGAAAGTTTTACAAAAGATACTGTTGAAAGAGGGTTTTCATTTTTAGAAACCTTAAACCCACCGTATGTTTTGAAAGCAGATGGATTAGCAGCAGGAAAAGGTGTTGTTATTTTAAATGACTTAGAGGAAGCTAAAGCTGAATTAAAAAGCATGTTAGTAGATTCTAAATTCGGTAATGCTAGTTCAAAAGTAGTAATTGAAGAGTTCTTAGATGGTATTGAATTAAGCTGTTTTGTGCTTACTGATGGTGAAAATTACAAAATTTTGCCAACAGCCAAAGATTATAAACGTATTGGTGAAGGCGATACAGGTTTAAATACCGGCGGTATGGGAGCGGTGTCTCCAGTACCATTTGCAACCGATGAATTTCTAAGTAAAATTGAAGAACGCATTGTAAAACCAACTATAAATGGTTTCAAAAAAGATAAGTTGCCTTATGTAGGTTTTGTGTTTATCGGACTTATAAAAGTTGGAAACGACCCAAAAGTTATTGAATATAATGTGCGTATGGGTGATCCAGAAACGGAAGTAGTTTTACCAAGATTGAAAAACGATTTTGTTGAAATTCTACTAGCCATGGCAAATGGAACCTTAGATGGAATTACTATCGATATTGACGAACGTGCTGCAACAACCATTATGTTAGTGTCTGGTGGTTACCCTGAAGATTACGAAAAAGGAAAAGAGATTACAGGTATAGAAACCATCAAAGATTCTATACCATTTCATGCAGGTGCGCAATTAAAAGAAGGTAAAGTTATAACCTCGGGCGGACGTGTTATGGCAATTACATCCTATGGAAATACCTACCAAGAAGCCATAAAAAAATCTTACCAAAGTATAGAAAAACTACATTTTGATAAGATGTATTATCGTAAAGATATTGGATTCGATTTATAGAAACGAGTGCGAAGAAATGCTTTTGTCTTCTTCGTTATTGTCGTTAAATGTTTTAAGTTGTTTCATCCAATAAACCATAGCGGCAAATCCGATGATAACAAAAATCCAAGAAATGGCGCTAGCGGCAAACCAGTTTTCTAGTTCTAAGGCACTTAAGTAGTCCATAGGAGCAAATAAAACGTTTACAAATAAATCTTGTATTGCGTAAAAGAAATCTTTCATGTCGTTATAATTATTGGTATCTAACCAGTTTTAGTTAGTATATTTACAAAGCAAAAATACAAAAACAGTTAATGATTACAAGTATTTTTAATAATTCTAAAGTAATAAATTTTGTTTCAGTTTTTATTATTACTGTTTTAGCTTTTTTAACTGCTAGAACAAATTTAGTATCCGAAACGTTTTCTACGGTTTTTGTTCTTAACCAGTTATTCGCTTTTTTACTATGTGCATTAACTATTTTACTATTCAGTTTTATTGTTTCCAAAAATAATTTAGCAAAGAGTAATAACTTTGAAATCCTTCTTTTTAGTTTGTTTCTGTTATTGTTAGAACAAACAACTAGTCATACCAATATTCTGATATCCAACTTTTTTGTGTTATTGGGTATTAGGCGAATTATAAGCCTACGATCACAAAAGAGTATAAAAAGCAAATTGTTTGATGCTGCTTTATGGGTTGGGGTTGCTTCCCTGTTTTATTTTTGGGCTATACTCTTTTTTATAGTAATTATTATGAGCTTGTTTTTTTATGCAGATAACAATGTAAGGCATTGGGTTATTCCATTTGTTGGCTCCGCCACTATTTTCAGTATTGCAGTGGCTACGTCAGTAATTTTGCATGATGATTACTTTGAAATTTTTAATGCATCAAGAAGAATTAGCTACGATTTTAGCCGTTATAATTCAACAACTTACATCGTGGCTATTACTATGTTAATTTCTTTTGGGATTTGGTCTTCCTTATTTTATTTACAAAATATAAAAAAGCAAAAAAGGGACTTAAGGGCTTCTTTTAAAATTGTTATTGTAGCAGCCTTAGTGTCATTTGTTGTGGTGCTGTTTGCTCCAGATAAAAATGGAAGCGAATTTTTGTTTTTCTTCGCACCTTTAGCTATCATAATTACAAACTATATTCAAACTATTCAGGATAAATGGTTTAAGGAAATATTTTTTCTAATATTATTAGTTATGCCGTTTTTGCTATTAATGTTGTAGTTTTTCACCAAAAGCTAAGTCGCCAGCATCTCCTAATCCTGGAACGATATAACCTTTATTGTTTAGTTTTTCATCTACTGTAGCAATCCATAAGTGTACATTTTCATTAAAATGTTTTTCGACAAAACGAACACCTTCTTGAGCGCCAATTACACTTACTAAATGTATTTCTTTTGGGGTTCCATAGGGTTTTAAAGCTTCAAAAGTTGCTACCATAGATTGGCCTGTGGCTAACATGGGGTCTGCCAAAATAAGTGTTTTGTTATCTAATTTTGGGCAAGCCAAGTATTCTACAATAATATCAAATTCTTCTGGATTAGCTTTATGATGGCGGTAAGCAGATATAAAAGCATTATCGGCAGCATCAAAATAATTTAACAAGCCATTATGCAGTGGCACTCCAGCTCTTAAAATAGAGCATAAAACAATGTCGTTTTCTATTAAATTTATAGATGTATTACCTAATGGTGTTTCAACGGATTCGGATTTGTAATTAAAAACTTTACTAATTTCATAGCCTAAAATTTCTCCAATTCGTTCTATGTTTCTTCTAAAACGCATACGGTCGTTTTGGATGGATACATTTCTAATTTCAGCAATAAATGTGTTTAAAATTGAATTTTGTTCTGATAGGTTATGAATATGCATAAATATTGGCTTTCGTTTTTTTGAATTATAAAGTTAATTATTTCAATTCACATTTACCGTACGCTCACCATTTATAAATTCGGAAACGGCAACCATACACTATTAGAAAACATATTAATTATGTTTAAATTTTGTAGTTTTGTACTTCTTAAAAATAAGATACCATGTTTACAAGTAAAGCCAACAAAATATTTCAAGACGTTATAGCAAAATATCACGTTATAAATACGGTAGATCAGCCGTTTGAAAACCCATATTCAGAAAGTGATTTAATAGAACATTTATTATACAGAAAATGTTGGATTGATACCGTGCAATGGCATTATGAAGATATAATTCGCGATCCACAAATTGATCCTGTAGCTGCTTTAACATTAAAGCGCCAAATTGATGCATCTAATCAGGATAGAACAGATATGGTGGAGTATGTTGATAGTTATTTCTTAGAAAAATATAAGCACGTTACACCAAAGGAAAATGCTACAATTAATACTGAAAGTCCTGCTTGGGGAATTGATAGATTGTCCATTTTAGCTTTAAAAGTGTATCATATGAACGAAGAAGCAACTCGTATTGATGCTACAGATGCACACCGCGAAGCTTGCAAGAAAAAACTAGATGTTCTGTTGGAACAACGTGTGGATTTATCTACAGCTATTGATACACTGCTAAGTGATATTGAAAAAGGTGATAAATACATGAAAGTGTACAAGCAGATGAAAATGTATAATGATGATGAATTAAACCCTGTGCTTAGAGGGCAGAAATAATTCCTGCACAAACAGGATTTTCCTTATATTATGTCTAAGCCCTTAAAGCACATACTTGTTATTCGTCTTTCAGCCATGGGGGATGTTGCTATGACGGTACCTGTTTTAAGGGCTTTTACACAACAATATCCCGAGGTTAAAATTACCGTTTTAACCAGAGCTTTTTTTGAACCTTTATTCAAAGAATTACCGAATGTTTCGGTGTTTGCTGCCGATGTTAAGGGAAAGCATAAAGGTGTTTATGGACTTTTTAAACTTTCAAAAGAAATAAAAAACCTAGGAATTGATGCGGTTGCAGATTTACACAATGTGCTTAGAACTAATATTTTAAAGCGTTTTTTATTTGGAAAAAGGGTAGTTCAAATTAATAAAGGACGTGCCGAAAAGCTAGCCTTAGTCACTGGTCAAAATTTTCAGCAACTTAAAACAACCCATCAAAGATATGCCGATGTTTTTGAAACATTGGGTTTTAAGCTGAATTTATTAAATCCTACATTTCCCCAAAAAGCAGCTTTAAATGATAATCTAAAATTACTTTTAGGAAATAATTTAAAAAAACTTATCGGCATTGCTCCATTTGCTGCACACGAAAGTAAAATGTATCCTTTAGATTTAATGAAAGTGGTTATTGAGGACCTTTCAAAAGACTATAAAGTGCTGTTGTTTGGTGGTGGAAAAAAGGAAATAGAACTTCTAGATGGTTTCGCTAGCACTTCGGAAAATGTAATAAATATAGCAGGAAAATTGTCTCTGGAAGATGAGTTGGCTCTTATTTCTAATTTAGATGTGATGCTTTCTATGGATTCTGGGAATGCACACTTAGCAGCCATGTTAGGTATAAAAGTAGTTAGCATTTGGGGTGTAACGCATCCGTTTGCAGGGTTTGCACCTTTTAATCAGCCCGATGATTACGCCTTGCTTTCAGATAGAAATCAATTTCCTAAAATCCCGACTTCAGTTTACGGCAATAAATATCCCGAGAACTACAAAGAAGCTTCTCGAAGTATTTCACCAGAAACGGTTATAGAAAAAATTAAAGCTGTAATCTAAAAGCAAAGCGTTTATCCAACTAATTGTCTAGTTAACTCGTTTTAAACATCATCATAATCTACTACAATGGTAGCCGTCGTTGGATGTGCCTGACAAGTAAGTATTAGTCCTGCTGCTACTTCTTTTTCGGTTAAAATATTGTTTTGGCGCATCGTTACTTCACCTTCTTTTAAGCGCGCTAAACAACTACAACAAATACCGCCTTGGCAAGAATACGGTGCATCAAGATCTTCATCTAAGGCAGCTTCTAAGATGGTTTGTTTTTGCGACATTTCAATTGTTGATGTTTCGTCGTCAACCGTAATAGTTGCCATAGTTTTACCCGATGGAGTTGTGGCTTCTTCCATTTCAATTGGTTTTGCAGCCTTAAAGAGTTCGAAATGAATACGGTCTGAATCAATGCCATTATCGGTTAAAACATCTTTTACAACATGAATCATAGCTTCTGGTCCGCATAAATAAAAGGCGTCAACCTCAATATGTTTGTGCTTATTTAGCATCACATAATTTACGGTGCTCTTTTCTATTCTACCAAAAATTGAATCCTCTTTATCTTGTTGACTAAATACAAATTGAATAGAAAATCGGTCTTTATATTGATGTTGAAGATCTAATAGTTCATTTAAAAACATGGTGTCTTCAGTAGATTTATTGCCGTAAACTAAAATCACTTTACTATATACTTCTTCTTCTAAAGCACATTTAATAATACTTAAAATTGGGGTAATACCACTTCCAGCGGCAAATGCAGCTATGTTTTTGGTTTTTGAATCGTTGGGTTCAAAAATAAAACGCCCTTTTGGAGGAGCTACTTCAATAGTATCACCTGTTTGTAATGCGTTGTTGGCATAAGCTGAAAATGTTCCGTCTTTAACTTCTTTTACTGCAACTTGAAGTTCGCCACTTTTTGGAGAGGCGCAAATAGAATAATCGCGTCTAACTTCATTGCCATTAACCGTAGCTTTTAAAGTAATATATTGCCCTGCTTTAAAAGCAAAGGTGTCTTTTAGATTTTCAGGGAGGTTAAAGGTGATGCTAATGGCTTTGTTAGCTTCTTTTTTTATATTTCTAATTGAAAGTTTGTGAAATGATGACATATCTAAGTTTTTAACAAAAATAATGAAGCCATTAGATTTACAGCATAATTAGTTCAAAAAAAAACTAGAGAACTTACTTACGCATATTAATTTTATAAATAAATTTGAGCTATATGGACAACTAATTTTATATAAAGGCAGTTCTACTAACATCATTTTAAAGTTTTCAATAGATAATCCTTAATATAAGTTTATTTTATTTATTACTTTTACTACATAAAACATATTAATCAATAAAAAAATGAAAAAAATTTTACTAGTTTGCGTGTTCATGATGGCTTTAAGTGTTAATGCTCAAGAGGAATCTACTCAATTTAAATCACAGACTATTGAGTTTATAAAGCTAACAGGTGCAGGTGCTGCTTTTGATGGCGCTATTGCTCAGATAGGTTATGGTGTTCCAGATGAAAAAAAAGAAGCATACACTAAGGAAGCATTAGCAACATTAGACGGTTTATATGCTAAAATTGCCGATTTATACATGGAGGAATTCACTCAAAGTGAAATTAGTGAATTAGTAAGTTTTTATCATACCGATTTAGGAAAAAAATTAGCTGAAAAACAATTAGGATTAACACAAAAAGCGATGACTTTTGGTCAATCATGGGGAATGGAAGTAAGTCAAATTGCTCAAAAATATAATTAATCAATTATTACATGATTAAGCATTTTCTAAGTTTAGAATGGCTATCGTTTTTTAGGTCGGCGAGTTTTGGTAAAAGCATTGCTATAAAAATTTTAATGGGTTTTTTGGCATTATATTTTATAGCCATTTTTTTAGGATTAGGACTCGTGTTATATCCGGCACTTACGGAGGCATTTCCAGATTTAGATCCATTAAACATTGTAAATAGTGTTCTGTTTTATTGGATTATAGGCGATTTACTGTTTAGGTTTTTCTTTCAAAAATTACCAGTTATGGTTGTTAAGCCTTTATTGGTTTTGCCTATAAAAAGAAGCAAAATTGTGAACTATGTTTTGGGTAAATCGCTTACCTCATTTTTTAATTTTTTGCATCTTTTTGCCTTTGTACCTTTTGCAATTACACTTATATTAAAAGGGTATCCTACAGCTGCGGTTTTAATTTGGCTGTTGGCAATTGTGTTAACAATATTAATTATTCATTTTTTAAACTTTATAATTGAAAGTTTTTCAAGTGAAATTGAATTATCTTTTTTGCCTATTATAAGTGTGGCAGGTGGTTTATTTGGGCTTAATTATTTCAAAATTATATCATTTTCAAGTATCGTAGCGAATGGCTTTGAACGTGTTTATGAACTACCAGTTTTAATTGTTGTTCCCATTTTTATTTTAATAGGTTTGTATCTTTTTAATTTCAAAATATTAAGGAAAAAACTCTTTTTGGATAGTGGGTTAAAAGAAAAAGTTGCCGAAATAAGCACTTCTAATTTAGATTGGACAAAAAATTTTGGAGACATCGCCCCGTTTATGCAGCTCGATTTAAAACTCATTTGGAGAAACAAGCGCACCAAATCATCAGTATGGATGTTGGTAATGGGCTTGTTATATGGCTTGTTTTTTTATCCGCAGGACACTTATCAAAACATACCATGGTTTTTTGTGTTTATAGGCATTTTTTCAACGGGTATATTTTTAATTAATTTCGGGCAATTTATACCAGCTTGGGATAGTGGTTATTATAAGTTGCTAATGAGTCAGAATATTAAGTATGAGCAATATTTAAAATCTAAATTTACTTTAATGGCTTTAAGTGTTGCTATATTGTTTGTTTTAGGTATCCCTTACGTGTTTTTTGGTTGGAAAATTTTATTAGCACATTTTGCCGCTGCTATTTATAATGTTGGTGTAAACACACACCTTATGCTGTATGGCGGATCTTTTAATAGAAAAAAGATTGATTTAAGCCAAAAAGCAGCCTTCAATTATCAAGGAACCGGTGCAGTACAATGGCTTATTGGTATTCCATTATTGATAATGCCTCTGGGTATTTTTGCGCTATTTTACTTTTTGGTAGGGTTCGAAATATCGTGTTTAATTATCGCGCTTTTTGGCGTCATTGGCATTGTGTTTCATCAAAAACTAATGAATGGGATAACATCAAAATACCTAAAATCGAAATACATAATGATTGATGCGTTCAATCAAAATAACTAAAAGCGAGTAACATGATAACAACTTCAAATTTATCCAAAAAGTATAATGGTAATTTAGTTTTGAATATTGAATCATTAGTAATTCCTAAAGGGCAAAGTTTTGGTTTAGTGGGTAATAACGGTGCGGGAAAAACCACTTATTTCAGTTTGCTTTTAGATTTGATTCAACCTACAACAGGTTTTATTACTACCAATGGTATTCAAGTGAATGAAAGTGAAGATTGGAAACCGTTTACATCTGCATTTATAGATGAAAGTTTTTTAATAGGATATTTAACTGCGGAAGAATATTTCTATTTTATTGGCGAATTACGCAACCAAAACAAAGCAGATGTAAATGCTTTGGTAGCGCAATTTGAAGATTTTTTTCACGGTGAAATACTAAACCAAAAAAAATATTTAAGAGATTTAAGTAAAGGCAATCAAAAGAAAGTGGGCATTGTAGCTGCTTTAATTGGAAACCCCGAGGTTATCATTTTAGATGAACCTTTTGCAAATTTGGATCCAACAACACAAATTCGATTAAAAGACATCATTAAAAATT
Organism: Mariniflexile sp.; assembly: GCF_041583155.1. Lineage (GTDB taxonomy): Bacteria > Bacteroidota > Bacteroidia > Flavobacteriales > Flavobacteriaceae > Mariniflexile. The sequence goes on from NZ_JBFHGK010000013.1 coordinate 19,829, forward strand.
TGGCCCAAAAACAAGGCATTACCGTATTGGTTTCCAGTCACGACTTAATGCACGTAACCGATGTTTGCGAACGTATTGTTGTATTGGAAAAAGGCGAAGTTGTAAAAGATCTAGCAACCAATGCCACAACTCTAAAGGAATTGGAAACACATTTTGCAGGAACCGGTGTGGTTTAGTGGCCTTTATCAGTTTATGTTCTTTATCACCTTTTATTTGTCTTCCAGCAATACTAAACATCATAAAACCAAACAAATAACGTCACTTCATCCAAAAGTCCTGTCATTTTATCGGTTAATCGAAAAAGATGCTTATTTTTACCTGCTTTCATAATATAAGCACGAGTTTATAGTTATTAAGTTAGACTAAAAATACCAGCATTGAAAATACCGTTTAAAACAACCATAATTTTTGCAAGTTCTATTATACTGTTAGTAAGTTGTTCCAGAAAGAAGGATAAATTTATTAGTCGAAATTTTCACGCTGTAACAGCAGAATTTAATGCACTTTTTAATGGTTATAATGCGTTAGAAGCTGGCAGAAGTAGCTTAATCGATGGTTATGCAGACAATTATTGGGAGGTTTTACCTATTGAGCGGATGCAAATTTCGGAAGAAGTGATGCTTCCTGGTCAATCTAAAAATGAAAATTTCAATACGGCAGAAGAAAAAGCGGTTAAAGCCATTCAAAAACACAGCATGAACATTGCTGGTAAAGAAAAAAACCCACAAATTGATGAAGCCTATTTACTTTTAGGAAAAGCTAGATATTTTGACCAGCGTTTTATACCAGCATTAGAGGCTTTCAACTACATCCTATACAAATATCCTGCAAGTGATAAAATAAACCAAGCGAAAATTTGGCGCGAAAAAACCAACATTCGGTTGGATAACGATGAGCTTGCCATTAAAAACCTGAAGCGCTTATTAAAACAAGAAAAGCTTGAAGATCAAGATTTAGCCGATGCCACGTCTATGTTGGCGCAAGCGTATTTAAACACAAAATCCATTGATAGTGCCATCACCCAACTGGAAATAGCTTCAAAGGCTACAAAAAGGGAAGATGAACGTGGCCGATACAGATTCATTCAAGGACAATTGTATAACGAATTGGGCAAAAAGGATAGTGCTATTTATGCATTCGACAAAGTGATTGAGCTGAACAGAAGAACACCCCGAATTTATATGATTAGTGCCGAAATTGAAAAAATTAAAAATTTCGATTATGAAAAAGATAATAAATATGAGTTGTTGGAACATATTACGGAGCTTGAAGAAAACCGTGAAAACCGCCCATTTTTAGATAAAATTAATCATCAAAAAGGCTTGTACTATTTGCATAATCAAATCGATACGTTAGCAATTACATATTTTAATAAGTCGTTACGAACTAATTCTCAAGATAAAATATTAAGAGCTAAAAATTTTGAAATCCTAGGTGATATCAATTTTGATAAATCGCTATATCGAGAGGCTGGTACTTATTACGATAGTACCATGACGAGTTTGGTTTTAAACTCAAAACCATACCGTATAATTAAACGTAAACGCGATAATTTAGAAGATGTAATTTTTTATGAAGAGATTGCCAAAGCAAGCGATAGTGTTTTACGATTGGTAAACTATACAGAGACTGAACGTGTTGCCTATTTTGAAGATTTTATTGAAAAACTTAAAATAAAAACTGAAAAAGCTAAAGAAAAAGCCGAGGCATCGGAACGCAACAATGCGGGATTAGCAACAGTTAATACTCCGGTTGGAGGTTTGCAGGTGCAACGCGGTATGCCCATTCAAGCGGCGACCTTTTATTTTTATAACCCAACTACAGTATCTTATGGTAAAAACGAGTTTATTAAAAAATGGGGCGACCGTTCGTTAGAGGATAATTGGAGATGGAGTAACAAAGGCAATACTTCTGCATCAAATGTGGCAGAAAGCATCAATATATTAGCAATGGCTTCAGAGGATGAAAAGTTTGATCCACAATTCTACATTTCTAAAATTCCTTCCGAAGAAAAAGTTATAGATAGTATTGCTAAAGAAAGAAACTATGCCTATTATCAGTTAGGTTTAATTTATAAAGAGAAATTTAAAGAATACGAATTAGCAAAAAGTAGGTTTCAAAACTTATTAAAAAGCAACCCAGAGGAGCGCTTAATTCTGCCTTCAAAATACAATTTGTATAAAATTTACGAGGCTTTAGGGCAAAATGGCGAAGCAAACATTGCTAAAACCGATATCGTTGCAAATTATCCTGAATCTAGATATGCCATTATATTATCAAATCCAGAATCGGCTTCCGATGTAGATGATAACAGTCCGGACAAATTATATGAGAGGGTCTATGTGCAATTTGAAAATCAAGAATACTTAGATGTGATTTCAAAAAGTGAAGAGTATATACAATCCTTTGATGGTGATGCTATAGTTCCTAAATTTGAACTTTTAAAGGCTACTGCAACAGGACGTTTATACGGAAAGGAAGCGTACAAAGAAGCGATTAATTATGTAGCTGTTACATATGCCAACACCCCTGAAGGTAAACAAGCTCAAGAAATTGAAACAAATGTATTGCCTAAATTAATAAGTGCCGAATTTGTAAATGACTATGAAGGTGCTTCCGATAATTACAAGGTCGTTTTTAAATTTGATAATACAAAAGCAGAACAAATTGTAAGCTTTCAGAAAGTCTTGGATGAGGCTTTAAAAAACATTAAATACTACAATTTAAAATCGTCAGTGGATGTGTATACCCCAAACTCAACGTTTGTAATTGTACATGGTTTAAGAAATATGCAAGTAGCCAATACTTTTAATCAATTACTTACTAAAGAAGATAAAAAGAAAATAACATTACCGTATTTTGTGGTATCATCAACAAATTACCAAATCATTCAGATTCATAAAAATTTGGATGCTTATTTAAATACGGTAAATAACTCTAAATAATTAGCATTATGTTCTCAGATAGCAAATCAAACAAACAAGGCCAAGACAATTTATCAAGTCAGAATATTATTTCTCAAGGTACAAAAATTGTCGGCGATTTTAATAGTGAAGGCGATTTTAGAATAGATGGCATTATAGAAGGGACAATTACTACTACAGGTAAAATTGTTGTAGGTAAATCGGGTTTTATAAAAGGGACGCTACAAGGCACAGATGCATATTTTGAAGGTAAATTTTCGGGAAAATTAAGTTTATCAGGAACCCTTACTTTAAAGGCTTCGGCAGAAATTGATGGCGAAGTAGTGGCAGGTAAATTGGCTGTTGAACCAGGAGCTACCTTTAACGTGTCGTGTGTAATGAAGGGTACAGTAAAAGAAATAAACAAAGGTGAGCAAGGAACAAAAACCGAAAGAACCGCTTAAAAATGCTGTTATTCTTACAGGAATAGCCTTTCAAATGGGTATTACTATTTACCTTTTTATAATTTCAGGTAAGTGGTTGGATGCTAAATATTCTAATGGAGGAAAGGTATTTCTAATTATAGGTACCTTGCTGGGAGTTGCCATTTCGTTATATGTTGTGTTACAGCAACTAAAGAAGTTTAATGATTAATGAGAAAATTGTTAATAGTAAATATTTTAGGCATACTTGGTATATCTGTAGGTACTTATTTTATTTACATTTGGGTTTTACAATTTGCTCAAGCGAATGTACTTACGAGCCAAATACAGTTTGCTTATGTAATTAATACCGTTTTGGCAATTGGTATTATGTCGATTTTATTTGTATTCCGAAATAAATATAAAGACCAATTAGGGTTGTTTTTCATGGTTGGAAGCTTTATTAAATTTGGTTTCTTTTTTGTCTTCTTTTACCCAGGTTATCATTCAGATGGTATTATAACTCGAAATGAATTTTTGTCTTTTTTTATTCCATATGCTATTTGCCTAATTACTGAAACAGTAGCTTCTATAAGGCTTCTGAACAGATTAGATACAAATGAATAAGTAAAAAAAAGGACTAGTTAAATAATGTGAGATTTTGTTTTTTGATTTTAAGATAAAAACATACCTTTGCACGGATTTTTAGCCCACTATTAATTAAGTGATATGCAATATATATATTCATTAAGAACAATTTGTTTATTATTTTTCTTTGCAACAAGTCTTTCTTTTGCTCAACATGAACAAGGGGAAATGCATTTAGAAGAAATTGCTCCTGAAGTAGAAGGTAAGCAAGGAATTAAGGAAGAAATTAAAGAATACATTAATCATCACTTACTTGATTCTCACGATTTTGGGTTGTTTTCATACGAAACGGATGCAGGAGAACATAAATACATTGGTTTTCCGCTTCCAGTAATTTTATGGGACAATGGGTTGCAGGTGTTTTCATCGTCTAAACTTCACCACGGAGAATCGGTTGCAGAGGTAAACGGTAACTACTACAAATTATATCACGGAAAAATTTATAAAACAGACGCGGCAGGAACTATTCATCTTGATGATCATCATCATGCTACAAACGCTAAGCCTCTAGATTTTTCAATCACAAAAAACGTATTCACCATTTTCTTAGTAGGGTTGTTAATTTTCTTTATGTTTCGAAGAATGGCTAAATCGTATCAAAAAGGTGCTTTGCCAAGTGGAATGGGACGTTTATTAGAACCAATTGTGTTATACATTCGCGATGATATCGCCATTCCAAACATCGGGAAAAAACATTACAAGCGTTACATGAGTTTCTTATTAACCGTGTTTTTCTTTATCTGGATCATCAACTTATTAGGATTAACACCACTTGGTGTTAACGTAACAAACAATATTGCTGTAACCTTAGCATTGGCGTTATTAACGTATTTAATAACTACATTTACGGCTAACAATAACTATTGGGGTCATATCTTCTGGATGCCAGGTGTGCCATGGCCAATGAAAATTATTTTAGCACCAATAGAATTGCTGGGTACATTCATTAAACCTTTTTCATTATTAATACGTTTGTATGCAAATATTACTGCAGGACATATTGTATTAATGAGTATTATTGGTTTAATGTTTATATTTAAAAACTGGTTAGGAAGTTCATTGTCATTTGGTTTAGCATTTGTGCTAGCCTTGTTAGAGCTTTTAGTGGCTGCTTTACAGGCGTATATCTTTACAATGTTATCGGCATTGTACTTTGGTTCGGCTGTAGAAGAGCATCACCACGACGATCATCATTAATTAATTATAGTTTGTTGCATTTCCATGGGTATGGAAATTTTAAATTGAGTGTTTAATTTTTAATATATATATTATGACAATTCCAAACATTGTAGGAGCTGGTTTAATCGTTATCGGTGCTGGTTTAGGTATCGGTAAAATTGGTGGTTCAGCTATGGAAGCTATAGCGCGCCAACCAGAAGCCTCAGGAAAAATCCAAACAGCTATGCTTATTGCAGCTGCACTTATTGAAGGTATTGGATTTGCTGCGTTATTTGCAGCTTAAAAACCAAAAACAGCTATAACGGTTGGTTATAGCTGTTTTTAAATTAAAAATTAACTAGTATAAAGAGACACATAAATGGAAAAATTAATTGAACAATTTTCTTTAGGTTTATTCTTCTGGCAATTATTATTATTTGTTGGATTAGTGCTTTTATTAAAAAAGTTTGCTTGGAAACCAATCTTAAACGCAGTTGAAGAAAGAGAAGAAGGGATAAAAGGTGCATTAGATTCTGCTGAAAAAGCAAAATTAGAAATGAAAAATCTTCAAGCCGATAACCAAAAGTTATTAAAAGAAGCTAGAGCAGAGCGTGAAGACATGCTTAAAGAAGCGCGTGATATCAAAAATAAAATGATAGAAGACGCCAAAAGTGAAGCGCAAACACAAGCTAATAAAATGATTGAGCAAGCGCAAGCAGCTATTGAAAGCGAAAAGAAAGCAGCTATGGCAGAATTGAAAAGTCAAGTAGCAAATTTATCTTTAGAAATAGCTGAAAAAGTAGTGCGTGAAGAATTATCTAACAAAGACAAACAAGTTAAATTGGTTGAGTCTATGTTGGGAGAAGCAAAATTAAACTAAAATAAAATGGCGGGAGCAAGAGCAGCAATACGTTACGCAAAGGCAGTATTAAGTTTAGCATCAGACAGAAAAACGGCCGAGGTTGTAAATGCTGATATGAAGTTAATTGTTAGTACCCTTGCACAAAGTAAAGATTTGAGCGATACGCTTCAAAGTCCTGTAATGGGTACTTCAGTTAAAAAGGCTGTTTTGTTAGAGGTTTTCAAAAATGCTGATAAAACAACTTTAAGCTTAATAGATACGTTAGCTACCAACAATAGAATTGCTATTATTGGTGATGTAGCTTCCAAATACACAAAATTATTTGACGAATCTAAAGGTATTCAAGTAGCAACAGTAACAACTGCTATTGCGTTAACCGATGCCTTAAAGCAACAAGTATTAGCTAAAGCTAAAGAACTTACAGGAAATGATATTGAAGTTAAAAGTATTGTAGATGAAAGCATCTTAGGAGGTTTCATTTTACGAATTGGCGACATCCAATATAATGCAAGTATTGCAAATCAATTTAGTAAACTAAAAAAGGAATTCACATTAAACTAAGATATTTATATCTAAATAAATAATAAGATGGCAGAAGTAAAACCAGCTGAAATATCAGCAATCTTAAAGCAACAACTATCAGGTTTCGAAGCTAATGCTTCATTGGACGAAGTTGGAACTGTATTAACTGTAGGTGATGGTATTGTACGTGCTTACGGATTAGCTAACGCGCAATATGGTGAGTTAGTAGAATTCGATGGCGGTTTAGAAGGTATCGTACTTAACTTAGAGGAAGATAACGTAGGTATCGTATTACTAGGTGTTTCTAAACTAGTTAAAGAAGGTTCAACAGTTAAACGTACTGGTCGTATCGCTTCTATTAATGTAGGTGAAGGTATTGTTGGACGTGTAGTTGATACTTTAGGAAACCCAATTGATGGTAAAGGTCCTATTTCTGGTAAAACTTACGAAATGCCTCTAGAGCGTAAAGCACCTGGAGTTATTTTCCGTGAGCCAGTAACCGAGCCATTACAAACAGGTATCAAATCTATTGATGCGATGATTCCTGTAGGTCGTGGTCAACGTGAGTTGGTTATTGGCGACCGTCAAACTGGTAAAACAGCAGTTTGTATCGATACCATCTTAAATCAAAAAGAATTTTACGATGCAGGTGAGCCTGTATATTGTATATATGTTGCTGTAGGTCAAAAAGCATCAACAGTTGCTCTAATTGCTAAAACGTTAGAAGAAAAAGGTGCTTTAGCCTATACAACTATCGTAGCTGCAAATGCATCAGATCCTGCTGCAATGCAAGTTTATGCACCGTTTACAGGAGCTTCTATTGGAGAGTATTTTAGAGATACAGGTCGTCCGGCATTAATCGTGTTTGATGATTTATCTAAACAAGCAGTAGCTTACCGTGAGGTGTCTTTATTATTACGTCGTCCACCAGGACGTGAGGCGTATCCATGTGACGTTTTCTATTTACACTCTCGTTTATTAGAGCGTTCTGCAAAAGTTATCAATAATGATGAGATTGCTAAAAACATGAATGATTTACCAGATTCTCTTAAAGGAATTGTAAAGGGTGGAGGTTCATTAACAGCATTACCTATTATCGAAACACAAGCAGGTGACGTATCAGCATATATCCCAACAAACGTAATTTCTATTACAGACGGACAAATATTCTTAGATGGAGATTTATTTAACTCGGGTGTACGTCCAGCAATTAACGTAGGTATTTCGGTATCACGTGTAGGTGGTAATGCTCAGATTAAATCAATGAAAAAGGTTGCCGGTACTTTAAAATTAGATCAAGCACAATTCCGCGAATTAGAAGCCTTTGCTAAGTTTGGTTCCGATTTAGATGCCGTTACATTAAACGTAATCAACAAAGGAAAACGTAACGTTGAGATTTTAAAACAAGCTCAAAACGATCCATTTAAAGTTGAAGATCAAATTGCAATCATTTATGCGGGATCTAAAAACTTATTAAGAGATGTGCCAGTAGAGAAAGTAAAAGAATTTGAAAAAGATTATATTGAATTCTTAAAAGCGAAACATGCTAATGTGTTAGCTGATTTGAAGGCAGGTAAATTAACTGATGAAGTTACAGATACATTAACAGCTGTAGCTAAAGATTTATCAGGAAAATATAGAGCTTAATTGTCATTCCTGCGAAAGCAGGAATCTCATGTTTTGAAATTGAATTAAATAGATTCCGTAACAAGTGCGGAATGACAAAAAGAGATTATGGCGAATCTAAAAGAAATACGTAACAGAATATCATCGGTATCTTCAACGATGCAAATTACCAGTGCCATGAAAATGGTATCGGCTGCAAAGTTAAAGAAGGCACAAGATGCTATTACAGCAATGCGTCCTTATGCAGATAAGTTAACTGAGCTTTTACAAAGTTTAAGTGCGACTTTAGATGCAGATTCTGGAAGTAAATTTTCTACGCAACGCGAAGTAAAAAAGGTTTTAATTGTGGCTATTACTTCGAATAGAGGTTTAGCAGGTGCTTTTAATTCTAATATTTTAAAAGAGGTAAATAGATTAGTTTCTAAAACATATGCTAATCTAGATGTTTCGTACGTAACTATTGGAAAAAAGGCTAATGATGCGTTTAAAAAGACCAACAAAATTATTGCCAATGAAAGTGCTATTTTCGACGATTTAACCTTTGATAACGTCGCTGTAATTGCTCAAATGTTGATGGATAAGTTTGTTGCTGGAGAATTTGATAAGATTGAAATTGTTTATAACAAGTTTAAAAATGCAGCTACACAAGAAGTGATGGTAGAACAGTTTTTACCTATCGTACCTGCAGAATCCAATGCAAATGTTAATTTAGATTATATTTTTGAACCATCAAAAATTGAAATCGTTGAGCAATTAATTCCTAAATCATTAAAGACACAATTATACAAAGGAATTAGAGATTCTTTTGCGAGTGAACATGGTGCACGTATGACAGCGATGCATAAGGCAACTGATAATGCAAAAGAGTTACGTGATCAACTTAAACTAACCTATAATAAAGCACGTCAGGCTGCTATTACCAACGAAATTTTGGAAATTGTTGGTGGTGCGGAAGCATTGAATAACTAGTAGTTACATTTCTGCACCCGCAGAAATCCTTTATATATTTAAAAGCCTCAATTATTTGAGGCTTTTTTTATTGACTTTATCGCATAAAAATCGTTAAAATACAATAAATACAGGTGTAAGAGTTATTTGTGGTGTAAATTCTTTAATTTTAGTTTTTCTTTGTGTACTTTTAAATGTCCTAAATAACTTAACCTATCATACTATGGCGAAACATTACTTTTTATATACTTTTATAATCTTTTTACTTTTTTATCATCATATTAATGCTCAAACCTTAACTTTTACATCGGATGCTGGCGCGCTGTGGAATGATGGTATCGCTACCGATGGCGAAGGTGGATCACAAGACATAGCAGGCTTAACATTCGAAATTTATAATGTAAATGAAGCTTTGAATAATATTGCAGAGATAGAATGGAAATCAACCTCAGAATTGGCTATTGCTGGCGATAATTTCCATGGCTTAACTACTTTTGCTATCCCTTACGGCGCAAGCGCTGGTTGGAAAGGTCACGTTATTAGAGAGGCTTCAGGTTTAGAGTTTCAAATTAATGGATTTGATTGGTTTGATTGGGGAAACTACAACAATCAGTCCATGGTCGTATTAGGTTATAAGAATGGCTCTCAAGTAGCTTCTTCTAATTTTGTTGGCAATGCTAGTGATAGACGGGTTTTTGTAAGCTTAAATTCCGATTTTGATAGTGTGGATGAAGTTAGAATTTTAACTACCACCGGAACAACCTTTCCCACATTAAACAATATTCAAATTGCAGGTGCTATCTTAAATACCGACACAAAGCTATTAGCAGATTTAAAAATAGTAACTAAAAACAACCAATTTGTATCAAATTTAAAAGACTTGAAATTGGAGGTATATAACTTATTAGGCAAAAAAATTGAGAATGCAAACCTGGTGTCTGGCATCTATATTGTGAAAGTGATATTAAAAAATGGCAAATCTGTAGCTCTTAAAAAACTTATATAATTACACTTAAACTTGTATTTTAAAGCTTCATACACCATGAAGCTTTTTTATTTAACTATTATTTTTATAGCTGTGTTGAATTATCTACTTTTAACACAACTTATTGCATGTTACTTTGAGCGTATTAAAAAAGTTTTTTAAAGACACTATCATTTATGGTTTGGCAACCGTTTTGCCTCGTTTAATGAACTTTTTATTGGTGCCTTTACATACGGGAACCTTGCAAACTACCAGCTATTCCGATAACACAACTTTTTATGTTTATGCAGCCTTCTTCAATGTGTTATTAACTTATGGGATGGAGACGGCTTTTTTTAGGTTTTTTAATAAATCTGATGAAAAAGACAAAGTGTTTTCTACGGTTTTTATTAGTTTAATTCTAACAACCTTACTTTTTTTAGGTGTCGTTTTGATTTTCAATGAGCAATTAGCTTTTTGGTTAAACATTCCCTTAAAATATTTTAATATCTTGATAGGATTATTGGTTTTAGACACGCTTGTAGTTGCGCCGTTTGCTTATTTGCGGGCTACTGGGCGACCAATTAAATTTGCCTCCATAAAAATTGCCAATATTTTAATTTATGTTTTACTTAACTATTTCTTTTTATGGGTAATGCCAAAATTTAATATAAGTTTTGCTAATTATGACAAATCGGACTTGGTTCAGTATATTTTCATTGCTAATTTAATAGCAAGCATCGTTACTTTTTTAATGTTGTTGCCTTATTTCTTTAAAACAAAATTACAGTTTAGTAAAGTTATTTTTAAACAGCTTATTAACTACGGATGGCCAATTATGGTTGCCGGTTTAGCTTATGTAATTAATGAGAATTTTGATAAATGGATACTTCCTTATTTGGTTGGTAAAGATATAAACGGAGCCTATAGTGGCTGTTACAAAATAGCAATGTTTATGACTATCTTCATCCAAGCGTTTCGTTTAGGAGCCGAACCATTTTTCTTTTCCCATGCAAAAGAAATAAATGCCAAAGAAACTTATGCTTTAATTATGAAGTATTTTGTTATTGTTGGTAGTTTTATGTTGGTATTTATCATATCCTATTTAGATATTTTTAAAATCTTGTTAGTTAAGGATGAAAGTTACTGGCAAGCCATTTCCATTGTACCGATAGTTTTAATAGCCAACTTATGTTTAGGTATCTATTTCAATTTAGCCATTTGGTATAAATTAACTGATAATACTAGGTACGGTATGTACTTATCCATTGTGGGAGCAGTTATTACAATCGTTTTCAATTTATTTTTTATTGAAAAAATAGGTTTCATTGCTGCTGCTTGGGCCACTTTAGCTGCATATGGTATTATGATGGTCTTATCATATGTAATAGGTCAGAAATATTATAAAGTACCATATGATTTAAAGAAAATACTTGGATATTTAATACTAGCTATTATATTATCGGTGATTACATTAAATACAAATGCTAATTATTACATTAATACGTTTTTAGTTTTATTATTTTTGGGCAGTATAATGTTGTTTGAAAAAAATGAACTAAAACGACTGTTAAAACGATAATATGGAAATAAAAATAATAAACAAATCCAACCATGCCTTGCCCCACTATGAAACGGGCGCATCAGCAGGTATGGATTTAAGAGCTAACTTATCTGAACCAAAAACTTTAAAACCTTTAGAGCGATGCATTGTTGGAACAGGTTTGTATATTGAATTACCAATAGGGTATGAAGCACAAGTGCGTCCACGTAGTGGTTTGGCTGCTAAAAAAGGAATTACTGTTTTAAATGCACCCGGTACGGTTGACGCCGATTATAGAGGTGAAATTGGAGTTATTTTAGTAAACCTATCTCATGAAAATTTTGTTATTGAGAATGGTGAACGTATAGCACAGTTAGTCATTGCAAAGCACGATAGAGCAGAATGGGTAATAGTTAACGAACTTTCTGAAACCGCAAGAGGAGAAGGTGGTTTTGGTAGTACTGGAACCAAATAAGCAATATATTACGAATATCGATTGTAGATTTTTGAAAGAAAACCATCGTGTATTCGTTGCAAATAATACACAAAAAAACAACTAAACGAATCAACTTTTTAAGATGAAAATAATTGTACCAATGGCAGGGCGAGGCTCTCGTTTACGTCCGCATAGTTTAACCGTACCAAAACCCTTAATACCAGTGGCAGGGCAACCTATTGTTCACCGATTGGTAAAAGATATTGCTAAAGTTTTAAAGCAACCTATTGATGAAATCGCATTTGTTCTGGGGGATCCAGCATTTTTTGGTGATGATGTTGTTGAAAGTTTAAAGGCTTTGGCAACCGAATTAGGCGCGAAAGCATCCATTTACCGCCAAGATTTGCCTTTAGGTACTGGTCATGCTATAATGTGTGCTAAACCATCTTTATCGGGCCCTGCAGTAATTGCTTATGCTGATACGTTGATTCGTGCCGAATTCGAATTAGACCCAACGGCCGATAGTGTAATCTGGACCAAACAAGTAGATAATCCAGAGGCTTACGGCGTTGTAAAATTAAACGGAAATCAGGAAATTATTGAGTTAGTTGAAAAACCAAAGGATTTTGTTAGCGACCAAGCTGTAATTGGTATTTATTATTTTAAAGATGTGGCGGTTTTGAAGGAAAAACTACAACAAATTTTAGATGAAAACGTTACCAATGGAGGTGAATATCAAATTAATGATGGCATTATCCGAATGATGGCCGATGGAAACGTTTTTAAAACCGGAACTGTAAACGAGTGGATGGATTGCGGTAATAAAGCGATTACGGTTGAAACCAATGGCAGGATGTTAAACTTCTTGAAGGCAGATGCACAAGAACAATTAATAGCTGATTCGGCACAAGTAATAGATTCGGAAATTATTGAACCTTGTTTTATTGGTGAAAATGTAGTGATTAAGAATAGTACAATTGGACCCAATGTGTCCATTGGAAAAAACGGTATTATTGAAAATTCAACTATAAAAAATAGTTTGATACAAACACATACGACTATTAGAAATGCTAATTTAGATGAAGCGATGATTGGCAACCACGTAAGGTTTGATGGCAAATTTAAAAGTGTAAGTATTGGAGATTATTCGGTGTTGGAATAGTTTTTGAATCAACTAAATTTTGGCGAATACCTGCGTTAGGGATTGCAGCGGCATCCTTTTTTGCCATTAAAAGCAAAAAAGATATAGCGGAAAGCCCGACCCTTGTGGTAACGCCCAAATAAAAAATAATATAAATACATGAAACAAAAAATCTACATACTCATTTTTATCGTCGGAACCTTTTTGCTTCCGCAGATGAATTATGCGCAGGTAGATTTTAATAAAAAGCCTGATGATGATTTGGGTGTTGTTGAAGACGCTTTTCAGGAACAATTTTATGAGGCGTTAAAACAGCGAGGTATTGAGAATTATGATCGCTCGGTAACCGCACTTTTAAAATGTATAGAATTGGATAATTCGGTACCAGTTTTATATTTTGAATTAGGAAAAAATTACAATCAGCTTAAAAATTTTGGGGCTGCCGAGGAAGCCTTTAAAAAAGCCATTAGTAAAGCACCCGAGAACGAATGGTTTTTAGATGCCCTTTATGGTTTTTATATTGAACAGAATGATTTTGATAAAGCCATTAAAACGGTAAAGGAGCTGGTAAAATACCATCCGGATTACAAGGAGGATTTAGCGGGATTGTACTTAAAGACTCACGAGTATGACGAAGCTTTAAAGCTTTTAGATGCCTTGGATGCTGAATTTGGAATTTCGGTAGCTAGAGATGTTATGCGAAATCAGATTTATGCAGCTACGGGACGCAAAAAAGATCAGATAAAAAATCTGGAATCGCGTGTGGAGGATAATCCAGATAAAGAATCAAATTATTTACAACTCATTTACCGCTATAGTGAAAATAATGAAAAAGAAAAGGCTTTTGAAACCGCACAGGAATTACTTAAGGTAAACCCACATTCACAGGTGGTTCATTTGGCACTTTACAAATTTTATTTAGATGATGATAATGCTGAAAAGGCTATTGAATCTATGAAAATTGTGGTTAGAAGTTCAGAAATTAAACCCGAAGCTAAACTTAAAGTATTAACCGATTTTGTACAGTTTGTTAGTAACAACCCGCAATACGAACCCGATTTAGTTGAAGCAACCACCTTGGTTAGTGATAGCAACAATAGTAAAACCCTTATTGAATTAGGGCAATATTACTTGTCTAAAAATAATAAATCCAAGGCTTTAGGGTATTTTGAGACTGCCTTAAAAATAGATTCAGAAAATTTTAATGTCCTTAGAAATGTATTGTTACTTTACATAGATTTGCAAAAATTTGATGTGGCAGAGAAAAGGAGCAACGAAGTGCTTCAGAAATATCCAGCACAACCTTTGTTTTATTTAATTAATGGCGTAGCATTAAACCAGTTAAATCAACCAGAAAAGGCCATTGAAATTTTAGAAACTGGTGTAGATTTTGTTATTGATGATACTAAAATGGAAATCGATTTTTATAAACAACTAAGTTTAGCCTACAGCGCAATAAACAATACTGCCAAAGCAAAAACGTTTAGTGATAAAGCAATACAATTAGAAACCGAAAATTAATGAACAACTTAAAGTACATCTTTTTTACCTTAGTGGCATTTTTGGTGTTTAATTGTAAATCGTCAAAAACCTTAGTTGGTGGAGAAACGAATCTAAAACTTAACACAAAACAAGTTTTAAAAGAAAACGCCAAACAGGTAGCAAATTTTAATACACTGCAATCTAGACTTAAAATTAGTTACAATCAAGATGGCAACTCGCAATCGTATAGTGTGAATTTTAGGGCCAAGAAAGATGAAGTAATATGGATAAGTGCTGCATTTTCTGTGGTTAAAGCATTAGTAACCCCTGATAAGGTTAGTTTTTACAACAAGTTAGATAATACCTATTTTGAAGGGGACTATAATTATTTAAGCAATATACTAGGTACCGATTTGGATTTTGAGAAGGTTCAGAATTTATTATATGGTGAAGCTATTTTTAATATGGACGCCGATTCCTATGAAGCTTCAATAAACGATAAAGCTTACCTATTACAACCAAAACAACAACGAGCTTTATTCGAAATTTTCTTTTTATTGGACCCTGTTCGATTTAAAGTGAAATCGCAACAAGTATCACAACCAAAAGAATTTAGGCATTTACAAATAGATTACTTAACCTATCAAGAGGTTGAAAAACAATTGTTACCAGAAAACATAAAGGTAATAGCTGTTGAAGCAAATAAAGAAACAATTATTGAATTGGAGTTTAAAGGAGTTACTTTAAACGAAGATTTAAGTTTTCCGTATAAAATACCCTCAGGTTTTAAAGAAATAAAACTTTAATGTTACAATATAGCCAACCATTAAAAAGAATAGTACTGTTTAGCTTTTTGCTTTGCAGTCTATTTATGTTTTCTCAAAGTGAAAAACAAAAAGAATTGGAACAACGCAGGCAAGAACTTCGTTTAGAAATTCAAAGAATTAATAGGTTACAAACAGAAAATAAATCCAAAGAAAAATCCCAATTAAATTTAATCCAGGGGTTTAGGCATAAAATAAATGTATTGGATAAGTTTATTAAGCTTACTAACCAACAGGCTAATTTATTAACACGCGATATCAATTATAATCAACGTAAAATAACAGAGTTAAGAGAGGAATTAAAGGTTTTGAAAGCCGATTATGCTGCTATGATGGTTAAATCTTATAAGAGTAAAAACCAACAAAGCAGAATCATGTTTTTGCTATCGGCCGAAAACTTTAAACAAGCTTATAAGCGTTTGCAGTATATGAAGCAGTATACTGAGCACCAAAAGGAGCAAGGTGAAACAATAAAAGCTAAGACTCTTGATTTGCAAGCCACCAACTTGGAGTTACTTAAACAACAAGAGGTAAAAAAACAACTTATTGCTGAAAATAGAGAAACCCAAAAAACATTAGAAAACGAGCGTAAGCAGCAAGAAGAATTAATGAAATACATCAAGAAGAATAGCGCGATGTATGCCGCTCAAATAAAAGAAAAACAGCGCGAAGCCGATAGGATTGATGCCGAGATTGATAGAATTATTAAAGAAGCCATTGCCAAGTCTAATAAAAAAGCAGGGGTTACCAGTACAAAAAGTTCTTCGGGCTTTTCTTTAACCCCAGAAGAGAAGGTTTTAGCGGCTAATTTTGTAGCCAACAAAGGAAAACTACCATGGCCCGTTGAAAAAGGTTATGTAACGCTTGGATATGGTACACAGCCGCATCCAATTGATAATTCATTAACCATTAAAAGTAATGGTGTTCGTATAGCAACCGAAAAGAATGCAAAAGTACTTGCTGTTTTTAATGGCGAAGTAAGCGCCGTTCTTAGGATGAAAAATGTGAATCCTATTGTTATGATTCGTCATGGAGATTATTTAACCGTATATAGAAATTTAGCATCGGTATATGTTAAAGAAGGCGATAAGGTAAGTACAAAACAAGTGATAGGGGAGGTATTTACAAACCAATCCAACGGTGAAACCATATTAACTTTTTCAATAGCAAAAGGTACAGCAACTGAAAATCCTGCATCTTGGATTTATAGGATGTAAATTTTCTCGTTTTCTATTATATTTCTGGAATGTAATTAATTAGTAACCCGAAAGTTGAAGGGGTTTTTAATAACTACCCAGAAATGGTTCAGCAACGATTACTACGTTTGAGGCCGTTAGTATTAAGTGTTGCTTCTGAAATTGATGGATTGGAAAAACTTGAAGAAACTTTAAAATAGGGCGAACCTAGTTACTTTACCAAGCATGGAAGCACTATTAGGATGGATTGAAAAGCAAATAAACCAAGGCAATATGCAGGGCAATATGCTATGTATTTTAAATGCACCTCTAAATTAATTCCAACTTTCAAAACCATTTATAATAACACATTTGAATACGAAGGGAATAGAGCCATCGTTTTTAAATTGCACACTACGATACCCGAAGTTGCATTAAAATGTTGTATTTCAATGGCATTAAGGTGTCATAAACTGAAGTATTTGCCTTTATTAGGTGCTTAGGTTATACTTGTTTTATTCAAAAAAGGCTTTTAATTCAGTTGCTTCATGAGGTTTCATTTTACCAGAAAGTAATAAACTTAATTGTTTTCTACGTAAAGCGGCATCAAAACGTTGTTTTTCCAAATCGGTTTCTGGTATAACTTCTGGCACTACAACAGGCTTTCCTGTATCATCCACTGCCACAAAGGTGTATATACCATCGTTAGCTTTTGTTCGTACACCTGAGTTTCTATCTTCAATCCAAACATCAATAAACACTTCCATCGATGTATTAAATGCGCGAGATACTTTTGCTTCCACAGTTACAACGCTTCCTAAAGGCACAGCTTTAGTAAAAGCCACGTGGTTAACCGATGCGGTAACAACTATGTGTCTGCTATGACGATTAGCGGCAATACTTGCAGCTCTATCCATTCGGGCTAATAATTCGCCTCCAAAAAGATTGTTTAAATGATTGGTTTCACCAGGTAAAACGATATCTGTAAGGATTGTTTTAGATTGTTCGGGTGTTTTTGCTTGCATTACAACGTGTTTAATGTTGTGCAAATGTAAACCGATTTTAAAATTTATTTGATAGTTTTAGGAATAATTATTCTAACGTAACTTCAAGCTCTTTTACCAACAACCAAGCCTCCTTGTTGTAGTTAGTTCTAACATCACGCAACACTTTATAAGCGTCTTCAGCCGTTTCATAACTTCCATAAACCACTTCGTGTAAACCATATTTATTTACACCAATGGTTCTGGCATTATAGCCTTGTGCTTTTAATTCGTCAATAATTTGAGCACAATTGTCTTCAACTCTAAAAGCTCCAGCAACTACGTGGTAATTTCCAGATTGTTTAACAACATTTAAAGTAATGGCAGGCAACGGATTTAAATTAAAGGTCGCTTGTTCAATTTTAGCTTCCAATTGTTGATTTGCTTTCTCCTGAGCTATTTGATTATGTTGCTCTATTTGGTCGATATAATATTTTGAAGAAACTAAACCGCCCATAGTTAAGGCAATTAATGCTACAGCAGCATATTTAAAATAAGGCTTAGATTTACGTTTTTCGTGGGTTACAGTAAGTGGAATTACTTTTTCAATAGCCTCAACTTCTGTTTTATAAACTTCACGAACAACTGAAGGTGATACAAATTGTGACAACCCAAAAGAATTAGTTAAATAGTTTAAATGGTAGGAAGGTTCAAAAACTATTTTGCCTTCAGCATTAAAAACGATGTCGCCAATATTTTTAAATGTAACGGTTTCACCTTGTGTTAAATACGATTTTATGGTATTTACACGTTTTGCAATTTTTTCATTAGCAATTTCAAAAGGAATCTTTTCTACATCGGCTATGTAATGCGCCAACAAGCCATCATTTTTTTGAATTTGCTCATTAAAAGACACCGTTTTCTTGGGTGGATAAAAAGTGTTTGTTGCAGCATCGATAGTTGCAGACGCACGTTGTGTTAAAAATGCACCAAATTCAGGTATGGTAACACACTCATATCTATAGAGTAAATCGCTAATGTAAGTTTCTAATTGCATAGTAACAAAGTTATAATTTTTTGCTTTCAGATAGAATTTACTATGAAAAATTTATTAACAAAGCCAATCAATTTTAAAATTACGCTTTTTAGGTCAATCGGTGATTATAAATTTCAAAAAAACATAGAAATTTTAAATCTCAAAAATTGCGTAAAAATTCTTTTATTGCAGCTTCAAAATCAATTGTATACAATGAGCGAAAATGATTTGCTTTACACTTTAGCATTGCAGCATGTGCCCAATATTGGCGATATTACGGCTAAACGTCTTATTAATCATTGTGGATCTGCGGAAGCAGTTTTAAAAGAAAAACAACAGAATTTACTTAAAATTGATGGTATTGGCAGCGTCATTTTAAGCGATTTGTTTAAGCCACATCATTTAAAAGAAGCAGAAAAGGAACTTGTGTTTATAAAAGAAAATAACATTCAGGTGTTATATTTTGAAGATGAAAATTACCCGCATAAGTTAAAACATTGTATTGATGGGCCTATGGTATTGTTTCAATCAGGAACGATAAACTTAAAGCAACAGCGTATTATAAGTATTGTTGGTGCAAGAAAAATAACTACCAGTGGTATTGGCTTTTGCGAAGAATTGGTGGAACAACTCGCTATTTATAATCCTGTTATTGTTTCAGGGTTTGCCTATGGAACAGATATTACAGCACATAAAGCAGCCATTAAACACAACTTACAAACTATTGGTTGTTTAGCGCACGGACTTAATCAAATTTATCCGGCTGTGCATAAAAGATATATGGTTGATGTGGAGAAAAATGGTGGGTTTTTTACTGATTTTTGGAGTTCAGACACTTTTGATAGAAACAATTTTTTAAAACGAAATCGTGTGATTGCTGGTTTAAGCGAGGCAACCATTGTTATAGAATCTGCTGTAAAAGGTGGTAGTTTGGTAACTGCTGATATTGCAAACTCATATAATCGCGATGTGTTTGCGGTGCCAGGAAGAACTACCGATATGCAAAGTGTGGGATGCAATAATTTGATTAAGTACCAAAAGGCACACATGCTAACCACGGCTTTAGATATACCCTATATTTTAGGTTGGAAACTGGAAGAGGACAAACAGCCTGCTATCCAAAAACAGTTGTTTGTAGAGTTGGATGCCACCGAAAAAGTGATTTATGATTATTTAAAAGAAAACGATAAACAATTATTAGACGTAATTGCTATTGAATGTAACATACCCATTTTTAAAGTGGCAAGTATATTACTTACTATGGAACTTAAAGGTGTAATTCGTCCCTTACCAGGGAAGTTGTTTGAGGTAATATAAAATGCCTGCTTTTGCAGGCATTTTATGAAGTTAAAACGATATTGTTAGTAGCCTACCTTTTCTCTAACGCGCCTTAAAACGTTATCAGCTACTAATTTTGCTTTTTCAGCGCCTAAAGCCAAAGCTTTGTCTATTTCGTTTAGGTTATTCATATAATAGTGGTAACGCTGGCGTTGTTCGGCGAATTTTTCAACAATTAATTCAAAAAGTGCTTGTTTTGCGTGTCCGTAGCCATAATTACCGTTTTCATAATTGGCTTTCATGGTTTTTATTTGGTCTTCATCAGCTAACAAACTATAAATGGCAAAACAGTTACAAGTGCTCCAATCTTTTGGTTCTTCTAGCGCCGTACTATCGGTTTGAATAGTCATTATTTGCTTGCGTAATTTTTTATCGTCTAAAAATATGTTGATGAAGTTTTCGCGACTTTTACTCATCTTTTCACCATCGGTTCCAGGAATGATCATGATATTTTCCTGAATTTTCCCTTCTGGTAAAACAAAAACCTCACCCATTTTAGCATGAAAACGAGAGGCAACATCTCGTGTCATTTCAATATGCTGTAACTGGTCTTTCCCTACCGGAATTATTTCAGCATCATATATTAAAATATCAGCGGCCATAAGCATTGGGTATGTAAATAAACCAGCGTTTACATCTTCCAGTCTATCGGCTTTGTCTTTAAAACCATGTGCAAGTGTTAAACGTTGGAAAGGAAAAAAGCAACTTAAATACCATGATAGTTCGGTTACCTGTGGGATATCACTTTGTCTATAAAACACTGTCTTTTCAATATCTAACCCAAAAGCCAGCCAAGTAGCCGCCACCGAATACGTGTTGTCTCTAAGGGTTTGGGCATCCTTAATTTGGGTTAAGGTGTGCAAATTCGCTATAAATAAAAACGAATCGTTTTTAGGGTCGTTTGCCATTTCTATAGCAGGCATTAATGCGCCTAAAATATTTCCTAAATGTGGTGTTCCTGTACTTTGTATGCCTGTTAGTATTCTTGCCATCTTGATATTCCCACGAAGGTGGGAACCTTATTTAATTAAACTAATTTTATTAAGCAACAAAGGTAATTTTTTTAATAGAATTGCTCAATACAATTGTGTATTTTTGGTTTTGATGAAGCTTTTTAAATACCTGTTTTGGATTTTGTATCGCATCTGGTTCTACATTCTTGTAGCATTACCAATACTTATTTTGTTTCCCATACTTTTAATATCTATTTCTAAAGAATCGTGGTACCCGTATTTTTTTAAAATTGCCCGTCTTTGGGCTAAATTTATTTTAGTGGGTATGGGTTTTCATTGGAAAATTGAACGCGAACAAACCCCGGAAAACACTAAAAGTTACATGTTTATTGCCAATCACACCTCTATGGCAGATATAATGCTCATGCTGGTTTCGGTAAAAAATCCTTTTGTTTTTGTTGGTAAAAAGGAACTGGCCAAAATTCCGCTTTTCGGATTTTTCTACAAACGAACTTGTATTTTAGTTGATAGAAGTTCGGAAAAAAGCAGAAAGGCTGTTTTTTTAAGAGCTCAAAAACGATTGAGAACAGGTGTAAGTATTTGTATTTTTCCTGAAGGTGGCGTGCCTGAAGAACATATTATGTTGGATGAATTTAAGGATGGTGCTTTTAGGCTAGCAATTAATCATGATATACCTGTAGTGCCTATAACCTTTGGTGATAATAAAAAGCGACTTTCTTACACCTTTTTTAGTGGGGGCCCAGGAATCATGCGTGTTAAGGTTCATAAATTTTTAGAAACGGATACTTTAACAATTAAAGATACCAAGGCTTTGAATGCAGAAGCAAGATGTGTTATTTTGAAACAATTGGAGGTTTTTAATTAAACCATGGCACAAGATGTTTTTTATTAAGTACATAGTTTTATCAACATACAGAATTTCTTATTTCATTGCAAGAGTTGGGTCATCTAAGTCTGTCTTGGACTTTACAACTAAATTAAGAATGTCAAGTACATTAGCGTTGTATTTAACGCTTCTTATTTTAATTATACACCGTAGTCTGGTCAAATATATTGACCTAAACGCATTTATTCACCTTCAAAGAGACAGGTACATTATAATATGTTTTTATTTCGTTTTGTGCGGAATTATTTTTAGTAAATTAAATTTAAATTGGATAAAAAGTATCCAATTAACAACAAAAGAAAAAAACATAAGTAGGGTTATGTTATTAGTTTCGCTTTTGGCATTTATAATGTCTATTTAAAATTTATATTAAGTATTAAAGCATCAATTATAGTAGTGTTATTTCTACAACGAATAACTATGATTTTCCAATTAAAAATTTTTTAAACAAATAAAAAAAACGGCTCTGAGGAGAGCCGTTTTCATTGATATTAATTTCCGAGCTTAAGGAAAATTAATATCTAGATCTAACCAAAAACCTAGAATTTAATAGCGAAACCGGTATAAACACCTATAAAATAAGGTGAAAAATCGCCAGAAGTGTTGTTAAATGTGTTGATTTGATATTTAAACATTGGCTCTATATTCAAGTCTATTTTCTTAGAAACCTGATAGTTTAATCCCAATCCCAAGTTTGCACTGTAACTTACATTATTAATATTACTAGCTTCGCCTAAAAAGGTACGTGTACCCGTTTCTGCCTCCGAATATATTTTATTATCACTTAAAAAGAAGGAACTAAAACCACCTATTAGGTTAATCCCAAACTTGTTATTTACAATGGCATATTGAATTTCTAAAGGTATTTCAATATATGCAAATGCTTGATTTATGGATGAGTTTGTTGTTGTAAATGCCTCTGGTTTGACGTTTATACTTTCGCTACTAATAATTGAAAGGTTATCAGGCGCATCGCTGGCAACGGCAATTACGTTTTCTAGTACGCGTGTACTAGAACTAGCGCCTACGGTATGATAAACAGCAACATCGTTAGTACTGTAACCCAAGTTTACTTTATTAATACCTGACCTAACTTTTAATTTATGGTTAACGGCATAACTGGCATGAATACCATAACTCATATTTACCTCCCCGGTTTTAGAATTGTTGTTAAATTGTGGATCAATAGATGAACCTTCACCTAAACTACTAAAATATACGGGAGCGGCATTCGGGGAAATACGCCATTTGTTTTTACCATTTTTTTTGGAAGCATTCCTTTTTGCATTCTCTACAGCCTCTTCAATGCTAACATTGTTTTTGTTTTTTTCCTCAATTTTAGTACCGGTAGTTTTTTCTTTAGAAGCATCAATAATCTCCTTTTTAGCATGTTCTAAAGCGATTAATGATTCATTATTTTGAACTGTTTTGTTTACATTAGAAGTAACTATTTCAGAATTCGTTGTCGTTTTATATTTTCCTACTGAAGCAGCAACATGATTATTTGAATTTTTAAAATTGTTATTAATGTTCGTTTTTTTATTTGAAGCTGTTCCTGATTTTAGGTTGATTAATTTAGATGCATCCGATTTGCGAATAATTTTTGAAGATTCACCATCGTTTGAAACTACTTTAGTGTTATTATCTTTGTTGGTTTCAATAGCGGTTTTAATGTTTGAACTTCGAGTTTGCTCTCTTTCAGTATCCACTACGTTTATAGTTGGATTTTTATCTGAATTATAGAAATAAGAACCACCTATCGTAAATAGTAGAGCCAGCATGGCCGCAACGCCTGCGTATTGCCACCAAATGGGTATAATGCGGCGCTTTTTCTTTTTCTTAGTTAATTCAGATTCAATGTTTTGCCAAACAGTGTCGCTAGGAGTTGCTTCAAAATCTTTAAAACGCTCCTGAAATAATCTGTCTATATGTTTTTTATCATTCATCTATAATGATTGTAAACGTTGCTTTGTTTTGTCTGTTTCAATAGTTTGTTTCAAAATTTGTCTTGCGCGAGCTAAGTTTGATTTTGAAGTGCCTATGTTTATATTTAGCATGTCTGCTATTTCTTTGTGCGAATAATCATCAAGTACGTATAAGTTAAAAACCAATCGGTACCTATCAGGTAATTGCTGTATTAATTGTAACAAATAGTCGATGGAAATAGTATCTTCATCAACTTCAATTTCTTCATCTTCAATTTGTGTATCATTTATAATATCAAAAACCTTTTCGTTTCTGTATTGCTGTAATACCGTGTTTATAGCAACGCGTTTTAGCCAACCTTCAAACGAACCTTTGTTTTTGTATTGATCAATTTTTTTAAAAATTGTTAAAAAAGCATCTTGCAAATTATCTTCTGCTTCCGCATAATTTCGCGAATACTTTAAGCACACCGAGAACAGCTTACTCGAGAAGAGTTTGTACAGTTCACTTTGTGCTTTTGTATCGTTAATTTTACAATTTTCTATGAGTTGTTCTAAACCCAACTTAACACGTTTTAATTAAAACCTAAAGTTATTCTACTACGGGTACTTCAATAGTTAAATATTGGTCCTCACCATTATCATCCTCACCTTGCCAAAACTTGAAAATATAAGAACCATTACTTGTAACAATGAAGTTAAAAGTAGCTTCTTCTGAGACATTTTCCAAAGTTTCACAATTATCATTATCATATACGATGGTAATTGGTGCTACAGTACGTTCATTTAAGTTTTTATGATAATAAAACTCTTTAAAATAATGACATGCTGTTGGTTTTAAATACGTAACCGTTATCGGGTATGTTTCTCCTAATGTAAATTCAGTAGGAATATCAACACTCTCAATAGGTAAAACTTCAAAGCTATAATTCACACTATTATCGTTGTCCAAACTACAAGATGTAGCGAAAATTAAAGCTAAACCTAGGGCGATTAACTTTTTCATTGTTTCTTTTTTTTGCTTTTTTATTTGTAGATGCAATTTTTTTAAAATGGTTGCGTATTTGAAGCAAAAAAAAATCCCGATAAGTCGGGATTTTTAAGTTTATTCACCAGCAGAAGCTGCTTTGGCTACAAGCCTTACTTTGGCTTCAAGCTCGTCCATAAGTTCTGGATTATCTTTTATAAGTGCCTTTACCGCATCACGACCTTGCCCTAATTTTGTGTCTTCATAGCTAAACCAAGAACCGCTTTTTTTAACGATTTCGTTTTCTACGGCAATATCTAAAATTTCACCTACTTTACTAACGCCTTCGCCATACATTATATCAAATTCCGCTGTTCTAAACGGTGGTGCCACTTTGTTTTTAACCACTTTTACACGGGTTTTATTACCAGATACGCTACCGTCAGTTTCTTTAATTTGTGTAGATCTGCGAATATCTAATCTTACCGAAGCGTAAAATTTCAAGGCATTACCACCTGTAGTTGTTTCTGGGTTACCGAACATAACACCAATTTTTTCACGTAACTGGTTAATAAAAATTACGGTACAATTCGTTTTACTAATTGAAGCTGTTAGTTTTCTTAGTGCTTGAGACATTAATCGGGCATGTAACCCCATTTTTGAGTCACCCATTTCACCTTCAATCTCACTCTTTGGTGTTAAAGCAGCAACCGAATCGACCACGACTATATCAATAGCTCCTGAACGGATTAAATTATCTGCAATTTCTAAAGCCTGCTCACCGTTATCTGGTTGCGAAATGATTAAATTTTCTAAATCAACACCTAATTTTTCGGCATAAAATCTATCAAAAGCATGCTCCGCATCAATAAAGGCGGCAATACCACCTGCTTTTTGAGCCTCAGCAATGGCATGTAACGTTAGGGTTGTTTTACCCGAAGATTCTGGTCCGTAAATTTCAATTACACGTCCGCGTGGATAACCACCAACACCTAAAGCAATATCTAAACCTAAAGAACCGGATGAAATAGCATCAACATCAACAACCGCTTGGTCGCTCATTTTCATTACAGTACCTTTTCCGTAGGCCTTATCTAGTTTATCTAATGTAAGTTTAAGTGCTTTTAATTTTGCTTCTTTTTCGCTGCTCATTTTTGTTTTTTATTTTCTAAAGTAATGGATGCTAAAATACTATAAGTTTTGTCATCTTACAATTTTATAACGCAACCTTTATGAACATTCTGCATCTACTATAAAATCGGGAAGGATATTGCTATGAAATGTGCTATAGTTATATGTTGATTCTGATCAAGTATAATATGTAGCGGTTTGCATTTGAAGACTATTTTTATTAATATAATCGGATGTAAACTTATCTAAAGTGTACTTTTTAAGTAGACTAGCTCGAATTTTTCTTTGAAGCATCTATGTAAAATTAGATGCTTTTTTTATGTTTATTAGTGTCGTTTTTTCAAAAAGTGTACTTTTGCACCTTAAAATAATTCTTTAACCTTAAAAATTAGTATAGCATGCAACTGTACAATAAATTAAGCGCAAAAGAAAGAGCCGAATTAATTGACCAAGCAGGAAAAAGTCGATTAACACTTTCTTTTTACCAATACGCTAATATTGGAAATCCACAAATTTTACGCGATCACTTATTCCTAACCTGGGATAGTCTGGAAGTTTTAGGCAGAATTTATGTTGCTCATGAAGGCATTAACGCCCAACTTTCATTACCAGCCGATCGGTTTAACGAATTTAAAAACCACTTAGATAGCATCGATTTTTTAAAAGATATTCGATTGAATATTGCTGTGGAGCAGGATAACAAATCGTTTTTAAAGCTGAAAGTGAAAGTACGCGACAAAATAGTTGCCGATGGTTTAAATGACCAAACCTTTGATGTTACCAACAAAGGTATTCACTTAAAAGCGGAAGATTTTAATAAGTATATAGAAGATGAAAACACCGTTTTGGTTGATATGCGTAACCATTACGAAAGTGAAATTGGGCATTTTAAAAATGCCATTACGCCAGATGTGGATACGTTTCGAGAGTCTTTAGATATTATTGAAGCCGATTTAAAAGACCATAAAGAAGACAAAAATTTAGTAATGTACTGCACCGGCGGCATTCGTTGTGAAAAAGCCAGTGCCTATTTTAAGCACAAAGGGTTTAAAAATGTGTTTCAGTTGGAAGGCGGTATTATTGAATACACCCGTCAAATAAAAGAACAAAATCTTGAAAATAAATTTTTAGGACAAAATTTTGTGTTTGATGACAGACGTGCTGAACGTATAAGTGATGATGTAATAGCCAGTTGTCACCAATGCGGCGAACCTTTTGATGTGCATACTAACTGTGCAAACCAAGCCTGCCATTTACTGTTTATTCAATGTCCGAAATGTAAGCAAGAAATGGAAAACTGTTGCTCTACGACCTGTATGGAAATTAATAGATTGCCTTTTGAAGAGCAAAAAGAACTAAGAAAAGGTCAAGGTAATAGCAACGACATTTTCAAAAAAGGCCGTGCGGAACATTTGCCATATAAAAAGGACCTAAGAAACATTTTTGATCATTTCCAGAAAAAACAAAACTAAAAGTTATGCAGAAAATTGAACTAATGGCACCCGCAGGAAACTTTGAATCGTTGCAGGCTGCACTAGATAACGGCGCCGATTCTGTTTATTTTGGTGTTGAACAATTAAACATGCGAGCCAGAGCATCTATAAATTTCACTTTAGATGACCTTCAGGAAATATCAAAACGCTGTAAAGAAAAAAACGTTAGAACGTATTTAACCCTAAATACGATTATTTACGATCATGATTTATCCATCGTAAAAACCCTAATCAATAAAGCAAAAGAAGCAAATATTACAGCGGTTATTGCCATGGATCAAGCCGTTATTATGGCTGCTCGCGAAGTTGGTATGGAAGTGCATATCTCCACCCAAATTAATATCACCAATATCGAAACGGTTAAGTTCTATGCCCTATTTGCCGATACTATGGTGTTGAGTCGTGAGTTAAGTTTAAGACAGGTGAAAAAAATAACCGAGCAGATTGAAAAAGATCAAATAAAAGGCCCTTCAGGTAAATTAATTGAAATCGAAATTTTTGGTCACGGTGCGTTGTGTATGGCGGTTTCGGGTAAATGTTACATGAGCCTGCATGCGTACAATTCATCTGCAAATCGAGGCGCTTGCAAACAAAATTGCCGTAAAAAATACACGGTGATTGAACAGGAAACTGGTTTTGAAATGGAGCTTGATAATGAATACATTATGTCTCCTAAAGATTTATGTACCATCGATATTTTAGATCAGGTTGTTGATGCTGGTATTACCGTTTTAAAAATTGAAGGTCGTGGTCGCGCTCCAGAATATGTAGCTAAAGTAATTGCTTGTTACCGTGCAGCTATAGATAGTTTAGAGAACCAAACCTACGATAAAGCTAAAGTAATTACATGGATGCAGGAACTAGAAAAGGTGTACAACCGTGGGTTCTGGAATGGCTATTATTTAGGTCAGAAATTAGGCGAATGGAGCAATGGCTCTGGGTCGCATGCTACTCAAAAGAAAGTATATATTGGTAAGGGAACTCACTTTTTCCCAAAACCACAAATAGGCGAATTTAAAATTGAAGCCTTCGATATCACAATTGGTGACACCATTTTAATAACTGGACCAACAACAGGAGCCAAAGAACTGGAGGTGAGTGACATGATGGTAAACGACCAAAAACAAACTAAAGGTAGCAAAGGCGATTTGGTTACCATTCCATTAGGTTTTAGAATTAGACCGTCGGACAAATTGTATAAAATTGTTGAAGAAAAAGTGGAAGCCTAATGGTAGTTATCACCTTACAACGCAACAAATGTATTGGCTGTAATTATTGTGTGGAGTTGGCTCCAAAACAGTTTCAAATGTCTAAAAAAGATGGGAAATCGGTTTTGTTGCATGCCACAGATAAAAAAGGTTTTTTTACATTAAAGTCAAATGAACATGAAATTTTAGAAGCTTCAGAAAATGCTTCTAAGGCTTGTCCGGTAAAAATAATTTCAGTTAAATTAGTTTAAAACAAGATTAAAAACACGCATGATTTTTTAAAATATCATGATAATTTAGCATCTTTTTTAAAGTAAGCATAATAATCTTATCTTTACCTTTTAAAATAAGTATGAACCTTCTTTCGTTAAAACTCTGGTTTTAAACGAAATCAATATATAAAAAACATATGGCTTGTAACAGTTGTTCAACTGGAAAAGACGGTCAACCTAAAGGATGTAAAAGTAATGGCACTTGCGGCACAGATAGTTGTAATAAACTAACGGTGTTCGATTGGTTAGCTAATATGTCGCTTCCTAATGGTGAAAAACCGTTCGCTTGGGTTGAAGTTCGTTTTAAAAACGGTAGAAAAGAATACTATCACAACACCGATAACTTAACTTTAAGTATTGGCGATGTGGTAGCTACACAAGCACAATCTGGTCATGATATTGGCATGGTTACTCTTGTTGGGGAATTGGTGCGCGTTCAAATGAAGCGTAAAAACATCTCTGAAAAACCAGAAGAAACTTTAAAAATTTACCGTAAAGCCAACCAAAAAGATATTGATATCTGGCAGGAAGCACGCGATAGAGAAGAACCAATGAAGGTGCGTGCCCGTCAATTCGCTATCGATTTGAAACTTGAAATGAAAATTTCAGATATCGAATTTCAGGGGGATGCAAGCAAAGCAACGTTTTATTATACTGCAGAAGAACGTGTCGATTTTAGAGAACTTATAAAAGTGTTCGCACGCGAATTTAGAATTCGAATAGAGATGAAGCAAGTAGGGTTTCGTCAAGAAGCATCCAGACTTGGTGGTATTGGCTCTTGTGGTCGCGAATTGTGTTGTTCTACCTGGTTAACCGATTTTCGTTCTGTAAGTACTTCAGCAGCACGTTATCAGCAATTATCATTAAATCCGTTAAAATTAGCGGGTCAATGTGGTAAGTTAAAATGTTGTTTAAATTACGAGTTAGATAGTTACCTAGATGCTTTAAAAAGCTTCCCGAAAACAGAAATTAAACTTCAAACCGAAAAAGGAACAGCAGTTTGCCAAAAAACCGATATTTTTAAAGGGCATATGTGGTATGCCTATGAAGGTGAATGGGCAAATTGGCATAAAATAACTACGCAGCAAGCTAACGAGATAATTGCTTTAAATAAGAAAAATCAAAAAATCATCAGTCTTGAAGAATATGCTTTAGAGCTTACAGAAGAAATTAAAACTGAGTTTGAAAATGTTGTTGGTCAAGATAGTTTAACACGTTTTGATAGTCCAAAACCCAATAAAAAACGTAGAAATAACAGAAGGAAACCAAATCAAGGCAATAAAAATGCTGCACCCGATAAAAAACCAAACCAGCAAGGTGTTAAAAAAAGTAATAACAGAAACAAAAAAAACAGAAACAAACCTCAAAACACTAAAAATGTGCAGAAATAATGTGCCTTTGTTTTTTTTGATATTGTTTTTTGTGTTTACATCCTGCGATCCTAATCGTATTTATGATGTGTACCATCCAATTCCAAATAAATGGCACAAAGATTCGGTTGTTAGCTTTAATATAAAAGCCCCAGATTCTACAAATGCCTACAATTTGTTTGTTAATTTAAGAAATACGAATACTTATAAATACAATAATTTATATCTAATAGTTGAAATGGTATTTCCTCACGGAAAAACGGTAACGGATA
Organism: Mariniflexile sp.; assembly: GCF_041583155.1. GTDB lineage: Bacteria > Bacteroidota > Bacteroidia > Flavobacteriales > Flavobacteriaceae > Mariniflexile. Next base: position 50,338 of record NZ_JBFHGK010000013.1, read on the forward strand.
CCTTAGAATATAAAATGGCAGACCCAACTGGTAAGTTTTTAGGAACAGGTTTAACCGATGTTAAAGAAAACAAACTTTGGTATAAAGAACAGGTTGTTTTTAGAGAAAAGGGGGAATATAAAGTGAACATACAACAGGCTATGCGTGAAAACGGGAAGGTAAATGGTGTGGTGGCTTTGGAAGGTATTACCGATGTGGGCTTCAGAATAGAAAAACCTAGTAAAAAATAATAATTTAATGTCTCTTCGAGTGTCCTGATTTTTCTTCGGGACGTATTTACAAATTAAAGTACATGGCAACAAAAAAAACAACACCGGCAACTCAGGACTTTTCAAAATACATTCGTTGGTTCTGGCTAACCTTTATAGCAGGTATTTTCTTAGTGATATTAGTTTTCTTATTTGCTTCTTGGGGTCTTTTTGGTGAGATGCCAGATCATACCGTTCTAGAAAATCCTAAAACAAATTTAGCAACTGAAATTATTTCTTCTGATGGAAAAACCTTGGGTAAATTCTATTTAAACGATAATAGAACACCTGTAAGTTATGATGAGCTTCCTAAGCACTTAGTTGAAGCCTTATTAGCCACCGAAGATGCCCGTTTTCATAACCATTCAGGTATTGATGCTATTGGAACTTTACGAGCCATTGTTAAGTTAGGAAGTGGCGGTGGTGCTAGTACTATTTCCCAGCAATTAGCGAAGCAATTATTTCATGGTGAAGGTTCTAAAAATAAGGTGGGTAGGATGACACAAAAAATAAAAGAATGGATTATTGCCACCCGTTTAGAACGTCAATATACTAAAGAAGAGATTATTGCTCAGTATTTTAATATTTACGACTTTTTAAATAATGCTGATGGTATTAGAAGTGCAGCAAGAATCTATTTTGGAAAAGAGCCAAAGGAGTTGAATTTAAAAGAGTCTGCCATGCTTGTTGGGATGTTTAAAAATTCATCATTATTCAACCCAAGAAAACGTCCGGAGTTAACGCTAGAGCGTAGAAACGTGGTTTTGGCACAAATGGAAAAATACGATTATATAGACGAAAAAGTGAAGGATTCACTTCAAAAAACGGATTTAGATTTAAATTATACTCCAGAATCTCATCGTGAAGGTATTGCTACTTATTTCAGAACTTATTTGGATGGATTCATGAAGGATTGGATAAAAAACAACCCGAAACCTGATGGGTCTAAATACAGTTTGTACAACGATGGATTAAAAGTGTACACAACCATCGATTCACGTATGCAATTATATGCTGAAAATGCTGTACAACAGCATATGTCTCAGTTACAAACGGCTTTTTTTAAACAAAATACACCCGAGCGCAACAAAACAGCTCCTTTTTTAGATTTAACTACTGAAGAAATCCAAAAGTTAATGAAAAATGCCATGAAGCAATCGGAACGCTGGCGAAAAATGAAATACGACTTGGGTAAATCGGACAAAGATATTGAAGCTTCTTTTTATAAACCAACAGACATGTCGGTATTTGCTTGGAAGAATGGAAAAGCCGTTGAGGTTGATACTATAATGAAACCAATAGATTCTATCCGTTATTACAAAACATTTTTACGTACTGGTATGATGTCTATGGATCCACAAACAGGCTATGTGAAAGCATGGGTAGGTGGTATTAATTACAGACATTTTCAATATGATATGGTAAAGCAAGGTAAACGACAAGTAGGTTCTACATTTAAGCCGTTTGTTTATGCTACTGCTATAGACCAGTTGCATTACTCGCCTTGTGATATTTTTCCAGATATCCCTTTTTGTATAGAGAAAGGAAAGTATGGAAATGTGGAAGATTGGTGCCCTAAAAACTCTGGTGGCGATTATGGAGGTACTAGAACCCTAAAAGATGCTTTAGCAAATTCGGTAAATACCATTACTGCTCAATTAATGGATAAGGTTGGTCCTAAACCTATTATAGATATGGTGAAAAAATTAGGAATTGAATCTGATATTCCTGCGGTACCTTCAATCGCTTTGGGAACGGCCGATTTAAGTGTTTACGAAATGGTATCGGCCTATGCCGCTTTTGCCAACAAAGGTGTTTATACGAAACCTGTTATGGTAACCACCATTGAAGATAAAAACGGTACGATCTTATACCAGTTTAAGCCAGAAACACGCGATGTTTTGGGTGAAGAAGAAGCCTATGTTACTGTAAAATTATTAGAAGGTGTTACGCAACATGGCTCTGGAGCGAGATTAAAAAGAACAGGCGAACCTTATGGGGTTTATAAAGAAATTATAACAGGATTCCCTTATGCATTTACGAACCCAATTGCAGGAAAAACAGGAACTACACAAAACCAAAGTGATGGTTGGTTTATGGGTATGGTGCCAAACCTTGTAACAGGTGTTTGGGTAGGAGGTGAAGATAGAGCGGTACATTTCAGATCTATTACTTATGGTCAAGGTGCTTCCATGGCATTGCCTATTTGGGGATTATTTATGAAGAGTTGTTATGCAGATAAAACTTTGGATGTTTCAACAGGAAATTTTGAAGCGCCACTAAGACTTTCAATAAATGTAGATTGTTCAAAGACATCTGGAAACGGTATGAATGAGGGTGATTCTGGTAATACGCCCGACGATTTGAATTTTTAAATCATCATAATTTTAATATAAAACTTAAACCATTCTTTTCGGAATGGTTTTTTTATTTCGTATTTTTAAGAAGCATTAAACTTAATAATAAGATGATTAATAAAAAAGTAGCTAACGTTAATGAAGCTTTAAAAGGAGTTTCTGATAACATGACTTTCATGTTTGGGGGGTTCGGATTAAGTGGTATTCCTGAAAATGCCATTGCGCAGTTGGTGAAACTAGGTGTAAAGGGTTTAACATGTATTTCAAACAATGCCGGAGTAGACGATTTTGGTTTAGGATTGCTTCTTCAAAAACATCAAATTAAAAAGATGATATCGTCTTACGTTGGAGAAAATGAGGAATTCGAACGTCAGATGTTATCTGGCGAATTAGATGTTGAACTCATTCCGCAAGGGACTCTAGCCGAACGTTGTCGTGCAGCACAGGCAGGCTTTCCTGCTATTTATACACCGGCAGGGTTTGGTACAGAAGTTGCTGAAGGTAAAGAAACTCGAGAGTTTGATGGTAAAATGTACGTTCTAGAATATGCATTTAAGGCCGATTTTGCTTTTGTGAAAGCCTGGAAAGGAGATGCTGCAGGTAATTTAATTTTTAAAGGAACCGCCAGAAATTTTAATCCGAATATGTGTGGTGCAGCCAAAATTACGGTTGCTGAAGTGGAAGAATTAGTGCCTTTAGGAACCTTAGATCCAAATCAAATACATATCCCAGGTATTTTTGTTCAACGCATTTTTCAGGGAGAAAAGTTTGAAAAGCGTATCGAACAACGAACTGTAAGACAAAAAATGTAATAAGTTAAAAGTTATAAGTACTTAAAGTTCACTTAAGTTAAATTAACAAAGCGTTACTTTGAGAACTTTAGATACTTATAACTTTAGGTATTTAAAACTTAGATTATGCTAGATAAAATAGGAATCGCAAAGCGAATCGCTAAAGAGGTAAAAAACGGCTATTACGTAAATTTAGGCATTGGTATTCCAACTTTGGTTGCTAACTATGTTCGGGATGATATAGAAGTTGAATTTCAAAGTGAAAATGGGGTATTAGGTATGGGACCTTTTCCTTTTGAGGGCGAAGAAGATGCCGATGTAATTAACGCCGGTAAACAAACTATTACGACATTGCCAGGCGCCAGTTTTTTTGACTCTGCAATGAGTTTCTCTATGATTAGGGGTAAACATGTTGATTTAACAATTTTAGGGGCCATGGAGGTAGCTGAAAATGGCGATATAGCCAATTGGAAAATACCAGGACGTATGGTGAAAGGTATGGGGGGAGCTATGGATTTAGTTGCTAGTGCAGAAAACATCATCGTTGCCATGATGCATACTAATAAAGTAGGCGAATCAAAATTACTAAAACAATGTACTTTGCCTTTAACAGGTGTTGGTTGCGTAAAAAAAATTGTTACCAATATGGCGGTTTTAGAGGTCACAAAAAATGGCTTCAAGCTTTTAGAACGCGCCCCAGGCGTTTCTGTTGAAGCCGTAATTAAAGCCACTGAAGGTACATTGATTGTGGAAGGTGAAATTCCAGAAATGGATATAAATAGTTAAAATTGAAAAAAAGATATAAATTTTTAATTGCCCTAGTGTTGTTTTTAGGAATAGCAGGATATGTAATTTTAATACATGTGCTTCCGTATTCCATAATAATACCACCAAGAGTTACTTCTATTGACTATTTTGAAAATGGTACTACCCAATATGATAAAGTGGATGTGGTTTCTTTTGATAAGACAAAATTAAAAGGCTTTCATGTAAAATCGTCCTTAGGTAAACCTAAAGCGTCCATTATTTTAGTTCATGGTATTGGTGGCTGTAAAGAACATTTTACTGATCTTGCGATTAATCTTGCTGAAAATGGGTATGATAGTTGGCTTTTTGATAATAGAGCGCATGGTGAGAGTGAAGGGCGCTATACTACTTATGGTGATTTTGAGAAGAAAGATATAAAAGCTATTGTGAATGCCATTAAAAAGAAAACACCCGATACAAAGGTGGCTATTTGGGGTAATTCATTAGGTGGCGCTATTGCTATTCAAGCGATTGAATATGATAAACGGATAGAGTTTGGGATTATTGAGAGTACCTTTTCCGATCTCCGGCAAATAGTGTATGATTACCAGAAGCGTTTTTTATTCGACATAGGTATTGAATTTGCCTCTAATATAGCATTAAACGAAGCTGGGCAAATCGCTAAATTTAATCCAGATAGGGTTTCTCCAATTGAATCTGTAAAACACATTACGCAACCCATACTTATTTCACATGGTGATAAAGACACAAATATTAGTGTGGAATATGGCAAAGCCTTATATGAAAATTTGGCTTCAAAAGATAAAACCTTGGTTTTAGTAAAAGGAGGAGGTCATCATAATTTAGCGGCAATTGGGGGGCAAGCATATCCTAAAAAACTCCTAAACTTTTTAGAAGCACATTCTTCAAAATAAATTAGAGTTAAGCTTTAAAAAGGGATTTTTAATTTTCAACTTCAGAAGTCACAAAAAAGAAGTAATTAGACTACAAATAATGTTTAAATGTTAAAAAAATACGTATTTTAGCGAATAATTATGTTTTTAGACCGAAACTTTTGAAAAAACGTATATCTTAGCAGTACCCAAATTTACCAAACAGAATAAATAGATTTCCCCAAATCTACCATAAACTTAAAGCTTATGAATTTTGCAACAAATCTACCTGAACAACCTACGATTTCTGAGAGTAAATTCAAAAAAAACCTACGTTTGAATTTACAATTTATTAAAAGCTTACTTTATTTAACGAAGAAGATATTTATGCTATAATCCTTTTGGAATGGCAGCTATCAACTTTTTAGTATACTCTGTTTTGGGCGAAGCGTATATAACATCCGCATCGTCCAATTCTTCTATTTTACCTTTATTCATAACTAACAATTGGTCACTCATATATTTCACAACCGCTAAATCATGCGAAATGAAAATATAGGTGAAACCAAATGTTTCTTTAAGATTATTAAGCAGGTTTAGTACTTGTGCTTGTACCGAAATATCTAAAGCAGAAACAGATTCGTCGCAAACAATTAATTTAGGCTGTAAGCCAATGGTTCTAGCAATACCAATGCGTTGACGTTGCCCACCTGAAAATTCATGAGGATACCGATCAAAATGCGCTTCCGAGAGTCCTACTTTATTTAATATTTCAATAGTTTTTTCTTTTCGCTCAGCATCATTATTATAAAGTTGATGTACTTTCATTGGCTCCATAATGGCTTCACCTACGGGTATTCTGGGGTTTAATGATGAATAAGGGTCTTGGAAAATAATTTGAATATCTTTTCTTAGGGTTTTAATTTCGGAATTTGAAAGCTTTGTAATGTCAACGCCGTTGTACAGAATTTGTCCTGCTGTGGCCTTATCCAGCTGAAGTATGGCATTTCCGAGTGTTGATTTTCCGCAACCAGATTCTCCTACCAATCCCAAAGTCTCCCCTTCATACAATTTAAAACTTACATCATCAACCGCTTTAAATACATTCGGTTTTGTAAACCAACCAGATTTGGATATATAAGCTTTTTCAACATTAATAACTTCTAATAGAGCTGGTTTACTGTATAATTTTTCATGATTCATTTGGCGTTCTTCCGAGCTTATAATTTCATGCTTGGTGGTGTTATTCAAATAATCTTGAATGGTTGGCAGTACTTTTAATCGTGTTTTTAAAGACGGACGTGAATTGATTAACGCTTTGGTATAAACGTGTTCTGGTGTGTTAAAAATGGTTTTAACGGCACCTTGTTCCACAATATCCCCTTTATACATTACCAATACCCGATGTGCTATTTCCGATATTAACGATAAATCGTGGGTAATAAATATGATGCTCATTTTGGTTGAAGCTTGAAGCTCCTTAAGCAACTTTATTATTTCCTTCTGCACAGTGACATCCAAAGCCGTGGTGGGTTCGTCCGCAATTAAAATGTCTGGTTTACAGCTTATGGCCATAGCAATCATAACCCGTTGTTTTTGACCACCAGAAATTTCATGCGGATAGGCATTATAAACGCGTGCGGGATCTGGAAGTTTTACCTTTTCAAAAAGTGAGATTGTTTCTTCTTTGGCGGCTTGTTTAGATAATTTAGTATGCTGTAATAAAATTTCTTGAACCTGTTTGCCACAAGTCATCGATGGGTTTAAAGAACTCATTGGTTCTTGAAAAATCATCGCTATTTTTTTTCCTCTAATACCTTGAAATGTTTTCGAAGATAATTTTGTTAAGTCCTCGCCATTATAAAGAATACTACCAGAAGATATTTTTGAAATTTTCTTTGGAAGCAATCCTAGGATGGCTAATGATGATACCGATTTGCCTGAACCCGATTCACCAACAATACCTAATATTTCATTTTGATTTAAGTGATATGAAATATGATGAATGACCTCGTTGTTTCCAAATGAAATGGATAAATCGGAAACTTTTAAAATTATATTATTTGGCATGAGTAAATATAAAGACTTTATCAAATTAAAGAAAACATAAGAACATTATAATTGTAAGCTTCATTTTTATTTTCTGATAATAAAAGTTATATCTACTCGTCTTGCTTCTTGTTCGGTATTTGCCTTATAGTCTACGCCATGGTACATGGATACTATTCTTGTGGGATGTACACCTAGTGCAACTAAAGCTGTTTTTACAGATTCTGTACGACGCATCGATAAATTTTGGTTGTGAAGGGCGCTTCCTTTGTTACTTGTAAAACCTTTTAGTAACACATCTATATTGTCATTATCTTTTAAGATGGATACGACATTACGAATAATTTCAGTTTGAGAGGTGTCAATAGCTACCGAATTGTTTTCAAAGTATAATTGAGATTTAAAGTCTCCGTATTTTTTTGATAGCAAGATGTATGCTGATGGTGTGCTGTCTAGAATATTTAGGTTCTTTTGTTGCTTTTCTGTCTGCAGCCTTTTTTTTATAAGTGTAGTAATAGAATCTATTTCAGTTTGTAGTAATGGTCTGTTCATTTTTGTATTGATAGGACGGATGGTTTCTTGGCGTAAACTAGGGTCGTTTTTGCGGTAGATATCCAAAAACCAGTTTAAGCTATCAATTTTAAGCTGCAACACTTCCAATTGGGTTTTTAGGGGCAAATTTTCATTAAAAGATTGCGAAGGCATAATTGTTTTCGTGTTTAAGGAACCAAATACAGTTTCTAAACTTTCAACCTTTTTATACAAAAGATTTATATCAGCGTTTAATCGTAAATTATCTGAATTAACTGGTTGATTGTCAATTAAATTTCGTATCTTATAGTGTCTTTGCTTAGCTTCTACAATTCTAGTAATAATAGCGTTTAAGTCTTTTTCAGAAAGTCGAATAATACTTTGGTTTGTCGAATCTAATTGCGCGCCAACAGTCAAAGAAAAAAGGCTGATTAATAATAAAAATAGCTTGTACATAGTCTTTTATATTTTATAAAATCAAAATAGCATGACCTTAAAAGTACGATTTGGTTGCTGATTTTTATTTAATAAACACGACTTTTTTATAAGTAACTGGCTCATTAATAGAACTTACTCCTTAACTAATTAAATAATTATTATATGAAAACAAAACTATTAACACTAGGAATTCTCGCTTTAGCAATTATAAGTTGTACAAGTGGAGATAAAAAAGCAGACCAATCTTTGATTAAAGATGGCGCATCCAATGAATATGTAGCAACAAATGCAGATTCTATTAACCTCTATAACTCAAAATTAGGGTTGTTAAGCACGCAAAAAGTTGAAAAAGTAAAACTTATCGACGAATTATCTGAGCAAAGAGATTCATTAAAGGCGGTTTTAACGCAGTTGGAAGTATCTATGAAAGCCATTAACGAAAAAAAACTTAATCCGGGCATAGAAGGCGTTAACCGTAAACTTGATGAACTGAAAGGTCAAAAGGAAAATTTGCAGGAACAAACTTCTTTGCAAAAGAAAGAAGTAGCATTGGCTCTTAAAAAAATTGAAATTTTAAATGAAGAGAAAAATGTTTACCAAGAACAAAAAAAGGCTCTGTACGATAAAGGGGCACCACCGGCTGCATTTAAAAATGTAGATACCTTATTGAATAGTATTAACTCTAAAATACTTATTCAGAATGATGTGGTAAAAAACATAAATAGAAGTGTAGCAGATGCTGAAGAACAGATTATTAGGATTTCTGGTCAAAGAGATGCACTTAGCAAAAAAATTAGAAGTAATTACGATACTCAACTTATCATAACCGAGTTTAATGCCGATGAAAAAGTAAGACTTGAAGAACAAATTTCTAAAATTAATGACATTTTAAACACGCTGTTAAGCGAAAAATCAAATTTAGATACTGATTATAAGTTGTTAGCCGCCAAAATATCCAATCTAGATACCCCTTTAACTACAGATAAAGCCCTAGAGGACGATGGTGTATTGAACAAAGAAGAGAAATCGGGTAAATCTGGTTTGGCCTTTATAATAATAGTTACCATTGGCTTAATAATGGGTGCATTATACATGATTGGAAAGAGAAGAAGCAATAGAGTTAACCATAAAAAGAAATAATATCATGGCAACGAAAAAAATTACAAAAACAACTACTAAAGATAAAAGTAATAAGGGCTTTTTAAAATCTTTAATAGAAAATGTTACCGAAAATGTTGCGGAAGGCGCAACTTATGTGGCTGAAGGTGCATCATTTGTTACCGAAAAATTTAAAGAAACCACAGCTAAGGCATATGTAGCAAGTGCAGAATTGGTAGAGGAAGCGAATGAAAAGATTCATCATTTTACCGATAAGCAGGCTTTAAATAAAGAAAAACACAAATTAGAAGCTGCTCAAGAAACACTAACTTTTAAGTTCGGAGAATTAACATTAGCACATTATTTAAAAAACGATTCATTGCATAAAACGTTTTTAAATACAAAAGCAATAGATAATCTGGTGTTAGAATATAAGGCAAATCAAAAATTGTTGCTTAAAGTTGAAAAACAACTAATTAAACTAGAAAATGAATAGTTATGAAATATATTATAATTTACCTATACCTAGCGATTAACGCCTTTTTATTGATACTAAATTTCAATCTATTTTCAACATCTATTAATATCGATTTAGGCTTCGGAATTTTTCAAATGCCACCATTAATTCTTGTTCAGGTAATAGGTTTAGTGGCATTAATAGCTTTTGCAATAATCGACGGCTTTAAAGAACTAAGAAGGGAAGTAGAAGTTTCCGAATTTCAAAAAACAATTTTAGGCCTAGAAAAGGATTCTTTGATAAACAACCTTCAGCATAAATTAAAATCTAATAATACAATAGAAGTTATTCCAAATAATGAAGTAGTTGAAAAAGAAGTTGTTGGTAAAGAAGTGGTTTAAAAGTATTTAATAATAAAACAACATGCTTACATATGAGAAAACTATACACACTAATTTTTATGATTTTACTAGGCAGTTTCAAAGTGTCTGCTCAGGTAAAAGACATAAGTGTCACATTATCACCAGCGTTAGAATATACACTTTGGGATAATAAATCGGGTTTAGAAGATGGTTTGTTGTTTGGAGGAAAAGTTGGTTTCGGTTTTGGCGAATATATTGAGTTGCGTGCAACTTATATGCAAGACATAGATTTAAATACTAGTTTTTCCGATTTTGGTTTGGTTAATTATTCAAGCGATTCATTTACAAAAAGAGATGTCAACCTAACAAGAATTGGAGGCGAATTTAAAGCAAATTTTGGCACTTCAACCAAGCTTAATCCTTATTTCACTCTAGGTTCGGGAGTTCAAACCATACAGTTGGAGTCTCAGTTTAAGCATGAGCAAATTTTTGCCTCGCTGGGTTTGGGTGCTAAATTTAATATGGGTAAACGTACTGTTTTTGCAATTGAGGCAAAAAACACCATGTATAATTTTAATGCAGGTTCTCGTTTGCTAACAGAGGCGGATAAATTAACTTTTGGAGTTTCGGATGCAGATTTTAACGATGAGAAATTAAGTAACTGGTCGGCCATGGCATCTTTACAATTTTATTTAGGAGGTCGCAAACCCGGTACATTAACCGAGTTGGATCAAGCCTATTTAAATAGCTTTTCTGGCGGATTTAGTGGAGTTAGATTTGTTCTAGAACCTGGTTTATCTAATATTCAATTTGATAACGAATCTAATTTTCGAGATGCTTGGTTGTTAGGAGGCTATTTAGGATTGGATTTTAACGATTATATCGGAATAAGAGCCTTTTACTATCAGGCAGCAAATGATGAGCAAATTTCAACCGACTTCGATAAGCTTTCCATGTATGGTGGTGAATTTAGAGCTCGATTGAATCAGCCCACCGGCGTAGTGCCTTATATAGCTTTAGGAGGCGGTTACATGAATGCATCCAACGGCTATTTAGGTAAGAACGGCAGCTCTGTAAACAATAGTTATTTTGCTTCAGGAGGTCTGGGGTTACAAGTGCCGCTAGTAAAAGGTGTTCTAGCTTATGGCGGCATTAAAGCTTTATTAACATCAAATGCCAATGAAGAAGATCTTCAATCACCAGACCAAATACAAACGCATATTATGTATGATTTTGGTTTGAAGTTAGTTTTGGGTAAAAAAGCAGCCTCTCCATCTACCGTTTATAATGAAAATTTAGAGGAAGTTCTCAATGAACAACAGCTTGATAACGATATCAAAATTTCAAATCTTAAAGCAGGCTATCAAGAAAAAATAACACAGTTAGAAGCAGACTTGAAAAAGGCTAAGGCAAATAAAGACCTGAATAAAGCCGTTGAAATTTTAGAAGATAAAAAAGCGACAGTTGAAGCTTTGAAAGAAGTAGAGGCCGTTGAGGTTGTGGCTGCAACAAAAAAAACTGAGAACATTAAAAAAGCTACTACAGAAAAGAAAGTAGAAGTGGAAAAAATAGTTGTGGCTGATGATTCGATTGTAGATGAAAATAAACCAGCAATTCATAAGAAAATAATTGAAGAAAAGAAAGTAGAGGCCCAGAGTAAATTAGTTCCTGAACCTGTTGTTGAAACGGCTCCAGTAGAAGACAAAGAACCAATGGTGCAAATGACGCCACTGGAATTTGAAATGTTAATTCAACGTATTTTAAACCAAGTTGAAACAAATGCTGTTCCATCAACAACTTTAAAAAATCAATCGCAAGCTTATAATGAAAATCAAATTTTACTTCTCAAAAAGCGGGTACTTGAATTAGAAAAAGTAGCCAATAACGCTAAATTAAAAAATGATATTAACGCCAAAGCCGAACAATCAAATGATGCCAAGTATCAACAAGTTCTAAATAAATTAGACACGCTAAATAGAAAAGTTGAAAGTAACACAGAGCGCATAGAAGGGTTGCATGCTATTCAAAAAGCAGAAAGTAATGTTATAGAGCCAGAAGTGGAGTTAAATGAAACTGAAGAAAAGGTGGTTGATACCCTATCTTTTGTAGAACCCATGAAGTTGGAAGAACCGAAACCTAATTTATCTAAACTTGCCTTTCAAGATATGGCTGGTTTTGCAGGTATTATGTTCGGAAAAGAATCGATGCCTGTAATAGGAACTCGTGCTTATTTTGGGATTCAGGCTTCTAAGATAATGTTAGTTCCCGAATTGTTCTTCGGTATTTCTAACCCAATATCCTTCGGTATTTCTGGTAACTGTATCATGCCAATAAACATAAACAACGCCACTGTAAAACCCTATGCGGGAGCTGGTTTAGGGTTTATGAACATAAAAGGGGTTGCTAAACTCAATGCCAACTTAATATTAGGTGCTAATACTAATGTATTGAATGGTAAGCTTTATGTTGATTTTACAATTCGAAATTTATTTGATTACAATCAATTAGCAGTAGGGTATAAGTTTAATTTATAAAATTGAAAATTATGGAAAAATCTAAATTAGAATTAAAAGAAGAATTTTTAAGAAAAATTGAAGACATCAAAAACTCCTGTGAAAGTTTAGTTGCTAAAGTAGGGCACCTTCAAGTAGATTTATTTAATCATCCGGATAAAGATTTGGAGAAATCATTAGATAAGTTAAACAATGATTTTTCTAATCAACATGTATATATTACAGAACTATGGCATGCCTATGAAGATAAAGTGGCTGCTTTAAAAGGATAAATTATTAAACTAGTTTTTTTTAAAGACTTAAAATTAAAAAGTAGCTTTTGCCTATCTCAAGCTGCTTTTTTTTTAAAGAATTATTCAAATAATTTCAAACCATTAAAAATAGCGTTTTCCTTAATGTATAAAGTTGAAAAAAATGAAAATGCGTGATATTTTAAGGATAAAAAACTTTAAATTTAGTAAACAATATTGGAGACTGGTGTAACTAAACAAATTTAAAATAGTAGTAAAAATGAAGGTAGAAGCCACAAAATCAGGAAAAAAATTTGGCACTATGGCTGGTGTTTTTACTCCAACATTTTTAACCATTTTAGGTGTTATCATGTATATTAGACACCCCTGGGTGGTTGGTAATGCAGGCATCTTTGGTGCGCTGTCTATAATTGTTATTGCGGTTTCCATAACCTTAACCACAGCACTATCATTATCAAGTATTACTACTAATATACGTATTGGATCCGGAGGTGCTTTTAGTTTGATTTCCCAGTCTTTGGGCTTAGAAATAGGTGGTGCCATTGGTATTCCCTTTTTCTTTTCTCAGGCAATTGCTGTAGCTATGTATGTTTTTGGTTTTAGGGAAGGTCTGCAAACATTATTACCAGAATTTGCGCCTATTATCTTAGATATTTTAATTTTCTCCTTGGTTTTAACAATTGCATTTATAAGTACTAGTTTTGCTTTTAAAATACAGTATATTATAATGGCTGTCATTATATTATCGATAGCTTCAATTCTAGGTGGCTTGTTTATACACGAGCTTAATTACGATTTTGTCTGGGTTGGCGATTACAAAGGTTCCATAGAGAATAATTTTGAGGGCACCTCCTTTTGGGTTGTTTTTGCGGTTTTTTTTCCTGCCGTTACGGGTGTAATGGCAGGTGCTAACATGTCTGGAGACCTCAAGAACCCTAGAAAAAACATTCCAATAGGAACTATTAGTGCTGTGTTAATTACCACTATCGTTTATATGGGATTGGTTTTTGTAGCAGCTTTATTAGCAACTCCAACAGAGTTATTGGAAAACTATAATGTGTTTATTGATAAGGCGTATTACGCTCCAATTGTGTTGGCAGGATTGTTAGGAGCAACATTGTCTTCTGCATTGGGGTCTTTTGTAGGTGCTCCTAGAATTTTATTGGCTTTAGGTGAAAAACAAATTCTTCCTAAAAGTCCGTTTTTAGCTAAAACCAACAAAAAGGGAGAACCAATAAATGCCATGATTATTACGGCTGTAATCGTACTTTTAGGATTGTCGCTTAGAAATTTAAATACCATAGCCCCGTTAATAACCATGTTTTTTATGATTACTTATGCCATGGTAAACGTTGTGGCCTTAATAGAGCAGTCGCTGGCTCTACCCAGTTTCAGACCAACTTTAAAAATCCCTATAATAGTTCCGTTAATTGGTGCTTTTGGCTCAATAACTGTTATGTTTATTATAAACGCAGCAGTAGCTTTAGCTTCCATAATTTTAATTATAATTTTTTATTTCTACTTAGTGAAAAAGAAATTGAAATCGGAGGCAGGCGATTCTAGAAGTGGTTTGTTTACCGCGTTGGCAGAGTGGTCTACAAAAAAAACAACAGAGTTAAGCCCCACAAGAGAAGTACGTTCATGGCGCCCCGATTTGCTTATTCCCGTAACTGCACCAAAAGATATCAGGGTGGCTTTTAAACTAATTGAAAGCGTTGTAGCTCCCAAAGGATCGGTTAAATTTTTAGCCGTTCAAAGTTTTGATAAGGATATAGAAGATAAGTTAAATGTGTTCTTGCCCGAGGTAAGTAAGCGTTTAAAAAGTAAAAATATTGCAACCAACTATACGTATATCAGTGGGAACGATTTGTCAGAAAGTTTAAAGATAAGTATGCAATCACTTAACGCCGCTTTTTTTAAACCTAATACCCTGTTTTTAACAGTTGGTAGTAATGAGCAATTTCATGATTCTTACCAAAAATTAATAGAAGTAGCTAAACTTAATAAGTATAGCGTTTTATTGTACGTGCCTTTTGAAAATGTTGGGCTTTCTTTAGAGAGAGATATCACGTTATGGCTAAAGGAATTTCCAGCAAATTGGAAGCAAAGTTACGATTTAGGAAATAATGATATTTCAATTTTAACCTCACTGCTACTTCAAAAAAACTGGAAAGGTAAAATTCATGTGAAAGTTGGGTTTGATGATAATGGTATGCAAACTAATGATGATATTAGTTTATTAAAAGATTTGGTGCGTTTTCCAGAAGATTCGATAATTGATGCTTATGATGTAAAACAAGAATTAGATTTATTAAAATCGAGTACATCCGATCTTAATATTTTGCCAATTTCGAATGACGTGAATATTAAAAAAATGATGGAACTAGTGCATTTTACTAGAACATCTGCTGTTTTTTGTTTGGATAGTTTAAATGAAAATGCTCTTGTGTAAAAGGAATATTTTAAAGTAAACTTTCCTTAAATATGAATAATTTCTTCGTTGGTTAAAAGATCATCACCACGTAAACGCAAAAATATTTGAGCCACAGCAACGGTGTCCTTTTCGCAGTAAATTACAATGCGGTCTATTTCGTTTTCTTCATAAAAAACACGATACACTTCACTACCATCAATATCATCTTTTGGCGACGGTATCCCTAATACGTTGGTTAATAATTTTAAAGAGGTATAGTTCTTATAATCGCCAAATTTCCACAATTCCAAAGTGTCTAAATGCGGTACTTCCCAAGGTTTTTTTCCGAATAAATTAAGTTTATTAGGCAACTCAATATTGTTTATTATCATGCGACGTGCAATGTATGGAAAGTCGAATTCTTTACCATTATGAGCGCATAGCAGGTGTTTAGTTTCGTTAAAATGCGAAATGAGTAGATTTTTAAAGTCTTTTAAAATTTTTACTTCATCACCCCAAAAAGAGGTTACTCTAAAGTTTCTTATATCACCACGGAAGGTAAAATAGCCTACAGAAATACAAACAATTTTACCAAATTCTGCCCAAATTCCGGCACGTTCATAAAAGTCTTCAGCAGTTTCATCGTCTTTTCTTTGGTATTTAGATTTGTGTTCCCAAAGTGCTTGTTTGGTTTCGTCCAATTCCGAAAAATGCTGAACTTCTGGAACGGTTTCAATATCTAAAAACAAGATATTTTCTAAATTAAGTTTTGAGATCATTGCTCTAGCATTTTATAAGCTTCATCAATATAAACGGAAATATCTTGTGTGAATGAGCCTACTTCCTTGTTGTTTCCTTTGGAATGGCCTAAGCGCACAATAATAACATTGTCATTAGGTTCCACAATAACGTATTGTCCTAAATGCCCACGCATCATAAAAAACTGCTTGCCATTTTGCTCTTTCAGCCACCAGCCGTAACCGTATTGTGGACTATCTGGAAACCGGGGCGTTACGGATTTTGCTACAAAAGTGGAATCTAAAATTTGCTTACCATGCCATTTACCATAGTCCTTAAAAAGTTTACCATAGCGAGCAAAATCTTTGGCATTACTTGCAATGCAGCAGTAAGATTTTACTAAATCGTGTTTTTTACTATCAACTTGCCAAAGGGTTTCGTTTTCGCAACCCAAAGGTTTCCAGAAGCTTTCTTCTAAGTACTTATAAAGTTTTTTTCCTGTTGCTCTTTCTATTACCATAGCTAGCATTTGAGTGTCGCCACTAGCATATTTAAATTTTTGTCCTGGTGTTTCTTGAACTTTTAAACCAAGCATTACTTTTTCCAGATCATCATCAAAATAAGCACGCGTTACAATGGAAAAAGGGGAATAGTATTTTTCATCCCAGGTAGTTCCAGATGCCATACTCGATAAGTCGCCTACCGTCATTTTTGCTGCTAAACCCTTATTAAATGTTGGTAAAAAATCGCTAACAGGTTGGTCTAAACTTTTTATGTAGCCATCTTGAATTGCTTTAAACATAAGTCCAGACACATAACTTTTGGCCATAGAAAACGAATTGGTTTTGGAGTTTTCATCGTAACCGTCATAATAATTTTCAAACCAAATACTGTCATTTTTTATAATCACATAAGCAATAGTTCCGTTTGATTTATTTATGGTGTTAAGGGCTTCGGTTTCTTTAACCTTATTGTAGTCTTTGTGAATTGGCCAAGGTTGCGGGATGCCATTTTCTACTTTTTGATTATCAAATTCTTTAAAATCATCTAGGTAAGCCGTGGAATAGCCTTTAAGGTAAATGGTTCTTACGGCTTTAATTAGGTAATCGGTATCGGTAACGTATAAGGAAATAATTATTAATCCAAACAAAATTAGAATTCCTTTGAAAAAGTACTTTAAGATTTTCATGTATTAAGGTTTAGTTGAATTAAATATAGGAAATAATTTTATGTATTTCAGTCCCCAAAAAAATTAAAACAAAGTCTGCTGTTTGTGTGGCCTTTCATGTTCTAAAAGCCACTGTTTTCGGTGCAAACCACCGGCATAACCAGTTAAACTACCATCACTTCCTATAACACGGTGGCAGGGAATAATTATCCAAATAGGGTTTTTGCCGTTTGCATTGGCTACAGCACGTATGGCCTTAACATCACCTAGTTGTTTAGATAAGTCTAAATATGAAATAGTTTTACCATATGGAATTTCTTGTAGCTGTTTCCATACTGTTTTTTGGAAATTCGATCCTTTTAGGTTTAGTTTTAGGCTAAAGTGCGTTCGTATACCTTCAAAATATTGCTGAAGTTGAATGACGCAATCCTCTAATTCAGTAGGAATATTGTCGGTTATTTTTTCTTCAGAGTTCAGTACAACAACAGAGCATATTCCATCCTGGTTACCAACAATTTTGGTAAAACCTAAAGGCGATTTGATGATGCAGGTTTTCACTGTTCCGTACTATCAGGATCGTCCAAGATACCTAATTTTTTAGCTCTGGATTCCCAACTTTTTCTTGCCAAGTGCTGAAGATCAGAAACGTTATCGCTTTCATCCATTATTTCCAGACCTAATAGCGTTTCAATTACATCTTCCATGGTAACAATACCACTAACAGATCCGTATTCATCAACCACTAAAGCCATATGGTTTCTGCTCTCCACCAATTTTTCAAATAGCTGAGGTATTGGCAATCGCCTATGTACAACAATGATGTTTCGTTTAAGTTCCGATAATTTTTTGTGACCATTATCAAGTGCCATTTCCTTAAAGACTTCATCTTTTAAAACTAGCCCTATGATATTATCTGAATCCTCATCATAAATAGGGATTCTTGAAAATCGTAAATTTAAATTTCTTGCAAAAAAGTCTTCTACAGTCGTGTTTTCATTTTCTGTTTGGATAACGGTTCGGGGCGTCATCACATCTTTAGCATATATTTCTTTAAATGTTAGCAGATTTTTAATTATTTTACTTTCATTCTCTTGAAAGACACCTTCCTTCTGGGCCATATCGGTCATTAGAATAAAGTTTTCCCGATTTAAAACGCTTCCATGTCCTTTACCTCCAATAAGTTTTGTGGTTAATTGGAGTAACCATAAAATACCAGTCCATTTTAATGGAAACATTAAAACAACCAAGACTTTCGCGGTAAAATTCACTAAATTTTCCCAATAAGTGGCTCCTATGGTTTTTGGAATAATTTCTGAGGCAACTAATATTAAAAACGTCATAAGCGCAGAAACAACCCCTACGGTGTTTATACCGAGAAATTCAATTTTATAAGGCAGTTTTTCTGCTTCAATTCCAACCATCATAGCACCTAATGTGTGCGCTACCGTATTTAGTGTAAGAATCGTGATAAGGGGCTTGTCAATGTCTTTTTTTAGTTTTTCTAAGGTATGTGCATAGAGTTTACCTTCTTGTTTTTTTAGATTTAAAAAGGTAGGTGTTACGCTTAATAAAACAGCTTCAAGAATAGAGCATAAAAAAGAAAAGAAAATAGAAATGGTTGCCCAAAAAATTAATGTGTTCATTAAAAAAGTTTTCTTAGCGCTAATTTACAAAATCAATTTAATCTTTTAATGTAAGAATTTGTTTTATATTGGTATGATAATTGTGTAAGGTTTTTAACCTAACTAAGCGATTTATGAAAAACAATTTCTGCACCATTCTGTTCTGTTTCTTTTTCCTTTTAATAAGCCATCAAGTTCAATCCCAGGAAAAGTCATTGGTTATAGACTCTAAAAATGCCTACGCCGAAAAAATCTATATACAGTTAAGCAGCAGCGTTTTTACCACCGATAATACCATTTGGTTCAAGGCCATAGTCACTGATTTTGCACACTTACCCACCAAAATAAGCAGTGTCCTGCATGTGGAACTTATTGATTTCGACAAGCGCATCATAGACAAAAAACTGTTGAAACTGGACTATGGAAAGGCCGATGGTTTTTTCGATCTAAATGAAGAGTTGCCCCCGGGACGCTACATGGTACGTGCCTATACCCAATGGAACAAAAACTTTGATAGCGCATTCATTTCACAGACCTATATCGATATCTACGCAGCCAAAAAAGTTTCGGAAAATGAAGAGGCCATCAGGAACATCACGCTTACGGAAACCGCTCCCGACCAATTTGAACTTTCGGCAAAGGCATACCCAAACTTACTGAACCCAAAATACAAAGGCAAGCTAAAAATGTACATCCATACCGATAAAAAAACAGATTCGGTAGAAATAAAAAAAGGTGCAGATGAAGGCTATTCATTTCAATATGCACTCCCAAAAGATGTTATAAAAGCCCGCATGGAACTAAAACTGGATTCCGTAAAACTAAGGAACAACAATCTGGGACATGTAAGTTCATACAGCAAAACCGTAGCGGTAAACAAGGAGTATCTGGACTTACAGTTTTTCCCCGAAGGCGGCAAGTTGGTAGATGGGCTCACAAGTACCATCGGGTTTAAGGCACTCGATTATAACAACAAAGGGAAGGAAGTCAGCGGTTATATTGTAGACCAAGACGGTAACATCATCATGCCCTTCCAAAGCAACCCTTTGGGCATGGGGACTACCTATTTAACACCCGACATCCAAAAAACTTACTACGCCAGTGTAAAAGGTAAGAACGATATAGAATACAAATACGAACTGCCCAAAGCAAACCCAACGGGCGTGGTGATAAAAGTAAAGGAACTACAGGAGTATATCATCATCACCTTAAACTCCAAAGACCCAAACCAAGAGGAACTGCACGTAAAAGCACAGGCACGGGGCGTGGAGTACGATAGTTTCTATCTGCCATTCAAAAAAGGAATCGCTAATACGGGCATAGAAAAAAGCATGTTTCCCGAGGGCATCATTAAGTTCACCATCACCAACAAACAAAACCAAATTGTTGCCGAACGTTTGTTCTTTAATTTTAAGGAAGACGAACGCATCAACATAACAACCACCCCACATTTAAAGCATTACAGACAACGCGATAAAACCGTTTTGAACTTGACCACAAAGGATAAGGAAAGTAATGCCATTAAAACCAACCTATCGGTATTGGTGGTCAACAAGGAACAATTGGGAAGCGTGAACGATGCACGTAGCAATATTCTATCCTATTTTCTGTTGGATTCAGAATTAAAAGGCAACATAGAAACCCCTTCCCATTATTTCAACCCGAACAACCAGAGCAGAAAACACGATATGGATGCCCTGTTATTGACCCAAGGTTGGAGCAATTATAAATATGAAAGTACGGAGTTTAGCACCGATTTTGAGTTTCTGCCGGAAACAAGTTTATCTGTTATAGGTAGGGTAAGGAATCTTTTCGGTGCCAACAAACCCTTAAGAGAACCTGTGGAGGTCACTATGGTTTATGGTCCTTTAAACGTAGCAACCCAACAAGTAGACAGCACAGGGGTTTTCCATTTTCAGATAGATGATTATTATAAGGATAATTTTAAAGTTACGATTCAGACCAAAAATGAAAAAGGAGACAAAAAGAATTTCACAATAGATTTGGATATGCCTATTAGTCCAAAAGTGGAATTTTTAAGAGAAGAACAAGTACAATTGATAGATAGTGTCAATGTTTATGTGGAACAGAACATTGCCCGCAGACAAGCATTGGAGGACTTTAAAGTAGCTAATGGCACCATTGCTCTAGATGAAGTGAAGCTTGATGGTTATAATATGACGCCAACTCGAGAAAAAGTGATGGATTTACATGGTGCACCAGATTTGGTGATAGAAAATGATGAACTGATGACAAAAACAAAAAAATGGCATTATGGGTTGTATAGTTTGTTGCAATTCAATTATCCTAATGATGTTGGTATAATCGACACGGGTGATTACTTAGTAGCATATGTTTACGGATCTGACCGCACGATTGTTATCATAGACGGTATTGCTGTAAAACCTTTAGATTATCCATATTTGGAAAGTTTACCTACGGAAGAAATTAAAAGCTTTGAGATAATAAATCGTCCAACATATCCAAGATATTATGATTCTGACTTAAATAGGCCTTCTTTTTCTAATGAAGATCAGATGTTTGCACCAACTGAATCGGTTTCTGAAGGAAGAACGTCAATAATAAGCATCTATACGTATACAGGCAAGGGATATTATGGTGTACAAAGACCAAAAGGTATTTATAAAGGCAGTGTTCAAGGTTTTACGCCCAAGCGTGAATTTTATGCGCCAAAATATGATGCAGATGACATTAACGATTGGAAGATACCCGATTTACGTTCGGTAGTCCATTGGTTACCAAATTTCAATACAGATGAAAATGGAGAGGCAAAAGTTGAGTTTTATAATGCAGACAATATAGGTGATATGCTTGTTATAATAGAAGGCATTACCAATCAAGGCAACATTGGGTATTTTGAAACTACCTATAGCGTTGATAAAAAAATAGAACGGTAATTTTATTAAGATTTATTGGTACTATCAATTCATTAAAACATCGCCTTGTTGGTTCATCCAAGCAACAATAGCGTGTTTAAAATTTGTTACTTCTTTTAAGTAATTAGGGTTATCTGCTAAATTATTCAACTCCCAAGGGTCCGAATTTAAATCATAAAGTTCATACTCTGGTCTTTTTCTGTAACGCTGCACCATATTTGATGCATTTTGGTTTGTTGCAGCTTTATCAAGCCAACTTAAATACATTTTCCTTACGTGTCGGTCTTCCATTTTATCAATATAACCGTAATCGAAACCATTAATAACCCGAACAGCAAATAGGGTATTGGGTGTTAAATTCCAAATAAGTTTAAAACGTCCATCTGTAACGGCACGAGATGAAAAGTCGGTTCCTTCTTTACCGTTATTATATACAAAAAATGCATTTTCTCTATGCTTGTTTGTTTTACCACTAATAATGGGCATCAAACTTTTACCATCTAAATTTTCAGGGATTTTGCCTCCTGCAGCATCTATTAATGTGGGTACAATATCGCAATATTGGGCAATGGTATTGGTTTCAAAAATTTTATTATAAGGCGCAGGAAATTTCATGATACAACCAGACCGTACACCCCAATCATAATTACTCCATTTCCCATTGGGCATACCCGTTCCATTTTCACTTAAAACAATCAACGCAGTGTTTTGTTCTAGTGAAAAGGTTTTCATTAAGGTTTGAACGTTTCCAACTTGTTCATCAAACAATCGTATTTCTGCAAGATGCTCCCGAAAATAGTGTCTAGTTTCTTGGGTGTCAACTAAAATAGGAGGTAGTTTTAGGTCGCTTAAATTCCACCAAGAAGTATCTCCAGAATCCCATGGCGCATGGGCGTGTACAGAGCATATGATAAGGCAAAAGGGTTGCTCTTGGTTACGTGAAACAAATTCTTTTACGCTATCCCATGATTCTGATATTGGTTTTTTGGCATTAGCATTTTCTTCAAAGCCTTCAATGAATTCAAAGGGATAAACTGCTGCAGGCGAAAAGTGCCTTTTTCCAGTTAACCCAACCCGGTAACCTAGTTTTTTAAGGTAATGAACAATACTTAGCGTGCCAGTTTTTGTGGGCATATGATTGCTAGAACATCCATTTCTATGAGGTTGTAAGCCAGTATATAATTCTGCTCTAGTTGGGCCACAAACGGCTTGGGAAACAAACATATTGTTAAACTTAATCCCTTCTTTTGCTAGTTTATCAATATTAGGAGAGGTATTTGGATTTAGGGCGTTATAACAGCCTAGGCTAGAAGGACTAATATCATCTCCTAAAACAATAATATAATTAGGTGCTTGTGAAAGGATGGTTTGCGTTACCGCTATAAAGAGCGTTAAAATTACTTTGGAATTTAAGAATCGGTTTCTCATAACGGATAAATTTTCGGTTGATTTTTTTAATTAAAATAAGTGTCTTCTAAGAAGTTTTATTTAATAAAATTTATAAAAATCGGTAGTTTTTAATCAAATTTAGTCACATAAACATAATGATTCTTGCCTATTGTTTTAGAAGAGAAGTTCGTATTGTAATTGAAACTAGTTTGCTAACTTATAAGTTTAACCACATCTTTGGCAAAATAGGACGCTATAATATCTGCCCCAGCACGTTTAAAAGCAGTTGTGGTTTCCATCATAACTTGGTTGTGATTTAACCAACCTTTTTCGGCAGCGGCTTTTAACATGGCATATTCACCAGACACTTGATACACAGCAACAGGTACATCAACTTCATTTTTAATGTCTCTTAGAATATCAAGATATGAAAGTCCTGGTTTTACCATAACAATATCGGCGCCCTCATCAATATCCATATTAGTTTCTCTGATGGCTTCTAAACGGTTTCCATAATCCATTTGGTAGGTTTTTTTATCTTTTGGAATATCAACCATATCCACTGGTGCAGAATCTAACGCATCGCGAAACGGTCCGTAAAATGCCGAAGCATATTTAGCCGAATAACTCATAATTCCGGTATTAATAAACCCCTCATCTTCCAAAGCTTCTCGAATGGTTAAAATACGTCCATCCATCATATCACTTGGTGCTACAAAATTGGCACCAGCTTGCGCATGCGAAACGCTCATTTCTGCTAGAAACTGGGCAGTTGGGTCGTTAACTATCATACCGTTTTCTATAATACCATCATGTCCGTAAATAGAATAAGGATCTAAAGCCACATCCGTCATAACCAACATATCTGGGCAGGCATTTTTTACGGTTTTAATCGCACGTTGCATCAATCCGTTAGGGTTTAAGGCCTCGGTACCTTTATTGTCTTTTAAATTATCTGGTACCTTAACGAATAGTAGCACCGATTTTAAACCTAAACTCCAAAGTTCCTTCACTTCCTTTTCTAGTAAATCTAGACTGTAACGGAAATAATTTGGCATGCTCGGAATTTCATCTTTTATATTTTGGCCTTCAACTACAAATAAAGGGACTAAAAAATCGCTTGGAGATAGGATGGTTTCTCGAACTAAGGAACGAATGGCTTCATTGGTTCTTAAACGTCTGTTTCTTCTAAGTGGGTACATTACTATTATTTTATTTACTTAAACCTAAATAGGTCCACTGATTATTTTCTTTTAAAAAAGCAGATTTTTCGTGAATCACTTCTACTTTTCCGCGCTCGTAAAAATACGCATTAAATGTGACGGTACCATCGGAATCGGTTTCATTTCCTTTGGAAGTTTCCAAAACTTCTAATTTTATCCATTGTACGGATTTGGCCCAAGAAACGATGTCTTTTTTCTCCTTTATTGGTCGGGTAGAAGGGTGATGACTTAGCATTAAATAGTCGCCATTAGCCAAAACGAATGCAGAATATCTGGAGCGCATTAACTGTTCAGCTGTTTTAGTTTTACCGCCATTTTTATGGTAAATTTCACAGCAATTTTGGTAGGTTTTATTATTTCCGCAGTAGCAATTCAAATTCCTGATTTTTTTAACCTTTTAGGATTTTATTTAAACCCAATCTACAGGTTTTTTTAATACTTCTATCAATTTTTCTTCTTGGCTTCCTGGCTCGGGCTTATGGTTGTAAACCCATTGCACATGTGGTGGCAAACTCATTAAAATACTTTCTATGCGTCCGTTGGTTTTTAATCCAAATAAGGTGCCTTTATCGTGTACCAAATTAAATTCAACATAACGTCCACGGCGAATTTCTTGCCAGTTTCTTTGGGCCTCGGTATACGGTAAGGTTTTGCGTTTTTCAACAATAGGCACATAGGCTTCTAAGAAGCTATCGCCTACTTCGGTAACAAAACTGTACCAATCTTGCATTGTCATCTCATCTGTTGCTTTACAATAATCGAAAAACAAACCGCCAAGGCCTCGACCTTCTTCACGATGTGCGTTGTAGAAATATTCATCACAACGCTTTTTGTAAGTGGTGTAAAACTCCCGATTATGCTTGTCGCAAGCCGTTTTACAGATGCGATGGAAATGAATGGCATCTTCTTCAAATAGGTAATAGGGCGTTAAATCTTGTCCGCCACCAAACCAACTATCAATTATGTTACCGTTTTCATCGTACATCTCAAAATAGCGCCAATTAGCGTGTACGGTTGGAACCAATGGGTTTTTAGGGTGAAGCACCAAACTTAATCCGCATGCAAAAAAATCAACATCACCTACATTAAAATAGGTTTGCATTGACTTTGGTAATTTTCCATGAACTCCAGAAATATTGACGCCACCTTTTTCAAAAACGTTACCATTTTCAATAACACGTGTACGCCCGCCGCCACCTTCAGGTCGTTCCCAAATATCTTCTTGAAATGTAGCTTTACCGTCAATAGCTTCTAATCCGGATGTTATGGTATCTTGTAAATTTTGTATGTATTGATAGAATGTGTCTTTCATATTTATTTTTTGAAGCGTAATATGATAAATCCAAGGACTGCAGAAATTAATGAGCCTATTAGAATACCAATTTTCGCAGAATCTATGTAGGTAGGGCTATCCACAAAGGCTAAACCTGCAATAAAAATAGCCATGGTAAAACCAATACCAGCTAGAAATGAAACGCCTATAATTTGAAGATTCGAAATATCTTGCGGAATTTCAATAATCTTAAGTTTTTTGGCTAGTAAAACGATGGAAGAGATCCCAATGCTTTTACCTAATACTAAGCAGATAGTTATATTAATAACCAAAGCTATATCCAAAGGAATGCCGCTATTTAAAACCACACCTGCATTGGCTAAAGCAAATAGTGGAATGATAAAATAGGCCACCCAATCGTGTAAATTGTGCTCCATGTGTTGAAGTGGCGATTGGTATTTGTTGGTCCAATCTTCTAAATCATCAATTTCCTGAATTTGTTCTCTGGATAGAATGGGTTTTTTTGAAATCCTTGCTTGTTTAATATTGTTGGTAATTGATACCAGGTTATCGATAAATTCTTGCGTTTTTATTTTCTGACTGATAGGCACTGAAAACGCTAGCAAAATACCAGCAAGGGTAGGGTGAATACCCGATTTTAAAAATAATGTCCAAATGATAATTCCTAAAAAAATCAATGTAAACTTTGAAAAAAGTCCTCTGTATGATAAAAAGTATAAAATGGCTAATAATACAAATGCGATACCTAATAAACTAACTTTAATGGTACCACTATAAAATAAGGCTATAACTAAAACAGCACCCAAATCGTCGACGATTGCAAAAGCAGTTAAAAACACCTTTAAGCTAAGCGGTACTTTGTTTCCTAATACTTTTAAAATAGCTAGAGAAAAGGCAATATCGGTAGCCATGGGAATACCCCAACCTTTAAATGTGTCTGGGTTTTGATTTATAAGGATGAAAAACAGCACAGGAATAAGCATGCCTCCTAAAGCACCAACTAATGGAAATGCTAGTTTTTTAGTGGAATTAAGTTCTCCAATTAAGAACTCCCTTTTAATTTCCAATCCAATTAGAAAAAAGAAGATGGCCATTAACCCATCATTAATCCAAAGTATTAATGGTTTGTTTAATTCAAAGCTTTCGGTGGTAACACCCATTTTATATTGCCAAATAGCATAATAGCTTTCTGATAAAGGCGAATTGGCCCAAATAAGTGCTAAAATGGTAGCAATGAGTAATAAGATTCCACTCGAACTTTCAATTTTAACGAATTTTTGAAATGGAGATAATATGATTTTTTGAACCATTTTTTTATTTGTCATTTAATTTTAAAGCTTCAATAGTTTTTACTGAAGCTGCGGTTACCGAAAGCGGCAGCACTAAAATTACACCAATTACGGGAATTAATAAAAAAAGCAGGAAAATAATACCATTTCCAATGGCTAACCCACGGTTGTTTTTAACAAATTGGATACTTTCATGGTATTTGAAATGACGCTCTAATGTATAGTCCATATTACCAAAACCAGCGTAGTAAGCTTGAACTAATACTAATAATACAGTTGAAAATATACCAATAATAGGTATAAAACCAAGTAAAAGTATTGGTACAGTTAAAACTAGTTCTAAGCCTAGATTTCTAATATTTATACGAATACCTCGTAAAAGTTGGGCAAGGAATGAAGTTTTTCTGTGTGTATGCAATTGGCCTACTAAATGATGTTCAATTTTTTCTGAAACGGGACTCATAAAGGGCGCGGATAGAGCCATTATAATATGCTTGAACAAGATGAGCCCTATAAGAATTATTAACAAGCCACCTATGATATTACAAATGGTTGTAAAGGTTTCTTTGCCCCAATTCCAAACCCATATTTTAGAGACATAAAACCCAATATTATCGGATAAGGCATAGGCAGAAACGCCAATTAGAATGGCCGTTATGAAACTTATTAGCATTGGAATAACAAAATACTTCCAAAGCTTTAGTTTGGATATTAAACTAAACGCTCCAAAATAGGCTTGAATTCCTGAAAATATATTTTTAATCATATAAAGCCACTCTTTAACCCTCTCCTTTGGAGAGGGTGTTTGGTTTTAGATAGAATAATATGTATTCAACGTTTTAAGTTTTAGCAAATAGGGTTGCGTTTGTTAAAGTTTCTAGCCTGTAGGTAGCTTAAGATGGACTTTTATACTCCTTAACAGCATCTACAAATGCCTTTGCATGATCTAACGGAATGTTAGGTAAAATGCCATGACCAAGGTTTGCAATGTATTTGTCTTTACCGAATTCGTTTATCATTTGGGTCACCATTCTTTTTATATCGGAAGGGGGAGACAATAAACGTGATGGATCAAAGTTGCCTTGAAGCGTGATGTTACCACCCGTTAAATAACGTGCATTTCTTGGTGAGCAAGTCCAATCTACTCCCAAAGCAGCAGCGCCAGACTTCGCCATATCGTTTAACGCAAACCAACAACCTTTTCCAAAAGCAATTACTGGTGCATCGTCTTTTAAGGCGTCTATAATCTGTTGGATGTATTGCCAAGAAAATTCTTGATAATCTACCGGAGAAAGCATACCGCCCCAAGAATCGAAAACCTGTACAGCATTACAACCTGCTTTTACTTTTTCTTTTAAATAAGCAATGGTAGTGTCGGTTATTTTTTGAAGTAACAAATGGGCTGCCACTGGGTTTGTAAAACAAAATTCTTTAGCCTTATCGAAGGTTTTACTGCCTTGACCTTGCACACAATAACATAAGATGGTCCATGGGGATCCTGCAAAACCAATTAAGGGAATCTCATCATTTAATAATTCCTTAGTTGCTTTTATAGCTTGGTAAACATAACCTAAAGCTTCTTTAACGTCGGGAACAATAACGTTTTCAACATCTTTAGACGTGCGAATGGGATTTGGTAAATAGGGCCCAAAGTTCGGTTTCATTTGCACTTCAATATTCATAGCTTGAGGAATAACCAAAATATCACTGAATAAAATAGCAGCATCCATGCCATATCTACGAATAGGCTGAACAGTAATTTCACTGGCTATTTCTGGTGTTTGGCAGCGTGTAAAGAAGTCATATTTCTCTCTAAGTGCTATGAATTCTGGTAGATAGCGACCTGCCTGACGCATCATCCAAACAGGTGGACGGTTAACAGTTTCTCCTTTTAGGGCTCTTAAAAATAAATCGTTTTTTATGCTCATATTGTTTGTTTCTTGTTTAGCAAGATTGGTTTTTTCAATTATATATTTTTATTTCTTAAATCATATTCTTCTTCGCCCATACAATAGTTTTCAATATCCTTGTTATTGCCATAAACAACTAAAATATCTTTTTCTAAAATTAAAGTATTGGGTGATGTTCTTCCTATGGTTTCTTTTATTATGGTTTTTTTACCAATTAAATTCTTTTTTTCCTTTTCTCGAATGATGGTAATTAATGTTAATCGATACTTATCAATAGAATCTAATTCTTGCAAGGTTTTACCAAAAAATTCGGGTTTTGCTTTTACTTCAGAAATGGTGAAGTTATTATCCAACTGATAATTTTCAAGAGTCGATTTAAAGTTAATTTGTTTTGTAAGTCTATCTGCCGAATCTTGTTCTGGGTGCACAATACTATGTATTCCCATTGCCTCTAAAACCGTATCGTGAATAGGGGATAAAGCGCGACTTATAATTTTAACATTACATAATTTTTTAATGATGGCTGTGGTAATGATGGCTGCACCTTCGTTTTCACCAATGGCCACAATAACCTTATCTGCATCTTTTAAAGGAACAGCTTCGTAAGCTAATTCGTTTGTGGAGTCCATACAAATGGCGTGCGAAATTTTATCTTTTACAAGATTAATTTTATCCATTTGTTTATCAATAGCGATAACTTCATTACCAGTTTCAGTTAAACTTAATGATAAAGCCATACCGAAATTCCCAAGTCCGAAAACGATTATCTTCATTTTAATGACTGATTAGTTAATTAAAATATTTTCTTTTGGTAGCTCGTAAAACTGATGATTCACTTGTCGTAATAAACCAATCATTAAGTTGAGCATTCCTATTCTTCCTATAAACATTACTGCTATAATAACGTATTTACTTACCTCGGTAAGTGTTGGTGTAAAGTTTAAACTTAAACCAACGGTGCTATATGCCGAAAAGCATTCAAAAACCACCGTTAATAGTGGCGTGTCTTTAGGTTCTAAAATTAGTAATGCCATAATAGCAATACCAATAATTATTAATGAAATACTTAAAATAGCGAAAGCTCTGGATGTAGATTCTGCCGAAAATCGTCTTCCAAAAATTTCTATTCTACTTTTTCCCTTCGCTATAGTAAGTATGTTTAATGTTGCTAATGCAAAAGTACTGGTTTTTATGCCACCTCCGGTTGATGCTGGCGAAGCACCAATCCACATCAAGAATATAACGAATAATAATGAAGGCATCGTCATTTGTGAGTAATCTATCACGTTAAATCCGGCAGTTCTTGGTGACACAGAGCCAAAGGCTGCATTTGTAAGCTTTCCGAAAAGGGTGGCATGGTCTAAAAGCGTGCTGTTATATTCGGAAATAAATATGAATATCCATCCAAAAAATAGTAAAATAAGGGTGGTATAAATTACTATTTTAGAGTTAAGAGTTACTATAGGAACCCGTTTATGAATAATTTTATTATTGAAGAATTCTAAAACGTAGGTTTTTAAATATTTGTAGAAATTGAATATAATGTGATGCCCCAGACCACCAAATACAATGAGGATCATAATAATCCATTGGAAGACATAGTTAAATCGAATACTTTGATCGAATAAGCCAGCTGAAAATATTGAAAAACCAGCATTACAAAATGCCGAAATAGAATGGAAAATAGAAAAGTAAAATTTATTACTGATAGCCGTATTTGTAGATACAGTAAAATAGATGAATATTGCCCCCACTAATTCAACAGCGAGTGTAAAAACAACTACATTCAATGCCACTCTAAAAACATCTTTTAGGCCTTCATGTGCTAAAAAATCTTTGGTATTTAAACCTTCTTTAAATGACGAACTACCTCTAAAAAAAAAGGCGAAAAACGAAGTAAAGGTTAATATACCCAAACCACCTAACTGAATTAAAACAAGTATAATGGATTGCCCAATTAAAGTAAAATCGGTGGCAGTATTTACTACTGTTAATCCGGTTACACACACACTGCTAGTGGCTGTAAATAAGGCATTGGTAAAACTAATGCCGTTTGTGGTAGCACTAGGCAACATTAGTAAAAAAGCACCCGCTAAGGCGAGTATCACAAAGCTGCCAACAAATACGATGGCTGGGTTAAAGTATACGTCGTAAATATGCCTAACTAATACTAAAAGCCTGAGTAAGAAGTATAATATTAAACCACCTTCTAATACGGGTTTTATTTTTTGTAAGATAATATCCGAACTTTCACCAAAATTAGCTAATGAAATTATTAGAGAAGTAACAAGTAAAACCGAAATAATAATGATGTTTACAAATGCTACATTTTTTAAGCGTTTGTATTGGTATTTTACAAACTTAAAAACATTAAAAAACAGCAGAAAAAACAAAAGTATTATGAGCCCAATAACATGTGGTGATGTAAAGTTTTCGTTAAAATCGTAACCAAAATCAAAAACAATAAAAAGGAGAACTATTATATCAAAAAAGCGATAAAGATAATTTAATAACGATTCTCTTTTCATCTTAAATGTATACCAATGTATGGAGTTTAAACGTAGTGTTCATTGACTAATTCAATAACGCTTTCAACGGTTGGCACTTTGGCAATTCTAACATCTTTAAAATGTTTTTTAGCTTCTGTGGCTGTGGTTTCACCAATACAAAAAGCTATAATTTCAGCATTGTTTTTCTGAATAAAACTTTCAACAGTTGAGGGACTGTAAAACATTACACCTTCAACAGTATCGTCTACTTTTATACCGTCAAATTTGGTTTGGTAGGCTTCAACTTCTGTTACTTTAATTTTGTTTTCTTCTAAAATAGTTGGCAAATCATCTAAACGCAAATCACTACAGAAATAAGTTACTTCGGTACCTTCCATAAACTCTACTAAATACTTAGCTAGTTTTTTAGCGTTATTTTCAAAGTGTTTTACTTTACCTATTTTAGTTTCTACAAGACGTTTGGTACGACGACCAACGCAGTATATGTTTTTAAACTGCAATTCAACCGCAGAATAGTTCGTAATTAACGATTCAACCGCATTTTTACTGGTTATCACCACATTTTCAATTTCATTTTTTAAAAATCGCGGGTGAATTCTGTTTAGACTTATTTTTATAAAATCGGCACTTTCTGCAACCACCTTTTCATGAAAAAGTAAACGTTGGTCTTCAGTAAACGATTTTGTTGAGTATATATTTGTTTTTTTGTTCGCGTTTTTAATGCTGTCCATCAGGCGTTTGCCCCCACGTTCTATTACAAAATTGGCACAGAACTCTGCCATATCATGGTGTTCGCCTAGTTTTTTTACACGCGTTACATCAATTCTTTTAGAGCCATCAATACTTAATAAAACGCCTTTAAAATTAACCTCTTCATTTTTAATGTAAGCAAGAGCGCCAATAGGTGCGGTGCAGCCACCTTCCAGTTTATTTAAAAATTCACGTTCAATGGAGGTGCAAATTTCAGTTTCTTCATGGTTTAACTCTTTACAAGCAGTACGAACAAATTCGTCTTCAGCTAAAGCCGTAACCATTATAGCACCTTGTGCTGGAGCTGGAATCATCCAGTCCAAATTAATGGCTTCTTCTGGTCTTAATCCAATTCTACCAATACCTGCTGCTGCAAAAATAGCAGCATTCCAATTTTCATTGTCTTGTAGTTTTTGTAAACGTAAATTCACATTTCCGCGTAAATCCACAACAGTATGCGTAGGAAAACGATTTAACCATTGCGCACGTCTGCGTAAACTTCCAGTTGCGATAACAGCCTCTTTAGAACCTAAAAACTCTTCGTTATGTTTAAAAACTAACGTATCGTTAACATTACCACGTTTTAAAACTGCTGCTTGTACAATACCTTTTGGTAAAACGGTTGGCACATCTTTAAGTGAGTGTACTGCAATATCAATGTCATGGTTTAACATGGCAATATCTAAGGTGCGAGTAAAAATACCTGTAATACCAAGTTCATATAAGGGTTTATCTAAAACTAAATCGCCTGTAGATTTTACAGGCACTAATTGGGTTTTATAACCTAAACTTTCAAGTTGAATTTGTACTATGTTAGCTTGCCATAGCGCTAATTCGCTATCGCGGGTGCCAATTCTTATAATTTTAGACATGTGTTGTGGGTTCTAACTGAAACACTTTTTTTATGAGTTCCAGACTTTCATCGGTAGGAATGCCATCATCTTTTAAATGATGTGCAAAATGATTGGTTATTTTTTGAATAATATTGTTGCTAATTAACGCGGCTTGTACTTCGTTAAAATCGCTATTTTTTTTGCGTTGTGTTTCTAATTCTGCCGTAGCAAAATCTAGTAACTTATCCTTTAAAGCTTTAATGGTTGGGGCAAATTTTCGTGTTTCCAACCAATCGTTAAATTCTGCTTTTACTTCTTCAATTATGGCTTCAGCAAAAGGAATGTGCTCTTTTCTTGCTTCTAAAGTTTGGTCGGTAATTTGAGATAAATGATCCAAATGTACTAACGAAACGTTATCCAATTCTTCCACGTTGGCATCTACGTTTTTTGGTATTGATAAATCTAAAATTAGAAGCGGTTTGTGCGTTTGAATTATATGTTTATCAATTGTAGGGCGTTGGGCACCAGTAGCTACAATTAAAATATCTGAAGTGTGAATCTCTTCTTGTAAGTTGGCATAATCTTTAACAACAAGATTGAACTTTCCTGCAATTTTTTCAGCTTTATCCTTCGTTCTATTGATTAAAGTGATATGTTCGTTTTTTGTATGCTTAACTAAATTCTCGCAGGTGTTTCGTCCTATTTTGCCGGTTCCAAAAAGTAAGATATTTTTACTTGAAATATCTTTAACCGTATTAAAAATATATTGAACTGAAGCGAAAGAAACCGAAGTTGCCCCCGATGAAATTTCAGTTTCATTTTTAATACGCTTACTTGCTTGAATTACGGCATTTACCAAACGTTCGGTAAAGTGATTTAACAATCCAAATTTTTTAGATTGTCTTGCACTAATTTTTAACTGACTAATAATTTCGAAATCACCAAGAATTTGGCTATCTAACCCCGAACCCACACGAAACATATGAGACACGGCATCATTATTTTTATAAACGTATGCCACTTTTTGAAACTCTTCAACAGTACCTCTTGTGTTATCGCAAAGTAATTGGATAAGTTGAAAAGGGTGTTCTGCAAATCCGTAAATTTCTGTACGATTACAAGTAGAAGTAACTACTAAACTTTCAATAGCATTTTCTTTAGCTTGATTAAGCAATTTTAATTTCGCGTTTTCATCTAAACTAAAATGACCTCTTACGTCGGCATCGGCTTTTTTGTAACTCAAGCCTATGGCGTAAAAGTATTTGCTTTTCGAAATGTTATATTGGTGCATTTTTTTTCGCGTAATTCAGAAAGCAAATGTATATTTATGATTAGTAAAAAAACAACGCTAAAAGAACTTTTAGTGTCGTTTGTGGTTTTTTAGACTGCTTTTTAACAAAAACATGATAAATATCATACTTTTGTGGTATGAGTACCTCATTTTTTACTGCTAATTTAGAATTAAACTAAATAAGATGATAACAAATAA
The DNA here is from genome assembly GCF_041583155.1 of Mariniflexile sp. GTDB lineage: Bacteria > Bacteroidota > Bacteroidia > Flavobacteriales > Flavobacteriaceae > Mariniflexile. The sequence goes on from NZ_JBFHGK010000013.1 coordinate 84,598, forward strand.
CGAAGAAAGGTTTGTGAAAAACAACGCTAAAAGTTCATTTGAAGAAACAAAAGTGGAAGATGGGTTTTTGGTTTTAGTGTATAAAAACGACAGTAGCGAAACCCAAAATGTTCTTAAAGAAATAGATAGCGATTGTATTCAATTTCACTTTTGTGTAAAAGGTATGAGCAAATTTGTTTTTAATGAAGGTCGCTATTTGCTAAATATACTTGAAGAAAACTCATTGTTATTATACAATCCACAGCGCGATTTACCAATTAATCTTCAGGTGAATCCTAATTCTTGGATGGTTTCTGTGTTAATTTCAATTAAAAAGTTCCACGGATTGTTTTCCCAAGAAGCCGATTATATTTCATTTTTAAATGAAGATAACAAAGATAAAAAATACTATAAAGATGGTAATATTACACCATCTATGGCTATTGTTTTAAATCAATTATTGAATTATAATCTGAATCATTCCATAAAAGATTTATATTTTAAAGGTAAAGCTTATGAATTGTTAAGTCTTTATTTTAACCGAAGTGAAGATGCTAATATTGAGCAATGTCCGTTTTTGGTGGATGAAACCAACGTCATAAAAATTAGAAAGGCTAAAGATATTATAGTTAACAGGATGGCAGAACCACCGAGTTTACAGGAATTGGCCGACGAAATAGGTTTACCGCTTAAAAAACTAAAGGAAGGATTTAAACAGATTTACGGCGATTCGGTTTTTAGTTTTTTGTTCGATTATAAAATGGAAGTGGCTAGAAAACTTTTAGAATCGGGTGAAAATAATGTAAACGAAGTGGGTTTACGTGTAGGTTACAGCACCGCAAGTCATTTTATTGCTGCATTTAAAAAGAAGTATGGTACAACTCCTAAAAAATATATCATGTCTTTAAATTAATTTTATGAAAAGTATTTTAATAGTAGTTGTCTTATTTTTTATTGTCTCGTGCAGAACAACAGATAAGGTTCTTGTTTTTTCTAAAACCACTGGTTTTAGACATGAGTCCATTGAAACAGGTATAAAAACAATTCAAGCTTTAGGCAAAGAGAATAATTTCGAGGTTACCAATACCGAAGATGCCCAGCAGTTTTCTGTTGAGAATTTAAAACAATATAAATTAGTGGTATTCTTAAACACTACGGGGGATGTGTTAAATGACGATGAAGAAAAGGCTTTTGAAACGTTTATTAAAAATGGTGGCAGTTTTATGGGGATACATTCGGCTACAGATACGGAGTACGATTGGCCTTGGTACGGTAAATTAGTAGGTGCTTATTTTTTAAGTCACCCGGAACAGGCAACTGCAACCTTAATCCGAGTAAATGAAAATCATCCTTCTACGAAGCATTTACCTGAACAATGGGTGCATTATGACGAATGGTATAATTTTAAGTCTTTTAATCAAGATATATCTGTTTTGTTACGCTTAGATGAATCTTCCTATGATGGTGGTGTACATGGTGATTACCATCCTATAGCATGGTACCATGAGTTTGATGGTGGGCGCTCGTTTTACACAGGTTTAGGGCACACCAACGAGTCGTATGCGGTTCCTGAGTTTAAACAGCACCTTTTAGGGGGTATTTTGTATTGCTTAATTCGGTAATTTTGTAAGTAATGTTGCATTTACTTGACTATTTCTTAACAAAAGGCTTAGGAAATGGTTGTATTTTTGCAACAACAAAAAAAACATTACAATGAAATATTTAACCCCAGAAATTGAAGCATTGCTAAAAAATAAGAATTCAAAATCTTTAGTTCGCCCTAGTACATCTTGCGGTATTTTTCAAGATTGTGATTATACCGAGGAGCGCCCTAAACTATATCATCAGGAAAAAACTGAAGAACAATCTTAGAATTACTTGTGGCAAAATATGAGGATTCTAATTTCTATCGTATTTTTGCAACATGAAAAAAGGAATCTTACTTGTAAATCTTGGCTCCCCAGATAGCCCAACTCCAAAGGATGTAAAAAAGTATTTAGGCGAGTTTTTAATGGATGAGCGCGTTATCGACATTCCATTAATTGCCCGAACAGCATTGGTTAAAGGCATCATATTAAAAACACGCCCAAAACAATCCGCAGCAGCATATAAAAAAATATGGTGGAAAGATGGTTCGCCATTAATTGTACTTTCGCAAAGACTTCAGAATAAATTACAAAAACTAACCAGTTTACCTGTAGGTTTAGCGATGCGTTATGGTAGTATGACCATTAAGAAAGGCCTTCAAGAGTTAGTAGATAAAGGGGTGGATGAGGTATTACTGTTTCCGTTGTATCCGCAATTTGCTATGGCAACTACCGAAACGATTACTGTGTTGGCCGAAGAACTTCGTGAACAATATTTTCCAAATTTAAAAATAGAGTCTGTTCCTGCATTTTATAATAAACCCGATTATATCGAAGTACTTTCAAATTCTATTAAAAAACATTTAGAAGGTGTAAACTACGAGCATTTATTATTCTCGTATCACGGTGTGCCGGAGCGTCATATTCGAAAAAGTGATATAACAAAGTCACATTGTAAAATAGATGGAAGTTGCTGTGCGACACCTAGTAAAGCGCATGAATTTTGTTATCGTCATCAATGTTTGGAAGTAACTAGGTTGGTTGCTGAAAAACTTCAAATTAAAGAAGGAAGTTTCTCTACATCATTTCAATCCCGATTAGGATTCGACCCATGGTTGCAACCTTATACCGATAGAACTATTGAGCGTTTAGGGAAACAAGGTGTAAAAAACATGGCCATTGTAACGCCAGCCTTTGTGAGCGATTGTTTAGAAACCTTGGAAGAAATAGCTATGGAAGGTCAGGAAATTTTTCATGAAATGGGAGGTAAAGATTTTACAACAGTTCCTTGCTTAAATGATGATGATGAATGGGTAGCACTCTTATCAAAATGGGTTAACCATTGGGCAGCCTCTGAAACCCAGCATGCATAATGGCAAAAATATCATCACAAGATTTAGGATCGCAGCCAATTGGTAAAATTTTAATTAAACAGGCGGTTCCTGCATCTATTGGTATTTTAGTAATGTCACTTAACGTTTTGGTGGATACTATTTTTGTTGGTCAATGGATTGGTTCTATTGCTATTGCCGCCATTAATGTGGTATTGCCAGTTTCTTTTTTTATTGCTGCTTTGGGTATGGCTATTGGTATTGGAGGTTCTTCCATTATTTCAAGAGCATTGGGGGCAGGAAACAGAGATAAAGCTTTAAAAACTTTTGGAAATCAAATTTCGCTAACCATTTTACTTACAACGGTTTTTGTTGGCACGGGGTTACTGTTTGCAGATGCCATTATTTTAGGTTTTGGAGGTAAAGGTGCAATTTTTGAACCTGCTAAAGTTTATTACACCATTGTGTTATATGGCGTGCCTTTTTTAGCGCTGAGCATGATGGGAAATAATGTTATTAGAGCCGAAGGTAAACCTAAGTTTGCAATGTATGCCATGATGATTCCATCAGTTGGAAACCTATTATTGGATTATATTTTTATTAATGTATTAGATTTTGGAATGGAAGGCGCTGCATGGGCCACCTCCATTTCTTACACCTTCACGTTTGTTTATATTGTTTGGTATTTTCTTTCCAAAAATTCAGAATTAAAAATAAATACCACTCATTTTGGATTAAACTCAACTTTAGTTAAAGAAATTGGGTCTTTAGGTTTTGTAACTCTTGCCAGGCAAGCCGTTGTGAGTGTTACCTATTTATTTATGAATAATATTCTATTCGATTTAGGGGGAGAAGTTTCTGTAACTGCTTATGCTATTGTTGGTAGAATGCTCATGTTTGCCATGTTTCCTGTTTTGGGAATTACACAAGGTTTTTTGCCTATTGCAGGATTTAATTATGGTGCTAAAAATTACGACAGGGTTAGGGAAAGTATTAATATAGCCATTAAGTTTGCCACCGTATTATCAACTTGTATATTTTTGGTTTTAATGTTGTTTCCTGAGGCCATTACACGCATGTTCACAACCGATTTAGAGGTTATTAAACAAACCCCGAACGATATGAGATGGGTGTTTGCCGCAACCCCGATTATAGCTGTACAACTTATTGGAGCTGCCTATTTTCAATCTATAGGAAAAGCAATTCCAGCATTATTATTAACCTTAACCCGTCAAGGTTTTTTCTTTATACCGCTAATTTTAATATTACCAAAATTTTATGGCGAACTAGGTGTGTGGATAGCATTTCCGATTTCCGATGTGCTTTCAACCATAGTAACTGCCTATTTTTTGAATAAAGAAGTGAAGACTAATTTAATTAATCAACCTATCTAGTTATGGAATATTACAATTACATTAAATCATTTCATCTTATTTTTGTAATTACATGGTTTGCAGGGCTTTTTTATATTCCAAGACTCTTTGTTTATCAAATAGAGGCGTTCCATAAACCCTCACCAGACAAGGAAATTCTGGGGAAACAATTAAAACTAATGGCCAAACGCTTATGGATTATTATTACATGGCCTTCAGCTATTTTATCAACCTTTTTTGCTATTTGGTTACTCATTTTGCAGCCTTATTGGTTACAACAATCATGGATGCATGTAAAGCTAGCCTTTGTGGTTTTACTTTTTATTTATCATCTAAAAACACATCAATACTACAAACAACTTCAAAGTGATGAGGTTAAAAAAACATCAAGTTTTATGCGTATTTGGAATGAGGGAGCCACCTTTATTCTATTCGCCGTGGTGTTTTTGGTGATTTTAAAAAGTGCCATCAATTGGGTTTGGGGTGTGGTAGGAATCATCGTTTTGGGCATTCTTATAATGTTGGGGTTTAAAGTATATAAGAATATACGGGATAAAAATCCGGATGCTTAATTAAAAGTAAATTATCAAGCATCAAATTTAAAATTCCAAGTATTACTTTCTGCAGTTTACGATTTTTATTTTTTTTTGGAATTCTTCCAAACGATTTTTGGTTCAATTATTGCTATATTTAATGCAGTATAAATCTACATGGAACAAGAATTGTTAATAATTTCAACCAAAAGCGGTACGTTTAAATGTGAACGGCATGCGTTCCTTCCAAATCAAAGAAAATAGGCGCATGAAACTTAAAAAACTATCTCTGCGAACCCGCATTTTTTTAGCTATGATCCTTTTGGTATTATTAGCGTCTATACTTATTTCTTTGGTTGCCATTTATCAATATAAAGAACAAAGTGAGGATTACCATAAGGAGCGTTTAGATAGGAAAGAAGAAAATATTCAAACGCATTTAAAACGGGTTCTAAATGGACGTCAGAATACATGGGAAGTTAAAACCGAAAACATTCCGTTAATATTTAAAGATGAAGTTTATAATATTGCAGATATTCATAAACTTCAAATCAACTTATACGATTTAGAGGGATCTTTACTTGTTTCGTCAAAGGCAGGTTTGCAAAATAATGAAGCAGACCATTGTATAGATGCCGAAATTTTAAATGCCATTTCTAATACAGCAATACATCGTTTTGTGGATAAGCGTATAGAGAATGGTGAAACATTTCAATCGTCTTATACCTATTTAATCGATCAAAAATCCAAAGCCATTGCGATATTGAATTTGCCTTATCTAGAGAAGGATGATTTTTTAAATAAAGAATTGCAGGAGTTTTTAACACGTATCGGTTACGCCTTTATGTTTGTGTTACTTATGGCAATTATTATTGCCTTTTTGTTATCAAAATACATTACAAAATCGTTAAAAACCATTAGCGATAAGATTAATACAACCCGATTAGAAAAACGTAATCAAAAAATTGTTGTAGACGATACTAGTGAAGAGATTTCAACACTGGTAAATTCATACAATAGTATGATTGATGAGTTAGAGGAAAGTGCTATTCAATTGGCAAAGAGTGAACGAGAACAAGCATGGCGAGAAATGGCTAAGCAAGTAGCGCATGAGATTAAAAACCCATTAACTCCCATGCGTTTAACAGTTCAAAATTTTCAACGTAAGTTTAATCCAGATGATGAAAATATTCATATCAAGCTTGATGAATTTAGCAAAACTTTGATTCAACAAATTGATACGATGAGTTCTATTGCGTCTGCGTTTTCAAATTTTGCTAAAATGCCAGCCCAACAAAATGAAACCTTAAACGTGGTTAATATTGTAAGATTAGCACTCGAAATTTTTAATGAAGATTATATTGTTTTTACTGCTGAAGAAGAGGAAATTATAGCGAAATTAGATAGAACACAGTTAATACGTGTTGTTACCAACTTGGTTAAAAATGCGATTCAGGCTATGCCAGAAAACCATACGCCAAAAATAGATATCAATGTTAAGAATGAAGATAGCAATGTGGTTATTACTGTATCGGATAATGGTTCAGGTGTTTCCATTGAAAATATAGACAAAGTATTCGAACCAAAGTTTACTACCAAAACTAGTGGTATGGGCCTTGGATTGGCTATGGTTAAAAATATTGTAGAAACTTATAGAGGAAGTATAACCTTGGAATCCAAAAAAGATGTTGGGAGCACTTTTAAAGTGATGTTTCCTAGAGTAAAATAAACGAACATGAAACGATTATTTTTTATTTTATCTATTGTTGCTTCCATGAATATTTTCGGGCAATCTGGTGTATATGTTTATGGCCATCCAAAAGATGTAGAGAAAAGTTTAAAATGGACACTTTCATTAAATGAAGATGGAACTTTTTTATATCATTTTTATAGAAAGGGTGGTATTCCTGCTGAAGAGAATTTTTATGGAAAAGGAACTTGGTGGTCTGATAAAAATAGTATCATTTTTCAGACAAATAAAGAAACAGATATGGATGAAAAACATACCATGGATTTTACCAATTCCAAAGCGCGATATATTACGAAATCGCCTAGAGATAAATCGGATAAAGTGGTGAAAACAGCTTTAAGGTTTTATGCCTCCGAAATACCTTATATTATAGGACTAAACTTATTAAAGGAATAACTTATGAAATTTAATAACTTACTTTTTGAAACAGAAGCTGGTGTAACCACCATTACCATCAATCGACCCAAAAAATTGAATGCACTAAATATCGAAACTATTGAGGAGTTGCATAATGCCTTTAAGAAAGCTGATAATGATAAAAGTACTAAAGTAATTATTGTTACAGGTAGTGGGGAAAAAGCCTTTGTTGCTGGTGCAGATATTAGTGAATTTGCCGATTTTTCTGAAGAAGAAGGCAAGCAATTGGCACTTAAAGGGCAAACAATTTTGTTTGATTTTGTCGAAAATTTAAGTACTCCAGTAATTGCTGCGGTTAATGGTTTCGCTCTTGGTGGTGGTTTAGAATTAGCTATGGCCTGCCATTTTAGGGTGGCTAGCGATAACGCTAAAATGGGATTGCCCGAGGTGTCTTTGGGTGTTATTCCAGGTTATGGTGGCACGCAACGATTACCGCAATTAATTGGGAAAGGACGTGCCATGGAATTGATAATGACTGCCAGTATGATAGATGCTAACCAAGCTTTAAATTACGGTTTGGTTAATCATGTAACAACCCAGGAAGAATTATTACCACTTTCTGAAAAGTTAGCTTATAAGATAGCTAACAATTCTTTAGTTGCTATAAGCCAAGCTATTAAAGCCGTAAATGCGAATTATAAGGATGGTGTTAATGGATTTCATGCTGAAATTGTTGGGTTTGGAAATTGCTTTGGAACGGACGATTTTATAGAAGGCACCACAGCTTTTTTACAAAAACGGAAAGCTAATTTTCCCGGTAAATAAAGGGTAGTGGTGGTGTTGTTAATGTCTTAATTGATTTCGATTGTATATAAAACAAAAAGAGTGAGCTAAATGCTCACTCTTTTAAAAACAATTTGATTAATTAATTATTAAATTTCTTCTGTAAATTCTCTGCCTTCTGTAGTGCAAACAATTTTGTAAGTACCTTTATCTTTACCTGTAAGTTTGAAAATTCTACTGGTGTTTTCAGTGTCTTTAACTGTTTCAGAATAAATAAGTTCTGGGCTTCTGAAGCTGCTTGAGAAGCTAGTAAAATAAACAGCTATTTTCATTGGAGCCTTGTTTAAAGATAATCTTGAAACAAAAGCAACATCACCTTTAATTCTAGTTACTGGCTTGTAAATTGTAGTTTCTAATTCTTTATCGAAAGTAACAGTCTTTGCTACTACGTTGAAAGGAATTGTTTGAATTTCTACATCTTTATCAAGTTCAAAAATATAACTTCCATTAGGTAAAGATGTTAAATCGAATCCTTTAGAGAATGTTCCAGATTTTTGAATTTGCTCTTTATATAGTACAATACCATTGTTGTCTTTGATAGACAATAGGTTTCCTTGCTTTACATTATCTAAAGTTACAGAGATTTCTTCCCCATCATTTTTAATAGTATAAAAAGATGTTTCATTTGCGAAACTTAACATAGTAACAAACAGTGTTACTAATAAGAATCCTTTTTTTGAGTTGTTTAATACGTTTTTCATGATTTGGTGTTTTTAACGTTTTACATGACAAAGGTAATATCGTTTTAAAGGTTTTAAAACATTGAAATTGACCAATTTGTATGCTATTTTATCTGTTATTTTTAAGTGAAATTATTGTAAAATTAATATAGTATATAAAGGTGGTAATTGAGTGTATTTTAATTAATCTGCCAACTTTATAAAGATGAACTCCTACAGGTGTTCGGGGTATTACTGTTTAAAAAAAAAGTGAGCCACCACAGCTCACTTTACCAACTAAACTAAATAAGACATTAAACTAATTATTAATGAATGTTGTGTACTCCTTGTTATCGGAAGTAATTGCTATTTTGTAGTCACCTTTTCTTAAATTGTATACTCTTTCTATGGTGTTAGTACCTCCAACTTTTTCTGAATGAATTAATTCATAATTGTTGTTTGTTATTTCATAGATGCTAATATGCATAGATTCTAAGTTTGTAGCTAACTTACTAATAAATACTAAGTTGTTTTTTTGATTTACAAACGGTTTAAAAACTGTAGTTTCAGCAGATTTGTTAACATTAACATCATTTGCTTTAACCGTAAATGGTATTGTGTTAATTTCTAAATCTTTATCTAATTCAAATACATATTCACCATCTGGAAGAGAGGTTAAATCAAAACCTTTAGTGTAAATTCCAGTTTTTTGGATAAGCTCTTTATAAAGAACGACACCACTTGCATCTTTAATAGATAATTTGTTTCCTTCTTTTACATTGTTTAAAGTAAGGGATGTTTTTTTAGCATCTTTAGCAATAGAATAGAAAGATGTTTCATTTGCGAAGCTTAACAAGGTAGCAAACATTGTTACCATTAAGAATCCTTTTTTTGTGTTGTTTAATATATTTTTCATAATCATTAATTTCATAATTGATACTGCAAAGATATGGTGGGTATGTGGTTATGAAAACATTGATTTTGACGTGTTTCTATGCTATTTTATCTGTTATTATATTGTTGATTGCGCACTGAGTTAAAATAGCATATATTGATGGTAATTCATCATATTTTGCTAAAATCGGTTTTGTTTCTTAGATGTTTTTTGGCGGATAATTATGGTGTATTAAAAGTTGTTACTTGGTTCCTTATTAAGATGTAGTTAGGAATTGATCTATCTATATTATTGTATAGTATTTTATCAATATAAGGTTGTGGCTGGTGTTTTATATTTCTTTCATTCAATTAATTTATACCTACATACAGGTATATTGAATAGCTATGGCTTAAGGGGTATGCTTTAACCGGAAAATATAAAGCAAAAAAAAGTGAGCCACCACAGCTCACTTTACCAACTAAACTAAATAAGACATTAAGCTAATTATTAATGTAGGTTGTAAATTCTTTGTCATCAGAGTTAATAGTCACTTTGTAATAACCTTTTTCTAATTTGTAAACTTTTTCAATAGTTTTAACACCTTCAACTTTTTCAGAATATAGTAATTGAAATTCTAAATTGTTGTGTGTGTAAATACTAATCTTTACAGGTTTTAGGTTTGTAGCCAGTTTGCTGATAAAAAGTAAATTGTTTTTTTGTTTTACATAAGGTTTGTAAGTGGTACTTTCTAACTCTCTATTTACAATAACAGTTTTTGCATTTACTATAAAAGGAATGGTTTTAATTTCCATGTCTTTTTCTAATTCAAAAAAATACTCTCCATTAGGAAGTGATGTTAAATCAAAACCTTTAGTGTAAATTCCTGATTTCTGCATTAACTCTTTATATAGTACAATACCATTTTCATCTTTAATTGAAAATACGTCACCTTGCTTTACATTATTTAGTGTAAGCGATGTTTTTCTAGCATCATTCATAAAACTATTAACAGATGCTTCTTTAGCGAAACTTAACATAGTAACAAGCATTGTTACCAATAAGAATCCTTTTTTAGAGTTGTTTAATAGATTTTTCATAATTTGGTGTTTTTAACATTTCACAAGGCAAAGATATGTTAGGATTACGTCTGTTAAAACATTGATTTTGCCATATTTATGTGCTATTTTATCAGGTATTATGAAAGTGGGGTAGTGCAAGGTTAAATTAGTATATAACGTAGTTAAAATATCATAATCCTTTCAAATTATGTTTTTTTCAAAGGGTATAAAAATGGACAGTATATATATAGCATCAATTTTAACCGGTAGCTATATTTTCAGTGTACGGTAATTTGGTGGTAATTCGGATCAATCCTAAAAGTTGTGTGTGAATTACAATAAGATTACGATTTTTGTAAAAAAAGAGCACCTTGGACAATTACCTAGACTTATTAAAACTTATTCTTCCAGAATTTTTGATTAACCATTTTGAATTATTTAAGAACACAAAAAGCGGCGAGGTCATGCATCTCTATTTTGAAGAGCGAAATATAGCTCCTAAAGAAGAAGCCTCAAGAATACTTATTGCCCATGGCTTTCATAAAGAAGTAACCATTCAAGATTTTCCATTGCGCGGAA
>NZ_JBFHGK010000014.1:0-92098 GCF_041583155.1 Mariniflexile sp.
TAAATAATAAGGGTCAACACCTATACAATGTCCACCAACTAAGCCCGGTTTAAAAGGTAAAAAGTTCCATTTGGTACCTGCTGCTTCTAAAACCGCATGGGTATCGATGTCCATTAAATTAAAAATTTTGGCCAATTCGTTTACGAAGGCAATATTGATATCGCGTTGCGAGTTTTCAATCACTTTCGCCGCTTCAGCTACTTTTATGGTAGGAGCGAGGTGGGTTCCTGCTGTAATTACAGAGGCGTATAAGTCATTGACTTTGATGCCAATTTCAGGCGTTGAGCCAGCGGTTACTTTTAAAATTTTGTCAACAGTATGTAATTTATCACCCGGATTGATACGTTCTGGTGAATAGCCTGCATAAAAATCTTTGTTAAAGGTAAGCCCGCTTAATTTTTCTAAAACTGGGATGCAATCGTCTTCGGTTGCTCCCGGATATACGGTAGATTCATAAATGACGATATCTCCCTTTTTGAGTATCTTTCCAACAGTTTCACTGGCTTTATATAGCGGTGTTAAATCGGGTCGGTTGTTTTTATCAACAGGCGTGGGGACCGTAACAATATAATAGTTACAATCTTTGATATCTTCTATATTGCAGGAACAATATAATCCGTTGGAAGTATCGGGATGCTTTTTTAATACTTCGGATAAAAGCGCTTCTTCAACTTCAAGCGTTACATCGGTTCCAACTTGTAATTCTTTTATGCGTTTTTCATTAATATCAAAACCTACCACATTATATTTTGTTGCGAACAATCGGGCTAAAGGTAAACCGACGTATCCTAAACCGATGATGGCTATTTTTATATCTTTCATGTGTTGTTTATTCGTTGATTCGTTGATTTGTTTATTTGTTTTTGCGCTATGCGTTTATTTGTTTATTTGTTGTGCTGTGTTTATTGTTGCGCTTCGACAGGCTCAGCGTGACGTTTTTTATTTATTTATGTTAATTGTTTTTGTATTGTGTTTATTCGTTTATGATTGTTCACATTTCTATCAACTATCAACTATCAACTATCAACTATCAACTATTCACTATTCACTTTGTCACCCTGAGCTTGTCTAAGGGTACTATTCACAATTTAAAGCTTATTCCAAATGTTCCCAATACCAAGCCACGGCTTCTTTTAAACCAGCGCTTATATTAAATTGGGGGTTATAATGTAACAGGCGTTTTGCTTTTTCGATAGATGCTAAGGAGTGCGGGATATCGCCGATGCGATTTTCACGATGTTTTATTTCTATATCTTTTATAGTGGCATCAAACTCTGATAAATAGGTTTTTAATAAGGTGGCCAGTTCCTTTAAGGTTGTACGATCTCCATAAGCCGTGTTGTAAACCTGATTTAAAGCATCCGGATTATCTGTAGTGAGAGCCAATAGATTCATTTGAACCACATTATCTATGTAGGTAAAGTCTCTAGAATAACTGCCATCACCATTAATTACAGGTGATTCATGTTTAATAAATTGTTGAACGAATTTTGGAATTACCGCAGCATACGCTCCATTGGGATCCTGACGTTTTCCGAATACATTGAAATACCTAAGGCCAATGCTATCGAAATTATAGGTAGTATGAAAAATATCGGCATATAATTCGTTAACATACTTCGTTATTGCGTAAGGCGATAAGGGGTTTCCAATAGTTTCTTCTACTTTTGGCAAGGCTTCATGATCACCATAGGTGGAGGAACTTGCTGCATATACAAAGCGTTTTACCCCTGCATCTCTGGCAGCTACCAGCATATTTAAAAAACCAGAAACGTTTACGTCATTCGTAGTTATGGGATCATTTATCGATCGTGGTACAGAACCTAAGGCCGCCTCATGTAATACATAAGTAACATTTTCGCAAGCTTTTTTACAATCGTCAAGATTTCTGATATCACCCTCTATGAGTTTAAAATTCGGAAAATTTAAAAAAGGTTCAATGTTTTCGCGTTTTCCAGTTGAAAAATTATCTAGGCAAACGACATTAATGTTTTGGGTGACTAAAGTTTCAATTAAGTTAGAACCAATAAAGCCAGCTCCTCCAGTAATAAGTACAGACTTATCACTTAATTTATTTAGTTGTTGTTGGGTCATTTTTTAGATTTGGTAATATTTAGTAGTATAACAAAGATTGCGATTAATTTTCAGAAAAGGGAAACTATTATATTAATGTTGAGGTTTTTCCGATGAAATTCATAAGAATGTTAATTTATCCGATGAATGAATCGATTTTAATTTGATTACATTAGTAGTTGTAATTTTTTGGATTGCATTTGGTGGTCTGAACTTTCATAGTAGAATAATTAGTGTTAGTTGGTGTGTGTTTTTTCATATGTTACAAGATAATGAAAAACTAATGGCTTTCAAAGTTTGTTGAATAAAAAAGGTTGATGCCTTAAGTTGGATTGTATATTTTGATGTTTCCAACATTTAAGGCCAAATTTTAAATACTAGGTTATAATAAAAACTTAAAAATTATAGTTTTAAGTTGTAATTAAGAATTTGTAAATCGATAATCTACCAAGATTTACTGTGTATTAAATTTGAAATGTATTTAACCGATTTTTACAAGACTTTTAGCGAAATAACCAAAAACTTGTCTTTTTCATTAAAAACTATCACTAAATTTACATCATAATTACGAAATTGAATTGATTAATAGCCTCATTAATTTAATTGTAAGAATGTTAATATTTTTTTTAAATCTCTCAAAATTTAACTATTTCAAAATAGGAGAAAATATATTTAAAACATTTGAACCAATTAATATTAAGTTATTAGTTAATTAAATTTTGTCATGTTTTACAGAGGGAATTACCAAAAAAACATACTAAAATCGGTACTTAGTAATTTACTAGGGCAGGCTTTCTATGTTTTTTTATTACAACTCAAGTTCATTAATATAGGTTATAGAAAATAATAAATAAGTGCTAACTAAAACTAAAATATATTTATCATCACCACACATGGGCGGTTCGGAGCAAAAATTTGTTTCTAATGCTTTTGATACCAATTGGATCGCTCCTCTTGGTCCGCATGTGGATGGTTTTGAAAAAGATATTCAAGAATATTTAGGAAACAATACACATGTGGCGGTATTAAGTTCTGGTACTGCAGCCATACATTTAGCACTTCAATTATTAGGTGTTTCTACGGGAGATGAAGTGTTATGCCAAAGCTTTACTTTTTCAGCTTCAGCTAACCCTATAATCTATCAAGGTGCAACACCCGTTTTTATTGATAGTGAAGTTGACACTTGGAATATGTCTCCTGAACTTTTGGAGACAGCTATCATTGATAGAATTCAAAATTATAAAAAACCAAAAGCCATTATCGCTGTTCATTTATATGGTATGCCATATAAGGCCAATGAAATAAATGCCATTGCGAAAAAATATGATATTCCTGTTGTAGAAGATAGTGCAGAAGCGTTTGGTAGTAAATATCATGGTTTTTCTTGTGGAAGTCTTTCAGATATAGGTATTTTATCTTTCAATGGTAATAAAATAATTACGACTTCGGGAGGTGGCGCCTTAATTACCCATAATGAGGATTTAAAAAACAAAGCCGTTTTTTTAGCAACGCAGGCACGTGATGCCGCTCCGCACTATGAACATTCTAAAATAGGTTTTAACTATAGAATGAGTAACGTTTTAGCGGGGATTGGCCGCGGACAAATGGAAGTGTTGGATAACCATGTTGCGGCTAGAAGAGAAAATTATAATTTTTATAAAAAATATTTGTCTAAATATCCATCTATCTCATTTTTAGAAGAACCTGAAGGTTTTTTTTCCAATAGATGGCTTACATGTATAAAAACAGATTCCTATGCGTTAAGGGAACAAATTAGACTTGATTTGCTTGAAGATGATATTGAATCAAGACCTTTATGGAAACCCATGCATTTGCAGCCTGTGTTTAAAGAATGCATGCATTTTACAGACGGTACTTCAGAATCGCTTTTTGAAAAAGGATTATGCTTACCAAGTGGATCTAATTTAACCCCTGATGATTTAGAAAGGATTCTAAAAACAATTTTAAAAAACCTCAACTTATGATACAGAATTATTTTGCCTACTTCTCTCAAAAATATGCCTCGAAATGGTTGGTATTTATTATTGATTTAGCAATCGTTTTGATTGCGTTTTGTGCTACTTATTTAATTAGGTTTAATTTCACTTTAGGTTTTGACTTAAATCAATTTTTATTTCAATTACCATTTATATTAGTTGTATCAGCAATAAGTTTCTTGTTTATTGGTTCTTTCAAAAGTGTAATTCGTCATACCGGATTTACAGATGTTGTAAATTTATTTAAAGCAGTTTCTTTAATTACAGTTTTAACAATTGTTTTCGTTTTAGTTAACAAGGAAATACATATTATTGAAAACTTCACTATTCCATTAGCTATTGTAATTTTGCATGCTTTATTAAGTTTTGTGATGTTAAGTGCCAGTAGATTAATTTTTAAAATGAGTTATAACCATTTAAAATGTCAACTTAAAGAATCAAAGCGCGTTTTAATATATGGTACTGGTGACTCAGCAATTGTTACTTATAATGCCTTAATTAGTAACGTTAGAGAAAAATATGATGTTCTTGGCTTTATAGATGATAATTCGAGTAAGAATGGGCAGTCCATAAATGGAATTTCTATTTTAAATAAGAAAAAAATTACTCAAGAATATATTGATGAGCATAATATAAATGAAATCATAGTTACTTCTGAAAATATTACTAAAGATCGTTTGATTAGCTTGGTTAACCTAAGTATTAAAATCACCAAAGTGCCGCCTATTGAAAGTTGGATAAATGGTGAATTAAATGTGCATCACATAAAACAAGTCCAAATAGAAGATCTTCTAGGTCGTGCTCCAATTAAAATAGATAACCCTAATTTGGTTAATGAATTTAATGGTGAGACTATTGTTGTTACAGGTGCCGCAGGTTCAATAGGAAGTGAGTTAGTTAATCAATTGTCTAATTTCGATGTAAAACATTTAATTCTTGTCGATCAGGCTGAATCGCCGCTTTATGAAGTTCAACAAGATTTGATAAGAAATGGTAAACAGAATTTCACAGCCATAGTTGCGGATTTACGTGACGGTTTAAGAATTGATGCCATTTTTCAGGAGTACAAACCAACCATGGTTTTTCACGCTGCGGCATATAAACATGTTCCTTTAATGGAGGATTCTCCTTATGAGGCTATAAAAATAAATGTGAATGGTACTAAATTATTAGCAGATACTGCATCACGTTATAATGTTAAAAAGTTTGTTTTCGTCTCAACAGATAAAGCTGTAAACCCAACAAGTGTGATGGGAGCAACCAAGCGAATTGCTGAAATGTATATTACTTGTTTACAAAAGCAAAGTAAAACGAAATTTATTACTACAAGATTTGGTAATGTTTTAGGCTCTAATGGTTCAGTAATCCCTTTATTTAAAAAGCAAATTGAAAATGGTGGCCCTTTAACATTAACACATAAAGATATTACAAGATTTTTTATGACCATTCCGGAAGCAGCGCAACTGGTTTTGGAAGCTGGCACCATGGGTAAGGGTGGCGAAATATTTATATTCGATATGGGTGAGTCTGTTAAGATATTTGATCTTGCCACAAACATGATAAAATTATCAGGTCTGAGATATCCTGAAGATATTGACATTAAAATTACTGGTTTACGACCAGGTGAAAAACTCTATGAAGAGTTGTTAGCTAATGGTGAAAATACTTTATCTACTTATCATAAAAAGATAATGATTAGTAAAACACGAGAACTTGATTACACACAAGTAAAACACGATATCGAAGAGTTATGTATAACTAATCGTTTTCAAAATAATAACATTGTTATGAAAATGAAACGATTAATACCAGAATATAAATCAAATAATTCGGATTATGAACGTTTCGATAAAAAGGTTCAAATTTATAAGAAAGCTAAAGAACTTTTAAAAGAAAAAACCGACAACAAAACTTATGGTAATGCTTAATTAAGCAAATTTTTTATTATTTTCCCCAAATATTTACTGTTATGACTAATTCTTTTAAGTACAACAAAATTGTTGTTATATTTTGTTTTGTGATTTTTTTAATATCCTGTAAAACGAAGCAGGATGTCGTTTATTTTCAAAATGCAAAAAGTTTTGAAACAATTGTTAATACTGACACCTTTAAGGCTAAATTAAAAATAGGCGATATTGTTAGTATTTACATATCTACGATTGACCCCACGGTCACTCAACCTTATAACATTTTAATTCAAAGTGGAGCTGGAGGAGAATTAATTGATTATTTAATTGATGTTGATGGTAATATTGATTACCCTGTACTTGGGAAGGTTAAATTGGTTGGTTTAACTATTGAAGAAGCTAAAGAACTTTTAAAAAAGAAGTTTTCTGACGGCCAACTATTGAAGGATCCGGTTGTTATGATTCGCTTTGTTAATTTTAGAATAACAGTAGCTGGTGAAGTTAATAGCCCAGGTGTTTATCCAGTTTCTGGTGAACGCGTTTCTATTTTGGAAGCACTAGGTATGGCTGGAGATTTAACAATTAAAGGTAGACGTGATAATATTTTAGTTATTAGAGATTTTAATGGTTCAAAGACTTATACCCGTGTTGATTTAACAAATAAAGAAGTATTTAATTCTCCTGTGTATTATTTAACGCAGAACGATTATGTTTATGTTGAACCTAATAATTCAGCAATTAGTGGCGCTTCAGGGGATACTAGAATAAGTACCATAATTACGATTTCGTCCTTTATTTTAACCACTGCTCTTATTTTTGTGACCAGAAATTAATGAATTATGAAAGACATTAATAATGTTTCTGAAGAAAACACATCGTCCCCCTTTAATTTAAAGAAAGCAATTTTACTATACACCAAACGCTGGTATTGGTTTGTATTGAGTGTTTTAATTTGCTTAGCGGTTGTGTTTTTTAAGTTACGTTATTCAACACCAGAATATTTAGTTTCTGCCAGAATTATGTTGTTAGATGATGGAGAAGCTACTGGTGCCAATGCAGCCTTTAAAGACTTGCAATTTTTTTCGCAAAAAGAAGAAGCAAGGATAGAGGATGAGATTGAGGTTATTATGTCCGTAGATTTTTTTAAAAGCATTGTAAAGGATTTACGAATTAATATCACCTATTTTGCGGAAGGGCGTATTTCAGATACCGAGGTTTATAAAAATGCACCAATAAACCTGAATTTCATAGCATCAGATTCCATTATAAATCAAACTGATTTTGGCTTTTATATCGAAATTTTGTCGGAGAAAGATTTTGCATTTCGTGTTAATGATGAAGACACACCAGAAACCTTTTCGTTTGGAGAAAAAATTCCTACTTTTTTTGATGGTATATTGATTACGCCAAGTAATCTTGACATTAAGAATAGTATAGGATCGGTATATAGAATTCAGATAACTCCAGTTAAAGCAGTTGCAGAAGATTTGAAAAATAGAGTTTTTGTATATCAGGAAAGTCCATCTTCAAAAATATTAAATATCGGAATGGAAGATCCTATTATAGAGAAGGGGAAAGATATTATTAATGCTCTTATTTTAAAATACAATGAAGCGACACTTTATCAAAAAAATATTAAATCTATAAATACAACAAAACTTATTGATGATCGAATAGAATTAGTTTCAAAAGATTTATTGGGGGTTGATGATAGTATTGTGCGGTTTAAAACTGGTAATAAATTAACAGACGTCACATCGGAAGCTGGGCAATTTTTAACAAGCAATATGGCTAATGAACAGCAATTAGAATTGTCTAGAATGCAACAGCGTCAACTAAATTATATGGAATCTGCCTTGCAAGATGCAGATACTTATACACCCATTCCTTCCAATTTAGGTCAAGGAGATCCGGTTATCGGGACATTGTCGGCAAAGTACAATGAATTAATTGCAGAAAGAGAACGCTTATTAAAGAGTGCTGGAGAAAAAAATTCAGTAGTTGTCCAATTGGATCAAAATTTAAAAAACATTAAAGAGAACTTAAGTCGCAGTGTGCAGAGTTCTAAAAAATCCTTAGGAATACAAATTAATAGTTTAGAAAACCAATCAAGTAAACTTAATTCTAAAATATATTCTGTTCCTGGTCAAGAAAGTAAATTACGAGGTATTGAACGTAAACAAGGAATCAAAGAACAACTTTACCTTTATTTATTAGAAAAAAGAGAAGAAGCTGCCATAACGCTTACAGCTACTTCACCGGGTTCTAAGGTAGTAGATCAGGCTAGTAGTTCAGGAATACCAGTATCTCCTAATAAGAAAATGATGTATATAGCAGGTCTATTTATTGGATTGTTAATTCCTTTTGGGATTATATACGTAGGAGACTTGTTAGATACTAAAATTCATAGTAAAGAAGATTTAGAAAAAGAAATAAAAAATATTACCATTTTGGGTGAAATTCCTCAAATTAAGAGTAATCTAATTGGTTCTGAACAGTTATTAATTGAAAAAAATGATCGTTCAATTTTATCTGAATCTTTTAGAATAATTAGAACTAATTTTGATTATGTAAGGCGAGGTAGATCGGTGAAGAATTACGACAATGTTGTTTTTGTAACATCCACAGTAAAAGGTGAAGGCAAGTCGTTTTTTAGTATGAATACAGCGCTTACAATTGCAAATACAAATAAAAGAGTTTTGCTAATTGGAGCTGATATTAGAAACCCTCAAATAGCTCCAATACTTAAAAGTAAGTCTACATTTCATGAAAAGACCATTGGTTTAACCGAATTTATTGTAGATAAATCAGTTAAAGTTGAAGATACTATCAACTCTTATACGATTAATGATATTAAAATTGATGTTTTACTGTCTGGTAAGGTGCCGCCCAATCCGGCCGAACTTTTAATGGCAGACAGAATTAAAGAAGTTTTTGATTACGCATCAGTAAATTATGATATTGTAATTGTGGATACGGCACCTGCAATGTTAGTTACAGACACCTTGTTAATTAGTCAGTATGCAGGACATACTATTTATCTTACTAGAGCAGGCTATACTGAAAAACAGATTTTAAAATTCACAAAAGAGATTTTTGCGAATAATAAACTTAATGGAATGATGTTGGTTGTGAATGATGTAAACCAATCCAATTTTGGTTATGGTGCTAAATATGGGTATTATGCTACTACTAAAAAGAAACCATTTTATAAGAAATTCTTCTAATAACTAAAAATGTCGCGAGTTAAACCTATGTTTACTTGCGACATTTATGTAATATTACAGCTTATTAAATATTTTATTTTCAGAATATTTATAAAAAAATAGATAATCAAATATAAAAATTGTTAGGAAGCATAGAATTTAAACGCATCAATTATAACAGCATCGTCAACCAGGCAATCTATTTTATGTTTACCGATGCCTTCCAATAGAACAAAATTTATATTTCCGTGGTTATTTTTCTTGTCATATTTAAGAAGTTCCATAATGGCAGAATATTCACTTTCTTCAATGCTAACTTTGCCATAATAATCCACAAAAAGGCTTTTAATGCTTGAAGTTAATTCCATTGGAAATCCAACTAATTCCGTAGAAATGTAACAAGCTAAAATCATTCCAATAACAATGGCTTCACCATGTAATAAAGGTGTTTTATTAGGGTTGCTTAAAAAATATGATTCAATAGCATGTCCTAAAGTATGACCAAAATTCAATGTTTTTCGAAGTCCATTTTCAAATGGATCAACATCTACAACATGTTTTTTAATCATTACAGATTCGTGAATTAAGGTATCCAAATCCTTTAAAGTAAGATTTGATAATTCTTGAAATTTATTCCAATAACCTTCATTACTAATTAGTCCATGTTTAAGCATCTCTGCTAAACCAGAACGCATTTGGTTTTGAGGTAAGGTGTGTAAGAATTGGGTGTCAATTAATACCAAGTCAGGATTACTAATTACACCTATTTGATTTTTTAAATGACCTAAATCTACGCCTGTTTTACCGCCAACAGAAGCATCAACCATAGATAAAAGTGTGGTAGGAACATTTACATATGCAATTCCACGTTTAAAAGTACAGGCTACAAAACCTCCCAAATCGGTAATAACACCACCACCAATATTGATAAGTAAACTTTTTCTATCAGCGTTCAGTTCAGAAAGTGTGTTCCACACGCCAACACAAGTTTCAATGGTTTTATTTATTTCTCCAGATTCTATTTCAATAATTTCTATGGCGATATTCGTTTCTAATTTTTCAATAAATCTTGGAAGACAGTATTGATGAGTGTTTTCATCAACTAAAATGAAAATTTTCGAAAAATTATTCTCTTTAAGATGCTTATTTATAGAAGAATAGCATGTGTTATTAAAATGAATAGTACAATTATTTGCTACAATGGATTCCATGAAATATTTAACTTTTTTTTAGGCTGTGAAATTAAGGAGATTTTATATAAAATAGTACTTTAGCTAGAATAATCTTTTAATAAAATTGGTTTTTATGAGCACGGAACGCTTATTTGACAACACAAAAATTGCATTTGCACTAAAATCTGACTCTGAACTTGAGCGTGCTTATTTTCTTTTCAAAATGATATCTATTGAACCTTTGGTTAAAATAGGAACAGCAGCAACAAATCTTGCATTAAAAGCTAATTTGCCAATAGAAGGGTTAATCCGATCTACAGTGTTCGATCATTTTTGTGGTGGAGTAAATGAGACAGATTGTTTGCCAATAATTGAAAAAATGTATGAAAAGGGTGTTAGTTCTGTTTTAGATTTTTCCGTGGAGGGTAAAGAAAGTGAAGTGGACTTTGATAATGCTATGAATACCATATTAAATATTATTGAGTTTGCTAAAGATGTAGATGCAATTCCAATTGCTGTATTTAAACCTTCAGGATTTGGGCGTATAGCACTGTTTGAGAAAATCGGAAAAGAGCAACCACTTAATAGCAAGGAAGTTACAGAATGGCAAAATGTTGTAAACCGATTTGATGCCGTATGTAAAAAGGCTAAGGATAATGATGTTGCCGTTTTGATTGATGCAGAAGAAAGTTGGATGCAGGATGCGGCTGATGATTTGGTAACTCTAATGATGAAAACGTATAATACAGAAAAAGCTATTGTTTTTAACACCTTACAAATGTATAGACATGATAGGATGGCTTTTTTAGAAAAAGAACATTTAAAGGCCAAAGAAGGTGGGTATTTTTTAGGTTATAAATTAGTGCGCGGTGCCTATATGGAGAAAGAAAATGAAAGGGCAGAAGTGAAAGGGTATAAGTCTCCTATTTGTTCGAGTAAAGCTGCAACCGACGACAATTTTAATGCTGCTGTTAATTATATATCCGATAATTTAGACACTATTTCTCTATTTGCTGGCACTCATAATGAAGAAAGCTCCTATTTGCTTATGGATCTTATGAGTAAAAAAGGGTTAAGTAATAATGACTCAAGAATTTGGTTTGGACAATTATATGGTATGAGCGACCATATTAGCTTTAATTTATCTAATGAAGGTTATAATGTGGCAAAATATATGCCTTTTGGACCTGTAAAAGATGTGATGCCTTATTTAATAAGACGTGCAGAAGAAAACACATCGGTTGCAGGACAAACAGGAAGGGAGTTAACTCTTTTATCAAGAGAAAAAAAGAGAAGAAAAATGCTATAATTTATAAATACATTTTTAATTTCCTTTTTATTTCTAAGGATGATTGATAGGGGGTTATTTTTTCTAAATCATTTAAATTTTTGATTTTCAATGATTTATTGGGTTTTCTCATTACCTGTAAAATAGCTTCGTTTTCGGTTGGAATTATAAATTCATCTTCCGAAATCATTGTCTCTTCATGTTTTTCTCCTGGTCGTAAACCCGTAATTTCCATTTCAATTGTTTCCTTAGGGTAAAATTTAGTTAGAACTTCAACTATATCAATTAGTTTTATGGGCTCTCCCATGTTAAACGTAAACAAGTTACTTTCCATTTTATTAAAAGTTGCTAGTTGTAAAATTAAATGACAAGCCTTATGCTTTCCTATAAAATAGCGCGTAATGGAATTACTAGTAATAGTAAGTGGCAAATGCGATTCAATTTGTTTTATAAATATAGGCAAGACGGAGCCATTAGATCCCATTATGTTTCCAAATCGGGCAATAGAAAATATGGTGTTACTACTTTGAGATTGTTGTATTAAATAATTTTCGGCAATCCGCTTGGATATTCCCATCACACTTATGGCATTAACCGCTTTATCGGTTGAGATGAAAATAAATTTTTTTACTTCATAATTAATGGAAAGATCGGCTAACAATTTTGTAGCTAAAATATTAGTCTTTATGGCTTCGTAAGGGTGTGCTTCCATTAAAGGAACGTGTTTATAAGCCGCAGCATGAAATATGATTGTAGGTTTATATGTTTCAAAAACATATTTCAGTTCATCTTGCTCTTTAATATTTAATAAGATAAATTCAATTTTGCTTAATTCTTCATTTTCAAAATCTTTATACAAATTATATAGTGGCGATTCTGCCACGTCTATTAAAATCAGCTTTTTGAATTGACCCGCTACTATTTGTTTGGAAAGTTCACTCCCAACAGAACCAGCAGCTCCAGTAATCAAAATTGTTTCGTTTGAAAAATCAAAACTATGATACTCTTTTTTTTCGTTTTCAAACGAACGAATTAAACCAGAATCTTCAATTAATTGCCTTATATGGTTATAGGTGTTTTTATTCATTTAAAGGTTTGGTTAAAAGCTGTTTATGTAAGTTGAAAAACCAAATCTAAATTAGGAATTATATGAAGCTAATCCAAGCAGAAATAGATCAAAAGGTTATTTGGTTACAACTTTTACAATAGTGAGGAAAATTAGCTTTAAATCGAATAAAAAATTACGATTTTCAATATATTTTTTATTGTATTTTAGTTTATCGGGAATAATAGTTTTTATAAAAAAACTTTCAGGGTCTTTTGCGGCTTTTAATAATTCCACTTCATTTCTATATTTTAATGATGCTAATCCAGTAATTCCTGGCCGAACCACAAAAATTTTCATATCATCTTCGCTGTAAAAATTTACATAATATCGAAGTTCCGGACGTGGTCCAACAAAACTCATATCTCCTTTTAGAATATTGATAAGCTGCGGGAATTCATCAATTTTATAACGTCTCAAAAAATAACCAACTTTAGTAATTCGGTTATCATGGTTTCCTAAAGTAAGCAGACCTTGTGTTTCTGATTGTGTTCGCATAGTGCGAAACTTGAAAATATTGAAGTCTTTATTATTTTTACCAACACGACCCTGAACAAAGAAAACGGGGCCTTTAGAGTCTATTTTAATAATTAAGGCAATAATTAAAAGAAACGGAGCTAATATGATTAATCCAATTATAGAAAAAAGTACATCAAACCAACGTTTTAAAATCATTAATTTTCTAATCTAAAATTGGTAATGGTCGCGATACTATCGCAGTTTTCAACGGTAAGAATGATATCTTTTTCATTATAATCACCTTCAATTATATATAAAGCGCAAGGTTTTTTCCTTGTTTCACTTTCAGAAAAATTTATATTTCCTTTCTTTAAAATATAAGAAATCGCAGAAGAGTCTAAGTTATTGGAATTCAATCCAAACATCGTTTCTTCAGAATAAACTATTTTTTTTAATCGTATATTTTTTAAAACCCGAGCATCTGGGCCATAACTGCATGATGTTTTCTTTCCACTTAGGAAGAAAGCTAAAATTATTAAGCCAAGAGAAAAACCTCCTAAATAATATCCAAAACGCTGAAGTAAAGTCATTTATTTTTTTTAGAAACTAGTATAGAAGTCGATAATTGTGGGTAGCTTAAAAAATAATCAAATTAATATCACTATAATTTAAATTGAACCACTCACCAACTGATTTACTAGTTAAAATTCCATGGTAAAAGTACAATCCATTTTTTAAACCTCTATCAAAACGAAGAGAATTTTCTAAACCACCATCTTCTGCAATTTTTAAGAGATAGGGCGTACAAATGTTACTTAAAGAAACAGAAGCAGTTCGAGAATAGCGTGCAGGAATATTAGGAACACAATAATGAACAACACCGTGTTTTACAAATGTAGGTTGTTTATGCGAGGTTACTTCGCTAGTTTCAAAACAACCTCCCATATCAATACTAACATCAATTATAATAGCACCTTTTTTCATGCACTGTACTAGACTTTCAGTAACAACTATTGGAGATCTATCATTACCTCTAACGGCTCCAATAACAACATCACAGCGTTTTAATGCCTTTGTTAAATTTTTAGGCTGTAGGGTAGAAGTGAATAATGGCCTGCCAAGGTGTGTTTGAATACGTCTTAATTTTGTAATGGAGTTATCAAATATTTTAACGTTAGCTCCAAGTCCTATGGTGCTTCTGGCTGCAAATTCACCAACAGTGCCTGCACCTAAAATAACCACTTCCAATGGCGGTACACCACTAATATTACCAAACATTAAACCATTTCCTCCTCTAGTATCTGATAATAATTCTGCTGCGATAAGTACGGAAGCAGTTCCAGCAATTTCACTTAATGATTTTACTGCTGGATAGGTACCGTCGGAATCTCTGATAAACTCAAATGCTAACGCCGTAATGCGTTTAGCAGCAAGTGCTTCAAAATACTTTTTATGTTGCGTTTTTATTTGTAATGCTGAAATTAGTATTGTTTGTGGATTAATAAGTTTAACCTCTTCTAAACTTGGTGGTTCCACCTTTAAAATCATAGGGCAAGAAAACACTTTAGCGGTATCATTAGTTATTTCTGCACCAGCTTCACTGTAATCTTTATCACTAAAATTCGCACCATCACCAGCTCCAGACTCAAGTAATACTCTATGGCCATTACTTACAAGTGCATAAACGGCGTCGGGCGTTAAACATACGCGTTTTTCTTGAAAAGCGGTTTCCTTTGGGATACCAATAAATAAGGCTCCTTTCTTTTTAAATATCTCAAGTGTTTCTTCTTGAGGTAAAAGTTGTTGTTTGGTAAAAGGAGACAATTGTTTTGCCATGGTTATATTGTTTAAAAAATCAAATTACAAATAATATTTTATTGAAAAGAAATTTTTCAAAAATAATTATTCTACAATTTAAATGGGGTTTGTTTATCGATTAAATAAAAAATAAAAAATTGAACTAAAAAGCTTAGAAAAAGTTATGTATAAAATCAATTTAACTTAATTTTATGGTTTTTGTCGATTGAAACAATTTTATGCTAAAGAAATTCTTATTCTCTCTTATTTATTTATCATTTGTTTTCGGTTACTCTCAGGGTTTTGTTATTCAAGGTCGTGTGATGGACGAACAAAACCTTCCCATAGCATTTTCCAATGTTGTTTTATATGTATCTGAAAATTTAGACTATGTTTACGGAACTACTACTAATGAAAAAGGTGTATTTCAATTTGATAATGTAAAAACGAACAACTATACCATTGTAATTAGTTATTTAGGTTTTGAATCGAATACAACAGATTTTTTGATTGATAAAGATAAAAACCTTGGAACCATAGTGCTAATAGAAAAGGTTGAAACGTTAGATAATGTAACCATTATTGCAAAAAGACCAACGGTAAAACACTTGGTAGATAGATTAGTTTTTAATGTAGAAAACTCTACGCTTTCAAATAATAATGTATTAGATATTTTAAAACATACACCAGGGGTTTTGGTACATGATGGTAAAATTTCAGTAAAGCAATCTACGCCAACCGTTTATATAAATGACAGAAAAGTACATTTATCATCTACTGAAATACAGCAATTATTAGAAGGCACTTCAGCCAGTAACATAAAATCCATAGAAGTAATAACAAATCCGCCAGCTAAATATGAGGCTGAAGGAGGGGTTGTACTTAATATAATTACTAGTAAAAATATAATAGCAGGGTATAACGGTAGTATTTTTGGAAATTATAAACAGGGAAGTGAATATCCTAAATACGCTTTAGGGACGAGTCATTTTTTTAAAACGAATAAATTAAATACTTACATAAATTATAATGTGAGTCCAAGAAAGGATTATAGGCATAATTATGAAAAAATAAATTTTATTGAAGACAACCAAACTACTTCCAGTTGGGAAACGGATTATGTGAGAACACAACAGACTTCAAACCACACTGTGAATGCTAACTTGGATTATCAATTGGATACAAATAACAGTTTAGGTTTTTCTACCAATATGTTAATATCGCCAAGAGAAAACACCAAAAGAAATGTAAATTCTTTAACAGAGGTTTTTAGCTCTAGTTATACATTGGACTCTTTATTTAATACCATTAACAGGGTGGTAGATGAAACTTTTAATTTCGCCTTCACACTAGATTTTGTGCATAAATTTAAAAAAGAAGGTGAAAAGTTACTGGTGAGTGCACATCATACTAATTATGATTTTTCAAGTTTTCAGGACGTTCAAACTGGATATTTTTTGCCAAATGAAATTAACGCTTTTAGGAATAATAATTTTCAAACCTTTTCAAATCAAATAATACAATTGTATAGTGGTCAGGCAGATTATGAATTGCCATTAAATGCATCTGCACAATTTGAAGCAGGGGGAAAGGTTTCAAAAATTAATTCCGAGAGTAAGTTAAGGCAATATATTGTTGAAGATGATGAAAAGACCGATGATATTGAAAATTCCGATACATTTTTATATGATGAATTTAATTATGCATTATATGCAAGTTATTCAAAAGATTGGGATGATTGGAGTATGAAATTTGGTTTAAGAAGTGAATATACAGATATTGTTGGTAATTCATTAGCAACCAATACGAGTAATGAAAGTAATTATATCGAATTCTTTCCATCCTTATATGTTTTAAATAGATTGAATAGTAACAATGAGATTTATTTTAATTATAACAGACGTATTTATCGTCCAAGGTATAACGAACTAAATCCATTCAAATATTTTTTGAATGATAATGCATACATTACTGGAGATCCTAACTTAAAGCCGCAAATAGACGACGTTCTAACACTTGGTTATACATTTCATGAAAACTATACTTTTGAGTTGTATTATCGTTTTGAAAACAACCCTACTTTACAAATTACATTTCAGGACAATGAAGAAAAGCTCATTAAATATATTAATACGAATATTGATAACAGCGTTTCCTATGGGCTGGATTTTACTACCTACACTAAAGTGATTGATAGATGGAATATATACGTTTTGTCATCTTTATTCTATTATGAAAATAAATTTTATGCTCTAGAAAGTGACGATGAACTAACAGAAATTAATAAATGGTCGTTTTATGGAAATGTTGTAAACTATTTTAGTTTTTTGAAGGATGAAAGTTTGACTTTAGACGTGTCTTATTTATTTATAACACCAATGATTGACGGACCAACAGAAGTAAGTAGTAGACAAGGTTTAGATATTAATTTAAGGAAAACATTTTGGCAAAATAAAGCATCCCTAAGTCTGGGATATATGGATGTTTTTAATACTCAAAATTTCACAACCTCCACAAAATATTTAAATCAGGATGTGTTTTTTAAATCGATAATGGAAAACAGACTGTTTACAATAGGTTTTAATTACAAGTTTGGTAATAGAAGTTTGAGGACCAATCAAAAAGAAATTGATTTGGAAGAACGCGATCGATTAAATTCAAAAAATAATTAATACTATTGTTGGATTGCGTACTAGAGCATTTAGTTTCACGCATATTAACTTTAATTCATTCTAAGGCACTCATAGAGCAAAGCAATTCTAATCTTAGAAAAAGGCCCTACAAAAAAGGAAAATACTTTAAATTTTCTATTTTTTATACAGATTAATTAATTTATTTAAAAGAAAATCTGTTCAGAAAGTTGGAGTATAAAACTATTCGAAACTATTAGTTCTAGAAGGTGAAGAAATTATTAATTAGTGAAGATTAAGAAGAAGTCAAATTCTTTAATTCTAAAAGAAATTAAAAATATTGTTTGACTTTGTCCCAGAAGTTTTTGGGTCTAACTTTAAACTCTTCCTCTAGTTCCTCTAAAGATTTAGTGGCATCATTTATACTATTAAATATTTTAGCTCTAATCAAATAAATTGAAGGTATTATAATCGCCATAATAGGAATTAGATACATTAGTTGATTGGAATCAACGTTTTGTAAATCTTCATTAAAAGTGTTAAATATTTGATAAGAATACATGGCTATTGGTACTAATAAGGCGTGAAACCACCAATGGCGGCAAGTAAAAAACCATATAATTAATAAAAGTAAAGGAATTGCTTTGGTTGTCAAAACCCACATAGAAACTTGGGCGCTTTCATAAAAACCGCTGTGGTAGGTAAATAAAAAAGTGTTCCATACTTTAACAGCAGGAACACTTTCATATACATAAAATAAATAAGGAGTTATTGCTATAAAAGTCGCGATAATACTCCCTATAATCAAACTTCTCCTATCCGTGGGTAGGGATTTTAATTTTGGCTTTTTCAACTTTTGCACTTTGTTGCTCACTGTTGTTTGTGTTGTTTGCAGCGTAAGCTGTGAATAACATTCCTCCGAATATCGCTAGTGCGATTACATACTTTTTAGTTTTCATTTTTTAAGGGATTTAATTAATTATTACCCAAATTTAACTAAAGAGTATGTTGCGGAATGCGTCGAAATGTTAAAGAAATGTTAAATACATGGGTTTTTCATTTTTCATACTGCGGGTTTCCCGTAAAACTAAAAACTTTGGTACATTTCGTTGCCTTTTTTCACTATTTACTACTCGTTTATATTAATTTTTAATGTCAATTTTCTTTTCTCTGCTGAGTCAATTTCTAAGTTTACTACATCATAATCAGAATTCAATAAACTTTCAATAATCTCTGGCCATTCTATTAAAACCCAATGCTCAGAATCTAAATAATCTTCAATTCCGAAGTTATAGGCTTCTTCTATATTTTTTAATCTATATAAATCAAAATGAAAAATTTTGTCATTTTGTAATTCATATTCATTAACAATTGAAAACGTAGGACTACTAACTTCGTCTGTGCTTCCTAACTCTTTTACTAGAGACTTAATTAAAGTAGTCTTGCCAACACCCATATCACCAATAAGTAATATTGTTTTGGTTTTAAAATTTCTTAAGAGTTGTTTTGCAACTTCCTTTACTTCAAATAGTTGATAATTTACTTCCAACTTAACAAATTTAATTAGCAATAGTACAAATTAAATATTAATAAAACTAATAAAATGATGTATTTTATCGGTGATTTTGGTATTACATGGGTTATTTAGGATTGAATACAATAAATGGTATTATCATTTCTTCTAGGGAAATGCCTCCGTGTTGGTAGGTATTTCTAAAATAACTCACGTAGTGATTGTAGTTGTTCGGGTAAGCAAAAAACAAGTCGCTTTTTGCAAATATATAAGAGCTACTCATGGTAATGGATGGTAAATGAATGTCTTGGGGGTTTTTAAACACTAAAACTTCTTTGCCTTCATAAGTTAAGCTACGGCCAGTTTTGTAACGAAGGTTTAAACTGGTATCTCTGTCTCCAATAACTTTAGATGGGTTTTTTACATTTATAGTTCCGTGGTCGGTGGTTAAAATAAGTTTGAATCCAAGGTGTTGTGCCTGCTGAATCATTTCTAATAAAGGCGAATTTTTAAACCAACTTAATGTTAAGGATCTATAGGCTTTATCATTTGATGCTAGCTCCTTAACGACCTCCATTTCGGTTTTAGAATGTGATAGCATGTCAACAAAATTATACACAACAACTGTTAAGTCGTTGTTTTTTAATGTTTTGAAATTATCTACTAATTTTTTACCACCTTTTAAATTAGTTATTTTATGAAATTCTGTAGTTAAATTAGTTAAACCTAATCGTTTCAATTGTGTTTGTAAAAATTCTTCTTCATGCAAATTTTTGCCACCTTCGTCTGTATCATTTTTCCAATATTGTGGGAATAGTTTTTCCATATCACTTGGCATTAAACCTGAAAAAATAGCATTTCTAGCGTATTGTGTTGCTGTTGGTAAAATGCTGAAAAAGGCATCTTCTTTCTCTTTTTTATAATGGTTATTTATAATGGGTTCAAAAACCTTCCATTGGTCGTAACGTAAATTATCAACAACCACCAATAGAGTAGGCTGTTCTTTACTTAACTCTGGAACCACTTTTTCTTTGAAAAGCGTATGAGACATTATTGGAGCGTCACCATTTCTCTGAAACCATTTTTCATAATTTTTCTCAATATATTTACCGAATTGAATATTGGCTTCAGTTTTTTGAGATTCCAATATTTCAAACATACCTGCATCTTCAATATTTTCAAGCTGTATTTCCCAATAAATTAGTTTTTGATATAGGCTAACCCATTCTTCATAGGAGTTTACCATTGCTAAATCCATAGCAATTTTTCTAAATTCTTGTTGATAGTTGGAGGTGGTCTTTTCAGAAACTAATCTGGAGTGATCTAAATTTTTCTTTAGACTTAAAAGAATTTGATTTGGGTTTACAGGTTTTATAAGGTAATCTGCTATTTTATTACCAATTGCCTCTTCCATAATATATTCCTCTTCACTCTTAGTTATCATAACAACCGGAAGATTGTCTTGTTTTTCCTTTATTTCATTTAAAGTTTCAAGACCAGTAAGTCCAGGCATATTTTCATCTAAAAAAACAATATCGAAATTGTCAGTATCTAAAACATCAATAGCTTCCGTACCACTTTTACAGGTGGTTACTTTATAATTACGCTGTTGTAAAAACAAGATATGTGGTTTTAGTAAATCAATTTCATCATCTACCCAAAGTATTTTTATTATATTCATTTATGTCTTTAAATAAGTATTAATAGTAATTTGTTTTTAATATAGTCCTTTATATAAGCTCTATATATTTATATTTGTATTGTAAAAATCTTAACTTTTAAAGTTTGAACAAACTTAAAATATTAAACGACCCAATTTACGGATTTATTACCATTCCAAATTCGCTCATATTCGATTTAATTCAGCATAAATATTTTCAAAGGTTGCGCCGAATTACCCAAATGGGACTTTCTTATTTGGTTTATCCAGGCGCACATCATACCAGATTTCATCATGCTATTGGCTGTGTGCATTTAATGCAAAAAGCAGTTAATGTACTGCGTTTTAAGGGAGTTACAATTTCTTCGGAAGAAGAAAATGCACTTTATGTTGCCATTTTATTGCATGATATTGGTCATGGTCCGTTCTCGCATGCCATGGAGCATAGTATTGTAGAATCGGTATCTCATGAACAAATTTCATTGCTTTTTATGGAGCGTTTAAACAACGAATTTAACGGAAGTTTAACGCTTGCTATTCAAATTTTTAAAGGAGAATACCCAAGAAAATTTATGTGTCAGCTTATTTCAGGACAATTTGATATGGATAGAGCAGATTACTTAAAGCGTGATAGCTTTTACACAGGGGTTGCTGAAGGTAATGTAAATAGTGAGCGATTAATAACCATGCTTAATGTGGTTAATGATGAATTGGTTGTTGAAGAAAAAGGAATATACAGTGTAGAAAAGTTTTTAATAGCCAGACGGTTTATGTACTGGCAAGTTTATTTGCATAAAACAGGTTTAGCTGCGGAACAGTTGTTGATTAGAGTTTTGCAACGAGCTAAGGAGTTACATGATAAAGGACATGAATTAGAAGCTAGTAAACCGCTTTTATTCTTTTTAGAAAATAAAATATCAATTGAGAATTTTTCTGAAGATACTTTAGATGTTTTTTCGCAATTAGATGATTTTGATATCATTTCAGCAATGAAGCATTGGCAACACGATTCCGATTTTGTACTAAGTAATTTATGCGAAATGATCATTAACAGGAACTTGTTAACCGTTAAATTAAAAAATAAGTCAATAAAAAAGGAAAGTTTAGATAAGCATATAAAGAAATTAATGTTTAACAAGAATATATCCGAAAAGGAAGCACAATACTTTGTTTTTAAAGGTCAAATTTCCAATCAGGCTTACCAAAACAACGATAAAGCCATTAATATTTTGCATAAAACAGGGAAGATTCAAGATATTGTTTCGGTTTCCGATC
This sequence comes from Mariniflexile sp., assembly GCF_041583155.1. Lineage (GTDB taxonomy): Bacteria > Bacteroidota > Bacteroidia > Flavobacteriales > Flavobacteriaceae > Mariniflexile. The sequence continues at coordinate 22,083 of NZ_JBFHGK010000014.1, forward strand.
AGTTTAATTTAAAAGCACTTTCAAAACAGGTTACTAAGCATTATATCTGTTATCCTAAAGAAACTTAGATTAACAAAAACATAACATTAAATTTAGTTATTTGTTTAAGTAGCTGTAAGTGAGTGTAAAACAATAAGAATTTTCAATAGGAAAAGTTTAGTACATTTTTCCTATTTTTGCCAAAACCAAACTAAACAAAACAACAAACTTTAAAGTGTGAAATTTACAGCACAGCAAATAGCAGGGATATTAGAGGGAGATGTGGTTGGAAATCCAGATGCTGAAGTATCTAAACTTTCAAAAATTGAAGAAGGTTTTTCCGGCTCTTTAACGTTTTTGGCAAATCCGAAATATACACCATTTATTTATAGTACGGAAGCTTCGGTTACTATTGTAAATAAAACATTCGTTCCGGAAAATGAAATAAAAACAACTCTTATTAAGGTGGACGATGCTTATTTGGCATTTTCTAAAATATTAGAATACTATAATTCTATAAAACTAAATAAGATTGGGATAGAACAACCATGTTTTATTTCAGAATCGGCATCTTATGGAGATGCTGTGTACATAGGTGCTTTTACATATTTGAGCGATAATGCTAAAATAGGAAATAATGTAAAAATATTTCCAAATGTATTTATCGGCGAAAATGTCGTTATTGGAGATAATACCATTGTTTTTTCTGGAGCAAAAATTTATTCAGAAACTGTTATAGGGAATAACTGTGTAATAAATTCTGGAGTAATTATCGGTGCCGATGGATTTGGTTTTGCACCTAACCAACAGGGTGGCTACAATAAAATTCCCCAAACGGGTAATGTAATTATAGAAGATTTTGTAGATATAGGAGCAGCCACTACAATTGATAGGGCTACAATGGGTTCTACTATTATTCGGGAAGGGGTAAAATTAGATAACCATATTCAAATTGCTCACAATGTAGAAATTGGTAAACATACAGTAATTGCTGCACAATCTGGTGTTGCGGGTTCCAGTAAAATTGGTAGCCACTGTCAAATTGGTGGTCAGGTTGGTATTGCGGGGCATATCACCATTGGTAATAATGTAAAAATTCAAGCGCAATCAGGTATTGCAAGAAATATAAAAGATAATGAAATCCTTCAGGGATCACCTGCTATAGCCTTAAATGACTATAATAAATCGTACGTTCACTTTAAGAACTTACCAAAGATTGTTAAAAATATTAATGATTTAGAGAAAAATAAATGGGAATAGTAACTACTGAAATTAAGCAAAAAACTATTAAGAACGAAGTTTCTTTAACAGGTGTTGGTTTACACACAGGTAAAAATGTAACCTTAACCTTTAAACCATCTGAAGTTAATACCGGATTAGCTTTTAAACGTGTTGATTTGGAAGGTCAACCCATAATTGAAGCGGATGCTAATTTTGTAACAAATACCCAAAGAGGTACTTGTATCGAAAAAAATGGCGTTACAATTCAAACATCTGAACATGTACTTGCTGCTTTAGTGGGATTGGATGTCGATAATATTATTATTGAGCTTAATGCTTCCGAACCTCCAATTATGGATGGTTCGTCTAAGTTTTTTGTAGAAGCTATTGAAAAAGCTGGTCTTGTAGACCAGGATGCTTTTAGAGAAGAATATGTGATTACGGATATTGTATCTTATATTGATGAAGACTCCGGTAGTGAAATCTTAGTAATGCCTTCTAAAGAGTATCAAATTACAACTATGGTTGATTTTGGTACGAAAGTTTTAGGAACTCAAAATGCAACTTTAAATCAAATTTCAGATTTTAAGGCTGAAATTTCCAATGCAAGAACATTCAGTTTTTTACATGAAATTGAAATGTTACTTCAAAATGGATTAATAAAAGGAGGAGACCTAAATAACGCTATTGTTTATGTAGATAAACCTTTATCTGCAGAAACTATGGAGAAACTTAAAGTTGCCTTTAAAAAGGAAAGCATTGCCGTAAAACCAAATGGTATACTAGATAACTTAACATTGCACCATCCAAATGAAGCTGCAAGACATAAGTTGTTAGATGTTTTGGGTGATTTATCTCTTGTAGGAACTAGAATTCGCGGAAAAGTTATTGCTAATAAACCAGGCCATTTTGTAAACACGCAGTTTGCTAAAAAACTATCTAAACTTATTAAAAACGATCGCCGTAATAACGTGCCAAATATAGATTTGAATCAACCGCCTTTAATGGATGTGAATCAAATCATGGCAATGTTGCCACACCGACAACCATTTTTAATGATTGATAAAGTTTATGAACTTACTGATAGTCATGTAACTGCCATGAAAAATGTGACCATGAATGAAGAGTTTTTTGCAGGTCATTTTCCTGGTGCCCCAGTAATGCCAGGAGTTCTAATAGTTGAAGCAATGGCTCAAACTGGTGGCATTCTGGTTTTAAATACGGTTCCCGATCCAGAAAATTATTTAACATTTTTCATGAAAATGGATAATGTTAAGTTTAAACAAAAAGTAGTACCGGGCGATACTTTAATTTTTAAATGTTCGTTAATTACACCAATTAGACGCGGTATTTGCCACATGCAAGGCTATGCTTATGCCAATGGGAAGCTTTGTGCTGAAGCGGAATTAATGGCGCAAATATCTAAAGTGAAATAATAACTAATTATTTCGATTTATTAAAAACTAAATTAAATAAATGAATCAACCACTAGCTTACGTACACCCGGGTGCTAAAATCGCAAAAAATGTTGTAATAGAACCATTTACAACTATATATAATAATGTAATCATTGGTGAAGGCACTTGGATAGGTAGTAATGTTACCATCATGGAAGGTGCTCGTATTGGTAAAAATTGTAATATTTTCCCGGGCTCAGTAATATCAGCTGTTCCCCAAGATTTAAAATATAACGATGAAGAAACCACTGTAGAAATTGGTGATAATGTAACCATTAGAGAATGCGTTACCATTAATCGAGGCACTGCAGATAGAATGAAGACCGTAATTGGTAACAATTGCTTAATTATGGCATATTGCCATGTAGCACATGATTGTGTTGTGGGTAATAACTGTATTTTTTCAAACAACAGTACGTTAGCTGGACATATTACTATTGGTGATTATGTGGTTTTAGCGGGAATGACGGCAGTTCATCAATTCGTGTCTGTAGGTAGTCATGCATTTGTTACCGGAGGTTCCTTAGTACGAAAAGATGTACCACCTTTTGTAAAAGCAGCTAGAGAACCCTTATCATATGTTGGTATCAATTCAGTTGGATTAAGAAGAAGAGGTTATTCAACCGAAAAAATTAGAGAAATTCAAAATATTTATAGAATTCTATATCAAAAGAACTATAATAATACGCAAGCAGCAGAAATTATTGAGGCTGAAATGGAGGCAACGCCAGAGCGTGATGAAATTCTTCAATTTATAAAAGATTCTCAAAGAGGTATCATGAAAGGATATTTCAAATCAAATTAAAATCGCTAAGTTGTTTGTTGTGGAGTTGTTTAGTCGTTTTCAACTTTAAATAACCAGCTTAATAAATTAAATGTAACTAGAAACGGCTTAACATCATTAAAATTAACAAAACAATAAAATGGCAACTACAAGTGATATTAGAAACGGGTTATGTATCAGATATAATAACGACATCTATAAAATCATCGAATTTTTACATGTAAAACCTGGAAAAGGACCAGCGTTTGTAAGAACAAAAATGAAAAGTGTAACTAACGGAAAAGTATTGGATAATACATTTTCTGCAGGGCATAAATTAGAGGATGTTCGTGTTGAAACTCATAAATATCAATTCTTATATAATGACGGTGAATACTATCACTTTATGAATACTGAGGATTATACTCAAATTCAACTAAGAGAATCTGCTTTAGATAACCCCGGTTTAATGAAAGAAGGTGAAATAGTTACAGTAATTATTAATGCTGAAGATAACATGCCACTTTCTGTAGAAATGCCTGCAAGTGTTATATTATTGGTAACAGCTACAGAGCCTGGTGTAAAAGGCAATACAGCTACAAATGCTACTAAACCTGCAACAGTAGAAACTGGAGCCATTGTAAACGTACCATTGTTTATAAATGAAGGTGATAAAATTAAGGTTGAGACAGATAAAGGAACTTATAAAGAGCGTGTTAAAGAATAATAAATTGTTCCCTAGCGCAACGACTAAACATCACCAATGAAATTCCCAATCCCATATACACTTAGGCAAATTGCAACCTTAATTGATTGTGATTTTGTTGGAAATGCTGATTTTTCAGTATTAGGCATGAATGAAATTCACGTAGTGGAACCAGGTGATATTGTATTTGTAGATCATCCAAAATATTACGATAAAGCTTTAAATTCTGCTGCAACGATTATTTTAATTAATAAAGAAGTACCATGTCCTGAAGGGAAAGCACTGCTTATTAGTGATGATCCTTTTAGAGATTTTAATAAACTTACAGATAATTTTAAACCATTTAAAACTGCAACTAGTACTATTTCAGATTCTGCAGTTATTGGTGCTAATTCTGTAATTCAGCCGAATGCTTTTATAGGACATAATGTGGTAATTGGTGAAAACTGCATCATTCATTCCAATGTTAGTATTTATGACGATGCTATTATTGGTAATAATGTAACCATTCATTCGGGCACTGTTTTAGGTGCGAATGCATTTTATTATAAAAAGAGGCCTGACGGCTTTGATAGATTGAAGTCTTGCGGACGCGTGGTAATTGAAGACAATGTAGATATTGGCGCCAATTGCACTATCGATAGAGGAGTTACTGGAGATACAACCATAAAGGAAGGATCTAAACTAGATAATCAAATTCAAATAGGTCACGATACAGTTATTGGCAGAAAGTGTTTAATAGCATCGCAAGTTGGTATTGCTGGATGCGTTGTTGTTGAAGATGAAGTGACTTTTTGGGGCCAAGTTGGTTGTACAAGTGGGGTTACCATTGGAACAAAAGCAGTTCTTCACGCACAATCAGGAATAAGTAAATCTTTAGAAGGCCATAAAACCTACTGGGGTACGCCTGCACAAGAAGCGAGATCTGAAATGAAAGAGATGGCAAATATCAAGCAGATTCCAAACATATTAGAGTTTATAAAATCCAAAAAATAAATGTAAAATGCTATCGAAAGTAAAATCAAAAAAATTACTTTTGCAAAGCTTTATTTAAAAAATAATATACGATGAGTGTTTTAGTAAACAAAGATTCAAAAATTATAGTTCAAGGTTTTACTGGTAGTGAAGGTACCTTTCACGCAAGCCAAATGATAGAATACGGAACAAATGTTGTAGGTGGTGTAACGCCTGGAAAAGGTGGTCAAACACATTTAGACAGACCTGTTTTCGATACTGTTAAAGATGCTGTAGAGCAAGCTGGAGCAGATACAACAATAATTTTTGTACCACCAGCTTTTGCTGCCGATGCAATAATGGAAGCTGCTGATGCTGGTATTAAAGTTATTATTACTATTACGGAAGGTATTCCTGTAGCTGATATGATTACGGCTTCAAACTATATAAAAAATAAAGATTGCCGTTTAATCGGTCCTAACTGCCCTGGTGTTATAACTCCAGGAGAAGCTAAAGTAGGTATCATGCCAGGTTTTGTTTTCAAAAAAGGTAAAGTTGGTATTGTTTCTAAATCTGGAACTTTAACTTATGAAGCAGCCGATCAAGTTGTAAAACAAGGTTTAGGTATTACAACAGCTATAGGTATTGGTGGTGACCCAATTATTGGAACTACTACAAAAGAAGCTGTTGAATTATTAATTAACGATCCTGAAACTGAAGCAGTTGTGATGATTGGTGAAATTGGAGGTCAGTTAGAAGCTGATGCTGCAAATTGGTATAAAGCTAGCGGTAGTAAAAAACCTATTATTGGTTTTATTGCTGGAGAAACAGCTCCTGCTGGTCGTACCATGGGGCATGCTGGTGCTATTGTAGGAGGTAGTGATGATACTGCGCAGGCAAAGAAAAAAATCATGAGAGCTTGTGGTATTCATGTAGTAGATTCTCCTGCTGAAATTGGAAAAAAAGTAGCTGAAGTTTTAGCTTAATATAAGATTACATACAAACTAACCTTACAAGAATTTGTGAGGTTTTTTTATTTCATACAACTTGTAATCACTATATTTGAATATCAACTAATTTATAAATAATCTGATTAGATAACTGTAAATTTAAATGCTATTGAAAGCGAAATTAAATTACAGATGGTATATGTGACTACTATAAAACATTAAATATAAACATGAAACTATTAGAAGGAAAAACAGCCATAATTACAGGCGCAAGTAGAGGTATAGGTAGAGGTATTGCGCAGGTTTTTGCTGCTCAAGGTGCTAATATCGCATTTACATATAGCAGCTCTGTAGAGGCTGCAAACGAACTAGAGAAAGAATTGAATGCCCAAGGGATAAAAGCTAAGGGTTATAAAAGTAATGCAGCTAGCTTTGTGGAAGCTCAAAAATTAGCTGATGATGTACTTGCTGAGTTTGGTAGTATAGACGTATTAATTAACAATGCAGGTATTACTAAAGATAATTTATTAATGCGTATTACAGAAGAAGATTTTGATACGGTTATTGAAGTGAACCTAAAATCGGTGTTTAACATGACTAAAGCCGTTCAAAAAACGATGTTAAAACAGCGTAAGGGCTCAATCATCAATATGAGTTCTGTAGTTGGCGTTAAAGGAAATGCAGGACAAACAAACTATGCTGCTTCAAAAGCAGGTATTATTGGATTCTCTAAATCGGTTGCCTTAGAATTAGGTTCTAGAAATATTCGTAGTAACGTTGTTGCTCCTGGATTTATTGAAACAGAAATGACGGCCATTTTAGATGAAGAAGTTGTTAAAGGATGGCGAGCAGGTATTCCTTTGAAACGTGGTGGTACTCCTGAAGATGTGGCTAATGTATGTGTGTTTTTAGCCAGTGATATGAGTGCTTATGTTACAGGGCAAACTATAAATGTTGATGGAGGGATGCTAACTTAATTAAAGTTTTACGAATTACGATTTAAGAGAAAAAGAATCGTCAATTAAAAAAAATCGTTCATCGTAAATGCAAATAGAAACCCTATTATACATCATATTTTCTGGAATAATTGCTTTGTTATTAGCAGGATTTCAGTATTATAATAAACAGAAAAGCATGTCTAAACTAAACATGCTTTTTTTGTTTTTACGATTTTTAACCTTATTTTCAATTTTGTTATTAATTGTTAATCCAAAATTGCAACAAGTTACATTAACAACAGAAAAGCCAAATTTGGTTTTAGCTATAGATAATTCAAGTTCTATAAAATTCCAAAATCAAGATAAAAAATCTAAAAATTTAGTTTCCAAATTAATTTCAGATACAGAATTAACAAAAAAATTCAACATTGAAACTTATGTCTTTGGTAACGAATTAAAGGCTTTAGATTCCTTAACCTTTAATGAAAAGCAAACCAATATTGATAATGCTTTTAGTCAATTATCACAAATTTATAAATCATCCATTGCTCCAACTATTTTAATTACCGATGGTAATCAAACTTACGGAAATGATTATGAATTTATTTACAACACGTTTAAACAGCCCATCTATTCAATAATTTTAGGAGACACTATACAGTATACCGACTTGAAAATTCAGCAATTAAACGTTAATAAATACGCCTATTTAAAAAATCAGTTTCCCGTTGAAGCTATTTTAGTTTATAATGGCGACATTTCAGTAAACACTCGTTTTGTTGTTACCAGTGGAAATTCAGTTGTATTTTCAGAAAACATAAATTTTTCAAAAACAAACAACTCGAAGGTTATTAATTTTAAATTACCCACCAATGCTGTGGGCGTTCACGTATATAAAGCTCGGTTGGAACCTTTAAATAACGAAAAAAATATTACTAATAATATCAAAAATTTTGCTGTAGAAGTTATTGATCAAAAAACCAAAATAGCATTAGTAAGCGATATGTTACATCCAGATTTGGGTGCCTTTAAAAAAAGTATAGAAAGTAATGAACATCGTTCGGTTTCTATTTTAAACTCCACTGATATTTTAGCTCAAATAAATGATTTTCAATTAGTTATTTTGTATCAGCCAAATAGCAAATTTAATAAATTAATTGAAATTCTAAATGCAGAAAATAGAAACCGTTTTACCATTATTGGAACAAAAACGGATTTAGAATTTCTAAATAAAATAAATAAAAGTTACGCTTACGAAATCACGAATCAAACGGAAAATTACCAAGCCGAATTGAACTCTAGTTTTGCGCCATTTTTAATTGATGATATAAATTTTGAATCCTTTCCGCCTTTAAATTCGCCTTATGGCTCTTCCAAATTCTCTATTCCTTTTGAAACATTATTAAATAAAACGGTTAATGGGAATTTAAAAAAAGACCCTTTATTGGCTACGTTTGAAAGTAACGGTAGGCGAGAAGCTGTTTTGTTTGGAGAAGATGTTTGGCAATGGAGAGCCAAAAGTTATCTAAATTCAAAATCTTTTGAAGGTTTTGATGATTTCTTAGGTAAACTCATTCAATATGTCGCTTCAAACAAAAGAAAAAGCAGATTAAATGTTGAATTTGAGTCGTTTTATAATGGTAATACTAGCGTTGTAATTAAGGCAGAGTTTTTTGATAAAAACTATGTTTTTGATAGTCGTGAAACTCTTAATATTAAAATAACTGACGAAGTTTCAAAACAGAGTAAAACATTTCCGCTTATTTTAAATAATAACAACTATCAGGTAGATTTAAGTAATTTACCACCGTCCGATTATAGTTTTACAGTAAGTGCTACCAACGAAAAAATATCTTCGTCGGGTAGTTTTAAAATATTGGAGTATAATGTTGAACAACAATTTTTAAATGCAGATGTAGCAAAACTGAAACAATTGGCTACTAATAGTGGGGCTAATTGGTTTTTTATTGCAAATACCGATCATTTAGCTTCTAACCTTTTAAATGATAGTAGATACGTAACCATTCAAAAAAGCCACAAAAAAAGCTTACCTTTGATAGATTGGAAATATCTACTGATTATAATCGCTTTAAGCTTATCTTTAGAGTGGTTTTTAAGAAAATATAACGGATTAATTTAAATAAATAAAATGGAAAGATTACCTAAAGTCGCATTACCCGTAATAATTGGGGTAATAATTTTAATTGTAATAATAACTAAATCTGCTGTAACAATTGGATCTGGTCAGGCAGGTGTATTGTTTAGAACCTTTGGAGAAGGTGTTGTTATAGATGAACCAGCCTTAGGGGAAGGTTTTAATATCGTTGCCCCTTGGAACAAGGTGTTTATATATGAAGTAAGACAACAAGAAATATTAGAAAAAATGAATGTTTTATCTTCTAATGGTTTAGATATTAAATTAGAAGCATCTGTTTGGTTTCAGCCAGATTACCAAAATTTAGGAAAATTGCATAAAGAAAAAAGTGAAATGTATAAAGAACGCGTATTGCTTCCTGCAATTCGTTCGGCAGCTCGTAGCGTTGTGGGTCGCTATACACCAGAGCAATTATATTCAAGTAAAAGAGATGCAATTCAACAGGAAATTTATGAAGAAACAAAAAAAATTGTTGGCGGTCAATACATTCAGTTAAATGAAGTTTTGGTTCGTGATGTAACGCTTCCAGCTACTATTAAGGACGCTATCGAGCGAAAATTAAAGCAAGAGCAGGAGTCTTTAGAATATGAGTTTAGGCTTGTAACCGCTTCTAAAGAAGCTGAAAAAGTTATTATTGAGGCAGAAGGAAAAGCCGAATCAAATAGAATTTTAAGTGCCTCTTTAACTGATAAAATATTACAAGACAAAGGGATTGATGCTACAATGAAATTAGCAGAGTCTCCAAATAGCAAAGTAATAGTTATTGGCTCAGGGGATTCAGGATTGCCGATTATACTAGGAAATCAATAATATTAAAACAAAATTATTCAACTTTTTAAAAGATATTTTGAATAATAAATAAATAAAATTCACTATCAATAAATAATACTTAATAGTGATAAGTTTTCTTATTATTATATAGAAAAATTAAGTTTAATTATTGATATTTGCATTAGTGAAAAACACAAAACATGACATTTATTCAATCACATCATCACCATTTTCAAATTTGCTATCAAGCGAAGTGAGAATGTATTGAATAAAATCAACATATATTTAAACCCGTTTGAGACAATCAAGCGGGTTTTATTTTTCCCGTGAAAACGGGAACTTTTTATCCCGAGAACGGATAACTTTTAAACATTTAAAGATGAGTACATTAAGAATTGCAGTGCAAAAATCAGGTCGTTTACACGACGAATCCATGGAGTTACTTAAAGACATAGGTATATCCATAGATAACGGAATTGATCAATTAAAAGCTTCGGCTAGAAATTTTCCAGTGGAAGTTTTTTACCTAAGAAATGGCGATATTCCTCAATATTTAAAGGATGGTGTTGTAGATGTTGCTATTATTGGAGAAAATGTTCTAATAGAAAAAGGTAACGGTATTAATATCGCCGAGAAACTAGGTTTTTCTTCGTGTCGTGTTTGCGTAGCCGTTCCAAAATCAATGGATTATAAAAGCATTAAGGATTTAGAAGGTAAGCGTATAGCAACCTCATACCCCAATACAGTTCAGAATTTTTTAGATTCGCAAAATGTAAATGCTAATTTGCACATTATTAACGGATCGGTTGAAATTGCACCAAATATTGGATTAGCTGATGCCATTGTTGACATTGTTTCTAGTGGAAGTACCTTGTTTAAAAACAATTTAAAGGAGGTGGAAATGATTTTAAAATCGGAAGCCGTTTTAGCTGTTTCACCAATTTTAGATGCTGAAAAACAAGCTATTTTAGATAAAATTCAATTCCGAATTAAATCCGTTTTAAAAGGAAGAGAGTCTAAATATGTATTGCTCAATGCGCCTAACGATAAAGTTCAAGATATCATTAACGTTTTACCAGGAATGAAAAGTCCAACGGTTTTACCATTAGCAGAGGCAGGATGGAGCTCTATTCACTCAGTAATTAGTAAAAACGAATTTTGGGATGTTATTGACGATTTAAAAGCTAAAGGTGCTCAAGGAATTTTAGTGTGTCCTATCGAAAAAATGGTATTGTAACAAATTGTCATGCAAATAATTAAAAACCCAAATAAAAACGAATGGCGGCAGGTTTTAGAAAGACCTACGCAAACCGTTGGTGATATAGAATCTACCGTTGTCCAAATTTTTGATGATGTTTCAAAAAAAGGAGACGCATCGATAAAAAGGTACACAACTAAATTTGATGGAATTGCTTTAGAAACAAACATGGTATCTTCTGAAGAAATTCAAAAAGCAATAGCCTCTGTTTCAGAAAACCTTAAAAAAGCTATAATAACAGCGAAACACAATATTGAGGTATTTCATAAAGCTCAAAAAACATCAAAAATTGAAGTTGAAACCGCTAAAGGGGTTCAATGTTGGCAGGAAAAACGTGCGATACAAAAAGTAGGTTTATATATTCCAGGAGGTACAGCACCGTTGTTTTCTACTGTTTTAATGTTGGCCGTTCCTGCTCAAATAGCTGGTTGTAAAGAAATTGTTTTATGTTCACCTCCAAATAAAGAAGGTGCATTAGCACCCGAAATTTTGTTTGCAGCTCATTTATGTGGTGTTACCAAAATTATAAAAGTTGGTGGTATTCAGGCTATTGCAGGTTTGACTTTTGGAACGGAAACCATTCCGCAAGTTTATAAAATTTTCGGACCAGGAAATCAGTATGTAACAGTTGCAAAACAATTAGCAACTAAATATGGGGTAGCTATTGATATGCCTGCAGGCCCTAGCGAATTGTTAGTTGTTGCTGACGAAACGGCAAATGCTTCATATATTGCCTCCGATTTGTTGAGTCAAGCGGAACATGGTACCGATAGTCAGGTTATTCTGGTTTCTACATCTCAGAATTTAATTAATGATGTATCAGAAGCTGTTGCAAAGCAATTAGAGCTCCTTCCGCGCAAAGCGATTGCAGAAAAAGCAATAGCTAATTCTAAACTTATTTATGTTGAAAATGATGAAATAGCTTTAGAATTAATAAATGAATATGGCCCAGAACATTTCATTATTTGCTCTAAAAATGAAGATTTTTATGTGAATAATATTGCCAATGCAGGTTCTGTTTTTATTGGCGACTACACACCTGAGAGTGCTGGTGATTATGCCTCGGGAACTAATCATACCTTGCCTACAAACGGGTTTTCAAAAGCGTATTCTGGGGTAAATTTAGATAGTTTTTTAAAAAGTATGACCTTTCAAAAAATATCAAAAGAAGGGATTTTAAATATTGGTGAAACTATTGAATTAATGGCGGAAGCTGAAGGCTTACAAGCTCATAAAAATGCAGTTTCTATTCGATTAAAGGATTTAAAATAATGAACATAGAAAATTTAATTCGACCGACTATAAAAGCACTAAAACCGTATTCATCTGCTCGTGATGAGTTTCAGGGAGTCACTGATAATATGGTGTTTTTAGATGCCAATGAAAATCCCTTTGAAAACGGCGTTAACCGTTATCCAGATCCTCACCAAGGTAAATTAAAGGCTGTGCTTTCAGAAATCAAAGGCATATCAACTAAAAATATCCTTTTAGGAAACGGAAGTGATGAAGTTTTAGACTTAATTTACCGAGCGTTTTGTGAACCAAATCAGGATAACGTCGTTATTTTGCCTCCAACCTATGGCATGTATGAGGTACTTGCCAATTTGAATGCCATCAGCATTAAAAAAGTGAATTTAGATAAAGCTTTTCAACCTAAGGTTAACGAGGTTTTAAATGCGGCCGACGCAAACAGTAAATTACTTTTTATTTGTTCGCCAAACAACCCATCAGGAAATAGTTTTTCTTCGGAAGCCATTGAAGCCATGGTTTCAAATTTTAAGGGCATTGTGGTTATTGATGAAGCTTATATTGATTTTTCAACTGAAAAAAGTTGGTTAACAAGATTAAACGAGTTCCCCAATTTAATTGTAACGCAAACACTATCCAAAGCTTATGCCATGGCAGGAATTCGCTTAGGGATTTGTTATGCTTCCGAGGCTATAATTTCTGTTTTAAACACCATAAAACCACCTTATAATATTAATGAGTTAACGCAAAAAAAAGCTATTGAGTTGTTAACTATAAAAGATTTAGCAACTAATCAAATTAGTGATATTTTAAAAGAACGTTCCGTAATGGTTTCTGAACTTGAAACTATTAGCTATATTTCAAAGATATATCCGTCAGACGCTAATTTTTTATTGGTTAAGGTGGATGATGCAAATAAACGTTACAACCAACTTATTGAAAAAGGAATTGTAATCCGTAACAGAACAACCCAACCAGGTTGCGAAAACACATTACGTTTAACTGTTGGAACTTCGGAAGAGAATAAAAAATTAATAGATACCTTAAAATCTATCTAATGAAGAAAGTATTATTTATAGACCGCGATGGCACATTAATTAAAGAACCAGCTGACGAGCAAGTAGATTCTTTTGAAAAATTAATATTTTACCCCAAAGTGTTTCAGTTTTTAGGTAAAATATGTAAGGAATTGGACTATGAAATTATTATGGTTACAAATCAAGATGGGTTAGGAACACCCGATAACCCTGCAGAAAAGTTTTGGCCCATTCACAATTTTGTAATCAATACATTTAAAAATGAAGGTATTGAATTTAAGGAGGTTTATATTGACGAAACGTATGCCAGAGATAATGCGCCAACGCGTAAACCTAATACGGGTTTGTTAACGAAGTTTTTCTCTGAAGATTACGATTTAAAGAATTCTTTTGTTATTGGAGACAGACTAACGGATATTGAATTAGCAAAAAACCTAGGTTCAAAAGGAATTTTCATTAATGATGAAACACATTTAGGAACCAACGAAATTACGGTAAAAAGAGAAGAGTTAAACCCTTATATAGCGCTTGAAAGTAATGATTGGGAACAAATATATACCTTTCTTAAACTTGAAGATAGAGTTCAAGAAATAACACGTAACACCAATGAAACTCAGATTTATATAAAATTAAATCTAGATGGTTCTGGTAAAAATGATATTGATACCGGCTTATCATTTTTTGATCATATGCTCGATCAAATTGGTCGTCATGGTGCTATGGATTTAACCGTAAAAGTGAATGGTGATTTAGAAGTTGATGAACACCACACCATTGAAGATACCATGATTGCTATGGGCGAATTATTCAATAAAGCTTTAGGAAATAAATTAGGAATTGAACGCTATGGATTTTGTTTGCCAATGGATGATTGCTTAGCTCAGGTAGCGGTAGATTTTGGTGGAAGAAATTGGTTGGAATGGGATGCTGAATTTAAACGTGAAAAGATTGGTGATATGCCAACCGAAATGTTTTATCACCTATTCAAATCATTTACTGATGGTGCAAAATGCAATTTGAATATTAAAGCGGAAGGCACCAACGAACACCATAAAATAGAAGGTATTTTCAAGGCTTTTGCAAAAGCAATGAAAATGGCAGTAAAAAGAGATGCTAACAAAATGTTTCTACCAAGTACGAAAGGAGTCTTATAAAGTAGAAAGGTAAATATTAAAAGTTCAAAATTGATGCATAACACAATTAAAACTTCTAATATGTTATAGGGAATATTTATATGAAATTAATAATTATAGATTACGGCGCAGGAAATATTAAAAGTATTCAGTTTGCCTTTAAACGATTGGGTATTGATGCTGTTTTATCAAACAATCCGGACGATATTTTAGCAGCAGATAAAATTATTTTCCCAGGTGTAGGTGAGGCGAGTAGTGCTATGGCCATGTTAAAGGCTACAGGATTGGATACTTTAATCCCGCAATTAACACAGCCTGTTTTGGGTATTTGCTTAGGTATGCAATTACTTTGTGAAACCACAGAAGAAGGAAATACAAAAGGTTTGGGCGTTTTTAAAACCAACGTTAAACGTTTTGAAAATAACGTAAAAGTGCCTCAAATGGGTTGGAATGTTATTAAAAATCTAAAATCAGATTTATTCAAAGGCATTAAAGAAAATGAATATATGTATTTAGTACATAGTTATTATGCCGAGCTTTGTGATGAAACCATTGCCACTACAGATTATGGGTTAAATTATGCTTCAGCATTGCAGCATAAAAACTTTTACGGTGTTCAATTTCATCCAGAAAAGAGTAGTTTAGCAGGAGAACAAATTTTGAAGAATTTTTTAGATTTATAAAAGGCTCCTTGGCCATGTTCAAGAGGTTCATCTAAAAAAAATGTTTAATTAAAAGATTTTTGCTTTCGCAGGAAATATTATGAGAATTATACCAGCCATAGATATTATAGATGGAAAATGCGTTCGCCTAACTAAAGGCGATTACGATACCAAAAAAGTTTATAATGAAAACCCACTTGAAGTCGCAAAACTATTTGAAGCTTCTGGTATTGAATATCTGCATTTGGTAGATTTAGATGGAGCCAAGGCACAACATATTGTAAATTATAAAGTTTTAGAACAAATTTCATCAAAAACAAACCTGAAAATTGACTTTGGTGGTGGTTTAAAAACTAATGAAGATTTGCATATTGCCTTCAATTCGGGAGCAAAACAAATCACAGGTGGCAGTATCGCTGTAAAAGATCCTGAAACTTTTGAAGGTTGGATTGCAAAATATGGTGCAGCAAAAATTATTTTAGGAGCTGATAGTGATAACGGAAAAGTATCCATTAGTGGTTGGATGGAACAAAGTAAAGAAGATGTGATTCCGTTTATAAAAGGGTATCAAAAAAAGAGTATTCAATATGTTATTTGTACGGACATTTCAAAAGACGGCATGTTAGAAGGTCCTTCTGTAGATTTATACAAGCAAATAATTTCGGAATGTAGTCATGGAAATGGTGTTCAATCCATTAAATTAATAGCATCGGGAGGCATTTCTTGTATTGATGAATTACCACTATTAAAAGAAATTGGTTGTGAAGGTGTTATCATTGGAAAAGCCATTTATGAGAATAGAATAAGCTTAAAACAATTAGAAAAGTTCGTATAATATGTTGACTAAAAGAATTATACCGTGTTTAGATATTAAAAACGGACGCACAGTAAAAGGTGTTAATTTTGTTGATTTACGCGATGCCGGCGATCCTGTAGAACTCGCAAAACAATATGCTGATTATGGAGCTGATGAACTAGTTTTTTTAGATATTTCAGCAACCTTAGAAGCGCGCGCAACCACTTTAGATATGGTTTTGCATGTAGCAGAACAAGTAAATATTCCATTTACAGTTGGGGGCGGTATCTCTTCGGTTGAACATGTTGATGCCTTATTAAAGTGTGGTGCTGATAAAGTGTCCATTAATTCTTCGGCAGTAAAAAGACCTGAATTAGTAAACGAATTAGCCGATAAATTTGGAAGTCAATGTGTTGTGGTTGCTATTGATGCTAAAGAAATTGATGGAAATTGGAAAGTACATTTAGCTGGAGGAAGTATTCCAACTGAAATCGATTTATTTGAATGGGCGAAAGAAGTTGAGCAACGTGGTGCGGGTGAAATTTTATTTACATCCATGAATCATGACGGTACAAAAAACGGATTTGCCAATGAGGCATTAGCTAAGTTATCAAGCCTACTTAATATCCCAATTATTGCTTCTGGTGGGGCAGGAAATGTGCAGCATTTTGTTGATACTTTTAATGAAGGAAAAGCTGATGCAGCTTTAGCAGCAAGTGTCTTTCATTTTGGTGAAATTCCGATTCCAGATTTAAAAAAAGAATTAAAAAAACAGCATATAGAGGTACGTCTTTAGTCCTAATTCCAACAAGGATTAACAAAGTAATCTTTATAATATAGATATAAGCATAAAGTTTAAACAAATTGTTACATCACAAATTGTGATTTACAATGACAAATTAAAAATATGGAAATTAAATACGATTCTAACGGACTAGTACCTGCCATTATTCAAGACGCCACAACTAAAAATGTGCTAATGTTGGGGTATATGAATGAAGATGCCTATGCCAAAACTTTGGAAACAAAAAAAGTGACTTTTTTTAGTAGAAGCAAGCAACGTTTATGGACTAAAGGTGAAGAAAGCGGTAATTTTTTAAATTTAGTTGATATTAAGAATGATTGTGATAATGATTCGCTACTAATTCAAGTAATTCCAGTTGGGCCAACTTGCCATAAAGGCACGGATACCTGTTGGGGAGAAGAAAACAAATCTAATTATGGTTTCTTTTCAACTTTAGAAAATGTAATTAAAGAACGTGTTGAAAATCAAGATGCCAACAAATCGTATGTTGCTAGTTTATTTGCAAAAGGTATTAATAAAGTAGCTCAAAAAGTAGGAGAGGAGGCTGTTGAAACAGTTATTGAAGCGATGAGTAATAATGATGAACTTTTCATTTATGAATCAGCCGATTTACTTTTTCATTATTTAATGCTTCTTCAAGCAAAAGGCTTTACTTTAAAAGATATTGAAGCGGAGTTAAAAGGAAGACATAAATAAATCAAAAGGCTTTAGAATTTTCTAAAGCCTTTTTTATTTCATTTCATTAATAAAGCCAACCTTTTGCGATTGATTTTTTAGAAAACCAAACTAAAAAGATCGCAAATAGTATAATGCTGATAGTCATTTCTATACCATCATAGTACTGTTGACTTAACACATATCCCATTTGAACAATTACGGCTATTAAAGATATTAGCAACAAGCCATAAGCCCATTTTTTTCGTAAAATAAGTCCTAAGGAGCCAAAAACCCCAGAGAAAACAGCAATGGCAAAAGCAGCCGTTAACCATGAAGGGAAATTTATCACCATCTCATATTGTTCGTTCGTTAATGAAGCACGCCAACTCTCTGTTTGATAGGCTTGTGAAAGATATTGAATAACACCCATAATATTCCAAAATAATGCAATAACGCTCACAATCCAAAATGAAATGGGTGGTTTTGTTTTAAAATTCGACATAATAGTTGGTTTTTAGTTAGTAATTAATAATACAAGTTATCATTTTTTTTGCCACTATCAATAAAAAACTTACTTTGCTCGCCCATTAAAAAATATAATGAATAAGTTTTTTTACGTTATCACCATTCAATATTTAGGATACCGTTTTCATGGTTGGCAAAAGCAACCTAATTTAAAAACGTTGCACCTTATGGTGGATAGAACCTTAAACTTTATCCTAGAAGGTAAAACTTTTAAAAGTTTAAGTTCCGGCAGAACTGATGCCATGGTATCTGCGGAATGTGCCGCTTTCGAATTGTTTCTGTATGAACCAATAGAAGACCAAGAGGCCTTTCTAAAATTGTTTAACCATAATTTACCACAAGATATCCGAGCACTTACAATTCAAGAAGTGGATGCTAAATTCAATATCATCAACCATTCCAAAATAAAAGAATATTTGTATTTATTCACATTTGGTGAAAAATGCCATCCATTTTGCGCACCTATAATGACTACCATTTTAGACGATTTAGATATTGAACTTATGAAACAAGGCGCAAGACTGTTTGAAGGTGAACACTATTTTAAATCTTATTGTTTTAAACCTACCGATAACGGATTATACAATAGAGAAATTTTAACCTGTGAATTAGTAGAAAACGATTTGTATTCCGCCAATTATTTTCCTGAGAAATCCTATTTACTGCGGGTTAGAGGTAAAGGATTTATGAGAAATCAAATTAGACTAATGATGGGAACACTAATTGATTTAGGCAAAGGTAAACTTACCTTAGAAACCATTTCAAAAAGTCTAGAACAAGACTGTTTTATCAAAATGGAATATATTGCGCCAGCTTCAGGGCTTATTTTAAATAATATCGAGTTTTTATAATCACGTAAATCATCTGTAAGTAGTCATTATTGCGAATTGTATGACAATCTATTCCAAATTCATGTGAATTATACAAATTTTTGTAAAAAACATATAACGTAAAAAGTGGACATATTTCTCAACTTTGTATTCATAAACATAGAAGTTAAATCTTCAAAAATTAATATGAATCTTTAAATTTTGAAATTATGTTACGTTGGACAATCACATTTATAATTATAGCATTAATTGCTGGAGTATTAGGTTTTTCTGGTATTGCAGGAGCTTCAGCTGGCATAGCCAAAATATGCTTCTTCATATTTATAGTATTATTTCTACTATCACTTATAAGAGGCGGTTTCAAAAGAAGTTAAAATTTTGAGGTTTAGCTTAAGCAAATAAATAATAAACAATAAAAATTTAATAAAATGAAAAAATTACTTTATGCAAGTGTATTCTTGTTTGCTACTAGTATTTATGCACAAGAACCAGTTAAAAATATATCGGAGGAATCGACAATAAAAACAGTTAAAACCAATAATGGGTCTGAAATAGTGGAGAAAAAAATTAAAGTAACCACTAGGCAAGAGCAGGGTATTGAATTTGCTGAAAAAGATATAGATAAAAGAGATAAAGATGTTGTAAATAGTCCTGTAAAAATTACCAAAACAATAGAGGTTGATGGCGACAAAGGGAATTCTTACGAGTCTAAAACGGAAATTGCATACTATGAGTTTGAAGGCAAGCAATATGGTTTTAAAAAGGTAGATAATGGCTTTTCAGTATTATCTACTACTAGTGAGTTACCTGAAGGCAATATTGTAAAACTTAATAAATCGAATCACTACATTTATCAAAACGGAGATGATACAGGTGTAGGATATTTTAACGAAGACGGAAGTTTTACTATTGAATATTTTGATAAAAAAACAGGAGCAATTACTAGTCAAACTTACACGTTACGAAAATAGTAATTACAAATAGAATTTAATTATGGCAACTTAAAAGTCCTGTTGAAGCAGGACTTTTTTGTATTTTAGATTTCTGAATTAAAAAAAATCATGAACCCAACAATTCAAAAAGAAACATTTGATTTCTTAAAAGCATTAGAGAAAAACAACGAAAGAGACTGGTTTAATGAACACAAACCAGATTTTAAGAGAATAGAAAAAGATGTAAAAATATTCTACAATTCAATTTTAAAAAGCTTGAACGAGCATGATGATGTTGATAAATTAAAACTGTTTCGAATTTATCGTGATGTACGCTTTTCAAAAAACAAAGCACCCTACAAAACTCATTTTGGAGGTTCTTTTAATAGAACGAAACCAAAATTAAGAGGTGGTTATTATTTACATATTCAACCTAATAATGAAAGTTTTATTGCTACTGGTTTTTGGGAACCTTCATCGGCCGATTTGCTACGAATTAGAAAAGAATTTGAAATGGATGCTACTGAAATTCGAAACATTTTAAAAGATGAAAAATTTAAGAAAATCTGGGGTGGTTTTGTAGGCGACGAAGTAAAAACAGCACCAAAAGGATTCAGTAAAGACCATGAATCCATCGATTTAATTAAAAAGAAACAATTCATTTTTGTTAAAAAATATACGGATGCAGAAGTATTGGACTCCAATTTTATTTGTGATGTAAATACTTCATTTAAAGCAATTCGCCCATATTTTAATTATATGAGCGAAGTACTTACTACCGATTTAAATGGTGTTTCTATTATATAATTTCTGTAATTACATATTTGTTTTGATTAAATTCAAAACTAGTATTTACAGGTTTATTAATTAAAAGTTGACCAATAGGTGAGTTGACTGAAATAGCATAAAAAACCTGATCGTCAAGCTCAATTTTTCCGATACTAGTGGCAATGTAAAAATTCATTACATTAGTTTTTACAATACTGCCAAGCATCACTTCCTTGCTTTCTACGTTTGTTTTTATGTTACTTAAATAGTCTTTTGTTTTTTTTGCGTCGTTTAAATACGACATGTTTTTTTCTAAATCATTTAATAATTTTCCACTACCAGAATCATCACCTTCCGAGTTTCCCTTATCATTACTATCAATAGATTCTTTAATTAAATTAATTTCTTCTTTGTAATCATTCAAACGTTTATCTACGCGTTCATTACAAATTTGCAATAGTCTTTGTTTTGTTGTCATTAAATGTTTTACACGGCTTTAAGCACTTCTGGTTGTTCAAAAAGTTGCACGTTACTTATCAATCTGTCTTTAACAATTTGCATCATGCGCTTATTTAAAGCTGAAGAATTCTGAATATAAATTATATATTCTTCTACTGTAAATAAACCTATCACAATGCCTTTTAGTGAGTTACGAAATTTTATATCTTTATTTACAGCATTCTCAATATATTGCAAACGCTTCTCTAAAGTGTAACCGTAAAACACCATTTTATGCTTGGCAATATAGTTTTTAAAAACCTCAATAAACAAATCATTTTGCAATTTTATTATGGGTCTAAGTACTAAATTTTGAAATCGCTCATCGCTGCTCATATCATCATTAATAGTTGCGCTTAGAATTTCGGGACGAATGCTTTTTAAATTGAATTGTCGAGTATTCATAGTTGAAGAGTTTTTATTAAAATTATAGAATATTAAAGTTTAAAAGTCTTAAAAGCACTTATAGTTGTTAACGGGGTTATTAACATCGTGGATTTTTTTACCTTTATAAAAAAAATATGAGTATGAGATTTCACACTAGAAAATGGGTAAAACCCGAAGACTTAAATGCCAATGGCACCTTATTTGGTGGACGCTTATTAGATTGGATAGACGAAGAAGCGGCTTTATATACTATCATTCAACTTGAAAACCAAAAAGTGGTTACAAAGTACATGAGCGAAATAGATTTTAAAGCTTCAGCCAAACAGGGTGATATTATAGAAATAGGTATTGAAGTTGTTAAATTTGGAAAAGCATCTTTAACATTAAGTTGTGAGGTTAGAAACAAGATGACTCATGAAACTATTATTACTATTTCCAATATCGTTATGGTAAATATTGGGCCAGATGGGAAGGCTAAACCTCACGGAAAAACTGAAATTGAGTACGTAGTTGATCGTTTAAAGTAGTTTTTTGTATAATTAGCTTTAAAAATTACAACCAATATTGCTATTCTTTTAAAAGATTGTCGGTTTTTTTAGCTTCCATTAATAATACTATAAAAATAAATAAGCAGGCATCTTAAATATTGGTATATCCTTACTACAAACGCTAGTTTTTAGTAACTTTGCAAGCCTTTTGCCTAATCTTTAGATATTGGCAAAACAAGATCAAAAAAGAGATTTAAATTAAAGAAAATAGAATATGAGCAAAACATTGTTTGATAAAGTATGGGATTCACATGTTGTAAGGAAAATTGAAGGAGGACCGGATGTGTTCTTTATAGACCGTCATTTTATTCACGAAGTTACTAGTCCTGTAGCATTTCTTGGATTAAAAAGTCGTGGTTTAAAAGTATTATATCCAGAGCGTACTTTTGCAACAGCCGACCATAATACACCAACAATTAACCAGCATTTACCAGTTGAAGATCCTTTGTCTGCGAATCAATTAAAAGCATTAGAGGATAACTCAAATGAATATGGTATTAGCCATTGGGGTCTTGGTCATAAAAAGAATGGTATTGTTCACGTTGTTGGTCCTGAAAATGGCATTACGTTTCCTGGTGCCACGATAGTTTGTGGTGATTCGCATACATCAACTCATGGAGCCTTTGGCGCTATTGCCTTTGGTATAGGTACCTCAGAGGTTGAAATGGTATTATCAACACAATGTATCATGCAACCAAAGCCTAAAAAAATGCGTATTAACGTTAATGGGCAATTAGGTAAGGGTGTTACACCTAAAGATGTGGCATTATATATCATTTCGCAATTATCAACATCTGGTGCTACAGGATACTTTGTTGAATATGCAGGTGATGTTTTTGAAAACATGACCATGGAAGGCCGTATGACTGTTTGTAACTTATCGATTGAGATGGGTGCACGTGGTGGTATGATTGCTCCAGATGAAACTACTTTTGCGTATTTAAAAGACAAACCATTATCTCTTAAGGGAGCTGAATGGGATAAAGCAGTTGCACATTGGAAAACATTGAAAACAGATGCTGATGCTAAATTTGATAAAGAATTAACATTCAATGCGAGTGATATTGAACCTATGATTACCTACGGAACGAATCCAGGTATGGGTATTGGTATCTCTAAAAACATTCCTAATGCCGAAGCAGTTGAAGGTGGTGTTGCTACTTACAAAAAGTCTTTAGAATATATGGGTTACAGTGAAAACGAATCTATGATTGGTAAGAAAGTGGACTATGTTTTCTTAGGAAGCTGTACCAATGGTAGAATTGAAGATTTCCGTGCCTTTGCATCAATTGTTAAAGGTAAGAAAAAAGCGGATCATATTACAGCTTGGTTAGTTCCAGGTTCACACGAAGTTGAAGCTTTAATTAAGGAAGAAGGCATTTTAGATACACTTACTGAAGCTGGTTTTGTATTAAGACAACCTGGTTGTTCAGCATGTTTAGCAATGAATGACGATAAAGTACCAGCTGGAAAATATGCTGTAAGTACTTCAAATAGAAATTTTGAAGGTCGTCAAGGTCCTGGTTCAAGAACATTACTTGCTAGTCCGTTAGTAGCTGCTGCTGCTGCTGTAACAGGTGTAGTAACCGACCCAAGAACTCTTTTGTAATAAAAATCAATAATTGAAAATGAATCGGTAGGTTGGCAATTATAAAATTTTTCAACTTTCAACGTTTCAACTTTAAACTTAAAAAAATGGCATACGATAAATTCAATATATTAACAAGTACAGCGGTTCCATTACCATTAGAGAATGTGGATACCGATCAAATTATTCCAGCACGTTTCTTAAAAGCTACAAAACGTGAAGGTTTTGGAGATAATTTATTCCGCGACTGGAGATACAATAATGATAATACTCCAAAAGAAAGCTTCGTTTTGAATAATCCTATTTATTCAGGAAAAATTTTAGTAGGAGGAAAAAATTTTGGTTCAGGTTCTTCAAGAGAGCATGCTGCTTGGGCAGTTTACGATTACGGTTTCCGTTGTGTAGTATCTAGTTTCTTTGCTGATATTTTTAGAAACAACTGTTTAAATGTTGGGGTATTGCCTGTTCAAGTGTCTCCGGAATTTTCAGAGCAAATTTTCAATGCTATTTACGACGATCCGAACACAGAAATTGAAGTCAATCTTCCAAATCAAACGATTACTATTAAATCAACTGGTGCACAAGAATCATTTGAAATTAATAGTTATAAAAAAGAAAATATGCTTAATGGTTTTGATGATATTGATTATCTACAAAACATAAAAGGAGAAATAGAAACGTTCGCTAACGGCTTACTACTATAAATGACTCCGAAACGCATTGAAATAATGGATACGACACTGCGCGATGGTGAGCAAACCTCGGGCGTGTCGTTTTCTGCTTCTGAAAAACTTACTATCGCTAAACTTTTACTTGAAGAATTAAAAGTAGATAGAATAGAAATTGCATCGGCACGTGTGTCTGAAGGTGAATTTCAGGCCGTATTAAGCGTAACCAATTGGGCAAAAGAAAACAACTATCTAGATAAAGTTGAAGTTTTAACTTTCGTAGATAAAGGCGTTTCTATTAATTGGATGTTAGAAGCAGGAGCTAAAGTTCAAAACCTGTTAACTAAAGGTTCATTAAATCATTTAACTTATCAACTTAAAAAGACTCCCAGTCAGCATTTTGAGGAAATATTAGAAACTATTTCCTTGGCTAAAAAGCATAATATTGAAACCAATATTTATTTAGAAGACTGGAGTAACGGGATGCGAAATTCTAAGGACTACGTTTTTGAATTTTTAGCATTTTTGAATACTCAACCTGTGAAGCGTATCATGCTTCCAGATACTTTAGGCGTTTTAACACCATCTGAATCTTTTGATTTTATAAAATCAATAAAGGATAAATATCCGAATTTGCATTTTGATTTTCATGCGCACAACGATTATGATTTAGGAGTTGCCAATGTTATGGCTGCGTTAAATGCAGGAGCCGATGGGTTGCACTTAACAGTAAATGGTATGGGCGAACGCGCAGGAAATGCACCTATGGGAAGTACTGTTGCTGTAATCAATGATTTCATGCCTAACGTTAAAATAGGTGTGAATGAAAAGTTTTTATACACCGTAAGTAAATTGGTTGAAAACTTCTCTGGAATTATGATTCCAGCAAATAAACCTATTATTGGAGCTAATGTATTCACGCAAACTGCTGGAATTCACGCAGATGGTGATAATAAAAATAATTTGTATTTCAGTGATTTAATGCCTGAGCGTTTTGGAAGAACCCGAAAATATGCTTTAGGCAAATCGTCTGGAAAAGCCAACATCCAAAAGAACTTACAGGAATTAGGGCTTTCACTTAAGGATGAAGATTTAAAGAAAGTAACCCAACGTATTATTGAATTGGGTGATAAAAAAGAAGTGGTTACTAAGGAAGATTTACCTTATATTATTTCTGATGTATTGGATAGTTATTCCTATGAAGAAAAAGTAAAGGTAAACTCGTATGTATTAACGCATGCGAAAGGTTTAAAACCTTCAACCACTGTGTCAATTTCAATTAATGGCGAAACATTTGAACAAAATGCGCAAGGTGACGGACAATTTGATGCATTTATGAATGCTTTGAGAAGTATTTATATCAGTAAAAAAATGGTGTTACCAGATTTAATAGATTATGCGGTAAGAATACCACCTGGAAGTCATTCGGATGCATTATGCGAAACCATAATAACCTGGAAAAGTCCGGAAAAAGAATTTAAAACACGTGGCTTAGATTCGGATCAAACCGTATCTGCAATTAAGGCTACGGAAAAAATGTTGAATATAATTACAATTTAAAAATTGAGAATTTAAAAGTAATTAAGATTTGCGTTATAGTTTGCAGTGGAAAATCCACAGTTGCTAAAAAGCGAGGACTTGTAACGAATTACTCAAGCCTTAGGTAACGCATAATAAATTATATATAAAGATTAAAAACAAATATAAAATGAAATTTAATATAGCACTTTTAGCAGGTGATGGCATCGGACCTGAAGTAATTGAACAGGCCGTAAAAGTAAGTGATGCTGTTGCTAAAAAATTTGGACACGAAATAACTTGGAAACCAGCTTTAACTGGTGCTGCAGCTATTGATGCAGTAGGAGAACCTTACCCAGATGCAACACACGAGATATGTTTAGCTTCGGATGCTGTTTTATTTGGAGCCATAGGACATCCAAAATATGATAATGATCCTTCTGCTCCGGTACGTCCTGAGCAAGGTTTGCTAAAAATGCGTAAAAAACTTGGTTTATTTGCTAACGTAAGACCAACCTTTACATTTCCGTCTTTATTAGAAAAATCACCTTTAAAAAGAGAGCGTATTGAAGGCACTGATTTAGTGTTTTTACGTGAGTTAACTGGTGGAATTTACTTTGGAGAAAAAGGTAGAAGGGATGGTGGGGACACTGCTTTTGATAACTGCGTTTACACAAGAGAAGAAGTACAGCGTTTGGCGAAAAAAGGATTTGAATTAGCAATGACACGTAATAAAAAATTATGTTGTGTTGACAAAGCTAATGTTTTAGAAACGTCGCGTTTATGGAGAGAGACTGTACAAGCAATGGAAAAAGACTATCCGGAAGTAACGGTTTCTTATGAATTTGTTGATGCTGTTGCAATGCGTTTAGTACAATGGCCAAATAGCTACGATGTGTTAATCACTGAAAATCTTTTCGGTGATATTTTAACAGATGAAGCCTCGGTAATTTCTGGTTCTATGGGCTTAATGCCGTCGGCATCTGTAGGTACTGAAAATCAATTATTTGAACCAATTCATGGTTCGTATCCACAAGCTACTGGTAAAAATATAGCAAATCCAATGGCTACAGTTTTATCAGCAGCCATGATGTTTGAAATGGCGTTTGGTTTACACGAAGAAGGTAAAGTAATTAGAGATGCAGTAAATAAGGCCTTGGCTGAAGGTATAGTTACAGAAGATTTAGCCGATGGAGGAAAAGCATATGGTACTACAGAGGTAGGTGATTGGTTAGCTAAAAACATTTAAATTATAACATTCATTATTAGGTAAAGGGATTCAATAAAAATTTATTGAATCCCTTTTTTATAACAACTTATTAGACTTATGATTCTATCTAAACCAACCTACCTTATTAAATCCACCTTACTTATTGGGTTAATAATTTTATTTCCATTGTTTATAACATCCCAAACTAGTTTTAAAGGCAATGCTATTACTACTTTAGTTGGTATTCCAAATTTTGGTGTTGAATTCGAGTTAGGAAAGAAAACAACTTTTCAGTTAGATGTTGCGGCATCATTTTGGACTATTAATGGAGTGCCTTATAAATTTGGTCAAATATTTCCAGAGTTTAGGTATTATACAAAACAAGCAGGATTGGGGTTTTATGTTGGTGCGCATATTGGTGGTGCTAAGTTTAAATTACAAAAATGGAATCAAACCAATAGTTATCAGGAAGGTTATAGTGTGTTTTTAGGTGCTACAATTGGTTATCAATTTGAATTGAATGAAAGATGGAACCTTGAAGCTTTTTTAGGAGGAGGAAGCCAACAAGGTCACTATAAAGGTTATTTTTTAGATACAGGTGAACGCTCTGATGGTGTACGACATTATAATAAAAGTGGTGAATTTCTTCCATATCGGGGCGGTTTGATGATTGTTTACAAATTAAAGAACCATAAATGAAGTTAAAATGACATTTATAAAGGTTGAAAGAAAAAAAGTGTAAAAATTTTATTGTTTTTTTTATAAAAATTTTTTAAATCATTTTTATTTTGTAACTTTAGGATAACCAAATACTTACCTCGTATTTTACCTATTAAATACGAACCGAGGTTCTAAAAAAAAGATCCGTAACTAAGGGGCATGCCCTGATGGTTTGTCATTTCTTCCTAGAGTAGTCTAGATTCACTTTTAAATTATAATATTATGTTCCCTCGCATTAATAACAATCGTATTGCTAATTCTACGGCAAAATTAAATAAGAGTAGAAATTACAATTATAGAAATGATTCTAATTCGTCGGACGTTCGTTTAACAGAAACTGAAGATGGTTATCATTTAGAATTGGATATAGTTGGTTACGTTAAAGATGATTTTAATTATTATGTAACTAAAAATAATGCCTTAGTGTTAACTACAGATAGAAGTAGTGTGCCTGATGCAAATAAAAAAACTGAAGGCAGTACAACAAAACACAAGTATTGTTATGCTTCGGCTTTTTTTAAGAAAATATTTCGATTACCATATAATGTTTCAAAAAATAACATTATAGTCGATTATAAAAATCATATTTTAAGTATAGATTTATTCAAGTTAAAACCAGCATAGAACTTTAAAACCAAAACTTCTAAACTAAACAGACCTTAAGTTAAAGGATTCAATAGCTAATATTGAATCCTTTTTTTATTCTAATAATTAAATCGTATACTAAAGTTTTGTGAAAAACTTATTTAGTTCTGATTATTATTTAATTTAGTTATTTATTAATTAAAATCTAATATATGAAAAAAGGATTACTACCTATTTTAGTATTATTAACATGTTTGCTTTCAGTTTCAGTTCAAGCTCAAACAAAAAGAGATAAAAATAAAAAAACTGAAGTTGAAGCACCGAAACCAGTTGAAAAGAAAAAAGAGTCTAAAATTAAACCTTACGACAAAGTAATTACTGAAGAAGCCGTTACGGACGATGGTTTATTTAAAACCCATAAAATAGGAGATTCTTATTATTTTGAAATACCAAAAGACTACTTAAACAAAGACATGCTTTTAGTAAGTCGCATTTCTAAATTACCTCCAAATTTAGGGAATGGTTATGTAAATGCGGGTACTGAAACTGATACACGCTTAGTAGCATGGGAATGGTTTGAAAATAAAATTTTATTAAAGGAGAAATCATATAGTGCTGTAGCTAATGAGGAATTACCTATTAATATTTCGGTAAAATCTAACAATTATGAACCTACACTTTATGCCTTCGATATTCTTGCTTTTAGTAACGATACTTCTGCTATAGTTATTGATGTTACTAAATTTTATTCAACAGATGTAAAAGCTATTAGTGGTCTCTCATCCAAAATGCGCACCACTTATAAAGTTAAAAATTTAGATGAATCACGTAGTTTTATAAATTCAGTAAAAAGTTTTCCTCAAAATATAGAAGTTGTTCAAGATTTCACATATAACGCTTCCGAACCACCTTCTTTTAAAAGTGCAGAAACTATTAGTCTTCAAATGAATCAGTCCATGATTTTATTACCTGAAAAACCGATGCAGCGCCGATATGCTGATAAACGAGTGGGTTGGTTTACTATGAACCAAATTGACTATGGAAGTGAAGAACTTAAAGCAGATACCAAAACTTACATTCGTAAATGGCGTTTAGAACCCAAAGATCCTGAAGCTTATGCAAGAGGAGAGCTTGTAGAACCCATAAAACCTATTGTGTATTATTTAGATCCTGCAACTCCTGAAAATTTACGTAAGTATATAAAAGAAGGTGTAGAATTATGGCAAAAACCATTTGAGAAAGCCGGTTTTAAAAATGCCATTATCGCAAAATACCCACCAACCAAGGAAGAAGATCCTGATTTTAGCCCAGAAGATATTCGTTATTCTGTAATTAGATATGTTGCTAGTACTACTAGAAATGCTAGTGGGCCAAGTGTTTCAGACCCAAGAACTGGAGAAATAATTGAAAGTGATATTATTTGGTATCATAACCACTTACGCTCTTATAGAAATCGTTATTTAATAGAAACGGGTGCCGCCAATCCATCGGCCAGAACCCTGAATACACCGGCTGAAGAGATTGGAGAAATGATGAAAATGGTAATAGCGCATGAAGTGGGTCATACCTTAGGATTACCACATAATATGAGTGCTAGTAAAGCTTACGATGTTGAAAGCTACAGAGATGGAGATTTTACTCAAGAAAATGGTATTGCTTCAACCATCATGGATTATGCTCGATATAATTATATAGCGCAACCTGGTGATAAAAACATTCGATTTATAAGAAAACTGGGACCTTATGATGACTATGCAATTAATTGGGGTTATCGAATAATTCCAGAAGCAGATACACCTGAAAAAGAATTAGATACATTAAATGCCTGGATTATTGAAAAAGCTGGCGATCCAAGGTTTATTTATGGGAAACAAAGCAGCACTTTTGATCCAACATCGCAAACAGAAGATATTGGAAACGATGCCTTAAAAGCTGGTGACTATGCGCTTAAAAATTTAAAGTATGTTACTGAACATTTGCCAGAATGGACTAGCGATGAGACTAATAATTACGAGGATTTAGAAGAATTGTATAGTGAATTATTAGGAACTTGGAGTCGTTATATAGGTCATGTAGTAACAAATGTTGGCGGTGTTTATGAAAGCTTTATTAACCCGGATCAAGATGGTATTCCATATAAAGCCGTGCCTAAGGATTTACAAAAACAATCTGTACAATGGTTGCATAATAACACCTTTGAAACTCCTTACTGGTTGATTTCTAAAGAATTATTAACACGTATTGACTATGCAGGATATACTGAACGCTTAGGAGCAATTCAAAAAAGAGTTTTAAATAATTTATTAAGTTTTGAAACTTTTGGTCGTTTGATAGATCATGAAGCTATAGATAAAAATAATTACACGGCTTTGGAATTGTTGAAAGACACACGATTAGGAATTTGGAGTGAAGCAAATACAGATAAAAATATAGATATTTATCGTAGAAATTTACAACGTGTTTATATTGAACGCATGTCTTACTTATTAAATGAGAAAGCAAACACAGAATCGGATGTAAAAGCTTTGGTGAGAGGAGAATTAAATGTATTGAAACAGACATTATCAGTAGCTTCCAATCGTCCATTAAATACGGTTACTAAATATCATTATAAAGATTGTTTAGAACGTATTAATCAGATTTTAGATCCAAAATAAAAATTGATTAACTAAAAAGAAAAAGCGTGAGTTCATTGTAGAATTCACGCTTTTTCTTTTTTATATTTCACTTACTAGCCTTACTACATTGCATAAAAAAGAAAAAAATCATCATATTAACTAAAAAATAAATTAAGTTTAAACTGTAGAAAAAATATAAAGCCTATTTATCATGAAGATAAACAACATCTTTTTTTTAGCCATTATATGCTTGCTGAAAGTATCAGCACAAGAAATAAAAACCGTAATTATAAATGACACTTTAACCGTTAAGGCTAAATTATTATACACTGATGATTTTAGTGGTAATCTTTCAAACTGGATAGCGCAGTTTGAAGAACCTGGAAGTTCTGTTTATATAAAAAATGAAAAACTAGAGGTAGATACCAAAAGAGGAAGTACGGTATGGTTTGATAAAAAGCTGAATGGACCGCTTATTATCGAGTATGATGCGGTAGTGATTGATGCAAATGGAGCAAATGATCGAGTTTCCGATTTGAATTGTTTTTGGATGGCATCTGATCCACAAAATCCTGAGAACTTCCATGCAAACATATATAAACAAAAAGGTTCTTTAGGTGATTATAATTACCTCAAACTGTATTATGTAGGCTTTGGTGGTAGAAATAATTCCACTACCAGACTTAGAAGATATCCTGGTGACGGATCTAGACCGCTTTTACCCGAACATGATTTGAATTCTAAGGAATATTTATTAACAGGTAATACAGTAAATCATATAAAGATTATTAACTACAAGGGCATCGTTCAGTTTTACCGAAATAATCAATTGGTTTTTAATTTTTATGATGAAGCTCCTTTTGTATCAGGCTATTATGGGTTACGCACAACTATGAATCGTGTAAGTTTGGATAATTTTAAAGTTTATTCAATCTTTTGATATTCAAAAGTGCTTAAAAGCTAAAAACTACTCATTAATTAATCTTTGTTTTCAATAAAATGCCCTCCACTAGGTAGTTCAAAAATCTCTAAATCAAAGTAGGGGAGTGCTGCAATTAAATGATCGAAGATATCCGACATGATATATTCATAGTTTTCCCAACGTTTATCAGAACTAAAGGCATAAATTTCTAAAGGGATACCTTGAGTTGTGGGAGCTAACTGTCTCGCCATAATCATCATATCTTTATTGATAGCTGAATGATGTTTTAAATAGGAATCAATATATTTTCGAAAAACCCCTAAATTAGTAAGATTTCTTCCGTTAAGTAATAATTCTTTATTAATCTCGTTCGATTTATTATAATTATTAATATCTGATTGTCTCGTTTCTAGATATGAAGTAATTAATTGAATTCCTTTTAATTTTTCTACAGCTTCTTCCGATAGGTATTTTACACCACTTTGTTTTATAAAAAGAGCACGTTTTATACGTCTACCTTCAGAACTGGTCATTCCTCTCCAATTCTTAAACGAATCAGAAATTAGAGCATAAGTTGGTATAGTTGTAATAGTCTTATCGAAATTCTGAACTTTCACTGTTGCTAAGTTAATTTCAATAACATCACCATCGGCACCGTATTTTTCAAAAGTGATCCAGTCGCCAATACGTACCATATCATTTATAGACACTTGAATACTAGCTACAAATCCTAGTATGGTATCTTTAAAAATTAAGATGATAATGGCCGAAGCAGCTCCTAAACCTGTAATAAAATGGACAAACGGCGTTTTAGTAATTAAGGCAATTGCAGAAAAAACACCAACTACCCATGCAAAAATCATGAATACTTGAATGTAACTATCAATTGGTTTGTCTTTTAAATTAGGTAAAGTCTTAAAATAGTCTTTTAGAGTATTTAAAATACTACGAACAATCCATAAGGTTAAAATAATTGCGAAAACTTTTAATCCGCGCTCTACAACCATTTCAAAATTTGGAAAGTCATAAAACACATCCGAGATAAACTCTAGAGCAACCAACAAAGGTGTGATGTGCGCAATATTTCTAGGCACTTTATTCTTTACTAAAAGATCATCAAAGTTTGTTTTCGATTTTGAAGCAAATTGAGAAAACACACCAATTAAAACCTTCCTAATAACAAAATCAATAACAAAAATGATAATTAGCAATGAAAGTAGCAATCCTAGCATGTTTAGGTAAACAGCCGTAGTTTCGCTAATTCCTATACTGATAAGGTGATCAAAAATAAAATGTTTTATTTTATCCATTCCTTAAAGGCTTTAAATATTTTTTTTCAATATAAAATGTGCCAAACGGAATAATAGACGCCAACAAAATTTCAGCAAACTGTTTTATATTCCATTTAAGTTCATTTTTCAGCATAAATGCCATAATCACATAACCAATAAATAGAATCCCATGTGGCATCCCCAACATTTTTACATATTGAGGTTGATCAAATAAATGCTTTAAAGGCGTAGCAATAAATAATAGCAGGATATAAGACACACCTTCTAATAAGGCTGTTATTCTAAAAATATTAAGAAATGAAAACATATTTAAAAATAATTAATTTGAAAAATTAGTAACAAGATATAAATACCAATATAATTATGGATAATTTAAAAGGCGTGAAAAATTACAATTCCGTAAATTAAAAAACGCAAAAGGCGTAATGAGCCATAAGTTACCACATTTTTAAACGGAAAATTTATAATACCTGCTGCCATACAAGAAATTGAAAAAGGTAGCGGTAATAAAGCACCAACCACAATTAAAAAACCGCCCCATTTTTTAGAGTTTTTTAACTGTTTAGCCATTTTTACTTCCAGATAGTTATGTACACGTGGTATTTTAGTAATAATATAACCTATATAATAAGATACCAGGCCTCCCGAATAAGAAAGTAAAGCCAATACAGTTAAATATAACCACGGCGCATACATTTTACCTGCCCAAGCAATAAATATTTCGGGTGGAACCAAACCTAGAAAGGTTTCAGAAAGAAAGAAAAAAGCTAAAACACCATACACTGGCAGCACCTCTGTAAGATGAACTAAAGCTTTATTAATATCGTAAAAATGATTTACAACATATACCGCAGCTACAATAATTATAATAAATGGCAAAGCACTTTTAACAGCTTTCCAAACAAAATCATAAAACCCAGTATAACTATAATACTGGTGCAGTAACTTCCAGCGTTTTTTTTCTGATTTAGTTTTATTTTTTGGATTGGATTTCATTGCTTAATTACACATTATAAAAATGAGTGCAAATATAAGCCTTCAAACGCGGTTACTACTATTAAAAACAATTAAATTAAAGTTAAACTTATTGTTTTTCACTTGTATTAATGGGATGTTTAACTGACTTAAGTCATTTTTTTTATCCCATGTAAATGGTAGCTTTAGTTATTCAACAACTAAACTTAAACCATGAAAGTATTTGACGAAAAGCACATAAAAAATATTGTGTTGGTAGGTGCACACCACAGCGGTAAAACAACATTATCTGAAACCATGTTATTCGAAGCTGGTTTAATTAACAGACGTGGCACGGTAGAAACAAAAAATACCGTTTCAGATTACCAAGACATAGAACATGAACGCAACGCTTCAATTTACGCCACTCCGCTTCATACCGAGTGGCGTAATTATAAAATAAATATTATAGATACACCTGGTTTAGACGACTTTATCGGGGAAATTATAGCTTCCCTAAGTGTTGCTGATACTGTTGTTACAGTGGTAAACGGTAGGCAAGGCGTGGAAGTAGGTACCGAAATTATTTGGAATTACATTGATTCCTATCGCAAAGCCTCTTTATTTGTTATTAATCAAATAGATCACCCAAATTTAAATTTTGAGGAAAGTTATAAAGGTATTAACAAATTAGTTGGAAATCATGCGGTTAAAATTCAGTTTCCTGTAAAAATTGATGGGGCGCAGGGCATTATAGATGTTCTAAAAATGAAACTATACAAATTTAAACCGGAAGGTGGAAAACCAGAAAAATTAGCCATTCCAAAAACATACGCCGAACTTGCTAATTCCTTACATAATGAATTGGTTGAAAAAGCGGCTGAAAACGATGATGAATTACTCGAATTATTTTTTGAAAAAGGCACGCTTAACGAAGATGAAATGCGCAAAGGCATTAAAGCAGGTATGTTGAACCACGAGTTGTTTCCTGTGTTTTGCGTATCGGCTTTAAACGATATGGGAACTGGCAGACTTATGGGGTTTATAGACAATTTAGCACCCGCTGCCATCCATTTAAAACCAGAATTAACTATAGAAGGGCAGGAGCTGTACCCTAAAAAAGAAGAGCCAACATCTTTATTTGTGTTTAAAACGCTCTACCAACCAAATTTAGGTCAAGTTACTTTTTTCAAAGTAAAATCGGGAGAGGTAAATTTGAATGACAAGCTAATAAATTCCAGAAATGCTGAAACAGAGACCATCAATCAACTTTTTATTATGGATGGTAAAGACAGGAACCCCGTTAATAAATTAGTTGTAGGCGATATTGGCGCCACCTTAAAATTAAAATATACCGATACCAACGATACACTTTACAGTGGAAAAGACCAGATTACACTTAAAGGTATTAATTATCCAGAGCCAAGAATCACCAAAACAGTTAAAACACAATCCGCTAATGAAGACGAAAAACTTAATGAAGCTTTAAAGAAAATCCATGATCAGGATCCAACCGTTGTGGTGTCGTTTTCAAGAGAAACTAAAGAATTGCTTTTAGGTTGTCAGGGTGAACTGCATCTGGCAACTATTGATTGGACACTTAAAAACGTATATGGTGTTGAAGCTGAATTTAGCAAACCAAAAACAGCTTATAGGGAAACCATTCAAAAAGCGTCAACAGCAAGCTACCGACACAAAAAACAATCGGGTGGAGCTGGACAATTTGCCCAGGTACATTTAAAAATTGAACCTTGGTTTGAAGGCATGCCAGAACCGGAAGGATTTAATATAAGAGGAAAAGAAGTTATAGATTTAGATTGGGGAGGCACATTAGTGTTTTACAACTGCATTGTTGGTGGCGTTATTGATAGTCGGTATTTACCAAGTGTACTAAAAGGTATATTGGAAGTTATGGAATCTGGCCCATTAACAAATTCCTACATACGCGATGTGCGTGTAATGGTTTACGATGGAAAAATGCATGCTGTAGATTCTAACGATATATCGTTTAAAATAGCATCGGCTCATGCCTTTAAAGAAGCTTTTATGAAAGCCAATCCGAAATTATTAGAACCCGTAAATGAGGTAATTGTGAATGTTCCTGAAGAAATGTTAGGAAATGTTATGACCGATTTACAAGCCAGACGCTCTATTATTCAAGGCTTTGAAAATGGTGACAACTGTCAGATTTTAAAATGCCAAGTGCCTGTAGCAGAATTGTTTGGGTATTCCAGCGATTTACGAAGTATAACACAAGGAAAAGCTACTTTTAAGTCCAAATTTTCATGTTATGAACCAGTACCAGCAAATTTACAGAGCCAAATAGCACATCAAATTTAAAAAATAAACCTATAAAGAATTACCTTTTTATTGCCCAAAATTAAAAAGAAAAAGACTGCCATTAATTGTAATGACAGTCTTTTTTCATGGATTAATTAAGAGGGAATATTTTATTCATTCGAAGCCATAAGGGCAAAGAATTTATTGATATTTGGTAAAATAACGATGCGTGTTCTACGGTTTTTTGATCTATCTTCTTTAGTATCATTACCAGCAACAGGTAAGTAGCTACTTCTACCTGAGGCAATTAGTTTTTCTGGTGCCACATTATATTTATTTTGAAGCGCTCTAACAACCGAAGTAGCACGAAGCACACTTAAATCCCAGTTATCGGCTATTTTATCGGTGCTTATGGATCTAGAATCGGTATGGCCTTCAACCATAACCTCAATACTAGGTTCAGAATTAATAACATTTGCTAATTTTTGAAGAATGCTATTCGCTTTGCTACTAATTCGATAGCTGGCAGTATTAAATAATAGTTTATCTGAAATTGAAATCATTACAACAGTTTCGTCTATATCGATAGCAATATCATCATCTTCGTTAAGAGTGCTATTATCTAAAGATTTTTGTAAGTTGTAAGATACAGCTAAATTCATAGAATCTTTAAGGGTAGAAGCTTGTCTTAATTTATTTTGGTCAACCTTAGTTAAGGTGTTGCGCATGTGTTTTTTAGTTTCGTTAGAAATTACGGCCACATCGCCAACAGTTTCCATTTTTACATCGTTTTCTGCCGTTAAGGTATTTATTTTAGTATTGTAAGCTTCAACACGCGCTTCAATTTTAGCAAACTTAGTTTCTAATTCTTCTTTTTCAAATTGTGTTTTTGTTAAAGCACTTTTTATTTCGCCATTTTCATGTTCTAAAGCCACGTATTTTTTCTTGGATACACAAGCCGACAATAAAATGGTTGATAGTAATACTAAGGATACTTTTTTCATAATTTAATTTTTTTTGGGTTTAATAATAATTACGAAGGAAAAGAGGATATAGATTTTATTTAGACCTAAAAAAAATAAAATAATTTATAACAAACTGATAATAAGAAGTTTAAATATTTTCTATTTTACATAATATTAATTATAGTACATTTTATAACAATTAGCGGAATAGCGCTTTGGAGCGATATTTGACATAATCATAGATCTATTAACGTTCCACAATTAGGGCATTTTATTTGAGTTTCGTTTTTCATTTTTAATTTAGCTTGTAATCAGTTCCTTTTATTTAAAATCATTTTCTATAGCTTTAAATCGTTCGTAATCAGCTTTTAAATCATTCATCGTAGGTGGAGAGTGGTGTTCTTCTGGATGACTATGAGCTCTAATAAATCCACTAGCACGTACAAACATTCCGTCTATTTCAGCTTTATGCTTTTCTATCATATCTCCTTTTACTGCAGGAAATTTGGTCATCATAATGTTATTTCTGTATCTCCCAACTATTTCTTGAAAAATTGAATTAGAAACTAATAGCTCTAATCCTGTGCGCAAATAGTCATAACCTTCAGCTGCAACTTCGTTTTCATTACGACCTTCTAATCCATTATTACAGATTGAATTAAGTTTACTGGTATATGTTCTCAATTTATTGATTGGTGTACCATCAGACAAAAGACCAGTATTGACACCATCAGTATTTACTCTATAAAACTTAAAATTAGTATTACCTTTATACAAAACGTGGCTTTCTAAAGCAAAAAATGCATTGTAAAAAAGGACATTATGTGTAAATACAACAACTTGCCTTTCTTTTGACAAATCAACTAATCTTTTTGCCACATCCTGCATAATATTGTGGTCGAGAGAATTTACTGGGTCGTCAAAGACAACTGGAGCTACTGTCGTGTCTAGTTGTAACTCGGTTAAAAATTCACAAAGAGCTATAGTTTTTTGTTCTCCTTCACTTAATACTTTATTTATGTCGAATTGACCAATATTTTGTCTTATTCTTGAACTACCTTGTTGAGAAAAAAAACCAACACTCACACCGAGATGTTGTTTTCTAAATCCTGTCAATTCAGCTGCAAACTTATCTTGAAAGTCTTGAGCCACAAGCTCTTCACGTGCTTGAGTTGTTTTTGCGCTTAAGGAAGCTGTATTAAATTGAATTTTATTGTCATCAAGTAATTTTTTTGCGAACAAATTAGATATACAAGTAATTACTTCCTTTTTATGTTCGAACAAGAGTTTTCTATCCTTTAATTCAGCTATTTCTTTTTTAAGCTTCGATTCGAATGTCTCTAAATTTGCTAATGCTTTAATCAATGATGCTTTGGAAGTAGTAAATTCTGTTTGTTTATTCTCTAAAAATTTAATTGTCGACACATAGTTTATTTCAAACTCAATCTCCGAATTAACTGTGTTATTGACTATATGACCTTTATACAGTTTAACTTTTGAGTTGAGCTCGATAATTTCTTTTGGTTGCATAACTGAATTATCTTCCAATAAGCCAAAAGCCGGTTGATGAAACACAATTGTATCAGACAACAAATGAACTCGTTCACTAATAACATTTTTGAGTTTTTCAAATTTAGAAATTTCGTCTTCAGTAGTGTCATTCAATATTTTGCTGTAGCTTTCAACCAAGTTTCGCGCTTTTTCATCTTGCAAATCCTGTTTGCAATACACACAAGAATCATCTTCATTATTAGGATAATTTTCTTTAGCAATTAATTTAATATATGAATCAGCAGACTTCAAAAACGCTTTAAACTCAACCGTGTCAAATTGCTCCAAGCCATTTGCTTCTGCTAATCCTGCAATACCTTTTTGGGTTTTAGCTCTTAATACTTTTAAAGCAGCATTATAATTTATTATGTTATACCAATCATTTTTTGTTAGATTTGATTGTATGTGTTTTACAGTTGCAATTATTCCTGTTAATTCAGACAGGATAAGGTTGATGTTTTTTACTTGAGCTTCAAGTGTTGATTTATTAAGCTTTTTTAACTCATCTTCTTTATTCCTTAATTTGACCTGATTCTCTTCAGTAAACAAAGAAAGCTCCTCAAGTTTTTGCTTATCAGAATTATGAGCTAACGAGTCTATAAACGTCTTCTGTGGACTTCCTTCATTAAGCTGTTCAATCCAAGGTAGATTTATAGGATATAGAGTGTATTGTTGGGTATGCATTGTACTCAATGCTCCTAACTCATTTGTTATTAAAGAAAAAAGATAAAATCCTTTTGGTGTAACTAATAATTCACGAGTATTTGATAGAGATATATTTACGCAGTCACTATTGAAAACAGAAACAGCATTTAAATCTGATGAAAAAATTTCACCTTTCCAATCAATGCTGTATGGATTTCCATCTGAAATAAATTCTATTTTAGCACGTTGTCCAACTTGTGTTTTATGAACGTTGGAAAGAATGTCAATATTACTATCAAAGCTATAACCTTGAGCCTTGAGAATACGACTGTAGCCTGTTTTTCCAACACCATTATTTCCATATACTACAGTTATATTCGGACTAAATTCCATTACTTGGTCTTCAGCCAACATATTTACTCCTTTAATTTCAGATAATTTTGTAAGCAAAACCTCCTTGGTTGGTGGTGTAAAAGTTGGCTTATTTATGTTTATTGGAGGCAATGGAGGGTCAAATTGAAATCCAATTCCCTGTATGTAGTAATCAAAAATTTCTTGTTTTTCATCCTGTGCCAAATGAGCCTGTGTTGTTGTTATTTTTTGCACTAGGAGTTTTGCCCAAAGACCTTTAGATTCAGCCCATTCCCATAAGTAGTCAATTAATTCTCTCTGTGTATTTGCCGTTGTCATATTTTTAAAAATTCGATAAATGAATAAATATTTCTTTGAAGAACTACAAAAATCGATAGTTCAAAAAATATTTATTTTTTGATTAATCTTATAAATTATAGGGAGAGAATAAATCTACAAAATATTGTACGATAAAATATGAGGGAAAACCGTAAAGTCAAACAAAGTTTTTAACATTTATAAGCCATTCCACATACATTCACTACGCTTCTATCGTCGTTACGTAAAAAGAGTGTTCCATTAACATCGTAGAGAAAAATTATAGAAGAAAAAAATAAAGAAAATGATGTATGCCTAAGCGCCACCTGGCTCATTCGCTAAAATAGTCCACTGGACTATTTCTTAACGCACTGCCCTGCTTTTAACCAAAGCTCAAGTTACATAACGCGGTACATTATAGTACATTTTTAATAATGGATTAGCCAGTGATTGATTCATTATTAATTTTGCTTTCTGTTGTAAGAATTGAATATTTGATAATTAAAGTTTTAAAATAGATGGCGGTATTTATCTGCTTTAAAATAATGACATTAAAATTTTAGAAATTTAAACTATGTTCGACTTACTATAAATTACAGGCATTTGACCTTTCCATTGCGCCCATAATTTATCATCACTAATTAGTTTGGCCATAAAATGACCTACATTAGTTCGACTTACTTTTCCCGCATTAAAAATAGCACTTCGTGTTGGAGAAACATGAATTTCATAACTAGTTACTTTTTCCTCATTAATTAACCCATCTGGTCGCACAGCTACCCATTCAATGAAATTGTTATTTTGACCAATTTCTGTTCGTAAATAGTCTGCTGCTTTTTCATTATCTACATGAGGCGGTAATATCAAACGAAGCATGGCAATAACACATTTTTGTGCAAATGAAATGGGTTCATTCAAGTCGCGATTGCTATTTCCTGTTGTGTTCATCAAAACAAACTTTATTGGTGTTTGGGGATTATTTGATTTTATTGCATTGCATAATCGACGCGTTGCATCTGTAACTAGTTTTCTTGGGTGCCCATAAACACCTTTCCAAGTTAAATTATGACCAAGACAAGAAGCAACTGCTTGACAATCTTGAACAATGTCATGCATTTCTTTGTCACTTAAGTCTAAAATATTTGCAGAGATAATTTGTAAGTTATCATTAGTTTTCCATGACTTTGGCAACTTTTCTGGTGATCTTACAATTACTTTTACTTTGTGTTTTTGTGTTAAAAGATGATTAACTAATTGGCTTCCGGTCGCACCACTTGCACCTACTACTAAAACGGACATGACTATAATTTTTTTTGATTGAATTATTTTAAATTAAGACGATGAACTCCTAAAATTGTTTCACTTTTTAAATTAAATTAAAACTGTGAATGTTATTATTTCTGTGTTATTGGTCCTTCAATTTACGTAAAATTTTAACAACACGATTATGTGTTATCTGTAATAAGTTCCATTGATAACCTTCAAAATCAGTCGTATTCATAAATTGAATAACAACCGCATCAATATCTCCATGATATTCTGCCATACTCTGGTAACCTGGAATTAGGCCACCATGATTATATTCATAAATTGAAGCATAAATTTCTTGTTCATTTTTATTCAGTAAGGAACCATCATTTAAAGCTCTTAAAAAAACACCTACATCGGATGCAGTAGCAACCATAGAACCATAGTCTGTTGTTTTTATATCTTCTTCAACACCTACATAATAACCACTCATTAGTTGGTCTAAATCTATTTCCTTAATCGAGCCATAAGTGTTTTTAAGACCAAGTGGATTTAAGATTACTTCTTTAATAAACTGAAAAACAGGTTTACCCGTAACTTTCTCAATAAGCATAGTGAGTAATAAATAATTGGTGTTAGAATATTGGTAGTCTGCATTAGGTTGAAAATTTGCGGGTAAATCTAGTATTAATTCCAGAGCTGCTTCACTAGATTTTGGTGGATTCATCCAAAAATTGGGCGTATCGGTTATATTAGGAATACCACTTCTGTGTTGGACTAGCATTCTTAAAGTGATGCTTTCGGCATTTTCAATTCTGCCTTTTAATTCTGGAAAATAGTCGGTTATCGTTTTATCCAAGGACAAACGATTATCATTCACTAATTTGGTGATTGCTACCGCATCATATAATTTACTTATACTTGCAATTTTGAATAAAGCATTAGGTTTGGCAGGTATTTTAAGTTCTCGGTTATGCCAACCAGCAACGTAGCTTACTGGTGGCTTTCCGGATTCATCAACATATACAATCACCCCATCAAAACCATAACTTAAAGTTTGATTAACTTGCTCCTGTATGGTGTCCGGAAGGGGTAAAATCCATGCTTTAACTAAAATCCAAGGCACAAACCATAAAGAAATAAAC
The DNA here is from genome assembly GCF_041583155.1 of Mariniflexile sp. Taxonomy (GTDB): domain Bacteria; phylum Bacteroidota; class Bacteroidia; order Flavobacteriales; family Flavobacteriaceae; genus Mariniflexile. Next base: position 64,639 of record NZ_JBFHGK010000014.1, read on the forward strand.
GTTCCAACAAATAATACGATTCTAAAAATTTGTTTTGCCTTAGAAGTTTTTTGGTTGGTATTTTTCATAATTCTATAAAGTACTAATTTATAAAGACTTAAATTTATGAAACGAATATAATTCTGATGGTAATAAAATTAGATTTTTAATTACCGACCTGTCATAATTTAAGGATGAATTGGTAAAGTATATTACTTTATAGTGTATTTTTTAAGTTAATTCTAACCCTTAAAAAGGTCTAAACTTATTAATATGTTCTTCTTCGTTAAAAGACCTATCTAAACCAATATCAATAGCTTCTTTTAATTGATAAAAACTTTGTTGAATTTTTGATAATGGCGTTGCTATATTCATCCTCATAAATTGCGGACCGCTAGCTTTAAACCAATCGCCTGGTGCTAAACCTAATTTTGCTTGATGAACAATTAAGTATTTTAATGCTGTTTCAGATAAATTTAGTTTACTAAAATCTAACCAAATTTGGTACGTCCCTTCGGGTTTTACCATTGTAACCTCCGGTAACTGCGTTTCAAGAAAGTTAAGAATCCATTTTATTGTGTTTTCAAGGTAAACCAATAAATCACGTAACCACGCCTCCCCTTCCGTATATGCAGCCATTGTAGCATGTGCTGAAAGTATGGTTCCATGGTTTATGTATAAAGAATCTACCGTGCTTTTAACTTGTTTATACTTTTTATTATTTGGAATGTATAAATAACCATTAGAAATACTTTGCAGTCCGAATGTTTTAGCTGGAGAACCAATAACAGTAATATGGTTTTCACTGTTTTTTAATGAAGCTATACTATTGAATTTTGAATTTGTATATACAATTTCAGAATGAATTTCATCGCTAATTATTGTAGCATGGTATTTGTTTGCTATATCAACCAATGTTTGTAATTCTTTATTAGTCCATACCCTACCTACAGGATTATGAGGGTTACAAAGTAAAATTACTCTAATATTTAAGGTTTTAATTTGATTCTCAATTGCTTCAAAATCCATTTGATATTGACCTTCTGCTACTTTTAATTTATTGCTAATTACGTTTCTTCCGGCAGATTCTATAATTTTAAAAAATTGATGATATACAGGTGTTTGTACCATGATATTATCACCTTTTTCAGATAATTCTCTTATTAAAACACTTATTCCTGTAAGGACGCCGAGTACTTGAATAAACGATTTTGGGTTTAATTTTAATTGATGGCGTTTAAAATTCCATTCAGAAATAACTTTATAAATACTTTCGGTATCAAATTCATATGAATAAATATTACGAGAAACCAATTCTTGTAATGCTTTTTGTATTGGTTTGGCAACCTCAAAATCCATATCTGCAATCCATAATGGTATGACATCTGTGGCGCCAAACATTTGTTTTAAAAAAATAGGATTGTTTTTTGTAAACTTGTTTTTTACCTGATGTATTTTATCAAATTGATTCATTTGTTTTTTGATTAAAGTTGGTTGCAAGAAATAAATTTAATTTAATTCCTTCATAATTTCAGCAAATAATTCATAAGATCGAATCCTATCATTTATATCATATATGTTTGTTACCGCAATAAGTTCGTCGGCTTGAGATTGCTCCATAAACGCTTTAACCTGTTTTTTTACGGTTTCTTTACTACCTATAAATGAATATTTAAGCATTTGATGCACTTGTGGATGCTGCATGACTTCCTTTAAATAGTCCGACATTTCGGTTGGCGGTTGTACGGCTTCTCGTTTTCCTGTAAATAAACCGAGAATTAATTGAATTAACGAAGTGGATAAACGTTGTGCTTCTTCATCTGTATCGGCAACAATAACGTTAATACCAGTTATAACATAAGGTTCTTTTAAATCTTCCGAAGGTTTAAAAGTTTTACGATAAATATCTAAAGCATTCCATAAATGAGTTGTTGCAAAATGACTGGCAAAGGCATAAGGCAAGCCTTTTTTGGCCGCTAAATTGGCACTTTCAGTACTGGAACCCAATATGTAGATAGGGACATCCACACCTTCTGCAACTGTGGCGCGTACCTTTGATGTTTTATTTTCTACAGAAAAATAGGTTTGTATGCTTTCTAATTCATCTGGAAAGGCATGAGCGGCTTGCATAAAATCTGAACGAATAGCTTCAGCTGTTTCCCTATCAGTTCCTGGAGCTCTTCCTAAACCTAAATCGATTCTGTTTGGATAAAGCGATGCCAAAGTACCAAATTGTTCGGCTATAATTAATGGGGAATGGTTTGGTAGCATAATACCTCCAGAACCTACACGAATTGTTTCGGTACCTTGTGCAACGTAACCAATTAAAACCGATGTTGCACTGCTTCCAATGTTTTCTGAGTTATGATGTTCTGCTAACCAATAGCGTGTGTAGCCTGATTTCTCAGCACTTTTAGCAAGTTTTAATGTGTTATTGAAGGTTTGTTTTAAAGTATGGTTTTTAGAAACTAAAGCCAGATCTAATATAGAATATAGTGTTTTTGATTTTTTCATGAATGGTGATATTGACTATTAAAATTTTGAGTAATCAATTTCCTTTTACCTACAAATTTAAACATCAATACACTTTTAAACCCATAATGATTTGTTAATTAAATAACTTTAAATGCTATGGAAGGTTAATATGCTTGAACACTTTAAATGTTATAGATTTCAATTACCTAAATGACATTATTTAGGTGCATTCTTATTGCCACCAATCTTGATTATTTATAATTTCATCTTGTAATAAGAAAGCTTCACCAATTTTTGGTGTAATTATTGGCAAATTTAATGCTTTAGCCTTTTTGGTAACACGTTCCACAGGATCTGTCCAAGAATGTAAGGCTAATTTAAATGCACCCCAATGAATGGGCATAATTCTATTGGCTTGTAAATCAAGTCCTGCTTGAGCAGTTTCTTCAGGAAACATATGTATTTCTGGCCACATTTCGTTGTATTGACCGCATTCCAACATCGCAAAATTAAAAGGACCATATTTTTCACCAATTTCTTTAAAATGTGAGTCGTAACCACTATCGCCACTAAAAAAGATGTTTTCCATATCAGATTGAATAACCCAAGAACTCCATAGTGTACTTTGTCGGTTATTAAACTTTCTTCCTGAAAAATGACGTGCAGGTGTGCAAATAAATTTTAAATCATCAAACATGGTTTCTTGCCACCAGTCTAGCTCAATGATATTTTCTTTTGAAACGCCCCAAGCTTCTAAATGCACTCCAACTCCCAAAGGCGTGTAAAATGTTGCCACTTTGTCTTTTAAAATGGAAATAGACTCATAATCTAAATGGTCGTAATGGTCATGCGAAATTAGTACAGCATCAATTTTTGGTAATTTTTGAACCTCGATAGGTAATTCAGCACTAAACCGCTTCCCTCCTAGTATATTATGTGGTGCAGGGACAGGGCTAAACATAGGGTCAAGCAAAATATTTTTATGATTCATTTGAATTAGAAAGGAGGAATGGCCAAACCAAACAAAACGCGTAGGACTTGCATAATTTGCAATACTTAAGGAATCTATTTTATTAACAGCTATATCGTTTTTTGGTCTCCCATTTTCCACTTTAGTGAAAAGGAATTTACGAAATAATGATAACGTTTCAAAAAAACTTAATTCCATATTAACAGGCTTGGTATTCTCAAATTTACCATTGTTGAATTGTTCGGAACTTGCATATTCAGTTTGTCTTTCCTTAGATAGGTCGCCACCAAATGAAGGATAAAAACCAACAAATAAAAAATATGCTACCACTAAGGAAGCAATAAAAATGGAAAGCGTTAAAATCATGTGTTTTATATATTTTCTCAACTTGTAATTCATCTTTTTAATTCCTGTAAAAGCAATTTACTTCAACAAAGCCATTCTATTTATATCTATACCTTCTAAGTGCTTTAACTTTTGGTTTGCATGTACCGAATTTATCATGGCCTTTCCAAACTTGCTGCTTGTAGTTACCGACTTAATTTTTTTCATTAATGGATAAAATGGTTTCATAACCATATAAATGTATTTGTACCAACTGCTTCCCGAACCTACGTCTCCTTCTGGAATAAGAGCACCAAGCCTAAAACAATAGGCATCTTTAAAGCCTTTATTTAAAATATAATTTTCGGTTTTACCTTTTACCCTAGCCCACATGATTTTTCCTTGTTCGCTAAAATCAGTGCCTGAACCCGATACATAATTAAAAATCATATTTCGATTCGCATCGTAACATGTGTCTGCTAAAGATTTTGTAATGGTATACGTAAACTTGCTAAATTCTGCTTCATTTTTACCTAGCGATGAAACACCCATACAATGAAAACACGCATCATAATCTATCAATTTATTTTTTAACGTGCTAAAATCCGAAAAGTCTGTATGTATAATCTCTTTAAGCTTTGGATGTGAAACGCCTAATGGTCTGCGATTAATAATAAGTACTTGTTTAACTTTGTTGTTTAACAAGCATTCATTTAGCGTAGAACGGCCTACCATACCGGTAGAACCCGTAATTATTACTTTCATTTTGATTGAATTATTAGTTTAAGCTTCTATATTCTGAAGGACTAATGCCAGTTTTTAGTTTAAATAGTTTGCTAAAATGCTGTGGATACCCAAAACCTAAGTCGTAGGCTATTTCACTTACTGAAGATGTGCTGCTTAAAAGTTTGTTTTTAGCTTGTTCTATCATGTAATTATGAATATGCTCTTTGGCACTTTCGCCAGTTTCTGCTTTTAATAAATCACTTAAATAATGCCCCGACATATTTAAGGCTTCCCCACATTGTTTTATAGTTGGTAAGCCTTTATTTACCAGCTCGGGCGACGCAAAATAGGTTTTTAAATAGCGCTCAAACTGTACCAAATAATCTTTGTTTAGGTTTGTTCTGGTGTAAAATTGACGATCGTAATACCGTTTACTATACTTTAAAATACTTTCTAAATTAATGGTGATAAGCTCTTGGGAATGTCTATCTATATTATTGGTTGTTTCAATATTAATGTTCTTAATAAATTCCAAGAGCATTTTCTTTTCTTTTTCTGAAATATGCAGGGCTTCATACACCTCATAATTAAAAAAAGTATAATCAGAAATTTGTGCGGCCAAAGGAGTATGCCGAATAAAATCCGGATGAAAAATTAGTGTCCAGCCTTCTTCCGTGTTTAATTGATTGCTCGCAGCATTTTCAAAATCAAATACTTGTCCGGAGGCTGTAAAAATCATTGAACCTTCTTCAAAATCAAATGAATTACGGCCATATGTTATTTGGCCATCACATTGAGTTTTTAAACTTATCATATAAAAATTCAACTTGTATTTCCCAGATTGAATATGTAAATCTTTAGGAAGGTCTTTGGTATGTATAACTGAAATTAAAGGATGTTCTGGACTTTGCAACCCTAACAACCTATGAAACTCGGTAATACTATTTATGTTTATTATTGTTTTCATTTTAATGCATCTTTTCAAATTTACAGCTTTTTACAACCATTTTGAATCCTTTATTCTTTTTCATTTTTAGCTACTGAAACCAAATGTTTATTATAAGTTTCAATTCTAGCATGAGCCGTACCATCAATTAACAAAATAACAATTAGCATCGCAATTGTTGTGATACTAATAGCTCTCCAATTTGGGGTGTTGATAAAAATAATAATTAAGGCAGCTAATACAATTATTAGCGGAATAACCTTAAAAACAATGGTCTGGTATTCATTTAAAGTACTTTCGGCGCGTTTAATTTCTGATTGCACAAAAGCCGAAGCATCGGTATTATAATCTGTTTTAAATTGTACGATTCTCGCTTTATTGGTAAAAAACAACCCTGATCCTATAACTATAAGTAAAACTCCAGCCACTAAGGTAGGCAGTATATAAGCTCTTGCTATGTCCGTTTTTCCCATTTGCCAAAAACCTATGCTTGCCAATACAAACCCTATTCCAAATAGTATGAAAAAAGGAGTGGAAAAAAGTTCGTCTTTGGCCCAATCTGTAGCTGTTTTTAATATATCCATGATATAATGTTTTTATTTTGATTCTATAATTTAAAAATTCCACTTTAAACCTATTGCCTTTTCTGAAACTGTCCAAAGTTTCTCCATTACAGATTTATTTTTTGCATGTGGCTCTAAATTACATTCACCAACTGGACCTGTCCAATAATTTCGTCCTGTAGGACCATAAAAACCACTTTCATCTAGATTTAGTTCGGTTGCACACATTAATTCTGGGTACGAACCTTTTTTAGCAGACTGTACCAAGGGAGATAACTTCATGAGTTGCCATACGAACCGTGTCAATAAACTTCCACTGGTTTTAATTAACGAAGTAGATGACGCTCCTGGGTGACAAGCATAGACTTTTACATCGGTTTTCCCCGCTTTTTTTAGCTTGTCCTGTAATTCGTAAACACACATAATCTGTGCTAATTTACTTTGGCTATATACGCCATTAGGGCTATAGTTTTTATCCCAGTTCATATCGTCAAACTGAATGGTTTTAATACCTAAATTATAGCCCATACTTCCTACAGTTACAATACGCCCCTTAGACGCTTCAATTCGAGGGTAAAGTAAGGCCTGCAACAAAAAGTTACCATAGTGATTTACACCAAGTTGGCTTTCAAAACCATCAACCGTTAGGGTTTGTTTGGGCACTTGGGCAATGGCCGCATTACAGATAAGGGCATCGATTACAGGAACTTTCTTAAGTACTTCTTCTACAGCTTTTTTAACTGAAGCCATTTCTGCCAAGTCCATAACGATATTAGAAACATCTATATGATTGCCAAGTTCTTGTTTTAAAACAAGTATAGTTTTATCAGATTTTTGAGAATTCCGGTTAAGCATTACCACTTTTGCTCCCTTGGTTAGCAATATTTTCGCTGCTTCAAAACCAGTTCCGCTCGTAGTACCTGTAATAAGATATGTTTTTCCTTTTAAATTTCCGATTCTTTCCGGTGTCCATCCTTCTTTACCAAATTGTTTTGTTTTCATTTCTGTTGAATATATTTTTCTTATCGATTTAATAAGGCAAAATTCACCAAATCCAATTTAGTGGATGTATACGTTTCGCAGAACGTTGAATACTTTTTGCAGAAATGAATTAGAAAGAACTTATGTTATGACTATACTTCTTTACGTAACACTTCCAAAGGCGGACTTCTTAAAACAGATTTAAGATTACTTAATCCAATGAGCACCACTAATAAAGTTATACCAGGTAGAAAAACAAGAAATGGAATTGCTGAAGGCATAAAAGGTTCTTTGAATAAAAAGGTGGCTAATAATTGACTAGCAATTAAAGCCATTAAAATGCCTATTAAACTACCTAATAGTCCTAAATAAACATATTCTAATGCTGTAATTTGTAAGATCTGTCTACTTTTTGCACCTAAAGTTCTCAGCAACACACTTTCTTTAATTCGTTGGTATTTACTATTACGCACGGAACCGATAAGCACTATAAAACCTGTTAAAATACTAAAGAATGCCATAAAATTAATAATCCACGAAATTTTATCTAAAATAGCTTCAACAATGGTAAACACTTGACGTAAATCTAGAATAGTAATATTCGGATATTTTTGCACCAAATCTCTTTGTAATTCTGCAGAACCTTCTTTACTGGGTACATAAGTGGTAACCACATTAAATTGAGGTGCGTTTTCTAAAACTCCCGATGGAAATAAAATATTAAAATTTATTTTCATACTGCTCCAATCTACCTTTCTAATGCTCCCCACAATCGTTTCCATCACAACACCATGAATATTAAAAGTCACTGCATCACCTATTTTCAAATTTCCATCTTTTGCAATATTATCGGTAATTGAAATAAGGATAGGTGATCCTTGAACAAATTTCCCCGTCCATTTGCCTTCCAAAATTTCTTCTGTTTCAACAAGTGTATCTCTGTAGGTAACTCTAAATTCTCTATTTAAAATTCTATTTCTTCTCTTAGTAATACTGTCATTGCTCGCCTGAGCGACTGTTTCCTTACCTATACGTTGTATACGCATGGTTATGATAGGAATGTTATCAATAACCTCCAAACCTTTATTTTTAAATGAGGCCAAAAGTGCTGCTTCTTGTTTGCTTTGAACATCCAACAAAATAATATTAGCATCACTTTTCTTATTTTCTAACGAGGTTTTAGCTAGTAAAATATCTTTGGTAAAATATAAAGTACTGATTAAGAAAGTACCCAAACCAATCGCCAAAACTAGTACCATGGTTTGGTTGTTGGGTCTAAATAAATTTAATAAACTCTGACGTTGGGTATAGCCCCAAGAACTTGGAAAGTAGTTCTTAATCAACTTGATAAATACCTGAGCTACACCTGCCATAATTGTAACTGTAATTAAAATGCCGCCAGTAAAAACCAATCCATTTATAGCATCTTTAAGAATTAAAAAAGAGAACAAAAAGATAAAAAGCAGAATGGCCAATAGCACTGCAATGCGTGCTTTTTTAGGTTTTTGTAAATTATCTTCAGAACCTCTTAAAACTTCTAAAGGCGATACATACCATGTGCCTAATAAGGGTAATAATGCAAATAAAACCGACATTAATATACCCAATACAACACCCAAAATTATTGGTAACACAGAAATTGAAATTTCCACATTAAAGGGTAAAAAATCCTGTAATATAAACGGAAATGCAAATTGCAATGTCGTACCAATAGCAGAACCTATCGAACCACCAATGAATCCGATGCTAATAATTTGAAGCAAGAAAATTAAAAATGTTTGTTTTCTTGAAGCTCCTAAACATTTTAATACCGCAACACTTTTCAGTTTTTCCTTAATGTAAATATGAACAGAACTAGCAATACCAATGCAACCAAGTAACAGAGCAATAAAAGCAACTAAATTTAAAAACCGACTTACATTATCGTAGCGTCTTCCTAAACGTTTACTTGTACTAATGTGCGTGTCTATATCGGCATTTTCAGCCTTAAGAATTGGATCTAGTGTTTTATCTAATGCTTCCAAGTCTACTTCTGGGGCTTTAAAAAAGTATTGGTATTCTTTTCTACTACCAACTTGTAATAATGCCGTTTCTTCTAAAAGATTAAAAGGGATTAAAACCAGCGGCGCTACAGAAGAAGAAATAGCAGTACTTCCAGGAATTGATTTTAAAGCACCTATAATTGGAATGGTTATTTCACCTATTTTTATGGAATCGCCGGGATTTATATTGTATTGTAAAAGTAAGGTTGCATCAACCAGTGCGCCTCCTAATTTTTGATAGTTTTCACCGGCATTTTCTGGAGTGGTTGCTATGCTTCCATAAAAAGGAAAGTTACCTTTCATAGCCCTAACTTTTACAAGCTTTGTTCCGTTATTTTTAGGAAAGGCAGCCATTGAAACAAAGTTAACCTCGTAAGCATCGGCCTTTAAAGAGTCTATTATGGCTTGTACTTTTTCAGAAGGTAAATCGTTACTATCAATAATGAAATCGGCACCCATTAAGGCTTTCGATTGTTTTTTTATATTTTGTTTTAAATTATTGCTGAACAATTGTATGGAAACCACGGCAGCAATCCCTAATATAATAGTTGCCATAAAAAGCATTAATCTTGCAAGACTTGCCTTTCCGTCTCTCCAAGCCATTTTTAAAAGCCATTGAAAATTTGCTTTTGTATTATGTTTACTCATTAAATATTGCTTATTTTTTCGTTAGAAGTAATCTTCCCTCCTTTTAATCGTAGAATTTGTTGTGTTCTGTTAGCTAAATCTAAATTATGCGTTATGATAACCAAGGTGGTACCAGCTTCTTTATTTAATTCAAAAAGTAATTGAATGACCTTTTCGCCTGTTTCTTCATCTAAATTTCCTGTGGGTTCATCTGCAAATAATATAGATGGTTTGTTTGAGAAGGCCCGAGCCAATGCCACACGTTGTTGTTCTCCTCCCGATAACTGTGTAGGATAATGGTGTAAACGATCGCCTAAACCTACTTTTTCTAATAATGAGACACCAAATTTAGTCGCATTTTTTTCACCCTGCAATTCTAAAGGAACAATCACATTTTCTAAAGCAGTTAAGGTTGGTAACAATTGAAAATTCTGAAAAATAAAACCTACTTCTTTATTTCGTAAGGCTGCACGTTCATCTTCATTTAAATCATGCAACATGGTACCGCATAATTCAACTGTTCCAGAACTTGGATAATCTAAACCTGCACACAACCCCAGCAAGGTGGTTTTACCACTTCCCGAAGGTCCCACAATTGAAAAAACACTCCCCTTTTCTACTTCAAAAGAGATATTACTTATGACGGTTAATTTTTTAGAGCCACTTGTATAAGTTTTCTCTAAATCATTAATCTTTAATATATTTGACATTATTCCTATTTAATTATTGAACTAAAATATTCTGATGCTGAAAAATAAACAATTGATAATGAAAAGCGACACTAGAACTCAAAAGGTTTTCTTAAAATTTTGCTGTCTTTTTGTATTTCTACTTCTGTTGTCTTGTAAATCTGAGTCCTCTAAAAAGGAAACAGAGAAAGACGAAACGAATACTGATACTGAACTTGTAAACTCAGAAAAGAAACATTCTAAAACAATTGTTTTTTTTGGTGATAGTTTAACCGCAGGTTATGGTTTAGAGGATATGAATGATGCTTTTCCTGGAATTATCCAAGCTAAAATAGATTCTTTGAATTTAGATTATAGCATTGTTAATTCGGGTGTTAGTGGTGAAACAACCTCAGGTGGAAGAAATAGAATTGACTGGGTTTTAAGTGAAAAACCAACTATTTTCATATTAGAATTGGGGGCAAATGACGGTTTAAGAGGTGTTCCTTTAAAACAATCCAAAGAAAACTTACAAGCTATTATAGATGCTGTAAGAAATAAATATCCATCTACTAAAATCATTCTAGCAGGTATGCAAATTCCACCTAATATGGGGCAAGATTATACAACAGAATTTAAAAATATATTTCCCGAATTGGCTAAAAAAAATGACTTGCAATTAATTCCGTTTTTGTTAGAAAATGTTGGTGGTGTTGCAGAATTAAATCAGGCAGATGGTATTCATCCTACAAAAGAAGGTCATAAACTATTAGCTAAAAATGTTTGGGAAGTCTTGGAGCCTATGTTGAGATAGATTGATTTAACTTATTTTAAATCAATTGATTGTGTTGTTTTATGAAAATTTATTAGTTAAATAAAGTAGTTTTAAATTTAATAAAACTCATATAAATAGCCTGCCTTAAAAATTAAATACCCAATCATGAGTTTCTATCAACAAATTGCTCCTTATTATCATCATATTTTTAAAATTAATGTTCAACAAATTGAATTTATTAAATCAAAAATACCCAATCCTGATAGTAACATTATTGATGTTGGTTGTGGTATTGGAACACTTTCTTTTGAATTAGGTTCCTACTACAAACATATACTTGGAATTGATATGGATTTTGAAATGATACAGGCTGCTTTACGAAACACAAAAAGCACGTTAAATACCATTCAATTTCAACAGCTAAGTATGCTAGATTTGAATACAATTAAGGATAAAAATACGATAGATGGCATTATTTGTTTTGGAAACACATTAGTACATTTAAGTTCTTTTGATGCTGTAGTCGATTTTTTAAAGCAAGCACGGGTAATCCTTAAATCAAGTGGCAAACTATTGCTGCAAATTGTTAATTATGATAAAGTGCTTTCAAAAAACATAACACAATTACCGCTTATAGACAACGAAGACATTGTTTTTGAGCGTTATTATAGTTATAGAAAATCTGAGAATAAAATCGATTTTAATACCCGATTAACAGTTAAAACAACTCAAGAGCTCATTGAAAACAGTATTTCTTTATTGCCACTTTTACAAGATCAATTAGCAGATTTATTGAAAAATGCAGATTTTAATAATTGTAATTTCTTTGGCAATTTTAATCAGGTTGCCTATGATTTGGATAGTCCTGCTTTAATTATTGAAGCTTGGTAAAAACATTACCTATCTGCCGGATTAAATCCCTAAATTTGCAATCATTCCTATAAAGATAAATCCAATAATGCATAGTTTTGTACAATCCATACCTGTTTTAGATTTAGATGGTAAAGCGGTCGATTTAATATCTACTTACAAAAATAAGATTCTGCTACTAATAATTTACAACAACGATTGTTTGGGCTGCACCGGACGTGCTATTCCTTTGGCTTACAAGTTTCAACAGCAATATCCATCTATACAAGTAATAGGCATTCATGCCGATTTTGTGAATAGAGAAGGTACAAAAGCCAATATTAAAAGTATATTTACAAGCGGTGAGGTTCCGTTTCCTATTTATATAGATAAACATCACAAGGTTTTCGATCAATTTAATGCTGAAGGTACACCACAATGGTTGCTGATTACAGAAACGGGCGAATTGTTTCGTTCTATTTTTGGATCACAGCATAATGCTCAAAACCGATTGTTTTATGCAATGGAAAGTCTCTTAGCAAACACGAATAATTAGCAACTCACCATCGTTTTTCATATGATTATACCGAAATTACATTACATATCTCAAGGCATTTCTCCAAAAGAACATTTGGAAAACATACAAAAGGCCTGTACTTCTGGTGCCGAATTAGTACAACTACGTTTAAAAAATGTTTCAGAAAAAAAATATTTAAAAACCGCTGAGGCTGCAAAGGAAATCACTTCCCATTTTCAAACTAGATTAATTATTAATGATGATTTTAAAATTGCCAAAGCCATTAAAGCTGATGGTGTACATTTAGGAAAAACAGATGCCTGCCCTATGCTTGTTAGAAAGCATCTATATACCTGGCAGATGATTGGAGGAACTGCTAATAACTTAAATGATTGTGAAGCTTTACTTAGTAAGGAAGTAGATTATATAAGTTTAGGCCCCTTTAGATTTACAACTACTAAGGCTAATTTACCTGCTATTTTAGGTTTAGATGGTTTTACCGCAATTGTAGAAACTTTAAATACCAAAACACCTATTATTGGTGTTGGTGGTATTACGGTTGAAGATGTTTTAGCAATTTTAAAAACAGGTATTTCGGGTATTGCAGCTTCTGGAGCAATAACTTCTAATTTTAATAATATTAAGGCCTTTCATCAATTATTAAATGCTTCGTCTACAGAAGAACAGCGTCATACATTTTAGTAATGTATAAATATAACAACTACTTATTTTTATCAATCTAATTTCATAATCCATTTAAAAAAATAGTATCTTCATAGGATAATTTCATTTCCAATTTACAGTATAAAATGAGTAAGCTTCCAACTAATTTTTCTAGAAGAGAATTTGCTAAAATTTCTGCCTTAGGATTAGCAAGTATTCCGCTAATGTCTTTCCAAAATGACATAAATCCAACAGATTCATCTTTACCTGAGCGCCTTAATGTGCATTTGTTTTCAAAACATTTACAATTTTTGGATTATAACGACATGTCGGCTGCCGCTGCAGACATGGGTTTTGATGGTATTGATTTAACGGTACGACCAAAAGGGCATGTATTGCCAGAACAAGTAGAAACAGATTTACCTAAGGCTGTTGAAGCAATGAAAAAGTATGGGCTAAACATACAAATGATGTCTACCAATGTTTGGGATGCTAAAAATTTAGTTCAAAAAACAGTTTTAGAAACGGCAAGTAAACTAGGTTTCACGCATTATCGTTCGGCTTGGTTAACCTATCCTGAAAATAAATCTATTAAAGAAAGTCAAGCCCTTTTTGCTAAACAAGCAAAAGAATTAGAGTTGTTAAATGAAAAGTTTGGTATTGTTGGTGGCTATCAAAATATTTCGGGTAAATATGTTGGTGCGCCTATTTGGGATTTAATTCCAATTTTGGAGGGGACAAAAAACAAGTTTTTAGGTAGCCAATATGATATAAGGCATGCCGTTATTGAGGGTGGTGAAAGTTGGGAACTTGGATTAAGAGTTATTCAGCCTTTTATCAATTCTATTGTTTTAAAAGATGTTAAATGGGGTGTTGTGAATGGAAAATGGGAGCCCATTAATGTGCCATGTGGTGAAGGGATGGTTGATTTTAAACGTTACTTTTCTTTGTTGAAAGCCTATAAAATAAATGTTCCAGTATCACTTCACGTGGAATATGATTTGGGTGGTGCAGAAAAAGGACTTACTAAAATTTCAATTGATAAAAAAGAAGTATTAAAACGCATTAAAAAAGACTTAGATTTTTTACAAGACGCTTGGAAAAATGCGGAATAATTACCTTTTGTGTTGTGCCTTTATCTCTTGAAACAATTCTTTAAACAAGCCACGAGCTATCAGTAATTTCATAATCTCGTTAGTTCCTGCATATATTCTAGCAACGCGATTATCTGCGTACATACGGGCAATGGGATATTCCCACATGTAACCATAACCACCAAATAGTTGTAAGCATTCATCAACTACTTTGTTATGCATTTCGGTTGCCGAATATTTCGCCATAGAAGCACTTTCAGCGGTGAGTTCATGTTTTGCCAGTAATAAAGTACAACGATCTAAAAAAGCTTGATGTATTTGTAATTGGGTAGCACATTCTGCCAATTTAAATTGTGTGTTTTGGAATGCAGCAATGGGTTGTTTAAAAGCTTTTCTAGAAGAAGTGTAAGCAATGGTTTTTTCAATAGCACCTTCTGCTCCACCAATAGCGTTTAGCGCAACGGTTAAGCGTTCTCTGGCTAATTCTGTCATCATGATTTTAAATCCTTGTCCTTCTTCTCCTAATAAATTTTCTTTAGGCACTTTTACATTATCAAAAAACAACTCGCAGGTGTCCTGTGCTTTCATACCTATCTTTTTGAATGGAATGCCTTTTTCAAAACCTTCCCAAGCGCTTTCCATAATTAATAATGACACACCTTCTTTTTCTGAGCCTACATTGGTTTTTACAGCAACGATGGACATATCACTCATATACCCATTGGTAATGAAGGTTTTTTGTCCGTTTACCAAATAATGGTCACCTTTATCCACAGCTGTGGTTTTAATAGCTTTAAGATCGCTACCACAATCAGGTTCTGTCATACCTAAAGAGGTAATAATTTTGCCTGTAGCCATTGGAGGCAAATATTTTTGTTTTTGTGCTTCGGTGCCGTACTTTAAAAGGTAGGGTGCAATAATATCAGAATGCAATGAAAACCCTGGACCTGTAATACCTTCTCTTCCTAATTCTTCAATAAAAAGAGCACTAAAACTGAAATCTAAACCTGTGCCTCCATAGGCTTCGGGCATATCAATACATAGTAAGCCTAAAGCTCCTGCGCGTTCCCAAATAGCACGAGAAACCATACCATTTTTTTCCCATTCATCCATGTGATCGAGTATTTCATTTTTAATAAAATCCTGAATCATGGTTTGCATCATTTTGTGTTCTTCTGATGCGTAAATGTCGCGTTCTAATAAAACATGTTGTAACATATTATGGGAATTTAATTTTTGATTTCTTGTTAAAATATCCTGGTAAATACAGCTTTTCTAAGATATAAAAAAAGTAACAACTGTTTTCACTTATTTATAAATGAACATCTTATATTTTTAATAGTACATCTGTTTCTTAAAGTTTACAGAGCTTCATTTTAAAGATAATAAATCTTCTTTTTTTCATAAAATAAAGTATTGTACAATCTAAAGAACAATCCTTAACGTATATTATTACCTAAACCTAAACAGGAAAATAACAAATCAATTCCATGGATGCGTATTGTCATTGTAACAAAAATTAGCGCTCACAAACATTAAATACTTTTAAAATATCCCCATGAAAATCCAAGCCTATTACCTACTCTTTTTGTCTTCCTTTCTTTTAAATTCTTGTTTTAATGATAATGATGATTTGAATCTATCCAATGATGTAGAAGCTGAAGAATTAGATGCTAACGGATTACCTATTGTGCTTTTTGATGTACAATTACCCACTACTTTAAACCCCAAAGAGTATACCATCGATATTTTGGAATGGGACATCCCAAGTAACCGAACGAATGCCACAAAAACCACAGCAAATTTACAGGCAGCCATAGATTGGGCACATAATGAGGGGTTTACAAAAGTTAACTTGCCCGCAGGTAATTATTTAGTAGGAGAAGATGTAAACAGCATTTACCAAGGTGGTATTGA
The DNA here is from genome assembly GCF_041583155.1 of Mariniflexile sp. Taxonomy (GTDB): domain Bacteria; phylum Bacteroidota; class Bacteroidia; order Flavobacteriales; family Flavobacteriaceae; genus Mariniflexile. The sequence goes on from NZ_JBFHGK010000014.1 coordinate 80,755, forward strand.
AATTTATAGTAATACTGAATTTGTATTTAGTGCAGATGCTATTTTGGAAATTGATACCAATGATAAGTGGAATTATTGTGTATTACGTTTAAATGGCGATAATATTACCGTGCGTAATGGTATAATAAAAGGCGACCGAGATACACATGTTTATGCACCACGAAGTAATGATGCTGCAACGTCGCATGATGAAGGTCATGGCATTTGTGTTTGGGATAATAACCAGGTATTAATTGAAAATATGGAAATTAGGGATGTTACGGGTGATGGTTCATTAGTTTTAGACTCCAATGATGTTACTTTTATAAATAACAATATCTATAACAACAGACGCCAAGGAATTTCAATTGTTGGAGGTTTACGAATTAAAATTACAGATAATGAAATCCATCATATAAATGGTACGAGTCCACAATTTGGTATTGATATTGAAGGCCCAGGACGTGTTGATGAGGATATTTTAATTCAAAACAACTATTTTCATCATAACACTGGTGGAGATATTGTGAATGCCACCGGTGAAAATGTCTTTATTTTAGATAATATCATGGAACAAGGTGATGAGAACACTTATGTTGATGGTCCGATTGTAAGTTGGCATAAAACCCATAATATTATTGCTAGAAACACGATTACTATGTCTACCGGTTCAGTAAATGGCCGATTAGGTTATATTCAATATTCTAGTGGTGGAGATAAAGGTCATAACAGAGTAACCTATATTCACGAAAACGTTTGTAATAGCTGTGGTATGTATATGTATGACAGTTCGGATGCAGATGTACGAAGAAATCAATTTTTGGGCTATTTTATGGCTTTCAGTGATTTTGATAACCTTGTTTTGATCGATAATCTAGTTACTTATTCAGTCGAATATCCTAGTTTAAGATATTGCTGGTCTTACAGGTTTAAAAATGTTACGGGTGTTGCTAGCGGAAATTTATTAGGTGAATCGCTTCAAGATTTACCACTATCTGAAACCAGCCCATATACCATGCAATGTGTAATTGATGGTTGGTAGCATAAAAGCATTAAAAGTAATACGTAAAATTCAATAAAAGTTTAACATTATCTGCAGCTTCATAGCTAGTGACTTTACCATAGCTGTCGTAACCCGTTATTTCTTCATTGGTTTGGCCATTGCTATCGCCTTTATTGTAGTTCACCAAAGAATATTCTATTTCGGTACCAATACTTGTTTTGCCTGAAACAAAAACAAGTCGTGGAGAAACGCGCATCATGTCTTTTACATTACCCCATCTTCCTGTATAGCTATTGATATCCACTTTTTTTGATGCACCTAAATTTTCAGAATAACCAGCAAATACACCTGCTATAATTTGACTTCCGTTGGTATGAATATCTAACCATCCGGAAAGTGTATTGTAAGGGGTATATTCTACTATGCCTTTGGTTATTTGGTCTTGGGTGTATACTTTATCTATTGCAGCATATCCCCCCATCATTACTAGGTTATCGTTATTCTGACCAAAAATACTGTAGACTTTATAAGTAAATGGTGCAGTTGTAAATTTGGCATAAGCAAAAGCGGTATTACTATGAATGCGTTCTTTGGTAACGTAATCGTTTGCAGTTACAATTTCTGGTCGTAATATTTTATGCCCTACACCTGCTCCACCAACAAAGTGAGGCGTTTTATATTGTGCCTGCAAATGAAGTTCGGGTATTAAGGCATTTATTTGTGAGTCTAAAACGCCTTTGTTAGTAAAATGTCCGTTAGTAAGTTGGGTAAAGCTTAAGGCAACTTTACCTACTTGATATGTGAACTTAAATTGCGGATTTCTACCTAACGGATTAAATGGCACTCCTGCACCAAAGGTTACATTTCCAGGAAAGCATTCTGTTATAAATGTTGGGTGCCAATACTGACCCACTAATAATTGTGTTTTTTCCCAATCTAATTTTATAAATGCATGTCGTAGCCTAAAACTATACTTTGTATCGGTGTTTATTCCCAAAAAATCACCTTCTATAAAAGCCATTGTTTTAGCACCAAAAGCATCCGGACCTGTGATTTTCGCATTAATTCTTGTGCTTAAAGTTGAAAAATTAAAGGAAGGTGTATCGTTAATATCATTACCTTCACTATCTAATTTTATGGGTTGTGGTGCAAGAATTAGCAAAACTTCATCTCTTGCCTCTACAGTTTGTCGTGTTGTTAAACTGGCATCGGTACTAATAAACCCACCTATTTTTACTATGGAATTAAAATCTTTATTTTGAGATATGACTGTAAATGAGGTTGTTAATATGATTGCTAGAAGAGATGCTCTTTTCATTTGTTAAATTTAATTTTATTCCAATTGTCCCTTTACTTCTTCGGATTATAGAATGCTAAAGCTTTTTTTGCAAGCAGTAAAAGTAACGGCATAATTAACAACTAAACATGAGAAAAATCAGTTGTAGCCTTAATTTTTTTTTAAAAGGCTAATAGAGAACAAACCTTCAAGTTAAATGGGTTTCATTTTGAATATATATTAATTAACTTTTTAAATGTTTTTTTTAAGTTTTTAATTTACACAATAGAGGTATTGACACCCTTTAAATATTCCAATCCTTTAACAGAAACTAACCTATACATAAAGAGCGAATTTATAAAATCTATTGACTTTTTGTTGGTAACGGATAAGAAGCCATCGGTAAAAATTATTTTTGATACATTATCAAAAGAATAGCAAATTTCTTCGGGGTCTAAATCTGCTTTATATAAACCTTCGTTTTTACCTTTTTTTATATTTTCAATTACAAAAGGCAAAACGATACTGTTTTTATATCGGTAAACCTCAATGAAAATATTAGAATGAAATTGTTTTAACTCCTTACCAAAAGTTGGTGACATATGAAGTGCTAAATGATTTATATGTTTAAAAAACAATAATAATTCTTCAATAGGATTTAAATTTTTTAATTGATTATTTTTAATTAATTGTTTTAATTCTTCAGCTTTTATTTTGATGACCTTGTGCAATAAATCAGTTTTGTTTTCAAAATGCTTATAGATGGTTTTTTTAGAAACACCACATTCGGTTGCGATATCATCCATCGTAATATGCTGAATACCGTAGTTAAAAAACAAATTACAAGATTTTTGAATGATGATATTTTTTTTGCTTCCACACATTGGAATGATGTTTTATTTCTAGATTCAATGTAAGTTACCAACAACCTTTTTGTAATTCGCTTCACTAATTTTAAACAGTGCCTTTGCATCAATAACCTCAGAATAAGCTTGTTGCCAAAGCACTTGTGCTTCTAATAAATCCTTCCCGATAACAGTGCCTGCATCAAAACGATCTTCATTTAACCTTAGGTTTTCTTCTGATTGCGCTAATGAATTCTTTGTAATTTCTACACGTTTTAGAGCTTGCTGTAATTCCAAATAAGCGTTTTCAATTTGAATTAATAATAATTCTTCAGTCTCTTCTAATTCTAATTTTTGTGCTTCTGTTTTAAACTTTTGCTCTTTTACTTTTTGCTTTCTGCTTCCCCAATCAAAAACAGGAATATGTACACTTAACAAACCATAATAAGTCGTCATATCATTTGTACCATCCGAAAAATTAATATGTTCTCCGGTGGCATATAAACCGCTTACATTTAAGGCAATCGTTGGCTTTCTGTCGGCTTGCAATACTTTGGTTTGCAACTCTTCAATTTCAACGGCGTTTCTTAGCATTTTTATTTCAGGTCGATTCTCTATCGCTTCTGTATGAGATATTTCATTAGTCAAATCAGCTTCATTAGTAATGGAATCTTCAACCATAAAATTAGTATTGGCCATACCTATAAGTTGTGCCATTTTTAGTTTTAATATGGCTAAACCATCGGTGGCTTTGGTAAGGTTTAATTCAGCTTCATTTAATTTAACACTTACCTGTAACACATCATTTTTATAAATAATTCCGGCCTCAAATAAATTGGTTAAATCCTTAAGTAGTTCCGTTAACAAGGCTTTATATTTTTCAGCTAATTCAACCTTGCCTTTAACGTTCACTATTTGCCAATAGGTGGTTTCAACTTCCAATAATACTTCGCTATCGGTTAATTCTTTTTGTGCTGAATACAAATCGACTGCAGAACTCCCTATTTTTTTTGCTTTATTAATTTTTCCACCTGCATAAATAACCTGCGATACACCTAAAGTTGCACTTGCATTATATTCTGGAATTAATAAACTTATAGGTTCGCCTAGATGCATACCTATGGCGTTGGCTTCTACAAAAGGTTTATCGGACGCATAAATAGATGCTTTTGCAGCCTTAGCGGCTTCAATGTTTTGTGAAGCTTTTTTTATTTTTTTATTGTTAAGTAAGGCCATGGATTTGGCTTCTTCCAAACTCAATAATGGATTCTGAGCCTTTATATTTTGAAAAGGAATACAAGCAAATAATAAACCTATGTATAGAATATAGATATGTGTTTTCATGTTTTTTTTTGAATATTAATTTTGAAATAGATGCTACTGCTTCCTATTTAAGATACTTTGTAATGCTATTAATCTTGGAAACAGTAGCGCTCTAATCTAATTTTTACGATGGATTCGTTTTTCGAATTTATGTTTGATAACTTCCAATTTTCGAATTGTTCTATTTCGTTTTGGTTTGTATAAGATAGTTTCAATTTCTTCTGCATCACTACGCGGATGTACAGCATCAAGTTGTGGATTAACAAATTTGTAATACAGAATAGGCACTACAAATAAGGTTAAAACCATTGATACAATCAAACCGACTGCCAAAACACTTCCCAAAGGTGCCCAAAGGGGCGATTTACCTACAATCATAGGAACAACACCAACAGCAGCTGCAATGGATGTTAGGAAAATGGGGCGCATACGTCTTTTTCCAGATGCTTTAGCTGCAGCTTTAACGGAATACCCGTGTTCCAGCACTAATTCGTCGGCATAATCCACCAGAATAATACCGTTTCTAACCACAATTCCAATTAAACTTATTATGCCCATAAATGCTGTAAAACCTATAGGGTTTCCGGTTAAAAATAAGCCCAGAAATGCGCCTAATAAACTTAAGGGAAAGGTTGACAAAACAATTAATACTCTTGTAAAATCTTTAAACTGAAATAGTAGAACCAAGAAAATAAGTATTAAACTTATGCCTAAAGAAGCCATCATATGAGGTGTGGTTTCATTTGTACTTTCATATTCCCCGCCATAATTAATGGAGATGCCTTCTGGTAAATCCAAATCTTTAATCTTGGGCATGATGTCCTTTTGAATGGTAGCCGCTTTAATTCCCATTTGGGTTTCAGACCTAACCGTTAAGGTTCTTAATCCGTTTTTGTGAGTAATGGCACCTGTATGCCATTCGGGAGTGATGCTTGCCACTTCTTTTAAAAGTACTTTAGTGCCAAAAAGTGTGGAAATACTCAGGTTACCCAAATCGTTAATATTCTCACGATTTTTAACATCATAGCGCAATAAAATATCAATAGACTTATCACCTTCATATAAATTAGATACGGGATATCCTTTTAAGCCAGCACCTAACGTTTTGTAAACCATAGCATTGGTAACTCCTAATCGATTCGCTTTATCATCATTTAAATTTACTTTTACGCCATAATAATCGTCTTCATACGAAGTTCTTACCCAATTGGTTCCTTCCGCAGTTTCTAAAATTGCTTTTACTTCTTCGGATACTTGTTTTTGTTTGTTTAAATCTTCACCTACAATTCTAACCTCAATTGGTGCGGGAGTTTCTTTTAATGATAATTGTCTTATTCTTATATAACCATCAGGAATAAATCCTTCAAACTTTTTAATAAACTCATCTGCCAACTCCTGAGTTGCTTCTGCTCCTTTAGTTGTAATGAATATTTGTGCAAAGTTTTTTCGTGGAAATTCGGGTGCATAAGTAGCATGGAATCTTGGAGAACCTTCACCTACAAAACTAGCTAAACCCACTACTCTATCATCATCCTTAATTTCATTTTCTATACGTTTAACTATGGCATCCGTTTGCTGCAAACTAGAGCCATTTGGTAACCAAACTTCAATGTTAAATTGATTTCTTTCGGCCGTTGGAAATAATTCCTGTTCTAAGCCCGTAGCAACTATCATGGCTAAAACAATAGATAATACACCAAATAATAGGGTGGTTTTTGGCCATTTAAAACTAAAATCTAAACTGTTATTAAATACATGCTGTAATTTATCTAACAAGCTCTTTTTGTTACCATCGCTTACTTTATGTTTTAACCCCTTTTTTATAAATACATAACACATGTAAGGTGTTAATAAAAGCGCTACTAATAACGATGCGAATAAGGCTACCGCTACGGCTATTGGTAAAGCTTGGATAAACTCTTTTGCGATACCATTTAAGAAAAATGCTAATGGCAAAAAAGCAAAAATTATAGCCATAGTTGCTGTGAAAATAGGCACCATAAGCTGGGTAGCACTTTGCCAACCGGCCGTCCAGAGATCAACACCTTCATCTAGTTTTTCAATGTAATTATCTACAACAACGATGGCATTATCTACCACCATTCCCAAAACGATTATTAAGGCAGCCAAAGTAACTTGATGAATTTCTATCCCGATAATATTTAAAATTCCGAAAGTGATAATTATTGCTATTGGACAGGCAACTGCAGAAACGATGGCTACTCTAAATGGTAATAATAAAATTACCACAATAATTACAGCTAGAATTGCAATGACAAACTCCAGCATAAAATGACTTATACTTCCTTTTACAACTTCTGGTTGATCTACAATTGTGCTAATAACCACATCTTGTGGCAATTGTTGTTTTACAATTTCTATTTTTTCTTTTAACTTTTCTCCAAATTGTACAATGTTATTCCCGGGTTGCATTTCCACCGTTAACATCATTACTTTTTGGTCGCCTACTTTTATATAACTCGAAACCTCTTCATATCTGCGCTCAATGCTTGCAACGTCTTTTAAGCGAACCACTTTGCCATTGGGGTTGCTGTATATGATTTGATTAGCTAAATCTGCTTCATTTTTATATTGATTTTTTGCAAATACAGAGGCTTTAGAATTTTCTAGAGTAATTTCTCCAGAATAGCCTATACTGTTTTGCATTTGAATGACTTGTGCTATGGTAGAAAAATCAAATCCATATTGACGCATTTTTTCATCTGAAACAGTCACATAAATCTGTTGTTTTTGTCCACCGTAGCGTTTAATTTTAGAAGTTTCATTTATGGTTTTTAATCCGTCTTCAAGTTTATCTAAATAGGTTTCAATTTCAGCATAGGTACGACCTGGTGCCGAAACAGTAATCATTTGTGCTACAACATCTCCAAAATCACTATTAACAATAGGGCCTATAATGCCTGATGGTAATGTGTAATTTAGTCTAAATGAGGTATTCAAACCATGTTGTAATTTGGCCCAAAATCCATCGGTATCTTTTACGTTTTCATTTAACTCAACAGTAATAACTACTTGACCTTCTTTAGTTTCTGAAATTGTTTTTTCTTTTCTTACTTCTTCAAAACCAAATAAATATTGCTCTAATTGATTTGTTAATTGTTGCTCTACTTGAATTTCATCGGCACCTGGAAAAGCAGCGACCACCAGCCCCTTTCTGACTGTAATTTCTGGGTCTTCGCTTCTCGCCATGGTAGCTAAGGCGTAAATTCCTAAAATCATTAACAATACAGTCATCACAATGGTTACCTGGTGGTACTTCATTGCGGCTTCTATAAAATTTATCTTTACTTTTTTCATCTTTCAGTGGGAATTATAGTGCTACTGTTTGTCCGTCTCTTAAATTTTTATTTCCAGCTGTAACAACTTTATCACCCACGGATAATCCATTAGTAATGATGATTTCGTTTCCTTTAAAACCTCCCACCGATATTCTCTTTTTAATGGCTTTCTTATCTTTTATTACATAGGCATACATGATATCATTAGCGTCTCTTACAATGCTTTCCGAAGGAATACTAATAACATTAATGGTACTGCCTGTTTCAATTTTAATAGTGCTAATCATGCCTGGTAGCAGTTTACCTTCGGCATTATCTACTCTTACTTTTACATTGAAGGTTCTGGTTAATGCGTCGGCGCTAGGGTTAACAATTGCAACAGTTCCAAGAAATGTTTCGTTCATAGAAGGAATTTCTACTTGCGCATTTTTACCTATCTTAAGTTTCGATATTTCAGATTCGGTAATGGATGCTTTAGCATAAACCTGATCTGTTTTCATTATAGTAAAGGCGGGAATTCCGGGAGCGGCAGTAGCTCCAATTTCGGTCATTTTTGCAGTAATTAACCCTGAAAAGGGTGCATATAATTTGGTGTCCGATAAGTTTTTGGCTGCCAAGTTTTTATTTGCATTTGCTTGTGCTACAGCAACTTTAATAGCTATAAAATCACGTTCTGGCAAGCTACCTTTTTGATATAAACTATTAAGTCTTTTAAAGTTGTCGTTAGCTTGCTCTAAGCCTGCATTGGCAATATCGAATGCATTTTTAAAGGTGGTAACATCTATGGATGCTAATAATTGTCCTTTGCTGACTTTCTGTCCCTCTTGTACATATACATTCGCTATTCTTCCTGGGACAGAAAATCCCAAAGACACCGTGTTATCTGCTTCAATAGTTCCGCTATATTTTAGAACTTCAGTATCAGCAGATGTTTTTATTTCTTTAGTTATGACTTTAGGTATCGATACGTCCTTTGCTTTTTCTTTTTTATCTGAACAACTAACTAATAAAAGTGCTAATGTTGCTAGAGTGACTATTTGTTTCATAGGTTTTAATATTGTGAGTATTGGTTGTTTTAATTTACTCTACAAAATTCAACCTATGTTAAGAATTTTAAAAGGTCTATAAAAGGGTGTAATTGGTCAAAAAAAAGGAATTTTAAGGTTTGTTAAATTAAAAACTAAATTTATAGTTTTAGGGTTATTCTATAGGAATTGAAAGTAATGGAATATTTAATCCTGAAGCCATAACTCTAGTTTTGCTTTTATGCATTATAGACTCCCAAAAACCATATTTTCTGGGCATCATTACTAATAAATCAGATTTAGATTTTTTAAGTTCCGTTTCTATAGCTTCAATAACAGTATTAGATTTTACATTCTTGTATAAAATAGTAACATCCTCCAATTCATTATTAATTTCGTCTTTAGCAATTGCTTTTAATTCATTTACTTTTTGTTCAACATAAAAAACGGTAACTTTAGCATTTAACATAATTGCTAATTCGCGCAATTTTGCTAATGTTTTTAATGGAATACCTGCTAACAAATCGCAAGCAAATAGAATATTTTTAATTCCAGCATACTTTGCATCAATTGGAACAGCCAAAACAGGAAAACGTTTCATACTTATTAAAGTTGTAGTTGGGTTGCCAAGTAAATTTTGCTCCATTGATTTAGGTGACATACCAATAACCAAAAGACGACTATTGTATGCCTCCATCAAACGTTCAGCTTCCTGATCCAAACTAACAAAACTACATTTATATTCCACTTTAATATCAAACTTCTCCATTATATCTAAAGCTAATTTTTCTAGCCTGCTCCTATTATTCTCTATCAAAACTTCTACTGATGCTCCTGATAATCTAGCATTTGAAGCATGAGTAGATAGTTGGAATGCATTAAAAATAATGAGCTTTGTTTTAAACTCCATAGCTAGCGATGCAGAATACATTACCGCGTTGTCTGATAATTTTGAAAAATTTGTGGCGACTAAAATGTTCATAATTAAATTTAATGTTTTACAACCAAAAGTAAGGATTTAAAACTACTAAATTTTAGTCAAAAAAAGGTTCATTTTGGTCAAAATCAGGTATTTTAATTAATCCTAACAACTTCAGATTAACAACTTAATGTTAATTGCCTTTTCTATACTGTGAAGGCGAAATCCCTGTGTTCTTTTTAAAATATTTTCCAAAGAAGGATTGATTGCTAAATTTCAATTCATAGGCTATTTGAGAAATACTTAAAGACGGATTATTAAGAAGTATTTTGGCCTCCATAATGATTGCATCATCTATTAATTGACCTGCAGTTTTCCCGGAAACCTCTTTTAAAACCTTAGATAAATGCCCGGAAGTTAAGCACAAAATGTCCGCATAAAACTGTACTGAATGTTCATTTTTAAAATTATCGTTTAAGATTTTTAAAAACCGTAGTGTTAATTCTTCTTGTCTGGTCAATTCCGCCTCTAAATTTGGATAAGCTATCGTAAACAGCGATCCAAAATGATACATTAACAAATCAAATGTATGGTAAGTTAATTCATCCCTAAAGGGAATATCGGCTGCATCGGCCGCATTGGTTTTAGCTAATAATTTTGCTAGCGTTAAGGTTGTATCTTTATCATCGTTAGATAATTTTAATTTAGGGATACTATTAGCGGTAAAAAAATCTAGAGCATCAAATTCAGATTTTTTAAAAGCATTTTTAAGAATAAAATCCACTGTAAAACTAATACAAACAACTTCCAAATGTTTACTCATATCGAGTGCTTGAATAACTGTTTGGGGTTTAATTGCAATCATCTCGTTTTCTCCTATCGTATAATTAATAAGATTTAATTGCACTTTTAGTTCACCTTGAATTACTAATAAAAAGGAATAGTTGCCACCACGAAATGGATGAGAAAACGGAATTACTTCAAATTTATTTTTAGATATGTGTACATGCAAATCGCTATCCTTTTGAGGATTATCGCCAATTATTTCAACAATATCGGATATTGTGAAGTTTTTTATTAATGTGTTTTGCAATTACTGTAGGTTATGGTTATTCTATCTCAAAGATAAGCTTTATCTCTTTTAAAGCCATAGCAACTTAGTAGATTAATATTCATAAAAATATCTTTATTAGGAAAAGCTTCATCGTTTTAAAAATGCTTGGTGAACACATAATTACTTGATGGATTTATTTTTAAAACTTGTTTTTTTATAAAAAAGATAAGGAGGTTTCTTTTATTTAAAAACCTCCTTAACAACTAAATAACCAATTCACTAACCAAATTTAATTTTTTATTCCATATCAATGATACCTACAACCTCGTAGGCTCTTGTGCCATTTATTTGAATTTTTTCATAAAGTATATTCGCATATTCGTAATACGTTAACCCGTCAATCACCACTTTTTCATAATCATCGGGAAGTTGATAAACCACGGTTCCTATGGCTGGTTCTACCACTTCATATTGATTCTGATTTTGGATATAAAATATGCCTTCAACAAAAAAGTAGTTAAAATTGCTAAAACTAACTCGTACAAAATTTGCAGGTAAAACGTTTATTCTAAACCCTACTCTAGGTGGGATTACTACATAATGTCCTCTACTTTGTACATA